>CAZJHX010000004.1:0-174519 GCA_964545715.1 uncultured Myxococcales bacterium
CGAGACAGTCGTCGCACATGTCGCCGAGGCCGTCGCCGTCACCGTCGGCCTGGTCCGGGTTGGCCAGGGCCGGGCAGTTGTCGGCCGGGTCGCAGCTACCGTCCGCGTCGGTGTCGAGACAGTCGTCGCACATGTCGCCGAGGCCGTCGCCGTCACCGTCGGCCTGGTCAGCGTTGGGCACCGCCGGGCAGTTGTCGGCGTCGCCGCAGACCTCATCGCCATCGGCGTCGTTGGCGTCGTCGGCCGGGCAGAGATCGCACGCGTTGCCCATGGCGTCGGCGTCGCTATTCAGCTGGTCGGGGTTGGCCACGGCAGGGCAGTTGTCCACATCCGCGCACACGCCGTCCGCGTCCGCGTCGTCAAGCGCGTCGCCCGGGCAGCCGTCACAGACGTCTCCGCGGCCGTCGCCATCCACGTCGACCTGCAGCGGGTTGGCCACCTCAGCGCAGTTGTCCAGGTCACCGCACACCCCGTCCGAGTCCGCGTCATCGGCTGCATCGAGGGCGCAGGTGTCACAGGCATCTCCCGCCAGGTCCGCGTCGGCGTCCGTCTGGTCCGTGTTGGCCATGTTGGGGCAGTTGTCCAGGTCGCCGCAGACGCCGTCGCTGTCCAGGTCGTTGTCTTTGTCCAGCGGGCAGGCATCACAGGCGTCGCCCAGGCTGTCCAGGTCGGCATCGGACTGCTCCGCGTTGGCGGCCAGCGGGCAGTTGTCCAGCGAGTCCACCACCTGGTCGCCGTCCGAGTCCACGGCGTCGCAGTCCGCCACGCCGTCTCCGTCGTAGTCGGGGTACCCGTCGTCGAGCACCGCATCGCAGTTTTCGTCCAGCCCGTTGCACAGCTCCTGGGCCGCGGTCGGTGCCGTACACGAGCTCCAGCCGGGCTTGCCGGTGCACAGCCGCACGCCACTACAGGTGCCGTGCTCATTGGAGCGCTCGCACGCAAGCTGCGCTCCTTTTGTGGCGGGACCGCAGCACGGCGCTCCATCGAGCGGCGCACACACGGACGTTTGCTGGCCGCCGATCGCGGTCTCCTGCACGCACGCGAACCCGGCCGTGCAGCCGGCAGCAGCGTCGCATCTGAGAAGGCACGTCGGCGCGGCGTCCAACATGGCGACGCAGCTTGCGGTTGGTCCGCAGTTGGTCGCCTGGCTGCACGGGGCGCACACGGCTGCCGGTGCGGGGAGGCACGCAAACTGGTTGACCCCGTTCTCGCCCATCACGCCCTTGCAGTGGAAGCCGTCGGGGCAGTCGCCATCACAGGTGATCGAACACAGCCGCCCGTCGGGCCCGACTACGCAGAGCCCGCTGTGGCACTGGGAGTCGCCGGCACACGGCTCACCAAGCTCGGACAATGACTCCGCCTCAGGTTCGGGTGCGGTTGCCCAGAATGCGGACGCGGTGCTCGCGCCGGCGTAGGTGTCTTCGTCATGCTCGGGGTCGCTCGGTCCGGCCGCACCCTGACCGTGCTCGGCGTGCTCGGCGTGCTCGGCGTGCTCGGCGTGCTCGTCGCCGTGCGGATCATCGGCACCGCCGCAGCTCATCATGAGCGCGGCCACGGCGGTCGTTGCGATGGTTTTTTGCAGACTCAACGGACGGATCTCTCCCGGAGCAACAGGAGGCCAGGCTTTTGGCTCCCACGTCTCTCCAAACGACACAGCGGCGGGTTACCGAAAGGGGTAAGAACCGTAATTCGGTCTGTTCGGGGGTCTGCGCGCCGGTCCCGGCGGCTCGATCAGTCGTCGTATCTGAACGGTCTCAGGGAGTTACTGTTTTCGCAGGCGGGACAGCTTGATGCCGACCGTCACTGGCTGCCGCAGCCGCCGCCGTCTTTTGCTGAAAGCCAGCAGTCCACCAGGCACGCGACGCCGCTGAGCGCGTGGCCGCCATGGATGCAGGCGCCCGCGTCGCACAGGGCCTGGCACGCCTGGCAGTCCAGGTCGCAGAGGATCGGGCCGGGGCTGGTGGCCGCGGTCGTGCCCGCGGGCTCCACGGTGACGACATCGCCAGTGCGTACGATCCGATGGTTGCCCTGCTTGAGCTCCACCGTGTCGTTTCGGCCGTCGGGCCAGCGCACGTCCACTTTGGCCGCGCTGGACGAGCCCATGCCGAAGTGCTGGGCAAAGTCGTTGGCTGACAGATAGCTCTCGCCGGCCGTGACCGCGCGACTGCTTTGGTGGCTGGCCGTCACCACGTCGATGGTGGCGCCCACCGCCCATTTATTGGGTCCGTCCTGTCGCAGCTCGATGCGCAGTGAGCGGTTGCCCGGGGCGCGCAGGCCATCGTTGCGGAGCAGGCGCAGGCCCATGAGCACGTCGTGGCCACCCGCGCCTTCGCCGGCCTTGCCGGGCTCGGCCAGCGCCACCGCCACGTCGATGTCGCCGTCGAGGTCGTAGTCGGCCACTGCCAGGCCCCCGCCGTTGACGTCCCGGTTGAGCGCGGCGCCCGCGTCGTCTGTCGCGTCGGTCATGCCGCCGGCGCCGTCGTTCTCCAGCAGGACGAAGCGGCCGACCCGCGGTGGTCCGGTGCGGCCGTGATAGTTGTCGTCGTAGGCCGCGACCGTCAGCACGTCCTGGTCGCCGTCGTTGTCCGCGTCCATAAAGGCGCAGCCCCAGGCCGTTTGCGCCGCGCTGGGATCGGCCTCGCCGCCCAGCACCGCCGGGTAGACGTTGGTGAACGTGCCGTTGCCCTGGCCTTTGTACAGCGCGTCGGGGATCGAGTCCGTGCCGTAGACGTCCAGCAGGTTGTCGCCGTCGTAGTCGCCCACGGCCAGGCCCATCAGGTTGGTCCAGCGCGCGATGCCGGCGGCCTCGGAGACGTTGGTGAAGACGCCGCCGTCGTTGCGGTAATAGCGGTCCAGATCGGACGCCGTCACCACAAAGAGGTCCAGGTCGGCGTCCCGGTCAAAGTCCACCATCAGCGCGCCGAACGTCTCGCCTTTGGGCTTGCCGCCGACCGGCTGTCCCGAGTCCGTGAAGACCCCGCCGTTATTGGTGAAGAGCTTGTCGGGGCCGCCGCCGTCGCCGGTCTCGCCGAAGCCCAGGGCCAGGTCGCGGCCGATGCACACATACAGGTCCAGGTCGCCGTCGCCGTCGGTGTCGCCGAAGTTGACGCCGCGCACGCCGATCGCCTCGGGGATGCCGGCGTCCGGGTTGGGCTTGAAGCTGCCCGCGCCGTCCGACATCAGCAGAAAGTCGCTGCCGCGCCAGCGGCCCACGTAAAGGTCCAGGTGCCCGTCGCCGTTTACGTCCCCGTACACCGTGGTACTCACCTCCCCGCGCAGCTCTCGCGGGATCGAAATGCGCAGCGTCTCGTTGACGAAGGTGCCGTCGCCGTTGTTTCGCAGCAGGTAGACACCCAGCGCGGTGCCCACGGTCAGGTCGGGCCAGCCGTCGTCGTTGAAGTCGACAAACGCCACCGAGTTGGCGGTCGGGGTGTCGATGCCTGCGCCCTCGGTCACGTCGACGAAGTCCAGCGCACCGGCGCCCACGCGCGGGGGCGGCTTGGTGACCCGGGGCGCCACGTCCAGGATCGGGCCGATCGGTACGTCCGGGGCTGACGAGTCGCTATCGCCACAGCCGATAAGTGTCGCAAAAAGCGCCGCGGTGGCGGTGATCTGACGGGGGCTCACGGTGGCGCGATCTTATCAGAGGCTCATGGCCTTATGGTACCGTGACCGCGTGCTGCGCAGCGCTTCCATGGGTTTGGCGATCGCCACGCTGGTGCTCGGTTTCAGCGGCTGCTCCGATGACGTTGAGCCGCCGGTGCCGTGCCTGCCGCTCCAGCAGTGCGGCGTGTCCGGCTCCGGTGAGCCGTGCGGGGTTTGCGAAAAGACGTCTGCGTGCGGCGATCCGCGCTGCATCAGCGGCTATCTGTGCGGCCAGGCTCCGACGCTGGACAGCTGCGACTGCGTCGGTGACTGCAGGCCGGTCGGCCACCTGACCCGGGTGCTGGGCCTGGTGAACGGTGACGGGGGCCTGAATGGGCTGCGCGGCGTCTACGACACGGTGGCTACCGTCGACGGGCGGTACGTCTACGTGGCCGCACGGACGAATCGCGGGACGCGCGCCTTTGTCGACCTGCCCGATGGGACCAAGCGTGGGGGGCGCGGCCAGGACCGCACGGGCAACCACCAGGACACGCGCGGGACCCAGGTGACGCTGGCGGACGGCGCGGTCTCGCAGTTTGAGCACATCGGGGACCGGCTGTTCAGGCGCAACATCCTGGCGGTTCCGCTGGTGCGCGCGCTTGCGCTGTCGACCGAGCTGTCGCGGCTGTATATGGCCACGGCGGAGGCCTTGGAGTGGGGCGCCATCGATCCTGAGACGGGCGCTGTGAGCGTGGACCACGACCTCATTGAGGGGGGCGCACGGGACCTTGACGTGGCCTCGCCGTGGGTGGCTGCCGTGGATGGGCAGGCGCTCTTGTTGTTCGAGGAGACCGAGGCCGGACTGACGCCGCGCGCCCAGGGCAACCACGCGTCCCTGGTGGGCGCGCATCGGGTGTTGCTGGGGCCGCAGGGGCGGTTTGTTTACGTCGCGTCGTTTGAGAAGTCGCTGATTCAGATCTGGCAGCGCACGGCGGACGGTCTGGAGCCCGCGGGGGAAATGGCCGGCATGGCTGGCCTGGATCGTCCGGACGCGCTGGCGTTGTCCCCGGCGGGGGATCTGCTGTACGCCAGCGGGTTTTGCGATGACAACATCGGTGTGTTCCGTCGCGCGGCGGACACCGGGCTGCTCACATTTGCAGGCAGCGCCTACGCGGCTGGGCGGGGTCGTGCGGGCGAGTGCCCCAACGCGCTGGAGCCCAAGCGGGTGCCGGACGATGAGCCGGATCACCGCCACGAGCCGGGCGAGGAGCCGGGGCAGGGGGTCTTTCGCGAGGCGGGCGTAGGCAACCCGGGTGGTCTGGCGGTGACGGCCGATGGCGCTGAGCTGATCGTGGCCAGCTACTTCGGCAGTCGGCTGACGCGCTTCTCCCGCGTGGGCGAGGCGCTGATACCGCTGGACGACGTCGACGCCAGCCCCGCGTACGTGGACTTTACGCTGGGCGGCTTCGGCGCCGAGCCCATCGCTGGTTTTCCGGGCGTGCTGAAGGGCTGGACCACGGTGACTCCTCTGGCGACGGGCGGCGTGGTCGCCAGCGGGTACATGGCCAACGTAATCACGCTGATGGTCGGCGACCAGGTTCGCGAGCAGGTGCAGCAGGGCGATGGCGGCGTGGTGCGGCTCGGGGGCGCGTACAACCTGGATTTGAGCCCGGACGGTCGCCACGTCTATGTGGCCGCGCGCAACCACGGCGAGCTGGCGGGGTTTGCGTACGATTCTGAGGACGGCAGCCTCACGGAGGCGCGCTGGAGCGGACCGCATGACAAGGCGGGGAGCGGCGGCATGACCAACGTGGTGGTGGTGCGGCCCGGTGGCGAGCATGTCTACGGCGTCGACTCCCAGAACGGGACCCTGCGAATCTATGATCGCGCCGTCGACACGGGCGCGCTGACGTCGCGGCAGACCATCGCGCTGCCGGACTGTGTGGGTCGTCCGTCGTTTCCGGTGGACGTGGTGTCCAGCCACGACGGCAGCAGCCTCTACGTCGCGGACTTTCAGACCGACGGGCTCAGCTGCGCGCTGCACCTGCGCCGAAGCTCCGACGGCTCGTTGGGCGACCCGCAAGTCTACGACAACGACTCACTGCGCGGCATCGAGGCCATCGTCCTGACCCCGGACGACACGTTTGCTTACGCTGCCTCCCATCTGTCGGGCAGCGTCACGCCCTTCGAGCGGGACGTCCAGACGGGCAGTCTGTCGGCGCTGCCCCACTTCGAGCACGCGGCGCTGGAGGGCGCGGAGGCGGTGGCGCTGGGCCCGGACAGCCTGACGGTCTACGCCTCGAGCCCGGTGCGAAACAGCCTGCTGATCATGAACCGAGACCCGGGCGACGGGCTGCTGACGTATCGCCAGCACTTCCAGGACGACTCCGAAGGCACCGAGACAGAGGAGGCCGCCGGCATCGCGGTCAGCCCGGACGGCTCGCGCGTGTACCTGGCATCGAGAAAAGCGGACACGATTACCGTCTACGACGTCGATGAGGAGGGCATGCTGACCCTCAGCCAGACGGTCGTGGACCCCGAGGTGCTCGATTGGCCGACAGGGCTGGTGATGGCCAACGACGGCCGCCACCTCATCGCGACGGCGGTGCTCTCCAGCGCCGTCAGCGTGTGGCGGATCTCGGACGGGAAGACGGATGGCTGCGGCGGCAATTGTCCCTGATCACCTGAGTCATTGAACACGAGTCGGCTGAAAGCGACCTGCTTCCGAGCCCAGCCGTCGTAGGCGGCTGTGGATCACAAAAACCAGCGCGACCGCCAGTAAGGACTCGCCGTGCTCCAGCGCAAACAGGCTGACAGCGACGTAGGCCAGCCAGTCGCCCAGATACGAGACGATATCGCCGACCCACAGTCGGCGGAAGTCGGGGCGGCGGCGTAGCAGCTCGGTCACTTCGTGCATGGAGGCTTTCATGCCCCCCACAGTAGGTGTGGTTGGGTCGTATGGTGTCTAAAGTGTTGGTTAATTGTCAGAAGGTTGTCACGCGAGCATGTGGTACACGATCCGTCATGCAAACCACGACACGTCGCACGTTTTGCCGGATCTGTGAGGCCGCCTGCGGGCTGGTGGCGGACGTGGACGCTGGGGGCGCGGTCACTCGGCTGGTGCCTGATCGTCAGCATCCGGTCAGCGCCGGGTTCGTCTGCGCCAAAGGCACGCGCTTTCACGAGGTCACCAATCATCCAAACCGGCTGCGCCACCCGATGCGGCGCCGATTGGACGGGGCGCTGGAGCGCATCAGCTGGGACGCTGCGTTTGACCTGATCGGCCAGAAGGTCCGCCCGATCATCGAGCGTCACGGACCCCACGCGGTCGGCGTCTACTGGGGCAACCCGCTGGCGTTCGACGCGCTGGGGACGCTGGGGTTGCTGATGTTCTCCAAGGCCCTGGACAGCCGCAACTTCTATTCGGCCGGCAGTCAGGACTGCAACAACAAGTTCGCCGGCGCCGAGATCGTGCACGGATCGCCGTTCATTCATCCGGTTCCGGACGTCGACCGCACGGACCTGGCGGTGTTGTTCGGCACCAACCCCGCCATCAGCCAGGGCAGCTTCGTGCATTTGGACGGCGGCTCGACGGCCTTCGACCGGCTTATCGCGCGCGGCGGCCGGACCGTCTTCATCGATCCGCGCGAGACCGAGAGCGCGGCCCGCTGGGGAGGTCACCTCGGCATCCGGCCCGGCACCGACGTGTGGCTGCTGTTGGCGCTGCTGCGGCTGCTCGCAGATCGGGAGGCCTACAGCGAGGTCACCGGCCTGGACACGCTGGTTGGTATCGCCCGACGGCACGATGTCACACGCGCAGCCGCTATGACCGGCATCTCAGTCGCGCAGATCCAGACCCTGGCCGAGCAGATCAAGCGCGCCGGCGCCGTGGTCTTCCACATGGGCGTGGGCGTAAACATGGGGCCGTTCGGCACGCTGGCCTACGTGCTGCAGCAGGCGCTCAGCTACGTAACCGGCAACATGGACCGGGCGGGCGGCTCGCTCTTTCACCCCATGGCGTTTCACTTCGACCGCCTGGCTCAGAGCGCCGGCGTGGGCGTGACGAAGCGCATCAGTCGCATCGGCGGCTACGAGAGCGTACTGGACACCCTGCCGGGCGGCATTCTGGCCGACGAGATCACCACGCGCGGGCACGAGCGCGTACGGGCGATGTTTGTAGCGGCCGGGGATCCCGTTCGCTCCATCCCGCGCGGTGACAAGCTGGCCGATGCCCTGGAGCAGCTGGACTTTCTGGTCAGCATCGATCTCTTCGAAAACGAGACCGGGCGTCGCGCCGACCTGCTGCTGCCGACGCCCACCTGGCTGGAGCGTTGGGACCTGGCCATGCCGTCGCTGCTGTTCCAGACCGGCTCCCTGCTGCAGTCCGCCAGCCCGGTGACCCACCCGCCGGGGGATGTCCGCTCCGAGCTGGAGATCTTCGGACGCGCCAGCCTGGCGCTCGGCCGGCCCCTTGTCGCCAACAGCCGTCGCCTGACCCGCGCGTTTCTCAAGGCGCCGATCGAGCGCTGGCTGGATCGCGCGACCCGCGGCTTTGGCGGCGGATACGGCGTGCCGATTCCCGGTCCTGTCCCCGGCTCCGCGATCAAGAAGTCCAAGCTGCGCTTTTGGGACGACCGCCTGGACGCCGAGGTGGCGCGCATGGTCGAGGTCGCCGCTATCCTGGAGCGCCGCACCGGCTTCACCCTGATCTGCCGGCGCCGCCGCATCGCCCACAACAGCTGGCTGCAGGGCGGGTCACGCGACGGCAACTCCGAGACCGTGGCCTGGCTGAGCCCCGCGGACGCGGACACTCTGGGTGTCGGCCCCGAGGGGGGGCTGCGTATCCAGTCCGCCCACGGCGCCATCGAGCTGCCGGTCCGGGCCAAGAAAGGGATTACGCCCGGCACGGTCGTCGTGCCGCATGGGCTGCCGGACGTGAATGTGAACGCGCTGCTGCCCAGCGGCGAGGGCTATATAGAGCGTCTGAGCGGCATGCTGTGGATGACCGGCGTGCCGGTCGAGGTCAGCTACTTCAAGGCGGCGCGCTTCACGGCCTCGGCCACCTGAGGCGCCACCCGGCGGTCCAGCGGGTCGGGCAGAATACGGTCCGCCGACACGTGGTGCACGGCCTCGGCCAACGCGTGAGCCGCGGCAAGCTTCATCGGCCCGTCGATCGCGGTCGCGCCGGCGTCCAGCGCCCCACGGAAGATGCCCGGGAAGGCCAGCACGTTGTTGACTTGATTGGGGAAGTCGCTCCGCCCCGTCCCGACGATGGCCGCCCCGGCCTCGCGCGCCACGTCCGGCATGATCTCCGGAATCGGGTTGGCCATCGCCAAGATGATCGGGTCCTTGGCCATGCGGCGGATGTCATCGCCGTCCAGCAGGCCGCCGCGGGACACGCCGATGAAGACGTCTACGCCCTCCAGCACCTCTTTGAGCGTACCGCTGCGACTGTCCTTGTTCGACCAGGCCAGTACGTCCTGCTTGACCTGGCTGAGCCCCTGTCGCCCTTTGTGAATGGCGCCCTTTGAGTCGCACACGATCACGTCCGCCACAGGCACACACACGGTGGGATCAAAGCTCACGCACCGCAGCAGCTGAGCGATCGCGAGCCCTGCCGCTCCCGCGCCGCTGATGACCACGCGCATCTCCTCCAGCGGTCGCCCGAGCACCCGCGAGGAGTTCAGCAGCGCCGCCAACAACACGATGGCGGTGCCGTGCTGATCGTCGTGAAACACCGGGATCCCCAGGTCCTGCAGGCGGGCCTCGATCTCAAAGCAGCGCGGCGATGAGATGTCCTCCAGGTTGATGCCCCCGAAGACCGGCGCGATGCGGCGCACCGTCTCCACGATCTCGTCGGCGTCCTGGGTGTCCAAGCAGATCGGCCAGGCGTCGATGTCCGCAAACTTCTTGAACAGGATCGCCTTGCCTTCCATGACGGGAATGGCGGCCAGCGGCCCGATATTGCCCAGCCCGAGCACCGCTGAGCCGTCCGACACGATAGCCACAGAGTTGCGCTTGATGGTCAGGTCGCGCGCCCGCGCCGGGTTCTCCGCAATCGCCTCGCAGGGGCGCGCCACACCGGGCGTATAGGCCAGCGAGAGGTCGTCGCGCGTCTCGATGGGCACCTTGCTGACCACGCCCAGCTTGCCGCGCAGCTGTTCATGAACGATGAGTGAGCGTTCGAAGAAGTCGGTCACGTACGGGGGCTCCTGGCTTGTGCGAATGGCCGGACCATATCATCTTAGGCCCGTGCTCGCCGTTTTGGGATACCTGCTGATCGCCCTCGTCGCGTTCGCGTTGCCGGGCTGGCTGCTCGCTCGGGCGCTGCGTCCTGACGACCTCGGCCTGGAGCGCCTGCTGGTCGCTGCCACCGCCGGGCCGATGGTCGTCGGCTGGCTGCTGGTCGCCATCGGCATCGGCACCGACACGCACATGAGCCGCACGCACCTCGTTGGCATCGCGCTGGTGCTGTCGGCTGCGCTCACGGCTTGGAAGTGGGCAGACCTGCGCGGCGCTCGACCACGCGTCTCCCTGAGCCGCGCCGACGTGATCGCCGTCGGGCTCGCGCTGGTCGTCGGGCTCTTGTTTCTGGTCCACTACGACCGCGATCTCTTTCAGTTCAACTGCATCAACCGCGCCGCCTCTCTCGTGCTGGGCGCCACCCGCGCGCCGGATTGGGCGACCGGGACCTACATCCTGGACGGCAACCACAACGTACGGCTGGGCAACGTCTGCTTCGTGGCCCCGGCGTTTGTGGCCTTCGACTTCCCCGGGCCGCGCATTCTCTACGCCTGGATCGGGGCGCTGCTGTTCGGCTGGGGCGTGCTGTTGGGTCGCCGCGTGCTCTCAAACCCGGCCGCGCCGTTGGCGCTGGGCGCGTTGCTGGCCCTCAACCCCTACGTCCTGGCGATCCCGATCATCGACGAGAATCTGCTGGCCTGCCTGCTGGTCACAGTCCTGCTGGCCGAGCTCGCCGCCAAGCACCGCAGCGCCGTGTGGCTGGGCCTCGTATTCGGATACCTGGTCGGCGTGCGGCACATCACGTTGCTGTTGGCCCCCGGCTTGCTGTGGGCCTTTCATCGCGGCCGTCCGACGCGCCGGCGCTGGCTCGCGCTCGTCGGCGCCACGGCCGCAGTCGGCCTGTTGTGGGCCGTCCATCATCAACGCGTGTTCGGCAGCCCGTTCGTCTTCGAATCGTTCGAGGAGTATCACCGGGACTTCCCGCACAGCTTTCTGGGCCTGGAGTTCGGCTTTCGCGGCCTCTTGAATGCCCCCTTCAACGACCGCCTGGTCCGCACGCCGTACAACGCCTATCCGGTCTTTGCGCTCATGGTGTTGTGGGTGCTGAACCGCTTCGGGCTGCTGCTCTCCGCGCTCGCGCCGCTCGGCGCCTGGCGATTGAGGGACGCGCGCCCCAGCACGTGGGTCCTGGTCGCTGCCGTCACTCCGCTGCTCGCGATGCTCGGGGTCCTGGAGAACGCCATGCAGCCCAACAAGCTGGGCATGATCCTGGCCGTCGTGCCGTGCCTGGCGCTGGCCATCGTCGCAGGCGGTGAGGCGGTGGCAGCCGGCGGCAAGCGCCTGGTCATCGCCTGGGCCGTGTCCGTCGCCGTTCTGGCGGGTATCCAGCTGGGCCTCTCCAAGTGGGATGTCCCTGCCGACGCGCGCGTCTACTCGCTGGAGGACGCCGTGCGGGTCGAGCGGCCCGAGTACCTCGAATGGGAGCGCACGCACCTGGTCAGACACAACCTGCTGCCTGACATGCGGCGCGTCGCTGAATACAGCCCGTTCGAGCCCGCGCGCAAGCTGCGAGACCTGGTCTCGGACCTGACCGCCAGCACCGACATCACGCCCAACCCACGCGTTCTGCAGCCGCCGCTGGACGCGAACGCCAATCCGGTGCTGATCACCCTCGATCTCAGCAAGCCTCTCGTCGGCCGCGACGACTGGGTGAGCCTGGCCGCGCGCCGCCCTGACTTTCGTCTAAGTCCTGTCGCGGGCCGGCGCAAGATGACGTTCGCCCTGCCGCAGCCCATGTGGTCGGACCTGCCCGCACGTATCGCTGTCGCTGCGGATCCCCCGGCCGGCACAGTGCAGCTGGTCCTGGAGTTCGGCGCGCCGGCCCTGTTCGAGGACCTGCTGCCCGAGACCGAGACCACAGCGGGCGCTCCGCTGGCCGAGACCAGCTTCACGGTCGCCGTGCCGCCCCGAACGCGCATCATCGTTACCGAGGTCGTGGCGGACCACTTCTCGCGTTACTACCGCTGGTGGATCACCGCCGATCCGGAAAAGACGCGGCTCTCGACAGAGCCGACCGTCGTCTTCACGAATTAGCTATTTCTTGTAGTTCCGCGGCGCCGGCTTGCCAGCCTGGTACCACTCGTCGACCTTGGACTTGGGCACGATCGGCACCCAGCTCGGGCGCAGCGTCGGGTCGCCCCAACGGATCTTGGTGCGCGGCGGCATCTTGCCCGCCCGGTACGCCTTGTCGTAGCCGTAGACGTCCGTGAGGAAGGTCGGGCGCCCCGCGGCGTCGATGTCGACCGTGACGTACTCGGTCATCAGGTCCACCGGCTCTTTCAAGCTCATGCCGCGCTGTGTCTTCTCCAGCTTGAAGCCGCGCGAGATGTCCGGGTGCTCGTAGCCGTCTTTGTGCAGCAGCCAGCGGGCGAAGCCGACCGCCTCGTGGACGCGGACGCAGCCGTGGCTGAAGTCGCGGCGCAGCTTGCGAAAGAGCAGGCGCTTGTCGGTGTCGTGCAGGAAGATGGCGTTGGACTTCTCCAGCAGAAACTTCACCTTGCCCAGCACGTTGCCCGGGCCAAAGCCCTGCACGTAGACGCTGCGCCCGTTGGGCAGAGTCTTGAGCGAGATGTTGTTCTTCTCGAGCCACTGCGGATCCTTCTCCATCTTGCCGACCATCTCGCCCTTGGAGACGCGCTCGGGCAGCATCCACGCCGGGTTGATGACGACCTTGTACAGCCGCGTGGTGAAGAGCCTGGTGCGGTTGAGGTGACCCTGGATCAGCGCCTGCTTGTCGTCGTCCAGGCGGTTGGTGCCCACGATGACCTTGTGGCGCTTGATGATCTCGCCGTTCTCCACCGCGACCATCGTAAACGCCGGGATGTTGACGCGCAGGTGGTACGGGTTCATCTCCCACACCCGCGACTCCCGCAGGCGCTGCAGGGCCAGCTCGATCTGCTGGACGCGGCGCGCCATCGAGACGTTCATGCTGCGGATTGTGCCCGAGAAGACAAAGCCCTCGTCCTCCAGCTCATGGGTGCGCTGGTAGGTCTGTACAGCGGCCAGCACGTCCTCGTCGTAGGCGCCGTCCGAGGGGCCCGAGTACAGCCCCTCGCACTTGAGGCGATCCTGCAGCTGCACCACAAAGCGGCCCTTGGACTTGGGGCGGATCTTCAGGCTGGGGTCGATGGCTTTGCAGCCGCCCGCCGCCGCGAACCCGCGATAGCGCTTCAAAGCGGCGATCATCGGGTGATAATTGGGGTGCGGCGGGTCGATCAGCGCCGTTGCCGCAGTCTCAGAGTCGGCCGTCGCGAACTCATGCGCCAGCGCAAAGATCTGGTCCAGGGACTCCTTGTGGTCCACCACTTTGCGTTCGGGCCGCAGCCCCCTCTTGAACGGGCCCGTGCGCTTGACGAAGCGGTACTCCAGAACCAGTCGCACCAGCACGGTGCCCAGCGCCGCCTCCGCCTTGGCGGCCGCCGTCTCGTCGGTGGTGCCGGCTTTGACCAGACCCGTCACCACCAGTGGCTTGTACGGCGTGGTGTCGACCGCGTGCGCATCCAGCGCAGCCAGCCGGTTCAGGACCCACTGTCCGGCCGGCGTCGGGCCGTCGGTTGTGAACAGCGCGCCCGTGCCGATGGTGTCGTGCAGTTTGATGCGCAGCGGCTGCAGCCACGTGTCTTCGTAGACCGCGCCGGCCAGCGCCTTGGACATGCCCTTGCGCTGCAGCGGTGCGGCCTTGGGCTCGGGCTCCGCGTCCTGACCGCCTTTAATCGACGCCGATCCGGCTCCAGTCGCGTCTTTTGGCGACGGCGCATTGGCCGTGGGTGCGCCCCCGGCGGCCGGCGCTTGTGGCTTGACCTTGATCGGGGCCTGCACGACGGCGTCCTGTGGGTCGTCGGCAGAAGCCGGTGGATTGTTGGCGTCCCTGAACACCAGCGCGCCGATGACCAGACCGACCAGCAGCCCGGCCACACCGACGCCGATCAGCTGCTCAACAGGCGCCTTCGGACGCGGGCTCGGGGAGGCCTCACTCATGCGTTTTTGTATACCGCATGCGTCAAGCTGCGCATACCTTTTCCTCAAGTGCCGGATTCCATTTGTCGATACCCACCACGAAGGGGGAAACGATGCGACGAGCGACGGCACAGAGTCTCGGATTTGCACTGTGTTTGACCATGGCCTGGGCAACCGCCGGTTGCGCGGAGCAGGGCGACCGTGCGCTGCCGTCCCCCAGTGACCGCGTCGCGGACTCCACCGCGCCGGATTGGACGCTCGATCTGCCTATCGGTATCGTCACCCAGCTGCAGCCGGTGCCGCAGACGCATCCGGTGGCGCTGATGGTCGAGATCCCCAAAATCATGAAGGCCGTCGCCGGCGAGCACTGGACCCCGATCGTGGTCAAGGTCATGGACGCATCCGGCGACGAGCTGGGTGAGGAGCACAAGGTGATCGTGACGCTGACCGTCCAGTCCGCGTCCGGCGCCCTGTCCGGCACCAAGTCCAAGCTTGCCAAGAACGGCGTTGTGGTCTTCAGCGACCTGGCGCACAACGTTGCCGAGGCCGTGCACTTCAGCGTTCACGCCAGCGGCAAGTACGAGGGCTCAGTCAGCGGCCTGCGCGTTGACGTTGTGGCTGCCGAGGCCGAGCGGTTGGACATCGAGCTGCCGTCGCGCAGCGTGAAAGCCGGTACGCCGATGGCGACGGCGATCGCCGCGTACGACGCCTTTGGCAACCTGGCCGACAGCTACAGCGGGACCGTCTCCGTGCACACCCTGGCGCCGATGAGCAACGTACCCGCGCCCGTGACCTTTGGCCCCGGCGCCAACGGGCGGGTGACGCTGCCTGCGTCCGTCGTGCTGCGCAAGGTCGGCACGTGGGCCATCCAGGTGACGGACTTCCGCGCTATGAACATCAAGACGGCTTCCCGGTCCGTGGACGTGCTCCCGGACGACGTGGCGGCGCTGGATATTGAGGGTGCGCCCGAGCTTGTCAAAGCCGGCGACCCGTTTGAGATCACCGTGACGGCCCGAGATCAGTACGGCAACCCCGTATTCGGGCACAAAGGGACCGTGTCAGTCGCCACGACGGATGACAACGGCACGGTTCCATCGAAGCAGGCTCTGTCGCAAGACGGGTCAATTGTAGGCCTGGTGGTGGTTTTGCGAACCGCAGGGCCTGCGGAGATAAGCGTCACGGATGTTGAGGGGAGTGTTGGGGAGTCTGGTGTCACTGTGGTGGTGATGCCGGCCGAGGCGGCCACCGTTGCATTTACGGTCTCGCCGTCCAGTGGTGTTGTGGATGCGGCGCTGGTTCCAGCGCCGACAGTGGCAGTTCACGATGCTTTCGGCAATGTGGCGACAGCGCCAACCCCCGTCACGCTTAGCGTGGCCGGCGGGAAGGCGATCCTGGGAGGGAGTATTGTTGCCATGGCGGTCGGTGGGACCGCCACTTTCACCAGCGTGAGCGCGGCAACGGAGGCGAGCGCAGTTGCGCTGATCGCCACCGGACCCGGCCTCACCGCGGGCGCCAGCAGCACGTTCGACGTGTTTGCGCCCATCACCGAGTCGCTGGCCAAGCTGGTCACCGACGACACCGCGCCCGAGTCGCTGCACCTGTATGGGCGCGGCGTGACGGCGACAAGCCGCGTGAGCGGCTTCACCAGCTCGATCGCGGACCCGGGCGCCCTGTGCCTGGACGACGCAGGCAACTTGTATATCGGGCAGGCGCCAGTGGGCGTGTCCAACCGGCCGATCGTCCGCATCGCCGCCGACGACACCGTGACTGCCAGCGCTGCTTCGACCTATCCCGTGGGCCTGTCAGTCGATTCAGACGGCAACGTGCACGTCGCCGGCCGCAGCGAGATTCGTGGTCCCGTGGAGAGCTTCGACGGCGGCGCTGACCCGGTTTGGGCCGCCATCGCGGACGCCGATCTGGTCGACCTGACCCTCGACGGCGAGCTGATGGTCGCGTATGTCGCGGACTCCGCCGCCAACGCCGGTCGCGTCATCGAGGTCGACGGCATCACCTACGAGACCCGCGTGCTGATGGCGCCCGGCGAGCCCACCGCCATCGCGGTTCACCCACAGTCCCATGACCTGTACGTGGTCACCCGCGGCAGCGGCGAGCTGTACGTCGTTGACACCGGCACCAACAGCGGCGGCCAGGGCGCCGGCAACACCGTCACCAAGGTCGACAGCTGGGCCGTCGAGCGCGTCGAGGGCATCGAGTTCCATGCCCTGGGCAGCCGCACGATGCTGTACGCCGCCGTCGAGACTCCCGGCGACGCCGGCATCTCCCGCTGGGATCCCGCTCAGCCCGCACTCGGACTGCAGCCGTGGGCCACCGGCATGCAGGCGACCGCGCCCGTCGATCTCGTCTGCGGAGGCGCATCGGGCAGCGACCCGCTCTACGTCTCGACGCGCGACGCCGGCATCCTGGCGTTTACCTGTCACGAGCGCGCTGAGGGCGTGTCTGAGACCATCGCCGTCTCCGAGACCGGCTACCACATCGACATCGCGGCCACTGTGCCCGCCGCCATCAACCAGGAGCCGACCGCGCTGGCGATCGATCCCACGACCGGCGCCCTGGTCGTCGGCTCGGGGGCAGCCGGCAACGCCGCCGGTCCCATCTCGGTGGTGAGCCCCTCGGGCATCGCCGTGGCGGCCGACGTGGTCTCCGATCCGGACGGCGTGGCGGTCGACTCCAACGGCCGCGTCTACGTCGGCGGCAAAGACAGCATCTGGCGCGCCGACTCGGTGACGGTCTTCGGTGACGGCGCCGAGTTCACGCACTGGCACGCCACCGGCGGCAACATCGAGGATCTCGTTATCGCCGCCGGTCACGGCGACATCGCCTACGCTGCGCTGCTGGGCGGCCAGATCGTGCGCATCACTCAGGACAAGAACGCTTCGGTCGTCATCACCGGCAGCCCGGCCGCCGGCGCCTCGCTGGCTGTCGACACCTACGGCGACCTGTGGGCCCTCAACGCCGCCGGCGCGCTGACACGCATGGACAAGGACACGCTGGTCTCCTACGCCGTGACCAGCTTTGCGACGCTGGCGCCTGACTACAGCGGACACGGCCGCATGGCGTTCAGCCCGCACGACGGCCGCCTTTACGTAGCGACCGACCTGACCGACCACACGGCGATCACGCGCTGGGACCCGGCCGCCGACACACTCACCGAGTGGGTGCTGGTCACAGACGGCACGCCGGACGCCGCCAAAAACGAGCCGACCGGCGTGGCCTGGCTGGCGGACGAGCCATGCATGTTCTTCTCGTCGCCGTTCACCGGCCACATCCACCGCGTCTGCGAGTGTGACTAAGGCGCCTGGTCGCCCATCTTCAATGAAAAGCTGACGTCGATGAGCCGCTGTCCGGCCTCCAAGGTGACGGCCGCGGCGACGCGCTCTCTGGGCGACACCAGCGTGCGATCCTCCCGCACCGGCACCACCGTGTATTGGCCCGGCGCCAGACCCGAGACCTCATAGCGTCCGTCCGCGTCGACCGGCACTGTCGGCGCGCCCGCCAGCTGTAGCGATAGCTCGCCGATCGCGTGACCGTTCAGCACGATGATCCATACGTCTTCGACGGGCTTGCCGTCGCTCTCGCGCGTGATCGTGCCGGCGATGGTCGCGTCCACATCCAACTCAAAGTGCACGGCGGCGCCCTTCTCCGAGCCGTCGACGCCCTCGATCGCCACGATATATCCGGCTTTGCGCACCGCCAGTGAGCTGAGCGCTCCCCCGGTGTAGGCCTCCAGGACGTAGCGCCCGTGCCGATCGGTCAGCGTCAGGGTGCTGGTCTCCAGCTGCTCGACGATGCGCTTGTCGGTGGAGGACTGGATGTCGGGATCGTGAAAGAGCGCCCGGGCCTCGTGCTCCTCCAGGGGCACCCACCACACGTCGGCGCGGGCGACCGGTCTGCCCGCTGTGTCCTTGACCGTCCCGGTAAACCGCACCGGCGGTGGCAGGGGCGGCTCATCGCTGCGCGTGGCAAGCGCGGGGTGACTCTGACCGGGGAGCTCCGGCTTTTCGAACCGATTGGGCCGGTCGGTCGAGGTGGGGCGGTCCCCCGGCGGGTCGGGCGCAGGCTGGACGGTCATCACCACCCCCGCCACCAACAGCAGAGCGACGAGCAGTCCGAGGGTCCGCTTGGGACTTGCGATCTGCGCACTAAAAACGGTCATAGAAGGTGCATCGCTACAATACACCGTAATTGGCGTCAGTGCTCAGCCCTTAATGAGGAAGCGCAGGGCCTTCTCCAGCTTTTCGCCGTAGGGCGGACGCATCACGCCCATGAGGTCCAGGCGCGCCTGCTTGAAGACGCCGCGGGCGTGGCTGAAGTTCTTGAAGCCCTCGTGGCCGTGGTAGGCGCCCATGCCGCTGGGGCCCACGCCGCCGAACGGGATGTCCTCGCAGCTGACGTGCATGAGGCAGTCGTTGATGGTGACACCGCCCGATGTGGTGCGCTTCAGCACCCGGCGCTGCTCGGCGTCGTCGTCGCCGAAGTAGTACAGCGCCAGGGGGCGCGCGTGATCGTTGACGTAGGCGATGACCTCGTCGATCGAGTCGTACGTCTTGACCGGCAGGATAGGCCCGAAGATCTCGTCCTGCATGACGCGCATCTCGTCGGTCGGGTCCAGCACCATCGTCAGCGGCAGCTTGCGGTTGCCGTCCTTGCCGAACTCCTCGTTGGACGGATTGACCTCGATCAGGCGGCCGCCTTTCGTCTCGGCGTCGACCAGGTATCCGAGCAGGCGATCGCGGTGCCGCTCGTTGATGATCGCCGTGTAGTCGTCATTGTCCACAAGCGTCGGATAGTGCTGCTCGACCGCGCCCGTGATGCCCACTACGAACTCCTCGAGCCGCGCCTTGGGCACCAGCGCATAGTCCGGCGCCAGGCAGATCTGGCCGGCGTTCAGCAGCTTGGCGTTGGCGATGCGCGCGGTCACCTGCGTCATGTCGACGCCCTTGCCCACGACCGTTGGGCTTTTGCCGCCCAGCTCCAGGGTCACCGGCACCAGGTTCTCGGCCGCCGCCCGCATCACATGGCGCCCGACGGACGTGCTGCCCGTGAAGAGCAGGTGGTCGAACGGCATCGAGCTGAACGCGGCGCCGACGTCCGGCCCGCCCGTGATGATCGCCACCTCGGTCTCGTCATAGGCCTTGCCGAACAGCTCGGCCAGCAGCGCGGAGGTCGCAGGCGTGAACTCGGACGGCTTCAGCATCAGCCGGTTTCCGGCCGCAAAGATGCCCGCCAGCGGCGAAAATGTCAGGTAGATCGGGAAGTTCCAGGGGCTGATGGCGCCAACGACGCCCAGCGGCTGGTACTGCACCGTGGCTTTGGCGCCCGCCATGTTCAGCGGGAACATCACCGGCCGGCGCTCGGACTTCATCCACTGACGCACGTGCTTTCGGGCGTGCTTCAGGGGCTCGACAGAGCCGTAGATGTCCGTGATGCGCGACTGGTGGATCGACCGATGGGAGAAGTCCTCGGACATCGCCTCGCAGAAGGCCTTGTCATGGCGCACAAGCAGGTCGATCGCCCGGTTGATCCGATCGATGCGCAGCTGGGCGGTCGGCGGCCCCTCGTCCAGAAACGACGCGCGCTGGCGGTCGAGAATGGCCCGAATCTTCTGTGCGGGGCCCGGTGTCTGATCAAGGGGTTGTATGGCGCTCATGTGATCGCTCCCGGTGCAGCACAAAGTTCAAGTCGAACATGGGCAGAATATGCACCTGCGTCCCAAACGGGTACTGGCCGACGACCAGCTTGTAGCCGAGCTGCAGCGCCACCCACCATGTCATCTGCCAGCCGGCCAGAAGCGAGTGTTCCACGTGGAACGGTGCGTCTGAATCCGCCATGGCAAACAGATCGACATCGACGTTGTAATATAGATGTGCGCCGATCGCACCGTCAAAGTCGATTCCCAGGCGCCCGGTGATGCCGTCTTCCCACGCTGCCGTTCGCGGATAGACCAGAGGCAGATCGATCGTCGGCATTGTGGACGGGCCTGAGACCCCGGCGATGATGGCGCCCCCCTTGAAGGTGACGGTCTGCCCACGTCCCAGCGCCAGCCGGTAGTGGACCAGGTTCTCGATCATGAGGATGTCCGGGACCTTGGTCTCCAGCGGCATGATCCCGCCGGTGCCCTCGCGCGACAGCAGGCGCAGCAGCTGGGTCGGATAGGTGATCGCGTGCTCCGTGATCAGCGCGTCGCTCCAGCCGATTCGGGCGGTGACGTTGGGCATGACAAACGCCAGCAGCGGGAAGGTGTCGATCTCCAGGGTGTCCGACACGCCGATGCGCAGGGGCTGAAAGATGCCCATCTCGGCGCGCCCAGCGGGCAGGATCAGGTGGTCAGCGTGTGCCGGGGCCGCGGTGAGGACCGCCAGAAGAAGCAGCGTGCAGCGCGTCATGGCAGCACCACCGTGAAGGAGATCGGCGCGTGGTCGGACAGCGGCATGGTGGCCGGCTCCCCGACGCCTTGATGAGTCGTCCCGTCACGCGCCTCCTGGTTTGTGAACAGGTAGTCCAGCTTGCGGTTCCAGAAGCCGTCGGCGTCGGTGGTGTGCGTGAAATGTGCCGCCTGGTCGGCCTCAAAGGCCTCGGGCGTGATCGCCGCGCTCCAGCCGGAGTCATCGGCGTAAAACGGCGCCAACGTGTCCAGCTCGTTGCCGAAGTCGTCGGCGTCAAACTCCTCGGCGGTGCAGGCCGAGTCCGCGAAGTTCTTGAAGACCGTCGTGGCCGGCGGGACCGTATTCAAGTCACCGCCCCCGATCACGACCTTGCCCAGCGCCGCCAGTCGGTCCAGCTCGGCTCGAAACAGGTCGATCTGCTTCTTGCGCGTCCCGTCCTTGGAGAAGGCCTCGGTGTGGATGTTGACCACGTAGACATCGTCGTGTCCGGGCACCAGCACACGTGTGCGCAGCATGGCCCGCTTCAGATAGAAGTACTGCTTGATGCCGTCGAACTCTGCCACCAGCGGCAGGGCGATGCGCGTGCCTTCATCCATGGGCCACTTGCTCAGCGTGGCGACGCCCATATTCATGCGTCCCAGCCCATCGCTGGGGATAAAGTCGGCTTTCCACAGCGAGGCGTACGCGCCGTGGTTCAGCTTGGTGTGATCCAGCAGCCACTGCAGCATGTCGATGTACGTCGTGCGCTTGGACTCCACATCGACCTCCTGCAGCAACAGGATGTCCGGGTCGGCGTAGTTGATGAAGTCGGCCAGGCCTTGCAGGTTGCTCAGCACCTCGTCCTCGGTCATCAGCGCGCGGTCGCCGCGGCACTCGAAGAAGAAGTCGATGCGCCCGCCTGCAAACTTCACGTTCCACGTCATCACTTTGAGCGCGCCGTCGTCGCTCAGCGGGGCCGCCGTGATGTGGCCTGCCTCGTAGAGCACGGCGCCTTCATCGTCGTCGAATTGGGTGTTGAAGAGGTCGAAGTCCGGACAGCCGCTCAGGAGGACGGCGGCACAAAGGCAGATCGCGGTGCGCATCCGGCGATGTTAGAGCTTCCAGGCGACGCCCACAAATGGAGTCCAGTTCTGCGTTCCGTGCACCAACTCGTCGGCCAATTTATCGCTGCCGCGCCGGTTGTAGTAGCGCACGCGAAACTCCAGGCGCATGACGACCTCGAGCGCGTCGGTGACCGGCACTCCACCGCCCAGCGCCGCGTACCACGCCACCGAGTACGACGTGCGCAGGGCGGTGTCGGTGTCTCCGTCCGCGGTGGGCAGATCGGCGCGCGCGTCGTCGCTGCGGATCCCCAGCGGCGCGTAGGCCACCTCCAAAAACAGCGTCCGCCACTGAGCCCGGACAAAGGGGCCCATCCAGAACTCGGTGTAGCTGCCGCCGGTCTCGTCCTCGATCACCGTCTTGTTGTCTGCGTCCAGCGCCTTGAAGTTGCCCGCGCCGCGGCTGCCCACGTCGAGCTGCGTATACAGCCCGACGGAGAACGGGCCCCAGAAGCGCCAGCTGCCAAGCAGCGCCAGGCCGAAGTCCGTCTGCTCGACCAGCCGCTCGCCCGTGGCGCCGCCGATCTCGGACTTTACCTGCTGCTCAAACCGGCTGAACGTCAGCCCGCCGTCGATGCGAAAGCGCTCCGGCTTCTCGGCGGCGGCCGGCAGTGCGACCGCCGCGACCAGAAGGAGGACACCGATGCGCATTACTGGAAGAGCCCGTCGCCGAAGCTGACGCCCACAGGCACGCACCAGACGCTGACGCCGTCGATGTCGTCCAGCGACAGGTCGCCGATGTCCAACGTCAGCGAGGCGTTCTCGTAGCCCACCGGGAAGTTCTTCAGGTTGTCACTGATCGACGTGCCGTCCTTGTAGTTGCCGCCCTTTCCGGCCAGCACCTGGATGTTGATGCCGTTGCCGTCAAAGAAGAACTCGGTCAGCTCGATCGTGCAGTTGTCCACGATCGTCGCCTTGCCCTTGACGCCGTGGAACTTGGTCTCGAGCGTGGCGACCTGTCCGACCTTGGGGTGGTCCGCGTCGCAGCCGCTGCCGCCGGTGTCCCCGCCTGTATCGTCGCCGGTGTCCGAGCCCGTGTCATCACCCGTGTCATCACCCGTGTCATCGCCCGTGTCGTCGCCGGGATCGGGCAGCGCGCTGGTGCTGACCCAGGCCACCAGGTTGCGCAGCTCGTCGTCGCTGAGCCGGTCCGCGCCCCAGAAGGGCATGATGCCGCCCGTCAGTCCGTCGTAGACCTTGCTCTCGCCGCTGCCGCTGGTCCGCACGCGCGTGGCGATGTACTCGGGCTGCAACCCCGCGCCTGCCAGCGGGGGCGCCAGCTGTGTCCCGACCGCGTCCACGCCGTGACACATGCGGCACGCGCCGTTGAACAGCTCGCGGCCCGCGTCGGCGTCGCCACCGGCCAGGTCGGCGGGCGGCTCCACGATCTCAAAGGTGATAGTCTCGTCGGTGACCCCGTCCTTCTCCGCCATGAACTCCAGGAAGTCGTACAGGCCGATCCAGCGCTCGTCGTCCGCCTCCCACGGATCCGCGTTCATCCACTCGGTCAGGCAGCTGTTGACCGCCAGCCGCATCTCGTCGAGCTGGCCGTTCTTCCAGGAGGTGCGCCGGGTGGCGTCGCCGATCTGGTGCCCGACGCGCCGAATGCCGTTGGCCGCCGGCTCCGACAGCGCGTGGCAGGTGTGGCAGGCAAACGTGTTGCCGTCCTCCACCGGGGTCCCGTAGATCGACATCAGATCCATCGGATCATCGCCGGTCGTGTCCGTCGTCGCGTCGCCGGTGGTGTCCGTCGTGTCGTCGCCGGTGGTCCCGGTCGTGTCGTCGCCGGTGGTCCCGGTCGTGTCGTCGCCGGTGCCGGTGGTGTCGTCGCCGGTCGTGCCCGTGTCAGCCGACGTATCGCCGGTGCTGCCGCCGGTCGTGTCCGACGTCTCTGAAGTGCCGCAACCGATCACCAGTGCCAGGCCAAAGAAGATCATTGTTCTCATCGCGTAGTCCTCCGATGATCGGTCGTATGGCGTATGTAGGGGAGCGGTTACATTGACAACACTTCCCCCGGTTTGCAACGTGACCGGCATGGGTCGCCCGCTTCATATGGCCATGGCGTTGCTGCTCGTTGTCGCCTGCGCCACCGACGCGCGGCGGGACAAGTGCCTGGCCGGCTCCCGCATCTGCGACGGACCCGCAGTGCTGCTGTGCGACCCCTCTTCGGGCCAGTTTGAAGCCGAGCGGGTGTGTCCCGCGGGCCAGACATGCGTGACCGGAGAGTGCGTTACAGGCGGCGTAGGCTTCGAGGATACGCCGCCACCCGCTGACGCGGACCTGGACGTGGTGGAGCCGATCGAGGATCCCGGACCGCAGCCGTCGGATCCCGGGCCGCAGCCCACCGATCCGGGGGGGCCGACCGACTCGATCTGGGTTCCGTACGACGAAGGCCCACCGCCGGCCGATCCCGGGCCGCAGCCTACCGATCCGGGGCCCCCGCCGTCGGACCCCGGTCCGCCGCCGTCCGATCCCGGTCCGCCGCCGCCGGATCCCGGTCCGCCCCCCACGGACACCGGCAAGCCCCCGGTCCAGGAGGCGCCCGGTGTGCTGCTGTACACCAAGGTGGGCAACATCTTCCTCAAAGACGACATTCACCGGGTGCAGTGGCATCCCAGCGGCACCTTTGCCCTGCTGCTCGGCAAGCAGGGGAAGATCGCCCGCTACACGGCCGAGACCGGCGCCCTGGACATCGTCGGCGAGGTCGACGGGACGACGGCTGATATCGACGTGGCGCCCGACGGCAAGCTGTTTCTGGTGGTCGGACGCGGTGACGACGAGCTCGGGCGCGTCTGGGCGCTGACCGTGGGCGATCTTGGCGCCATCGACGTGTCGGAGGTCGCCACGATCACGTTCGGGCAGCCCGCCGCCGTCGTCAGCCATCCCGACGGCGGGCAGTGGGCCATCGCGTCGCGCACCGACAACAGCATCAACTACCTCTTTCGCTACCAGGGCGGCGCGATCATCGCGACCAAGGGCTACAACGGCGCGGGCGTGCGCGACGTGATGTGGGCCAGCCCGGACCTCTACGCCGGCAGCGACTCCCTGGTCACGTCCGACGGCATCAACGGCGCGGGGAGCAGCACGTGGGTCATCGACTCCGACATGGTCGTCTCCAACGGCTGGTCACCCGGCTTTGGCAACCCCGGTGGCGCGGGCTGGCGTCCGGGCGGCGCCTACGGAGTCCTGTGCGGCAACACGTCCAACGTCGTCTACGTGTACGACGGCGGCTGGACCAAGGAGTACACGCCGGTGGCCAACAACGGCGGCATCACCAACGCCATCGCCTGGCGCTCCGACGGCGGGCGCGCCCTGCTGGTCGGCCGTCCCACCGGCTCCTCACTGTCGGGCACGGTCATCGACTACCGTCCGTCCGACGCGACCTATTTCGAGCCGGGCGCCATGGTCAACGCCGGCATCCCAGGCTTCGACAAGCCGCCGTGGAGCGCCAACAGCAACACACACCTGCTGGACGTCGACTTTCGGCCGGGCGCGTGCGATGCGGGGCTGATCGTGGGCGCTGACACCGGGTCGGCGTTCAGCCCGACCTTCGGTACCGTCATTTATTTTCAGGATTCAGCGGATTCTGTCTGTCCGTCAATCTGAGCATCCGCAGGTTGATTCGGATCGACTCCTGTGACGCCAGCAGCTGCTCGCGGACCGCGGCGGGATCGGCCACCTCTGAGCGGTCGGCGGCGTCCGCATCCAAGAACGGCATGAGCGCGTCGCGCACCGCCGGCGTCAGCGTGGTCTCCAGGTACTCCAGCGAGGTCCCGCGCAGGCTGCGGTCGGTGGTGTGCAGGCCCTGGTACGCCACCCGCATCGGGCGGCCTGGCGGGACCAGCGCCAGCAGTCGGAAGACGTGCTCCAGGCTGCGGTTGCGGCGGGTCTCCAGCACGTCTTCCAGCAGCGGATCGGTCGTCTCGTCGGCGGTCTGATCCAGCAGGCGCCGGCTGTTCCATATGCGCTCTCCCACCTTGAGCTCTCGCAGGACGGCCTCGTTGACCGCCTGGGGCGCGATCTTTGTGCCGGCCGCCTCCAAACGGGCAAGCGCGCCCGCACAGCGAAAGCGCACTTCGAAGCGTCGGTCGCTCAGCGCCACCAGCAGCCCTGCGACGGCCTTTTCCGGATCCGCGCGGTGCATGACCAGGGGGATGCGTCGCCGAATTGTGAACTCTTCATCGGGGTCCGCCAGCGCCGCCAGCAGCGCGTCGGTCGCCTCCAGCGCCATGTCGCCCAGGCGATCCGCCACCGGCTCCAGTACGGCATCCCAGCCCAGCAGCTTGATGAGGGCCGGCGCCAGCGATCCGTCCAGCGGCTCGTGCGACTTCAGCCGCTCCACGATGCGGTCGGCGTCGTCGCACGCCAGGATGTCGGCGTCCGTCTCCTCGGGCGCTTCTTCCGGCTGCGGGGCGGGCGTCGGCCTCTTTCGGCGCCGCGTGGCGAGGCCCAGGTCGAACTCGACGGACAGCAGGCTGCGCGACAGCAACAGCTCGGAGTTTCCGGCGTCGCTCTGGTCCCGTGACTGGCGTAGCTCGGCGATCGCGTCGCGCAGGTTGGCCGCGCCCAGCGTGTTCAAAATGGCCGACCGGGTGGTCGCGTCGTTGATGTCGTCCAGGTCCAGCTGGACCGCCTTGTTGACGAGGCTGCGCTCCAGCGAGGCGACGTAGCCCGAGTGCAGTCGCCGCGTGAGCACCAGCGCCACGACGCAGAAGACGATAGCCATGATCATGAGGCCGGGGTTCGTCAGGTTCGCCGGCAGCAGCAGCAGCGCTATGACCGCCAGGCTGCCGATGATGTCGCCGGCGCGGTCGAAGGCGACGTCGATCAGGGTCTTGGTCGCGCGCTTCTCGGCCGGAGGTATCGGCGTGTAGAACAGCTCGTAGCCCGAGCGGAACAGCGACGATCGCAGCACTGCCTCGGCTCCGCGGGCGAAGGAGGCCGCCCATAGTCCCGGGATCAGCAGGGCGCCGGCGCCACCGACCAGCACCGTCGCGGGCAGGGCAGCCACCGTGCCCGCCAGCCCCAGCTTCTCCAGCGACAGCTTGCTCAGGCCCCACTGCACGGAGAACGTCAGCACGCCCACCACTGTGTAAAACAACGCAAAGAAGCGCAGCAGGCCGTCGCCCGACCCGTGATGCGCCGCCGCGTGCTCCTTGAAGGCGTAGTCCACCAGGGTCGAGGTGATGTTCAAGACCAGCAGCAGCAGCGCCAGGTTTACGAGATGACGCGAGCGCTTCAGGATGGCGAACGCGCGCTCGCCGGAGGCATCGTCGGCGGCCGCCAGCTCTTCGTGCTCCTGAGTGGTTCGCAGCGACCGGACCAGCCACCAGCAGCCGGCGTGCATCAGGGCCAGGGACGGCAGCATGAAGCCCACACCGACGGTTGCGGCGATGCGCTCGGCAAATAGGCCGCCCAGCAATCCGCCCAGGGTGGCGCCGCCCGCGATGCGCGCCATCTGCTGCTTGGCTTCCCGCGGATCGTAGCGCTCGGTGACCAGGGACCAGAACCCCGAGATGAGCACGGCCCCCATCCCCGCGACCTGCAGATACAGCAGCACGCCCGCGACGCCGGGCGCGACGGCGCTGACCCCCCAGATGACCAGCAGCAGCATCGTGCTGAGCCCGAAGGCGGCGGGCACCAGCTGGGAGGGGCCGAGTCGGCGCATCAGCACGGTGACCAGCTGCACGACGATGATGCTGGTGACGGCGGCAGCGATCAGCATGATCGGCAGGCGCGAGACATCAAAGGCGGTCAGGAAGAGCGCGTCGCGCGTGGCTTTGGCGGCGGTCTGCTGCGCGATCATCACCATGGCGGTGGTCGTCGCCGCTCGTGCGATGAGCTTCTGCTCCTGGGCCTGGCCGGACACGGCGCGAGAATACCCGACTTGGCATGTCGTTTGTGTATTAAGGGTCGCGGAGGCCCACCACTTGCCATGTCCCTTGTGTGTATTAAGGTTGGAGCCTGCCTGTGGTTCGAGTGCTCCCAGCCGAGGTGGCCGGTTACGACGTCGGCGACCTGATTATTCGCAGCGCCAATGCCTCGATACTGAGAGGGCGGCGCCGGGCGGACCAGAGCAGCGTCGTCTTGAAGGTCCTGGATAAGACTAACGCCGGTCCTGCGGACGTGGCCGCGCTGCGGCGCGAGTTCGAGCTGACCCAGGCTATCGACTCCGAGCATGTGATCCGGGTCTTCGACCGGGTGCTGGTCGGCGATTCGCTGGCGCTGGTCTTCGACGGGGTGGAGGCTTTTTCTCTGCGGGCCGCCATCGCCGGCGGTGAGCTGCAGCTTGAAGAGAAGCTGCACATCGCGCAGCGGCTGGCGCTTGGGCTTGGGGCCGTGCACGGCGCGGGCATTCGGCACAACGACGTGACGCCTGGCAACGTGCTGGTCAACCGAGACAGCGGGCTGGTGAAGATCATCGACTTCGGGCTCGCGCGCGCTACCGGACCGGCGGGCGACCAGCAGCTGACGGGCGAGATCGTCGGCACCCTGGCGTATACCGCGCCCGAGCAGACGGGCCGCATGAACCGCAAGGTCGACTATCGGGCCGACCTGTACTCGATGGGCGCCACCCTCTACCACCTGTTTGTGGGCCGCCCCCCGTTTCCGCCGATGGATCCGCTGGAGCTGCTGCACGCCCACATGGCGCGCCGCCCGATCGCGCCTCGGCTTGCCGACAAGAGCGTGCCGGAGCCGGTCAGCGACATCATCGTCAAGCTGCTGGAGAAGACGGCGGAGGATCGTTATCAGACGGCGCAGGCGGTTGCGGCGGACCTGCAGCTGTGCCTGACCAGTCTGCGCGAGCACGGGGTCGTCAAGCCGTTCGTGCTGGCCCAGTCCGACATCCCGCACACGCTGACCGTCAGCCAGAAGCTGTACGCCCGTGACGCGGAGGTCAAGACCATCCTCAGCGCGTTTGACCGCGTGGTCGGCGGGGCCAGCGAGGCGATCTTCGTGCACGGCCCGTCCGGCACCGGCAAGAGCGCGCTGGTGCGTGAGATCCAGCGTCCGGTCGTCTCGCGGCGCGGCTATTTCGTGGCGGGCAAGTTCGATCAGGCCTATCGCGACCGTCCGCGGAGCGGCTTTGCTCAGGCCTTTCGCTCGCTGGTCAGCCAGCTGCTGACCGAGCCGCAGGGTCGGGTCGCGCTGTGGCGTGAGCGCTTCAAGGAGAGCCTGGGCGACGAGGCCGGCGTGGTCATCCAGATGGTGCCCGAGCTGGCGCACCTGGTCCCGGATGCCCCTGAGGTGCCCGAGCTGCCGCCGCGCGAGGCCCAGGCGCGCTTCAGCCGGCTGTTTCGGGCGTTCTTGCGCACGGTGACATCGCACGGCGACCCGCTCGTCGTGTTCCTGGACGGGCTGCAGTGGGCGGATACCGCTACCGTCGAGATCATCGGTGATCGCATCATGGATCGCTCGATTCAGCGCATGCTGCTGGTTGTTGCCTATCGGTGCGATGAGCTGACGGAGGGACACGCCCTGCGCGCGGTGACCCGGCGGATCAAAGACGCCGGCCTGGCGCCGCAGCGGATCTTTCTGCAGCCGCTGTCCCAGGACGACGTTGGCGAGCTGCTGGTCGACACGGTTGGCGTCGAGGCGCCCGACCTGGCGGCGGTCGTGTTCAAAAAGACGGGAGGCAACCCGTACTTTGTCCACGAGTTTCTTCAGGAGACATACGACAGCGGCCTGTTGAGCTTCGATCACGAGGCCCGCGCATGGCGTTGGGATCTGGCGGGGATCGAGGCGCAGCGCAGCACCGGCAACGTGATCGACCTGCTGGCGGCTCGCCTGAAGCAGCTGCCGGACGACACGCGCCGCATCCTGGCCACCGGCGCGGCGATCGGGATCCAGTTCGACATCCGGACGCTGGCGGCGGCGTGTCAGCTGCCGGGCTGCGGTCATCGCGGTGTTTTGAAGGCGCTGCTGCCCGCGGTGGACGCGGGCCATCTGACCCCGGCGGACAGCAACTTTGAGCCGGCGCGTGCGCTGGTCGACACGGACACCGACCAGCAGTTCTGCTTTATGGGGCTGTCGCTGCGCTTTGTGCACGATCGGGTGCAGCAGGCGGCGCTGGAGTCGCTTGCGGAGGCGGATCGGCTGGCGCTGCATCGAACGCTGGGCGAGGAGCTGCGGTCACGGCTGCCGGCGCAGGGTGGTACCGAGATCTTCGACGCGCTGAATCACCTGAACGTCGCGCGCTCTCTGATCACCGACGACGCGGGGCTCTACGACCTGGCGCGCTTGAACCTCCGTGGCGCCGAGGAGGCCAACGCGACCGCGGCGTTTCAGGCGGCGTACACCTACTTTGATCACGCACAGGATTGCCTGCCCGACGACAGCTGGGCAATGGAGCAGCGGCTGTCATTTGATGTGGTCGCCGGCCGACTGGAGGCGCTGGCGACGCTGAGTCGGATGGACGAGGCGGTCGCGTTGTACGATGAGCTGGCCAAGCGGGCGCGCGGGCGGGCTCAGCGCAATCGGCTGCACATGACGATGATCGATGTGCAGACCCGCATGGGCAACTACAACGCCGCTGTGGGGCATGCTCGCAAGGCGCTGTCCTTCTTCGATATAAAGTTGCCTGAAGAGGTGTCTGAGGTCGAGGCCGACCTGGCGGCAGCGATCGCGCGGGTAGAGCGCCGGCTTGGGGGACGGTCTCCGATGTCGCTGGTCGACATGGAGGCGCTGGACGACGGCGAACAGCAGGCGGTTGTTGATGTGCTGCTGCGCGCGAGCATCCCCGGCTTCTTTCTGAAGAGCCCGTTGGGGTCGCTTATGAGCGTGCTGCTGCTGGACATCTCGCTGGAGTACGGCGTGTCGGGTCCCACCGCATACGCGGCGGCCAACTACCCGGCAGCGTGCCGACTGATCAGTCCGGGGATCACGGACGAGCGGCGCTGGTCGGAGGCGGCGCTGAAGATCGCGGACCGCTTTCCAGACAAGGCGATCTTCGCGCGTCTGACCGGCATCGTCGCGTCCGCCAACGGCCCGGTGTTAGGCCTGCAGACCACGCTGGAGCTGGTCGAGCGTGGTATCGAGGCGGCGACGGACATCGGCGATCACATCCCCGGTACGTTCAACCGCATGCTGCGCGTCTGGCTGGAGCTGCTGGAGGGGCGCCCGATCTCGGTCGTACAAGGCCATGTGAAGGAGGCCATGTTTTTTGCCGAGCAGGCGGGTTTCGCCGACATGAAGCGCGAGCTGATGCTGTACCGCCAGTACCTGCGAACGTACACGGGCGACACGCTGGCGCCCGACTCGCTGGGGTCGGAGGACTTTGACGAGTCCGAGCTGCTGTATGGATCGCCCGATGACCTGCTGAAGCGCGCGGACAACGGCATTCGCCTGATGAAGGCGCGCTCCACGAGCATGATGGGCCACCCACGGATGAGCTGGGAGGCGTCGGCGCCGTTGACGCAGATGTTCGACAAGTATCGCTACTCGACGTTTTCGCAGCTGGAGCACCACTTTGAGCGTGGGTTGGCGGCGGCGCAGCTGATTCGGCTGGAGGGCGACACCGACGGCACATTCAGGGCGGCGGTGGAGGCGGCCAGCGCGATGATGGCGCCGTTCTTGGCCCAGAACGCTGTCGACTATGGACCACGGCACACTCTGATCCAGGCGGAGATGGCGGATGTGGACGGCGACGTGACCGGCGCCATGCGGCATTACGATGACGCTATCGACGGCTTCGCGGCCCGCGCGGCGCTGCGCTACAACGGCATGGCCCAGGAGCTGGCCGGACGCTTCTATCACCGGCGCGGGCACGATCGGATCGCGGCGGGCTATCTCTCGGACGCGCGACGGCTGTTTCGCCTGTTTGGTGCGACCGCCAAGGTGGCGGCGATGGAGGCCGAGTTCGGTCCGCTGCTCGCCACGCGGCGCGAGGCCGGCGAGAGCTCGTCGCCGGCGTCGACAACGGGCAGCGGCGGCGACGGTGGGGCGCTGGATCTGGAGGCGGTCGTCCGCGGTGCGCAGGCTGTGTCCGGGATCACCCACGTCGACAAGCTGATGGACACGCTGTTGGGCATCCTGGTGGAGCAGTCCGGGGCTGAGCGGGCGCTGCTGTTCGTCACCGTCCGCGGCGACTGGGTGCTGGGGGGCGAGCGCACGGCCGATCAGGCGCTGGACCGGCTGACCACGTTTGTCCCATTGGACGAGTACGATGGGGCGGCTCGCTCGGTGGTGCACTACGCGCGGCGCACCCAGCAGTCGGTCCGCATCGACCAGGCGTCGACCGAGGACACGTTCGCGCGCGACCCGTACATCCAAGAGCACAAGCCCCGCTCCATCCTGTGCCTGCCGTGCGTGCACCAGGGCCAGGTCGTGGCGATCATCTACCTGGAGAATCGGCAGGCAGCGGCGGCGTTCAGCGCGCGGCGGACGACGGTGCTGGAGATGGTGGCCGCGCAGGCGGGCGTGTCGCTGAAGAACGCGATGTTGGTGCGCGATTTACGCCGCGCGACGGAGCGGCTGGAGCAGTCCAACGAGGCGCTGGCCGACTACAGCAAGGCGCTGGAGAAGGACGCTGAGGCGCGCTTTGTCGTCGACTCGCTGGCCGGTGAGAGCCCGGCGATACGTGAGCTGACCAAGCACGTTGAGGATGTGGGCCCGCAGGACACCACGGTGCTGCTGCTGGGCGAGCGCGGCACCGGCAAGGAGCTTGTGGCGCGCCGGATCCACGCGCTGTCGGCCGGCGAGGGACGCTTCATCAAGATCCGCGGCTCGGCGGTGGCGGCGGACTCGGCGGCCTGGGAGCGCACGGCCATGGCCGAGGGCGGCACGCTGTTTCTGGACGGCATCGGCGACCTGCCGCGGGCGTTTCAACAGCAGCTGCACGAGCGGCTTTCGGAGGGCGCCCCATATCGGCTGGTCGTGAGCGCGGGCAGCGATCCGACGCAGCTGATGACGTCGGGCCGGCTGTCGGAGGATCTCTTTTACTCGATCGGCGTCTTCCCCGTCCGCGTGCCGTCTCTGCGGGAGCGGCGCGAGGACATCCCGGTGCTGGTAAAGCTGCTGCTGGAGCGCCTGGCCAAGAAGCTTGGCAAGACGCTGGAGGCGGTGACGGAGGAGTCGCTGGAGCAGCTCAAGAAGTATAGCTGGCCGGGCAACGTGACCGAGCTGATCAGCGTGCTGGAGCGCGGGGCTATCGTCGCGGAGTCGAATGTGATCGACGTCGTTGAGGGGCTCAACCTGGGGCCCGACGAGGGCGCGAGGCTCGGCAGCTATCAGCTGGTAGAGCGCATCGGCGCGGGCGGCATGGGCGAGGTCTGGCGGGCAAAGCACGCGCTGCTGAGACGGCCGGCGGCGATCAAGCTGGTGCCGCAGGAGCTGTTCGGTGCACAGGACGGGACTGCAGCGCAGCCGCTGCTCAAGCGCTTTGAGCGTGAGGCCCAGGCGACGGCGGCGCTGCAGTCGCCCAATACCGTGCAGCTCTTCGATTACGGGGTCAGCGAGACCGGCACCTTCTATTACGTGATGGAGCTGCTGGACGGGATGGATCTCGAGAGCGCGATCGAGCGCTTTGGACCGATGCCTGCCGAGCGCGTGGTCCACATCTTGATCCAGGCGTGCCGATCGTTGGCCGAGGCGCACAACCGCGATCTGGTCCATCGGGACATCAAGGCGGCCAACATCTATCTGTGCCGGGTCGGCCTCGAGGTCGACGTGGTGAAGGTGCTGGACTTCGGCCTGGTGCGGCGCGTGGACGACTCGGACGACGAGACCCGCTTGACCCAAAAGGGCCATGTGGGCGGTACGCCGGCGTACATCGCGCCCGAGACCGCGCTGGATGAGGGCGACGTCGACGCCCGGGCCGACCTGTACGCGCTGGGCTGCGTGGCTTTCTGGCTGCTGACGGGGCAGCTCGTCTTTGACGCGCCGAGCGTGGTGAAGCTGCTGCTCAAGCACATCAGCGAGAAGCCGGTGGCGCCGTCCGAGATCAGCGAGATGGAGATCCCCGAGGCGCTGGATGCGATCGTGATGCAGCTGTTGGAGAAAGACCCGGATGCGCGGCCCGCGTCCGCTCGTGAGCTGATGCGGTTGTTGGAGGCGGTGCCGCTGCGACACGCGTGGACCGGAGAGCGAGCAGAGCGCTGGTGGGGGACGCACCGACCCGCATGAGACGCGCGCTGCTCGTGATCGCGGTTCTGTTGCCGGCGCTGGCGCAGGCGGATCGTCGTGCCCCGGCTGCCGCGGAGCGGTCGAGCAGGCGGGTGGTCGCTGCTGAGCGGACGCCTGAACCGGCTGCAGGATCGGAGCCCGGGACCCCGCTTCGGGCGTGGCGAAAGCCGACGGGGGCGCCGACCGTAGCGCCGGACAGCGCTCGTGGCTGGGACCAGGAGCCGGGGTATCCCGAGGCGGACGGCGTGCTGTTTGTACCGCGCGCCGTGCTGTTTGTGCCCAACATGGTGCTCAAGGCCGGGTTCTATCCCGTGCAGAAGCTGCTGGGCGTGCTGGACGAGTACAAGGTGATCGAGCGCGTCGACGCGTTTTTGCACAACGATGCGCACACCGCGGGGGTGCTGCCGACCTTCAGCTTCCAGACAGGCTATGGGCCGACGTTTGGGGCCACGATCTTTCACGAGGACCTGTTCGGACACGGTGAAAAGGTGTCCTTGAACGCGGGCTTTGGCGGCGTGGTCAGTCAGGGCTATCAGCTGCTGTTCAGCGCGGATCGGCTGCGCGGGACCCGCTTGTGGCTGGAGGGGCGGCTGGGCTTTACGGCGCGGCCTGGACAGCTTTTCTACGGGCTGGGCGACCCACCGACCGGCGTCGTGGGCAGCAATCTGGACCCGCGGGCGGGGGCGATCGAGACTCGGTACGCAACCGAGCGGTACCTGACGCTGCTGCGGGTCGGCGTGACGCTTGGCAAGCCCGGCGCGCTGACCAAGCTGGGCGTGACCGTGAGCCACAACTTTCGTGATGGGCTGCCTGACGAGAGCTCCAACTCGGTGGAGACCGTTTACGACACCAGCAAGATCGCCGGCTTTGACGAGGTGTTCAACACGCTGGAGATCGAAGCGAACCTGATTGTGGATACGCGCAACCGCAACGCCCAGACGTCCAGCGGGTTTGCGCTGGAGGCCTTCGGGGGCGGCGCGGTGCCCATCGAAGGCTTCACCTACTGGCACTATGGCGTGGAGGCCAGCGCGTACATCGACCTGTACGGCGGCTCGCGCGTGCTGCTGCTGCGCGGGGCGGTCGAAGCTGTGGACGGGGACGACGCCGAGATCCCCTTTGTGGAGCTGCCCCGGCTGGGGGGCGCGTACGACCTGCGCGGCTATATCGAGGATCGCTTTCGCGACAAGCGGGCGGCGGTCTTTTCGGCCGAGTATCACTGGCCGATCCACGAGCTCGTGATGGGCGAGCTGTTCATCGATGCGGGGCGCGTGGGCAGGACATACGACGACGTCTTTGGTGGCGACGCCTGGGAGCAGTGGCGCCTGGGCTACGGCGGCGGGGTGATTATCACGACCAAGAAGTCCGTGATGTTCCGCCTGGATCTGGCCTACGGCGACTCCCTGCAGTTCTTCTTCTCGACCGATCTGGCGCGCGCCTTCAAGGGCCGCGAGAAGGAGCTTTGATGGGTCGCGGTGCAGTGATCTTGGTTGTCGCGCTGGTGTCCGGCTGTGCCGCCCCGACGTTCTCCGAGCGTCCGATAGTGTGGGCCGTGGACGACACCCGCACAATCGCCGAGCCCAAGGAACGCAAGTACCTGGAAAAAGAGTACATGGCGGACGTCTTTGTGCTGCGGCGGCTGACACGCGCCCTCGAGCTGAAGAGTACGCGAGCGGCCGCCAACACCAACGCGCTGGACGAGGTACCCGACTCGACATGGTTCACGAACCGGATCGGCGTGCGTCAGGTCGCTGCGGGCGAGGCTGCGGACCAGGGCCGCAAGCCCGTTGAGCTGCCGCTGACGATCGTGCGGGGCAAGCAGGGCGGAAACAACGCCGGATTTATCGCGGCCGACAGCACCGGGCGCGTCTTTCTGGTGAAGTTTGACACCCGCGAAAACCCGGAGCTGCAAACGTCCGCTGGGGCGATCGTCAACCGCATCTTCTGGACAGCCGGATACAACACGCCCACCGATCAGGTCGTGCGTTTTAGACGCGATCAGCTGAGCCTGGGCAAGGACGCCCGGCTCGTCGATCAGTTCAACAACAATCGCCTGCTGACAGACGTGGATATCGCGGCGATTCTGGCCACCGCCCCGCGCATGCCCGACGGCCGCTTTCGGGCGCTGACCAGCATGCTGTTGCCGGGCACACCCAAGGGCGGGTTTGCCCCGGAGGGCCGCCGCGCTGACGACCCCAACGACGTCTTTGACCACGAGGATCGGCGCGAGGTGCGCGGCTTGTACGTCTTCTGCTCCTGGGTCGGGCACAGCGACATCAAAGAAGACAACACGCTGGACATGTACGTCGAGGAGGGCGGCCGGAAGTTTTTGAGGCATTACCTGCTGGACTTCGGCGAGGCGTTGGGTGGCCACCGGGCGGAGAAGAACCGCATGGAGGACGGCTACGAGCACTGGCTGGACTGGGAGGCGGCGACGGCCGGGCTGCTGTCGCTGGGGCTGTGGAAGCGGCGCTGGGAGGACCTGAAGAACACGCGCTGGCGGTCGATCGGCGCCTTTACGGCAGACCACTTCGACCCACGCGGGTGGCGGGAGGCGTACCCGTTCTGGCCCTTCTTCTCGGTGCTGGACGAGGACGGCTACTGGGCCGCCAAGATCGTGATGCGCTTTGATCGCCCGCTTCTGGAGGCGATCGTCGCGCGCGGGGAGCTGAGCGATCCGCAGGCTGCGGCGTACCTGGTGGACACGCTGATCGCGCGCCGTGACCTGATCGGGCGGTCCTGGTTTGAGCGGGTGTCGCCGCTGGACGATTTTGCCGTGACGGGCGACCGTCTGTGCATGGCCGATCTGGCGATGCGACACCAACTGGAGGCCGACGGCGTCGTCCAGGTGTTGAACGCGGGCGGGGAGCCCGTCTCCGACCACACGCTCGACGCGCGCGGCCGGGTCTGTGTCCCCATCGCGAGCGCGCAATACACGGTGCATCGCCTGCGTATTCGCCGCGGACATACCGCGCGGCCCCCGATGCAGGTGCACACAAAAGACGGGCGTCTCCTGGGCGTCATTCGGGTGGAGCGATGATGCGCACGACAGTCATAGCCGCCCTATTGCTGACGCTGGCGCCTCCGGCGAGCGCGGATGAGGGCGTGACCCACGACGGTCTGTTCTTTCGGGTCGGAATGGGGCCGCGGTACGGCTTTGGCGTCGGCTCCGGGCACGACGACGGGCGCCTGCTGACCCACGGCTACGCGGTTGGCTTCGACGTGGAGATCGGTCAGGTGCACTTCAAGAACCTGGCGCTGCACGGCGACTTCACGTTTGTGCGGCTGGTCGGCCGCAAGCTCTCGGCGACGAGGACAGGGGACCTGGCCGTCGACTCCTTCACCAACAACCTGAAGTACACGCTGTTTTCGATGGGCATGGGCGCCACCTACTACTTCATGCCGCAGAACATCTACGCCACGCTCGGGGTCGGTTTCGGGCGCCTGGCGGTGGTTGATGATGCGCAGCAAAGTCGCCGGGAAGACATCGCGGTCGGCGTGGCGGTCAACACCATGGTCGGTCGCGAGTGGCGCTTTGGAGACGATCTGGCGATCGGCATCGGCGGGCAGTTCACGTGGTCGATTACCGCCGATCGCGCGGCGCGCTGGAACCTGATGGGCCTGGGGCTCGTCGCGACAGTGGCCTACAATTAGTCTCTGATCAGAGCGACTGGGCGCAGCGAAAGCCCAGGTCGTGGCGCTGCTCACCGGGCTCATCCGTGTTCCGTGTTCTCGAGCTGGAGAGCTGCTCTGCGCTCATCACAAAGCTGCCGCCGCGGTTCACCCGGGCGGTGGGATCCGTGTCGGCGACGCCACCGGGATAAGGCGTGTGGTGTGCGGCGACCCACTCTCTGACGTTGCCTCCCATATCCAGCGCCCCCACCCAGCTCTTGTCGGCGGGCCGCGCCCCGACCGTCAGGGCGCCCCCGGTGTCGCATCCACCCTTCTTGCTGCCGAACATGACGGTGCGCGCACAGCTGGCGGGCGCGCTGCCCCACGGAAAGACGTGCCCCTTCGGTCCGCGCGCGGCCACCTCCCACTCGGGCTCGGTCGGCAGTCTCCCGCCTCGATAGGCGCAGTACGACGAGGCCGCGGCAAACGACACACACGTGATGGGCCGCTGCTCGGCGCCGGTTTTCTGCCAGGTGCAGCGCTTTCCCTTGCCGGCCGGGGGGCAGGCTGCCGCCGCGACACACTCATCGTATTGACCGGCGTTCACCTCGTGGACGTCGACCGCGTACCGCTTCAAGGTTGCTGTGTGCGCCGGCTTCTCGTCGTCGAAGCAGCCCGTGTCGCCTTCCAGGCACCCAATGCGGTAGTCGCCTGCGGCCACGGCGACCATGCCCTCCGGCGGTGGTCTTGGCGCGGGTTTTGGCGGCGGAGGTGGCGGCTGCACCACCGTCGGTGTCGGCTCGACAGCGCCTTGCCGAGGCTGCGGCTCAGGCTTTGGTGGCGCCTTCTTCGGCGCGGATGCGGTCACCACGGACTTCCTGGCGGGCTTTGGCGGCGGCTCAGCACGCGGCTGAGCGGTGGGTTCGGGCGATTCTGTTTTGGCTGCAGCGGGCGCTTCTGAGGCGCCCTTGTCGTTGCCGGTGGCGACCCACACCGCCACACCGGCGAGCGCGAGGACCACAACCGCCGCCACAATGGCCCACGGGGGGCCGCCGGAGCTGTCCTGGGCCGGCGGCTCGGGCGTGACCACAGGCATTGGCGCGTTTGAGACCTTGCGCACCCAGTTGGTGTTGTCCGACGCCTCGACCACGAGCTTCTCGGCGCCTCGGGCGGTTTGCGGCGGCGTCTCGACATCCGGGACCGCCGGCTCGGGGTCGGGGGGCGGGTCGGGGGCCAGCTCGGCCTGGGACGGTCGCTTCAGCTGCGCGGACGCCAGGTAGACGGTGTCGGCGGGCGGCGCCTCCTCGGCCAGCATGACCGTGTCGTCAGGGGCGATCGCGGGCACGGCCGGTTGTGAGCCCGGCCCCGCCGTCAGTCGATCCACTACTTGACGCGCCGTCTGCGGCCGCTTGCTTGGATCTTTGTGCAGCAGATCGCAGATCAGCGCCTCGAGCCACGGCGCCACAGTGCGCCCCAGCACCTGCGACGGGGCCGGGGCCGGGTCGTGAACGTGCTTGAAGATCACCTGCACGGGCGTGTCGCCGGTAAACGGCACCTTGCCCGTCACCAGCCGAAACAGAACGATTCCCAGCGCATACAGGTCGCTTCGGTGGTCGATATTTTTGCCTGTGACCTGCTCGGGCGACATGTAGCTGGGCGTGCCCATGATCATGCCGGTCGCCGTCAGCGACTCGGCGTCCGGGGATTTTTCGCTGAAGCGGGCGATTCCGAAATCCAGCACCTTGACCTGATCGGCGCGCCCGTATCGGTCCATCAAGATGACGTTGTCGGGCTTCAGGTCGCGGTGGACGATGCCCTCCGAGTGCGCCGCATTCAGCGCCTCCGCGATCTGCGCTCCGATGGCGGCCACGCGCTGCGCAGGCATGGGGCCCGCCTTCTTCAGCGCGCCCGTCAGCGTGTCCCCGTCGAGCAGCTCCATCGCCAAAAACAGCTCGCCGTCGTCCGTGTGGCCGAAGTCGTAGACACGAATGGTGTTGGGGTGCTCGATGCGGGCTGTCGCCTTCATCTCGCGGTGGAAGCGCTTCACGATGCCCGGATCGTCAGCCAGATGTCCGCGGATGACCTTGAGCGCCACCAGGCGGTCGACAGAGTGCTGCCGCGCCCGATAAACGCTGCCGAAGCCGCCCGCGCCCAGCTTGCTCTCGATGGTGTACCGCCCCGCAAACACGCGGCCGATCAACGCATCCGGTTTGCCTGCACTCATGCTTGAGAATCTCCCTTCTGCGAGCCTGTGCTATCTTCCACAGCGATGCAAACATTCGTCGTCGGAGTGGTTGCAGCGCTGCTTTCAGTGGCCGTCACCGAGGCCGCGCCGCCGCGCCAGTGCAAGGGCACCAAGGTCTGGTACAAGGGCAAATGTCGCTACGCGGACGTCGTGCGTCGCATGAAAGCGGCCGCCCGCCCCGCCCGCAAGCGCCCCGTCCCCCGTCGCGCGCCTCGCCCAGCGGTCCAGCCTGCCCCTGAGGTCCCTGAACAATGGCGCCCTCCCGCAGAGCCCGCTCCCGCCCGGTCCGTTCCTGCGCCTGCGCCTGCGCCTCGTGTAAAGCGGCGGCCGGCGCCTGTTCCTCGCGGCCCGACGCCGGCCCCGGATGTGCCTCGGACGCTCTCCGACCTCCGCCATGACGGTGGACTCTCCTGGGTAGCCCTGCGCGGCGGGACTTTCAAGATGGGCTCGCAGTACGGCGATCCGGACGAGGCCCCGGTTCATGCTGTGACGGTGCGGCCTTTCTTCATGAGCCGCTCCGAGACGACGGTCGGGCAGTATCGCGCGTGCATCAGCGCCGGCGGCTGCAACGGCGCACGGCTCAACGGTTACCAGTGGTCCGGCCAGCCCTTCAACGCCTCGGCCGAGTGCAACTGGACGCACGCTCATCGCGCCGCTCACCCCATGAACTGCGTCAACTGGCACCAGGCGCGCGACTTCTGTCGCTGGACAGGCGGCCGGCTGCCCACCGAGGCCGAGTGGGAGTATGCAGCTCGCGCCGGCGGAACGGGCGCCATGTTCCCGTGGGGTGACGCGTCGGCGACTTGCACGTTGGCGGTCATCAACAACGGCTCGGACGGCTGCGGGATGCGCAGCACACATCCCGCGTGCTCGCGTGCTCCGGGCAATACGCCGCAGGGGGTCTGCGACCTGGCCGGCAACGTGTGGGAGTGGGTGTCCGACTACTACGCGCCGGACTATTACGCGCGCTCGCCGGCGACCAACCCGCGCGGACCCCGCACGGCCGCCAAGCGCGTTCGGCGCGGCGGCAGCTGGAAGGATCGCGCCGGTTACATCCGCTCGGCCAACCGTCACTCCCTGGAGCCCGCTTTTCGTACGACCACGCTCGGGTTTCGGTGCGCTGCGACGGCCCGCTGACCACTGACCGAGCCTAGGTAAAAGCCGGATTGACAGCGCTGTCTCTGCAGGGTCACCATCGAGCATTCTTGGAACGGGAGAAGGGGGACTGAATGCGATTCTTCGTGAGGTCGGTGGCGGCGGCGTTGTGCCTGCTGCTGCTTGCCGGGTGTGGTAGCGTCTTGCGTACGGCGTCCGTGAAGCTGGTGTCCGGTGGGGCCTATGGAAAGGCGATCTTTGTGGTGTCCCCCGTGGTTACGGACAGGGACTGCGCCATCGAAGTCGACACGACCCAAGGGCCCGTGAAGCTCGATTGCAACAGCGAGTACATCGTGGCCTGTGACATCGACATCCCGCTCGACCGGCCGTTTTGCCAGTTGGTGCGCGAGATCGGCACGGAGCGTGACTCCGCGTATCCCAAGCAGAGGAGGCAGTAGTCATGCGGATCACTCACCTGATTTTGCCGGCGTTGGCCGTCTTGATGCTCTTCGGCTGCGGGCGCCTGGAGCGTCACTACATCGTGCGCATTCCACGGCTGGATGCCGCGACCAACACCACAAAGAAGACCACCGGCTCCGAAGCCAACGAGGGCCAGAGCAGCACGCGCGAGACCAAGTCCGAGTCACACACCGGCGTGTGGTTGGCTCGCTTTGACTGGGTGCCCGAGGGCCGCCAGAGCAACAAGGTTCACCTGGGCGCCATCGAGATTCTGTTCTGCCCGGCCGACAAGGTCGACTTCACCCAGTGCCGCGTCGGTGTGGGCTGGTCGCGCCACCGGCCGAGACTCGGCCAGGAGGTGAAGCGAGAGACGCGCCGCGGTCGCTACGACAAGTCGGTGCCGCCTCCGCCGCCGCCGCCGCGAAAACCTGCACCCAAGCCAAGTAACGGGGTCTTTCAACCGAAATGAGTGAAGTGCAGGCAGACGCCTGTGCTAAGCAGTCCGAGTCAGGAGGCAGTTTTTGACCACGTCCGGCCCCGAATCATCAAGAGTGCTGGCCCTGGTGCTGGCCGGTGGTGAGGGCCAGCGTCTGCGGCCCCTGACGGACGAGCGCGCCAAGCCCGCCGTGCCGTTTGGGGGCCGCTATCGCCTGATCGACTTCGTGCTCAGCAACCTGGTCAACTCCGGCTACTACCAGATCAAGGTGCTGACGCAGTACAAGGCGTCCAGTTTGATCAGCCACATCACGCGCGGATGGCAGCTGGCTCCCATTTTGGGTCACTTCGTCGAGCCCGTGCCCGCGCAGATGCGTGTGGGTCGCGACTGGTTCAAGGGCAGCGCCGACGCGGTCTATCAGAACCTGAACCTGATCTCCGACACGCGCCCGGACCTGGTCGCCGTCTTTGGGGCCGACCACATCTACAAGATGGACGTCTCGCAGATGGTGCGCTGGCACCTGGCCAACCGCGCGCAGCTGACCGTGGCGGCGATTCCCGTCCCGGTCGAGGAGGCTCACGCGTTTGGGGTCTTCAAGGTCAACGACCGGGGCTGGGCGGTGGACTTTGTGGAGAAGTCGTCCTCGCCGCCCACCATCCCCGGCGACCCGACGCGCTGCCTGGCCAGCATGGGCAACTATCTGTTCAACACCGACGTTCTGGTCAGCGAGATCATACGCGACGCGGAGCGCACTGACAGCCGCCACGACTTCGGCGCCAGCATCGTCACGTCGCTGGTCAAGAACGGCGAGGTGCTGATCTACGACTTCAATAAGAACACCCACTTCGGCATGACCGAGAAGGAGCGCGGCTATTGGCGCGACGTCGGCACGCTGGAGGCGCTGTGGGACGCGTCGATGGACCTGATCGCCGTGACGCCGGACTTCAGCTTGTACAACCAGCACTGGCCGATCCGCACCACCTACCAGCACCTGCCGCTGGCCAAGTTCGTGTTTGCCGACGACAGCCGCATGGGCCGTGCAACCGACTCCATGATCAGCCCCGGCTGCATCATCTCGGGCGGCAACGTGCACCGCAGCGTCCTGGGCCCGTCAGTGCGCGTCCACAGCTGGGCGGACGTGCACGAGTGTGTGCTCGGCGACAGCGTCGACATCGCGCGCCACGCCCATGTCCGGCGCGCCGTCTTCGACAAGGGCGTGACGGTCGCCCCCCGCGCTCGCGTCGGCTTCGATCACGAGCACGATCGCGCCCGCGGCTTGACGGTCACTGAGCGCGGCATCGTGGCGGCGCCCAAGGATCTGCACATCCCGGCGTAGGTCGCGCCACCGGCTTTTCGCGCGCTAACCCACTGCATGCCGCTGTGGATCAGTGTTTGACCGGGGTCGCCGCTACCGCCGGGGGCGCTTCAGTTACGCTGAGGCCGCGTTTTTTCAAGACATTTCGCAGGGGGGAGTATGCGCTTGTCGGCACAAGTGAGCGTCCTGTTGGCAGCGTGGTGCGTCGCGCTTCCGGCGCAGGCGGCGCCTGATTTCAAGCTCACGGACATCAAGATCTCGCCGTCCAGTCCCACGGTTGGCTCCAACGTCACCATCACGGCGACGACGCAGAACCAGGGGTCGACCGCCTGGAAGAGCATCGAGGTCCGCTACTACCTGGACGGGTCCTGGTGTGCGAGCGACTCGATTACGTTCCCCTTCTTTGGCGGCAACTTCAACGATGAGTCGACCAGCGCGGCGGCCTGCCAGCCCAAGACGAGCGGCAATCACACCATCAAGGTCTGGGCGGACGCCAGCGGCAAGTACAACGAGGCGAGCGAGTCCAACAACACGCGCAGCGAGACCTATTATTGGAAGCCGCAGCCCAAACCGGATTTGGTGGTCACGGGCATCTCGTTGTCGCCGTCATCTCCCGCTGTGGGCTCCGGCAAGCTCACCGCGACCATCAAAAACCAGGGGGCTGCGTCCACCGGCTGCAAGAACATCGACATCAACATGTACATCAACGGCAGCAAGTGCGACTCCGGCATCGTGATTTGCGGGCTGGGCGCCGGCTCGAGCACGTCCGAGGACACGACCAAATGCAACCCGAGCAGCTCGGGCACGTACAAGATCAAGTACACCGTGGACGTCAACAGCGAGGTCTCTGAGTCCAACGAGAACAACAACAGCTACGAGAAGTCGTTTACCTGGTATTACCCGGACCTCGTCGTCAGCAGCGTCTCGTCCTCGCCGTCGTCACCCTATGTCGATGAGAAAGCCAGCTTCACGGCCACGCTGAAGAACCAGGGCAAGGTGACCTCGTCGGGGTTCAGCATCGCGTATTACCTGGACGGCAAGCAGTGCGACACCGACTCGGTGGGCAGCCTCAGCGCAGGCAAGAGTACTACGGAGTCCACGAGCGCGTCGGCGTGCCAGGCCAGCTCCAGCGGCAACCACACGCTGAAGGTGACCGCAGACTACAACTCCAACATCAAAGAGCAGAGCGAGGGCAACAACTCGACTTCCAAAACCATCAAGTGGAAGCCCAAGAAGCTGCCGGACCTGGTCGTCTCCAGCATCACCGCCAGCGTGGGGACGCCGAAGGTCGGCGACTCGGTGAAGTTTACGGCCACGCTCAAGAACCAGGGGTCCGCCGGGACGGGCGTGGTCAGCATCCCGGTCGACTTCTATCTGGACGGTAACAAGTGCGCGACAGAGTCGCTTTCGTTGGGTCTGGGGGAGGGCTCCAGCAACAACGAGTCGACCAGCGCGTCCGCCTGCCAGCCCAAGACAGCCGGTAAGCACACCATCAAGGTGGTCATCGACGGCGGCGGAAAGGTGAAAGAGTCCAATGAGAACAACAACGAGAAGTCCTTCTCACACACGTGGCATCAGGCGGATCTGATTGTGACCAACATCTCGATCTCGCCCGGTCAGCCCAAGGTGGGCGAGGGCAAGATCACGGCGACGATCAAGAACCAGGGGCAGGTGTCCACGGGCTGCGTGAATATCGATATCGATATGTACCTGGACGGAAGCAAATGTGACTCGGGGATTGTGATCTGCGGCCTCGGTGCGGGGTCCAGCACGACGGAGGAGACGACCAGCTGCAACGCCAAGACAGCCGGCGCCCACACGGTGAAGTTTGTGGTGGACACCCAAGGCGATGTGGCGGAGTCGAACGAATCAAACAACACCTTGAGCAAGCAGTTCACGTGGCATCAGGCCGATCTGATCGTGACCGACATCTCGATCTCGCCCGGTCAGCCCAAGGTGGGCGAGGGCAAGATCACGGCGACGATCAAGAACCAGGGGGTGGTGTCGACCGGCTGCGTGAACATCGACATCGGCATGAAGCTCGACGGGGTCTCATGCGACTCCGGGCTGGTGCTGTGCGGGCTCGGCGCGGGCAAGACGACGACCGAGCAGACCACGGCGTGCAATCCGAAGACGGGCGGAGACCACACGATCGAGTTCACCGTGGATACGAAGAATGATGTGGCGGAGTCCAACGAAAACAACAACAGCAAGACGGTCACGTTTGAGTGGGTGGAGCCGGATCTGGTGGTGTCGGCGATCGCGGTGCAGCCCAGCCAGCCGAAGGTCGGCGAGGGCACCATCACGGCGACGATCAAGAACCAGGGCAAGGTCGCGACCGATCTGCTGGTGGCGATCAACGTCGACATGTACCTGGACGGGGTCAAGTGCGACTCGGGCGTGATCGTCGGGGGCCTGGGCGCAGGTGGTACGGCAAGCGAGCAGACCAGCAAATGCAATCCGTCCACGCCGGGGCCGCACAAGATCAAGTACGTCGTGGACACCAAAGGGGACGTGGCCGAGGCTGACGAGACCAACAACACGTTGGAGGTGACGCTCAACTGGCACCTCTCGGACCTGGTGGTTCAGAAGATCGAGCTGAGCCCGGCAAATCCAAAGGCGGGTGATTCGGGGACGCTGACCGCCACAATCGCCAACGTCGGTCCGGTCAATACGGGGTGCACCAACATCGATGTGGACATGTACCTGGACGACGTGAAGTGCGACTCCGGGGTCATCCTCTGCGGGCTGGGGGCCGGCAAGACCACGACCGAGCAGACCAAGAAGTGCGTGCCGACGACGGACGGTCCGCACACCGTTCGCTTCGAGGTCGACCCGGGCAACGAGGTGCTGGAGACCGACGAAAAGAACAACAGCAAGAGCCAGGTCTTCAACTGGTATCTGCCGGATCTGATCGTCACGGACATCACGATGGACAAGGAGAACCCCAAAGCGGGCGACCCGGTCACGTTCACGGCCACGCTGGCCAATGAGGGCAAGGTGGACACCGCCTGCAAGGTCATCAACCTGTCATTTTACCTCGATGACGCTGAGGAGCCCTGCGACACGGGCGTGATCCTGTGCGGTCTGGGGGCGGACGAGGACACGACGGATAAGACGAGCAAGTGCGTGCCTGCCACCGCGGGGACACACACCTTGCGAGTGGTCGTCGATACCAAAGAGGACGTGATCGAGGCCGACGAGGAGAACAATGAGCTCGCCGTGGACTTCTTCTTCTGCGGTGACGAGCTGTGTGACGGACTGGACAACGACTGCAACGGGGTGGTCGATGATCCGTGGCCCGGCCTGGGTGCGGCGTGTGACGGCCTGGACAGCGACTTGTGCGCCAACGGCGTGGTGATCTGTGGCTCCGATCTGGCGAGCACCACGTGTGGGCCCGAGGGGGTGACGGACATCACCGAGTTGTGCGACGAGCTCGACAACGACTGCGACGGCGAGGTGGACGAGGACTTTGCCGAGCAGCTGGCCCAGGTCTGCGACGGCGACGACAGCGACGCGTGCGAAAACGGCGTGTACATCTGCAGCGAGGACGGCAAGTCCGTCTTCTGTGAGGAGACCACCACCGACATCCCAGAGCTGTGCAACGGGGTCGACGACGACTGCGACGAGCAGGTGGACAACGGCTTTGAGGGACTGGGTGAGCCGTGCGACTCGGAGGACGCGGACCTGTGCCAGAACGGGGTCTTCAGCTGCTCGGACGATCAGACCACGCTGCTGTGCCTGGAGTCGCAGACCGACATCGTGGACCTGTGCAACGGCATGGACGACGACTGCGATGGTGAAGTGGACGAGGACTTCACCATGCTGGGGCAGCCCTGCGATACCGCGGATAGCGACCAGTGCGCCAACGGCGTGTTCACGTGCACCGCGGACGGCTTTGCGCTGGAGTGCGCATTTGAGAGCGAGACCGATCTGGTCGAGGTGTGTGACGGCGAGGACAATGACTGCAACGGCGAGACCGACGAGCAGTGGCCCGAGCTGGGCGACGCCTGTGACGGCGACGACGACGACCAATGCGCCAACGGTCAGCTTGCGTGCGCCGAGTCCGGGGACGAGGTCGTCTGTGCGGACGATCTGGCGGCCGTGGAGCTGTGTGACGGCGAGGACAACGACTGCGACGGCGAGGTGGACGAGGACTTCCTGGACCAGCTGGGGGCGCCGTGTGACGGGGCGGACAGCGACGCCTGCATGAACGGTGCTTACACCTGCGGCGACGATGGGGCCCTGGCGTGCGTGAACGAGACGGTGACCGATATCGCCGAGGCGTGCAACGGGCTGGACGACGACTGCGATGGCGAGCTGGACGAGGACTTTGCGCTGCTTGGGACAGCCTGCGATGGCGACGATCCCGACGAGTGCAAGGCGGGGACGTTTGCGTGCTCCGCGGACCAGGTCTCGCTGGAGTGCGTGGGCGATGTGGTCAGCGACGAGATCTGCGACGGCGCGGACAACAACTGCGACGGCGTGATCGACGAGGGTTGGCCGCTTCTGGGTGCCGCCTGTGATGGTCCCGACGGGGATCTGTGCGAGGGGGGCACCTTCACGTGTTCGGCGGACGGCGCGACCGTCGAGTGTGTCAACGATGACGGGGCGCCGCCCGAGCTGTGTGACGGCGTGGACAACGACTGCGACTCCGAGATCGATGAGGGCTTCGATGGGCTGGGTGACACCTGCGAGGCGCAGGTCGGCGGTTGCACCCTGAGCGGCGTAGTCGCCTGCTCCGAGGATGGTCAGTCCGCTCAGTGCCTGGCGGAGCCGGATCCGGACTGGACCGAGCTGTGCAACGGCCTGGACGACGACTGCGACGGGTCGGTAGACGAGGTCTTCTCGCAGCTTGGGACCCCGTGCGCGGGCGGCTCCGGGGCGTGCGTGACCACGGGCTCGTGGGTCTGTGACGGCGCCCAGCAGGGGCTGGAGTGTGACGCTGAGGACGTCGTCCCCGCGGCCGCCGAGGTCTGCGACAACGGGATTGACGACGACTGCAACGGCACCATCGACGAGGGCTGCGAGTGCGTGGCCGGGGAGTTCATCTCGTGCGGATCGTCGGTGGGCGCCTGCCAGGCCGGGCTACAACACTGCCAGGCGGATGGGACGTTTGGTGCGGCGTGTCTGGGCCAGGTGCTGCCCACCGAGGAGGTCTGCGACGACCTGGACAACGACTGCGACGCGGCGGTGGACGAGGGCTGTGCCTGTGAAGAGGGTGCGGTCCGGTCGTGCGTGGAAAACGCGGGGGCGTGCTCGGCGGGCCAGCAGACGTGCGCCGATGCGGTGTGGGGACCGTGTGAGGGCGAGAAGCTGTACGCGCCCGAGGTCTGCGACGACGCGGTCGACAACGACTGCGACGGGGTGGTGGACAACGGCTGCGGCTGCGTGGACGGCGCGGTACGCGAGTGTCCGGTGATCCCAGATGAGTGCGCGGACTACGTTCAGGTGTGTGAGCTCGGCTCGTGGGCGCCCTGCTCGGCCCAGCCGGGGACCGAGACGCCGGACTGCGTGCCGGACGAAAACATCTCGACCGGGGGCCCGAGCCTCACCGGCGGTGACGCGGGTACGGGCAACCCGCCGCAGCCGCAGATCGTCAAGGGAGGCGAGAGCGGGTGCGCGGCCGGCCCGTCCTCATCGGGGGCGTTGTGGCCGACGGTCGCGCTGTTGATGCTTGGGCTGGCTGCTACTCGCAGAAGCCGTCGACGTCCAGGCCCTGGCCGGACTTGCCGCTCTCGCCCAGCTTCAGCTTCGTAAGCCGGAAGGTCGGGGTGCCGTCGGTGGCCGGTATCTCGGCGCAGACGGCCGCGCCCGTGGCGATCGTGTCCCCGATCGTGCCCGGGACGGCCTCGAACAGCACCCCGATCGAGGCGGACTCTTTCACGCCGTCGTCGCCGACCAGATCCAGGTCCGCCTTCACCACGTTGGACAGGATGTTCTTGATAGCGTCCTTGCTGATGGGCAGGCCCTCGTCCGGGAGGTCGTCCACCGCGGCGATCAGGTCTGCCTTGACGATGCCGCCGGCCAGGATGCCCGTGATCAGCGTGATGTTGCCGCCGGCGTCCGTGCTGACCGTCGCTTCCATGCGCAGGGCGCCGATGGGCATCGCCAGCGGCAGGCCCGCGGTCGGCAACTCAAACTTGAAAGTGGTGTCGATCGCCGGCGTGGAGTTCAGTGAGTCCCCGGCCAGCGTGACCCCGCTGAGTGTGCCGTTTGCGCTGCAGTCGGGCTGGAACGAGCTGTCCTCGACCTCCCAGCCGCAGGTCGCCGCGCTGACGTCACACTCTCCACTCTCACTTTCCGAGTCGAGCTGAGCGCGGTGCAGGGCGATGGTGAAGGCGCCGTCCGTCGGAAAGCCCTTGAACTCCATCAGGTAGTTCAAGGAGCCGTCGTCCAGGGCGCCTTGAAGCGAGGAGTTCGCCAGGCCCGCCATGCCCGCCATGGCGTTGTCGATGCCGTCTTCGCAGCCTATCGGCGTGCACGTGAGGCTCTCGCCCTCTGGGCAGCTGCCCGGTTGGCCCGCGCAGGCTTCAAACGCGGCTGTACAGCCGGAGTCGATCTGGCATTGGGCGCACTCCGGAGTAGTCGGGTCGAAGCACTGCAGCGCGCAGTTGACCACCGCGCAGCCAAACGACGCCGCGTAACAGCCCGCACAGTCCGAGGACAGGCCGGTCGCGGTCACCAGGCAGTCCGCCGTGCAGGTGTCCGGCTGACCCAGGCAGCCCGACCCGCAGGTGCCTGTGTTGCCCACCACGTCTTTGGTCGGGTCGGTGATGATGGCCTGGTCCGACTCGCCGATGCAGGCGTCCGTGACCGGAGCGGTGCAAGCGCCCTCGTTGCACACGGTGTCGCCCTCGCACTCTCCGCAGCTGCCGCCGCAGCCGTCGTCGCCGCAGACGTTATCGCCGCAGTCGGCCTCGCACGGGCCCGGCGTCGTCTCGCCCGAGCAGGTCTCGAACGCCGCGTAGCACCCGGTGTCGTATTGGCATTGCTGGCAGGCGCCGCTCTTGGGATCGGCGCCGCACTGCGCCAGGCAGTTGGTGAAGACGCACCCGACCTGCTCTGCGAAGCAGCCGGCGCACCAGACCGATGTGCCGGTGGCGGTCACGATGCAGTTCGTCAGGCACGGCTCGGGCTGGCCGATGCAGGTCAAGCTGCACGTGCCTGCCTCGGCTTCCACATCCTTGGCTGCCAGCGCAGCCTGGTCCGCGTCGTTGGCGCATGCGGGGCCGTCGGGCGGCTGGGGGCCGTCGTCGGCGGGCGGCTTGGGCGTGTCGGGCTTGTCGGCGCGGACGTCGGCGCGCGGCTTGGGCGTGTCCTGTGGCGGTGGGGGCGTGTCCAGGGGGGGGGGGGGGGGGCGGGGCGGGGGGGGGCGTGGGCGTGGGGGTCTTCGGTGACGTCGGGATCGTCTGTCACATCGCCGGGTTCCACCACATCCGCCGTCTCATCGCCGGTGTCGCTGGAGGCGCTGCCGGAGCCGGTATCGTCGGGCGAGGAGCAGGCACATAGCGTGATAGCCAGCGCCGAAACACAGAGCAGTCGTTTCATGGGCGCGGAGCTTAGCACGAGGCCTACTGAGTTAGCGTGCGCCCTCCGCCGCGCGTGCTGCCTCCGCCGCACCCTGGGCTGCCGTCACGGCCTGGCCAAAGCGCGGATTGATAAACAGCTCGGTGCCCCCGTTGTCCATGCCCAGAATCAGGGAGCCCGACGTGAACTTGTTCAGCCCCATGCCGATGAGCGTGGTCTGGATCTCCTTGTCCAGCCGCTTCAGCAGCGACCCGATCACCGTGTTGGGGGCCCGCAGCGTCTGGTCCGCGTCCACCCCGAACGTGAAGCGATCCGCTTCGTCTGCCGCCACCTGCAGGACCCCGGATGCCGCGGCGCCCGCCGGCGGAAAGATCACGTCCACCCCCTCCCCGTACAGCTGCTCGGCCAGCGCGATCGCACCGTCCACGTCGCCGAAGCCGCTCAGGTCGTCCGCCAGATAGTGCACGGCCGCCGGGGTCGCGCCGGCATGCGCCAGCCCGGCTTGAAAGCCGTCGATCAGCTCCGCAACCGGGGCGATGTCTGTGCCCGCGATCACCGCCGTCTGCCCGGTCTCGCTGACGGCCGCAGCCGTGACCCCGGCCAGAAACGCCACACCGTACGTGCGAAATTCGACGGAGCGCAGGTCCGGGCACTCGGTGGCCGTCGCGTCCAACAGCAGTACGCGCCGGTTGTTGAAGTCGCACGCAGCCGTCTCCACAAAGTCGGCATACGGCGCGCCGACCGCGATGATGATCTCCTCACCGGGGCCGGCGAATGCGGTCTTGGTCCAGTCCACGAAGGTCTTCTGCGCCTCCTCCACCGTCTGCGGCTCGGCCGACTCCAGCGCAAACTCATGTGTCAGCCCCGCCACCACCACGCCGGTGTTGGCGTTGTCCGCAAAGCCGCGATCGCCAAGCCCGCCGACCGGGTACAGCGCCTTGACCGAGAAGACGGCCTGAGGCTCGTCCGGGGCGCAGCCGCCCAGCGCCGCCAACACGGCGATAACCGCCAGCAGCCGCCGCGGACGCCTCGCCAAAAGCGCCAGCGAGAGCAACAAGGCCACGACCACACCCGGGCCGGACGACGCGTCACGCGCCGCGCTGCAGGAGACGAAGGGCTCGGTGACGTTTGTGCGCGCGTGCGGCAGAAAGGACGACTGGCAGTACAGGTTGTCGATCGTGCAGCCCTCCTCGTATTGCAGCCACTTGTCCAGCACCAGCTCCACCTCGTTTTGATCCCGGATGCCTAGGCTGCGCGACGCCGCGTACAGCAGGTCGCCGCTGGCCTCGATGGCCGCCATGGTCATGGGCGCGGTCGCCGGATCGCCGCACTCGTCCATGGCCATGGAGTGGGCCAGGCCGTCGCGCGCCTCGTCGTGCCCCGGGCCCAGCGGCTCCACAAAGTTCATGACGTGCCGGATGCGGCGCAGATCCTCAGAGCGCAGCGTGTGCGTAAACGAGTCCTGCAGCGTGTGCATCGCGCGCCCCGTGTAGTACGCCGGCGCCCAGACGTCGACCGGCACGTCGCCAAAGAAGTCCAGCGTGAAGCGGGTCGTCAGCAGCTGCTCGGGCGGCGGGCGGATGAGAAACGACGTGGCGACGCCGATCTGCGACAAGATGAACTTTCGGCACGCCTCGATCGCCGGCTTGTCACCCTGAGGCCCGTCCTGGTCGATCGCTCGCAGGCAGTGCAGATCCTGGCCGTCGACGCTGGTGTGAATCGACCGCAGAGACGCCAGGTTCAGCGCGGAGTGCCCCTCGGTGTCGTTGGACCGCACGCCCACGTACATGCTGAAGAACGCGAAATCCACCGGGTCCGAGATGCTGGGGATGTCGTGGCGCTCTCGAATCACCGCGGCGAGCTGCCGCCACTGCTCGCTTTTGGGGATGGCGATTCCGTCGATGTCGATGTCGAAGCCTGAGAGCAGAAACGCCGTGGTGGTGATCTCCTCGTGGCACGGTGTGCTGAAGCCGGTCGCGATGCTGAAGGCGCCCGCCTCAGTCGGCACACAGCACGCGGCGGCGATCAACGGCAGCAGCGCTCTCACCAGGAGCCCTCGATGGTCACGACTGTTCGGTACTCTGCCAACAGCAGCGGGATCGAGCCGACGATCGGCGCGACCAGCGCAAAGGACAGCGGGTCCAGACCAAGCGCCAGATGCTCGCCGATCGGCCAGCGCAGCCCGACAAAGCGCGCGTCCAGGAAGAACCCGACGTCGCCGGCTTTCTCCAGCACGGTATCGAAGAGCAGGATGGACGGACCCATCGCCAGCCCGGTGCGCGCCCGCCCGCCAAAAAAGAGGTACTCAAATCCGACGCCGACGTTGAGCGCGCCGTTGAACACCGTGAGGGTCTCTTCGCTGGCCAGCCAGTTGTTGTGCTCGACCTGCGCAAACAGCCCCCACCGCGCCCACCGATACCCCCCTTTCACGCCGTATCCAAACGTGCCGCCTAGCGAGGATCGGTCGGAGGCGTCGCTGAGCAGTGACAGGTGTCCCTCTGCCTGCAGAAAGGCGCGGTTTTCAGGTGGCGGCGCGGCCAGGAGGGCCGCCACCAGCACGGTTGCGGTCAGCATGGGGCAACAATACCACCGAAGTCAGCGATTTTCTTGCGGTGTAAGCGTGTCGGAATGACACTCGGGCGAAACCGGGCGAGAAGATAATGAGCGGGTCGCATCGAATCCTTTTAATCGACAACGCTGTTGCTGACCGCCGGCTTGCAGAGGTGGTTCTTTCTGCTCACGGCCGGACGCCCGAGATCACTGTAGCCGCCGACGCCATGCAATTTGCCGAAGCGCTGGCCAGCGGCGAATTCGACATCGTGGTCGTAGAGTCCGACCTGGGGTGGACCCGCGGTCCCGCCGTGGTCGAGACGGTCAAGCGCACCCTCGAGGTCCCCGTCATCCTGTTTACCGAGCCCGGCAACGACCAGACTGTCGCTGACGCGGTGAGCGCCGGCGTGGATGAGTTTGTGGTCAAGGGCACAGAGGGCTTCCTGCGGCTGCCCGAGGCCGTCAAGGAGCTTGCCGACAAGCCCAAGGCCGAGCCCGCAGTCGAGGCCCACCTGGCCGATCTCATCGCCCGCAGCGGGCTGGGCACCTTCCGCGCGACCATCGACGGGGGCCTGCTCGAGGCCAACGGCGCCTTCCTGGACCTGCTGCAGATGGGGTCGATCCAGGCCGCGTTGTCGGCCAACGTGCACGAGCTCTGCCTGCCCGGCGAGCGGCGCTCTCAGCTGCTGATGCGGCTGCGGCGCGACGGCTTCATCCACGAGGAGGAGCTGCGGCTGATGCGGGCCGACGGCGAGTGGGTCACGGTTGCCCTGACAGAGACCGTGAGCACGCAGGATGGCGAGCAGGTCGTCAACGGCTTGATCGAAGCTGTCCCCGAGCAGCAGGCTCCGGACGCCCTGGCCAACAAGGCGGTCATTGCTGCGCACGACCTCAAAGAGCCGCTGCGCACAATGCTTCGATACAGTGAGATGCTGAAGTCGCGCTATCGCGGTCAACTGGACGCCGAAGGCCACGAGTTCCTGGACTTCGTGCACGACGCCGCCGCCCGCATGCGCAAGCAGGTGGAGACGCTCTTCAGCACCGGCGAGACCGTCACGGCGCCCCCGGATGCGGCGGAGTCGACGGAAGCGGATGTGGCGTTCAACGACGCGATCGAGCGTCTGGACGCGCTGCTTGGCGACGCGGGGGCCAGCATCACGTGCGACCCGCTGCCACGCGTGATGGTGCCGCACTCCGAGCTCTTGCAGCTGCTGCAAAACCTGTTGGAGAACGCGATCAAGTTCCGCGGCGACAACATCGCCCAGGTGCACGTGACCGCAGAGCGCCGGGGCGCGCAGTGGCTGTTCTCGGTGGAGGACAACGGCATCGGCATCCCGTCGGAGGACGCCGAGCGCATCTTCGGCATGTTCCAGCGCGCGCAGCACCCGTACGGCAACTACCCGGGGACCGGCATCGGGCTGGCCGTGTGCAAGGGCGTCGTCGAGCGCTACGGCGGTCGCATCTGGGTCGAGTCCGGGAAGGGCTCGATCTTCTACTTCACGCTTCCGGCTGACGACACCGCTCCATTGCGCGCCGTCACGCCCGCACCGGCGAAGAAGCCGGCTGCGCGGACCGCATCGGCGACCCGTAAAACCAAAAAGAAGACGAAGAAAACCGCACCGCTGCGAGTCACGCGGCGGGACGGCGGCGACGTTCTGGCGGCTACGGCCGACGAGGGCGAGACGACCCGGACTCCCACGATCCAAACGGTCTCTCCCGGTGTGACGTCCAAGGCGAAGGGCTGAGGTTGAATCCATGAACAAACCCCCAGTAACGCGCGTGCTCCTGCTGGAGGACGACGACGCTGACGCCCGCTTGATCGAGCTGATGTTGAATGAGGCGCGCGGGCACTTTGAGTTGTCGCGTGTCTCCACGCTGACGGACGCCCTGGCGCTGATCGGCCGCGAGGAGTTCGACGTGGCGCTGGTCGACCTGCGGGTGTCCGACAGCGCGGGCGTGACCACCTGCGAGTCGGTCCGGGAGGCGGCCCCCCGGCTGGCCATGGTCGTGGTCAGCGGTTTGGAGAACGAGCCGCAGGCGGTCCAGGTAGTCTCGCTGGGCGCGCAGGACTATCTGTTCAAGGATGAGCTGGATCGCGGCATGTTGTCGCGCTCGATCCGTTACGCCATGGAGCGCAAACGCATCGAGCAGGAGCTGCGGGACAGCGAGGAGCGCTATGCCTTAGCTGTGCGCGGCGCTAACGACGGGCTGTGGGATTGGGACCTGGACAGTGGTCGCATCTACTTCTCCGATCGCTGGAAGGCGATGGTGGGAGCGAGCATCCACTTCGAGGGCGTGCCCAACGAGTGGTTCGACCGCATACACCCAGACGACTGCGAGCTTTTTGGTGCGGCCATCAAGGCGCATCTGGACGATCAAACCCCTCAGCTGATGTTCGAATTTCGCATGGAGCGTGCCGACGGCATGTTCCGCTGGATGCTCTGCCGCGGGCTCGCCGTGCGCGGGGACGACGGCCGCGCGACGCGTCTGGCCGGGTCGATGAGCGACATCACCAAGCGAAAGCACGCTGAGGAGCGGCTGGTTCACGAGGCGCTGCACGACGCCCTGACCGGCCTGCCGAACCGGGTCTTGTTCTTGGACCGGCTTGGTCAATCGCTGCGTCGAGCCCGTCGCAATCAGGCGTTTGACTATGCGGTCCTCTTTCTCGATTTGGACGGCTTCAAGCTGGTCAACGACAGCCTGGGCCACGTCGTGGGCGATCAGCTGCTGATCGAGATCTCGCGCCGTGTGCGCGGCTGTATCCGACCCAGCGACACCGTCGCGCGCCTGGGTGGCGACGAGTTTGCGGTGCTGCTGGACGGGGAGCTGAAGGACGGCGACGCAGAGCGCGCGGCGGAGCGTATCCACGCGGAGCTGCGCAAGCCGGTGATGATCAAGGAGCAGGAGGTCTTTACCAGCTGCAGCATCGGCATCACGCGCAGCTCGGAGGAGTATCGCCGCCCAGAGGAGCTGCTGCGGGACGCGGACTCCGCCATGTATCTGGCCAAAGAGCAGGGGCGCGCGCGTTACGAGGTGTCGGATCCAGCCATCCACCTGGCGGCGCTGGAGCGGCTGGAGCTCGAGACGGACCTGCACGGCGCGACCGAGCGCGGTGAGCTGCAGCTGAACTTTCAGCCGATCGTGGCGCTGGCGTCCGGTGAGACGGTCGGCTTCGAGGCGCTGCTGCGCTGGCAGTGCCCGACGCGGGGCACCGTAGCGCCCAAAGAGTTCATCCCCATCGCCGAGGACACCGGCCTGATCGTGCCGATCGGGGAGTGGGTGCTGGAGAACGCCTGTCGGCAGATGAAGGCGTGGCAGACGTCAATCCCGTCCATGGCGCAGTGCTGCATCAGCGTGAACTTGTCGGCGCGCCAGTTCATGGAGGCGGACCTCTGCTACCGCATCGCGGACATCCTGGCGGCGACCGGGCTGGACCCGCGATACCTGGTGTTGGAGATCACCGAGAACGTTCTGATGAAGAATGCGGACTCGATGGCTCGGACACTGCGAGCGATTCGCAAACTGGGTGTGCGCATCGACATCGACGACTTCGGCACCGGCTGCTCGTCGCTGGGCTGCTTGCACCAGTTCCCCATCGACCGGCTGAAGATCGACCTGTCGTTTGTCGCCGGTATGAGCACCGTGAAAGGCGACATGGAGATCGTTCGGGCGATCGTGTCCTTGGCGCACAGCCTCGAGATCGCGGTTGTGGCCGAGGGAATCGAGACGCCCGAGCAGCTCCGCCGTTTGCGGTTGCTGTCTTGTGAATATGGTCAGGGCTTCCTGTTCTCCCGCCCGGTGGAGTGCCACGACGAGGGCTTAATGGCCTTCGAAATGGCCGGGTAGGATCTTGCGTCGCTGGCTGGGCCGCGTCTCCTTGCGACTGTTCGGCTGGGAAGCGGTCGGCGAGGGCTTCGATGCACCGAAGTGCGTGTTTATCGCGGCGCCGCACACGTCCAATTGGGACCTGTTTTTTATGCTGGCGGTCGCGTGGACGCTGCGCGTGCCGATGTCCTGGGCCGGCAAGCACACCCTGTTCAAGATCCCGCTGTGGGGCTGGTACCTGAGCCTGGTGGGCGGCCTGCCCGTCGTGCGCGGGTCCAAGACCAACACCGTGCAGCAGCTGGCGGACCATTTCAAAGGTCGTGACCGCATGTACCTGGCCATGGCGCCTTCGGGCACGCGCGGCCTCAGGGACAGCTGGAAGTCGGGGTTCTACCACGTGGCTGTAGCGGCCGACGTGCCCATCGTCTGCGGCTTTCTGGACTACAAGAACAAGCGCGGCGGGGTCGGCCCGATCATCCATCCAACCGGCGACGTCAAGGCTGATATGGACCGCATCCGCGAGTTCTACGGCCCGATCGAGGGCAAGAAGAACGCCCTCAAGAGCACGATCCGCCTCAGAGACGAGGACGCCGCTGATGCCGGATGAGCTGGCCGACGAGGAGATCGACGACCTGCGCGTCGATCTCGAGGCGCTGCTGGTCGATCTGCGGACGTCGCTGCAGACCAACGCCGACAGCTCGGACGTGGTGGACCTCGACTCGCCGATCGGTCGCGTGTCTCGCATTGACGCTATCGCGCGCCAGCAGATGGCGCAGGCCAACAAAGCGCGCAAGCAGGTGCGCATCCGGCAGATCGAGGCGTCGCTGTCCGCGATCCAATCCGACATGTACGGCCTGTGTAAGAGCTGCGAGGACGACATCGGCTACGCTCGGCTCAAGGCGCGCCCTGAGACACCGTTTTGTCTGGCCTGTCAGCGGCAGTTCGAGGCGGCTCGAAAGGGTTAGACTAGCCTACTCTACTGCTATAGCAAACGATATATGTTGTACGTGGTCATATAAAAAACGGTGCGCTGGTCGTCTTGTCTCTCTACAATAGGACTCTAGCTCAGCATGAGGGGAGTTCGATGTTCCAACGGAGCAACAGTCGGGGGTTTACCCTGATCGAGTTGATGATCGTGGTCGCGATCCTGGCCATTCTGGCCGTGGTCGCTGTGCCGGCGTTCATCAAGTATATGCGTCGCGCCAAGACCACTGAGGCCATCGACCAGCTCGACAAGATCTACAAGTCCGCCGCGGTCTATTACGGCACGCCGCAGATCGCTAAGGGCACCGGCATCGCGCTGGACTGCAGCTTTCCGGGCAGTCAGGGGATGACGCCCGACGTCAGCGCCAAGAAGTGCTGCGGCGGCGCGTTGGATGCCGACAAGGACGACCGCTGTGACGTCGATGTGTCCAAGTGGACCAACGCCCAGTGGTCCGCGCTGAACTTCCAGATGAATGATCAGCACTACTTCGGCTATACGTTCTCATCTGCGGGCACTCTGGCGACTGCCAAGTTCACCGCGGCCGCCAACGCCGACCTGGACTGCGACACCACGCTGTCCACCTTTGAGCGGTATGGCTACGGTTCTGCGGACGCCCGACACGCGGATTGCGCGATGAAAGGCGCCTCGGCGTTCTACAAGAACAACGAGACCGAGTAGCTTCTCTCAGCAGGCCGACAGCAGCTCGACCAAAATGAGCAGCTCTGCGTCATCGCCCAGCGCGACGATTCCGCCGCCCGGCTGCAGGCGCTGCTGCGGGTCCGGCCGATAGTTGTACGGGCCTCGTGCACGCGGTCGATGGCCGATGATCACGCAGCCTGTCCGCTGCTGGAGTCCCGCCGTCGCGATCCGCAACCCCGCTACGAGGCAGCGCTCCTCGATCGGGATCTCCATCAGCAACAGCGTTCCAGCGGACGACGCCGTCAGCGCGTCCGAGTAGGTGGCGAGCTCCTGCCGCAGCATGGCGTGGGCCAGCCGCTTGCCGCCCAGAGAAGCGATCCCGGCCACCTCGTCTGCGCCGACATTGCGAAACTTCTCGGCGTTGGCGTCGTCCTCCAGCCGCGCCACGATGCGCAGATCAGAGTTCAGCTGGCGCGCCGACAAGCACAGAAAGAGCCCGTCGCGGTCCCGGCTCAGGGTCGTCACCAGGCCCTGCGCGGTCTCGATATTGGCCTGCAGCAGCACGCCGTCGTCCAGCGCGTCACCGAGCAGCGCCGGGATATCGTGCTCGTACTCACTGCGCAACGCTCCGATGCAATCCGGGTCCCGCTCGACTACTAAAAATGGCGCGCGCTTCAGGTTGATGAGCTCCTTGACGACCTGTTGGCCGACGGCGCCGGCGCCGACCACGATGATGTGCCCGGCCTCCGGTATCGGTATGGGCGCCGGCTCTGGCGTCAACGCGATCGTCATCGGCGGGACTGTCCGGCGCCGTTCAGCAGGCGCTTCAGCTTTCGCAGCTGTCGCGGGTAACCCAACGCCATCACGAAGCTGCCCGCGCGCAATACGGCGTCCTCTTCCGGATGGTACCGATACGGCCCATCAGCGCCGAACCGAAGCCCCAGGACCAGGCAGCCCGTCTTTGACAGCAGCTCCTCGCTGTCCAACGGGGCGTCAGTAAGCTCCGACCGGCTCCCGATCTCGATGCTCAGCAGCGATTTCCGCGTCGACTCGGAGGCCAGCACCGCATCCGTAAACGCCATCAGGCCGGGGCGGAACAGCTCGTTGGCAAGCCGCCTGCCGCCGATCCACGCCGGATCGATTGCAGCGTCGGCGCCCACCTGCTTGAACTTGGCCGCATTGGCGCTGTCCGACAGCTTGGCCACGATGCGCAGCCTGCGATTGAGCTGTCGCGCCGTCACGCACAGAAAGAGGTTTTCGCGATCGTCGTGCAGGCACGCGATCACTCCACGGGCCGACGCGATGCGAGCCGTGCGCAGGTTCTCCTCGTCCAGCGCGTCGCCGGCCACAAACAGCAGGCTCTCACCGAAGTGCCGGATGGCCAGCTCGATGCGCTCGGTGCGGTCTTCGATCACGATCACCGGGGTCCGGGCCGGCCACAGCTCCTCCAGCGCGCGCAGGCCGGTGCGACCCAGTCCGGCCACGATGATGTGCCCGTGCATCGACTCCAGCTGACGCGCCATTCGCCGGCGCCAGAATCGGTAGGCCAGGTCGCCTTCGATCACCATCGCGGTCACCGATGTCAGGAAGTACAGAATGCTGCCGCCGCCAAGCAGGATGAGCCCGATCGTGAACAGCCGCAGGGAGTCGTTGACCGTCGGGATGATCTCTGAAAAGCCGACCGTCGAGACGGTCAGGACAGTCATATAGAGGCAGGTGATGAGAGAGTTTTTGCCGTGGGTCAGCGTGTCGAACCCGTACGTGCCGCTGGCCAGCACCATCAGCATGACGGCTGTGGCCCGGATCACGCGGACAGCGCGCTGTCTCCGCTCCGTTTCGGCCGCAAGACTCGCGATCGAGTTGCCCAGCCGAAACGCACGCCCGACCGGTGAGTAGATGCCGCTGCTTCTCAAGACGATCGATTATCGCCGCCAGCGTGGGTCCACCCTAGAAAGTGCCCGTAACTTCTTCAGCTTTCGCCGATGCACTGCTCCAGGTCACAGCCGGCAGGGTCTTTTTGGCACTCACAGTCCATGTTGCAGACATACTCACACGGCTGGCATGTGCCGTCGCTGCACCCGAACGTAGCGGCCGTCGGTGGGACGTCGCAGCACGTCGGGATGAACGGCGCGAGCACGCACTTCGCATCCGAAAAAGCGGCCTCGGCGGCCTTCAACTCGGTCAGATCCGCGGTCTTGTTCACAGGGACAAAGCACACGCCGCAGACCACGTTGGACTGCCACTGACACTCTCCCGGGCCCTGGCAGTATCCGACGCCGGCGGCCAGGTCCGTGTAGGTCGCCGCCAGCGACTCGCAGGTCAGCGGCTCGGGTCCGGCGTCCGGCTCAGTCGCCGGGCCGTCGTCGGGCGTTGATGAGTCCCCGGCGATGTCTGCCGGCGCGGAATCGGGCGCCTCCGACACGCTCACATCCGTCGCGGTGTTGTCGCCGGCGTCGGGCTGTACGCCGCTGACGGGTGGCGCCGGAGTACTGGAGCAGGCGATGACCGCCGACAGGGCCAGGCACGTCGAGACTCGATACATGCGGCGATGGTACCCTGACCTCTCGACGACGTCTTGGAGGGGATTGATGAGCCTGGGAGCATGTCCCAAGTGCCGGCGCCAAAATGACGCGGAGGTCGCCTTTTGTCGGTTCTGCGGCAACGCGATGGGCGCGGCGCCCGAGCACAGCGACGGGCTGCAATGGAGCTGGGTCGGGTTCGGCGTTCTCATCATGTTCGGGGTGACGTTCTTCGCCGGTTTGATCATGGGGCTTGCGGGGCTCGGAGACAGCCTGGGCGTCAGTGTGATCGTGTCTCTCGGCGCCTTTACGCTTGGCGGCTTCATCGTCGGCAGCCGGTCGCCCGGCAAGACGATCTACGAGCCGGGGGTGGCGGCGCTCATCGCGGTGCTCATCGGTATGCTGCTGCAAGGCGAATTCGATCTGCTGGCGCTCGCTATCGGGGGCGTCCTGCCGTTTCTCGCAGCCGTTGCGGGCGGGTATCTCGGCGAAAAGTCGCAGGGCACCATTTGATCAGCTTCGCTCAGTTCGCATGGTCGATTCTGCCCGGACTGCTGTGGCTGGCGTGGGTCTATCGCCGCGACATACACGAGCCGGAGCCGTTGAAGCTCGTCTTGAAGGTCTACGTCGCCGGGATGTTGATCACCGTGCCCGCCGGGCTGACCAACTCGCTGGGCATCGCCATCTTCCCGTTGGAGGGCGCCGGTGCCGGCAGCACGGCGATCGCGGCCTTTCTGATCGTCGGTCCGGGTGAAGAGCTGTGGAAGCTGCTGGTCATGTGGACCGTCGCCTTTCATCGGTCGGACTTCAACGAGCCGATGGACGGATTGGTGTACAGCGGGGCCGCCGCGCTGGGCTTCGCCAGCATGGAGAACGTCGGCTATCTGATGGATTACGGCTCCGACGTGATTCAAATCCGCGCCATTACGGCCGTGCCCGCGCACTTTCTGTTTGCGGCGTTCTGGGGGTACGCCGCCGGGATCGGCAAAGGGCGGGCCGACCTGCTGCGAATCGTCTTCGCCGGCTGGCTTCTCGCGGCCATGGTGCATGGCGCCTATGACTTTGGGTTGGTGGCCGGCGCCGAGGCCGAGGCCGGACTGCTGACGTTGGGCGCGTTCGCCCTCATGATCGGTACGGCGCTCATCTACAGCCGCATGGTCAGGCGGCTGCAGGCCATCAGCCCGTTCCACCCTGCGGCCGGCGGTCTGCGCTGCGACCCGTGCGGAGTCGCCTTTCCCAGCGACTCAGCTTTCTGTCACGACTGCGGCCGTCCCCTGACAATTTCGGGGTGAGCCGAAGAGTGCGTCGAGCGTCTCCCGGATGGCGTCGTACGAGAAGTGGGCCTCTCCGAGGGCGTAGTTGGTCGCTGCCTGGCGCGTCTGCTCGGCCGGATCCACCAGCACCTTCTGCGCGGCGCGAACGGCCTCCGGGGTGAGCACGCCCTCTTCCACCATCACCGTTTCGAAGCCCTTCGACCCGATGTCCGGCCAGTACACCGGCTTGTAGTTGTTGACGAAGATCGGACGCCGCGCCAGCACCGCCTCGACAAACGCGTTGCCGAAGCCCTCGTATGTACTGAAGTACGTACACGCCGTCGCCCGCGCGTAGGCGTCGGACAGGCTGTAGATTTTGTGCCCGCTTGCGGTAGTGCCCCGGTGGTTGTCGAATCGGTCGCCGGCAAAGTGGATCCGGTCGCGGACTTCCAGCGTGTGGGCGCGTGCGGCCAGCTCCTCGACATAGGTGTTGTGATAGTCGTCCACGGCTGTGCCGGTGATCACCAGGTGCACGCGGGGGTCTCCCAGGGCATGGACCAGGTCGATAGCGGTCTCGATGCCCTTACGTCGCACGATTCGCGTGATTTGAAACAGCGTGATCGCGTCATCTGCAAGCCCGAGATCCGAGCACAGAGTCGCGTTGTAGTCGTCCTGACGGGCGAACGGTAGGGAGAAGTCCATGACGTTGGGCACAACCGCCGCGGCGACGCCGTAATTCGCGCTCAGCGCCGACTGCGCCGCCTGATTGATGACCGCGTGGCGCACGTTTGGCAGCACCAGCGGAAAGCACTGGGCGACGACCCCGGCGATGGCCGGATACGGCGTGTCGTAGCGGTCGCCGCGCTCCCAAGCGAAGTCGTGATCATGGGTCACGGTCGGGATGGCGGTGCTCAGGCACACGCGCCGCACAGCCATGCCCAGCTGCAGGTGCATCGGCAGCGCGGAGGCGTTTTCGATGAGCAGCGCCTCGACGGATTGTGTGGTGATCCATCTCGTGATTTCGGCCGCCAGCGCGTCCGCCTGGTCGTTCAGCGCGGCCAACAATGCATCGCCGTCACGCCCTGTCGGATTCAAGAAGACCGCCTGCTGGGCGTGCATCGCGTTACTGTGGTCAAAGGCCAGCCCGTCCACGACCGTGACGTCGATCGCGTCGGCCAGCGGGCCTTCGAGCGCGCCGGTCAAAACCGCGATCCGGTGGCCCTCCTCACGCAGGATGTCCAGCCACTTCTCGGTCTCCAGCGCCACCCCGTCGATGCCGCCGATACGTCCGATGACCACGCCGATCCGCACTATTTGTAGCCCTCCGCCTGCAGCGTGAAGAGGCGCGCATAGACGCCGTTGTTGGTCATCAGCTGGCTGTGGTCACCGGCCTCGATGATGGAGCCCTCGTCCAGCACCGCGATCTCGTCGGCCATGCGCACCGTCGAGAAGCGGTGACTGATGAGCACCGCCATCTGCTGGTCCGTCATGTCGCTCAGCCGTGTGAAGATCTGGGACTCCGCCTCGGCATCCATCGCGGCCGTGGGCTCGTCCAGCACCAGGATATTGGCCGTCTTGCTCATGAACGCGCGGGACAGCGCCACCTTCTGCCACTGCCCCACCGACAGCTCGCGCCCGTCCTTGAACCACTTGCCCAGCTGGGTTTCGAAGCCGGCGTCCATCTCGTCGATGAACGGCAGCGCCATCCCACGATCAGCCGCCCAGCGCGTGCGGTCGGCGTCCGTCAGGTGGTCGACGTCACCCACGCCGATGTTCTCGCCGACGGTGAACTGGTACTTCACAAAGTCCTGGAAGATCACGCCGATACGCTCGCGCAGCGCGCCGATATCCCACTCGCCCAGCGGGCGTCCGTCCAGCAGAATACGGCCCGCGTCGGGCGTATAGAGTCGGGTGAGCAGCTTGATCAGCGTGGTCTTGCCGCTGCCGTTGTGGCCGACCAGCGCCAGCTTTCGCCCCGGCTTCAGGTGCAGCGTGATGTCGTTGATCGCCGGACGCGGTGCGTCGGGATACGTAAACGTGACGTTCTCGAAGCGAACGCCGTCGCCGGGATCGGTCCCCTCCGTAGCGGTCCCCGGCTCCACATCGACCCGCTGATCCAGAAACTCGTACAGGTTGGACAGATAGAGGTTGTCCTCGTACATCCCGCCGACGGCGCGCAGGATGGCGGCAAACGCGGCCTGACCCTGCTTGAACACCAGCAGATACATGGTCATCTGGCCCAGTGTGATGCGCTTGGCGACCGCGGCGATGGCGATCCACGCATAGGCGCCGTACAGCGCTCCGGTGGACAGCAGCCCCAGCAGATAACCCCACAGCCCGCGGCGGAGCGTCAGGTCGCGATCCTCGCCGTACAGCCTGGAGAAGCGGTCGCGATAGCGCTGCACCAGCATGGGGCCGATCTGCAGCAGCTTGACCTCTTTGGCGAAGTCCTCGCGCGCGACCACCACCTCCAGGTAGAACTGGCGCCGCGTCTCCGGTGACTGCCACCGAAACAGCTGAAACGCCTCGCCCGCAAAGCGGGTCTCCACGATAAATGCCGGGACGGATGCCAGCGCCAGCACCAGAAACGCCCACGGCGAGAAGCTCCAGAGCAGCACGCCATACGTCGACAGCGCGATGCCGTTTTGCACCACGCCAAACGTCTTGTTCACCAGGGCCAGCGGTCGTCGCGAGGCCTCTCGCCGCGCGCGGGTCATCTTGTCGTAGAAGTCGGCGTCCTCGAAGTGCGCCAGGTCCAGGTCCAGCGCCTTGTCCAGGATCATCACGTTGACGCGGTGGCCCAGCTGGGCGCGCAGCAGCTGTTGGCAGACGTCGAGTCCACGCTGAGCCGCGGCCATCATTACCACCAGCCCGGCCTCGACGCCGATCCACTGCAGGGTCGCGGCCCGGTCGGCGTCTACGACGGCGTCAACCAGCAGCTGGCCGACCCACGCGATGGCCGCCGGCAGCAGCCCTGCGATAAGCGTGAGCGCCGCCATGGCCATAGTGAGCCGCCGGCTTGTCGACCAGACCAGGTCGACCGCCTTGCGGGTGTACTTGAAGACGTCGAGGTAGCGCCTCAATCGGTCGCGGCGATCAGGCCACCGCTGAGCTGCGGCGCCGCGTCGGTCTGTGGCATGACGCCGTTTTCGACCCACTGAATGTGCATCTGGCGCACGTCCTCGGCCAGCGTGGTGACCTCGTCGTCGGTCAGGCCCGCTGTCGGGATCGGCTTGCCGATGTAGACCTCGAGATGGCCCGGTGCAAAGCGGTAGTGCGTTTTGTTCTGGACCTCCCACATGCCGCGGATGCACAGCGGGATGACCGGCACGCCGGCGTCACGAGCCATGAAGAACACGCCGCGCTTGAAGGGCCCGATCTTGCCGTCCAGCGTTCGGTGGCCCTCGGGAAAAGCCAGCACGCTGATGTTCTTGTCCTCGATGCGGCTCTTGACCAGGCGACCCAGCTCTCCGGTGCGGTTGGCGCCCTTCTTCACGCCGATGCCGTTGCTCAGCTTCATGATCCAGCCGTAACCGGGGATGAAGAAATGCCAGTTGTTGAACAGCCCGCAGAACGGGTGCGGGATCACCCACGTGGCCATCGAGCCGTCCAGCACGCTGACGTGGTTCTGCATGAAGACGCCGCGCGTCTCGTCTTTGAAGTCCGGGTGCTTCGTCACGGTGGTCCTGTTGAAACACATCGGGATGCAGCCGCCCAGTAAGGGCCGCAGGACCAGCGGGTGCCCCCGTTGCTGCCCGAGGATCAGCATCGCTGGCCATCCGAGGAGCAGCGATCCCAGGATCATCCACGAATACGTTGCGATCCAGCAGTAGGCCGAGAACAGGATGCTCCCGACGTTCTTCAGCACACCCACGTCTTAGCGCTCCGAGCTCCCAAAGGGCAGCAGCCCGCGCAGGGAGTAGTCCACGATCGCGCCGGCGATGGTGGCGCGATCGGCGATGTCGACGCCGTCCGTGACCAGGTACTGATACAGCACCTCTTTGATGGAGCCGATGATCGCCGTGGCGACGATGCGCTCGTTCACCTTGCGGGTCAAGCCCCACTCGGCGCCGTTGACCAGCGCGCCCATGACCATCTCGTGCAAGAACGCGTTCAGGCGGTTCAGCGTCTTGTCGACCTCGGCGTCCAGGCCGACCGCCTCGCGCAGCAGCACGATAGTCAGGTACTGGTTGTCGAAGAGCAGGTCGATGACGCCGCGGATGTTGTCGACCAGCTGTCCGGTCGCGTTGTCCGTGTTGGGATCGACGACGGTGATCGCGTCCATCAGCTGCTGCACAAAGCCGTCCAGCAGCTCGCGGAAGATGGCGTCCTTGCCGTCAAAGTATAGATAGAACGTGCCGCGGCTGATCTCTGCGTGCTTTAGAATGTCCGCGATGCTGGTGGCGTGGTAGCCCAGCGTGGCGAAGACCTTCTTGGCCGACGTCAGAATCTGCTCGCGTCGGGCCGCCCGCTTCTTCTGCGCGCGTGCCGTGCGACCATCCAGCTTATGGGATGCGGCGGTACTCATTAGACCCTCACCGTGAGTGCGCCCGGCAGCACCTTCAGGCGCGTGGGCGTTCCCTTGATTACCTCGCCGTCGATCATCAACTCGACGGGCTCGTCCAACTCAAACTCAACTGTCTTGACCTTGGCGGTGCTGATCGCCGGATGCGAGACGTGCGTTCCCTTGAAGATCTTGGGAAACGTCTGCAGCAGCGTGGCCCGGCCCATCCGCCCGACCTTTACCAGCGCGGCAAAGCCGTCCGCGGTGTCCGCGTGCGGGGCCATCATCATCTGGCCCCCCGTGTAGCGGCTGTTGTTGAAGGACACAAACGTCATGGGCTCGTCGTCCATGGCGCCGCCGTCTACCGCCATCGGCAGCGGGCGGGCCTTCAGGCGGGCCACCTCGGTGACCACCGCCAGAATATAGCCGGGCTCGCCCAGCGGCTTGAACCGCCGGTTGGTCAACGCCCCGACATCCGCCGTGAAGCCGATGCTCAGGATGTTGATGTAGTGCAGCAGCTGGCCCTCGCGCGTCTCCAGCTGGATGACGTCGCACGGTCGCTGGCGCCCGTCGATCAGCGCCTGGATCGAGTAGTTGGCGCCGTCCTCGGTGAAGTCGCGCAAAAACGAGTTGCCCGTGCCCAGCGGCAAAAAGCCCAGGTTGGGGGTCTCGCCGGACTCGGCTGCCGCTGGGAACAGCCCGTTCACGACCTCGTAGCCCGTCCCGTCACCACCCACGGCGATGAAGTTGCGGTGCCCGTCTTCCCAGGCCCGGCGTGCGTACGTGACCCCGTCGCCCGGCGCGTGGGTCTCCATGACCTCGATCTCGATACCCGCATCGCGCAGCTTTGCCAGCGCCTCGGGCGCCTTCTTGCCGCAACGACCGCCACCGGCCGCCGGGTTCATGATCGCCAGGAAGTACTCGCCCACTGTCCTACAGCTCTCCCAGTCCGGTCTCGCGCTCGAGTTTTTCGGCGATCTCCGCCGCCAACACGCCGCGCTTCAGCTTCATCGACGCGGTGCGCGGGAACTCGTCGGTCCACAGCACCACACCGCTCAGCCGCTTGAAATCGGCCAGCCGCCGGTTGCGGTTGCGGATGTCCGTCAGCACATCGTCGGCGTTGGCGTCGCCGGCCACCCGCACGACCACCATCAGCTGCTCGTCGGTCAGCTTGCCGGTCGGCCACACGAAGTTGGCGGCAAACACACACAGCTCTTCGCAGCCGCTCACGTCGTCGAACGCCGCCTCGACATCCTCGGGATAGATGTTCTTGCCGCCCTCGGTGACGATCATGTTTTTGGCGCGGCCCAGCAGCTTGAGGTGTCCCGCCGCGTCGATCTCGCCCAGGTCGCCCGTGCGCAGCCAGCCGTCCACGATGGTCTCCGCCGTCAGCTCCGGCTCGTCCAGGTAGCCCTTCATGATGGTGTCGCCGGTCGCCCAGACCTCGCCGATGCCCTCTTCGTTGCACTCGCGCAGCTCGATCGTTGTGCCCGGCACCGCCTTGCCGACGGTGTCGCCGCGGAAGGGCTTGAGGTCGTTGACCGTCAGCACCGTGCCGGCCTCGGTCAGGCCGTAGCCGATGACGACCGGAAGGCCCAGCTTGTAGAAAAACTCCGCCGTGTTGCGGTCGACAAACGCGCCGCCGCAGAACATCAGCTTCAGCTCGCCAAATCCCTCGTGAATCGGCTTGAGCAGCCGGCTGGACAGGGCGTGATTGGGCTCCCGACGGGTCGCTGCCTCGTTGACCGCGATGAGCGAGTCGATCGCCGCCTTCTTCCAGCCCGAAAGCTCGTCCAGCTTCTCGCGCAGCTTCTCCTCAAACTTTTTGAGCAGCATCGGCACCAGGGCCATGTGCGTGATGCCGTAGCGGCGCATGGTCGGGCTGAGAAACTGCGGGCGCAGCGTGCGCTGATGCACGACGGCGGCGCCCATCAGCAGCGGCACGATAAAGCCGCACATGAAGTCGATCGCGTGATTTGTCGGCAGCACCGAGAAGTAGCGGTCGCTCTCCTCGAGCGGGAAGAGCTTGGCCAGCACCTCAGCCTGCGCCAGGTAGTTGCCGTGGGTGAGCATGCAGCCCTTGGGCGTGCCGCCGGTGCCCGATGAGTAGACGATGCAGGCCACGTCTTCGCGATCGCGCGCCACCGGCGTCAGCTCGCTGCTCTCCAGCGACTCCCAGCGCTCCGCCTCGCCCAGGTCGGCGTCGTCGGGCGCCTCGGTGACGATGACGGACGTGTTGCTGATCTGGCTGAGGTCCTCTTTCTGGAGCTTGAACCAGGTCGAGTACTCGGTGACCAGCACGCGCGGCTTGCAGTGCGCCAGAAGCGCCAGCTGCTCTTTGGCCGTCAGCTTGTAGTCCAGCGGCACCAGCACCGCGCCCGCCCACAGCGCGCCCGTCCCGGCGATCAGCCACTTGGCCTGGTTGCTCATCAGGATGGCGCAGCGGCCTCCCGGCACCAGATCGCGTGCTTGCAGAGCCGCGCCCAGGGTGTTGGCCGCGCTGGTCAGCTCGCGATAGCTGTAGCGCGCGCTCTCGCGCTTTCGATCGGCCTCGATGAGGGCGATGTTGCTCTTGTAGGTGATCACCGCGTCACGCAGCGCCTCACCCAGGCTGTTCAACCGGCTTAGATCCAACATATCAGCGCCTCTTTTCGATTACCGCGGCCAGGGCCGCAAAGGTGACGACACCTTGAAGCTCGTAGTCGGGGATCTCGACGTCGAACTCGTCTTCCAGGTCGGTCAGCAGGTCCAGCGCCTGGATGCTGTCGATGCCCAGCTTTTGAAAGAAGTCGTCTTGCGCGGTCAGCGTGGCGGCGTCCGCGTTGAAGCGGCGCGCGGCGAGCGAGATCAGGGTGGTGGCGACGTCACTCATTACAGGTACGGCCTCACGTCCGTGCTCTCGACAAACTTGCGGAGCGCGGCTTTGACAACGTCGTTTTGAAACAGGCGCAGAAAGTGCTCTTTCTCCTGCTCCAGCTCGGCCTCGGGCAGGCCCTTGATAAACTGCTTGCACGTCACCCGCGCGTCGCGGCTGAACGTCGTGGCCTGCTTGGCCATCAAGCGCGCCACGCCCAGCCCCTCTTTGGGGGCCACAACCTGGCTCACAAGCCCGACCGCAGCGGCTTTTTTGGCGTTGATGCTGCGTCCGGTCAGCAGCAGATCGCGCACGACCGCGTTGCCCACGTCGCGCTTGAGGCGCGGGATGCCGCCAAAGCCGGGGATGATGCCCAGTCGCAGCTCCGGAAAGGCAAACCGTGCGCTGCGCTCGGCGACCAGCAGATCACACGTCAGGGCCAGCTCGAAGCCGCCGCCGAAGCAGACCTTGTGAATGACGCCGATCGTCGTGAGAGGCAGCATGTCCAGCCGGTTCATCACCGAGTGGATGCGGTCCAAAAACTCGCGTACTGCGGGTGTGTGCTCTTCGGCCGGCCGGCTGACGATGCCCGTGTAGAGCTCTCGCAGATCGGCCCCGGCGCAAAAGCCCTTGGCGACGGTGCTGTGGATGATCAGCGCGTGTGCTTTCTGTGGCTCCACGGCGTCCAGAAAGCGCTCCAGCTCGTCCAGCATGACGGTGCCGATCTCGTTGCACGGGTCGATGCCCAGCGCCAGCTCGTAGACCCCGTCGGCCAGTGTCCAGGACACTCCGCTCACGCGTGCGCCTCCATGATCTTGGCGATGTCCTGACCCAGCTCGGGCAGGTGTGCGTCCCAGGTCAGCGGCAGCTCCTTGCGCGGGAACTCGGGGTACACCCGGACCAGCTCGTCCATGAAGTCGATGCCCATCTGGCCCATCAGCTTCAGCTGCGCGGGCAACACCTGAGCGATGTTGTGCCCGATCTGCTCGCGGTCGTTGTACAGGCGCCGCATCATCACCAGCGTCTTCTCCGCCAGCTCGTCCTCGTCGACCTCCAGGAAGAGGTCCGGATGGTTGCGGTCGTTCATGAGGTTGCGGATGCGCTCGTCCATGGTCAGTCCGCCCGAGGCGACCTGACCGGGCATGGACGTCACGATGGCGTGGAAGCGCGAGCTCACCATGGTGGTGCAGTTACGCAGCACGCTGACCATCTCGTACATGTTGAAGTCGTCGCTGACGAAGAGCGGCGCCTCCATGTCCAGCCGCGCGGCCACGTCCTCGCACGCGTGCCGGTCCAGCTTCTCCATCCCGACCAGAATCGGCATGACGTCGGGGCGCTCCTGGCAGAATGCCGTGGTCGCCTGGACGATCGCGTCGATGTACGTCTCGTACTTCTGATCGTCCTCGTTGGTCTTGTCGTGGAAGTAGATCGACTTGTAGTGCTCGTCTTTGTACTGGTTGGCGAAGCGACGCGCGGCCGCCTTGGCCAGGTCCGGCTTGACCGGCCACCAGAACGGGTTGATCGGGCAGATCGCCATCAGCTTCTTGCGACCGTCCCAGCCCGCCTGTCGCAGCAGTGACGCCCCGACCTCGCGCGGCGCCGGCTCAAACGTCCAGGCCGTGTCTGTGCCGAACGTCGTCCGAATTCCCAGCTCGCCGAGCACGCCCATCGAGGGGCGGTTGCGGCAGATCACCAGGCTGTGTTTGCAGTGCTTGCGCACAAACGCCGTCAGCGACTCGGTCATCGCGCCGGCCTCTGCGCCGTAGCCCACGCTCAGCTTGCTCTCCGCGCCCGCCATGCCCAGCGCGCCCGCCATCAGGCACGTCAGCGCCGAGGCAAACTTGGACTTGAACATGGAGCCCTCGCACGCGATCACGCCGTGGTGCTTGGGGCACTCGTCGAACAGAAACTTGGGAAAGACCTGCGGCAGCGTGACCTGACGCACGGTGCGGAAGTAGCCTGCCGACAGCTCTTTGTCCGACGTCATCATCGACAGCTCGAGCTGGTCATCACCGATAACGTGACGGAACTGGCGGATCATCTCCTCGACCCGCACGTCGGCGCCCGTGTTGCGCGTGCCGACGTAGCCGGACAAGAGCAGCTTCAGCGGCTCGCCGGGCGCCCAGCGGTTGGTGTCCAGACCCAGCGCATACCGCATGCCCACCGCCTCGATCAGCGAGCTGACCGTGGCCTGCAGCGCGCGATCGGGGTCCAGCGCCTTCTTCACGTTTTCGATGAACGGGTGCATATCAGGCGACCTTCTTCTTCCGCGTCTTGGCTGTCCTGGTCACCTGCGGCGGCCAGGGGCGGTACGGGTAGGTGAAGTTGCCGTCCGCGGCAAAGCGCAGCAGCGGGTACGCGTATTTGTCGAACGACTCAGGCGACTCGCCAAGCTCCTCGACCACGCGGCTGTTGTCGAACACCGTGTTGAACTGCAGGTAGGGCAAGAACACCTTCATCAGCGACGCGGCGGGCGCGATGCCCCACTTGCGCGGCGTGTTGGACAGCGCCTCGACCGTGGCCTTGAACGCCCCGCCCAGCTTGGGCACGAACACGTGCTTCACGCCGCCCGCCTGCTCCAGCACGTCCGTGACCTGCTTGAACGTCAGCGAGTCGGTGCCCGAGGACAGCGAGTACGAGTCGTACTTTGGCTTGTCCTTCATGTGGATCTTGTAGACGGCCTTGCCCACGTAGTTGGCGGGCACGATGTCCACGCGCCAGTTCGGGTCGAACGGCAGCACGGGCAGCTGCGCCAGGAACACGAAGGCGCGCACCATGTCGAACTGCGTGGTCTCTGCAAAGCGGCTGTCGCCCAGCACGGTGGCGGGGCGGAAGACGATGGAGTCCACATCCGGGAGAAGCTCGTGCAGCATGTGCTCACAGAACTTCTTGGTGCGGGCGTAGGGATCGTAGTCGCTGCGGTCCCACTCGACGGTGCCCGCCTCGGTGACGACCTCGTCCTGACGCTTGCCGGCGACGGCCACAGTCGAGATGTCGCTGAACCGGCGCAGCCCGTGATCGTCACGCGCGGCCTCGGCCAGCTTGATCATCTCCAGGGTGCCGCGCAGGTTCACGTTGAAGCACGACTTGGCCGACTTGCGATTCAGCGACGCGGCGCAGTGGATGACCGAGTCCATGCTCTTGACCAGCTTGCGGGTCGCCTTTTTGTCCAGGCCCAGTCCGGGGGACGTCAGATCACCCGTGTAGATGTCGACCCGGCGCTCGATGTACTCGATGAACTCGGGAAACGACATGTGCAGCTGCAGAGACTTCCAAAGGCGCTTTTTGGCGGCCTCTTGATCGGCAGCGCGCACCAGCAAGGCCACGCGCTCCTTGGGAAAGTCGCGCAGCAGGCCGGTGGCGATGTACGAGCCCAGGTATCCTGTGGCTCCGGTCAGAAAGGTCGTCATTGTGGTCTCCTAACCCTCAGCGCGGGCGCGAGCGGCGGCCTCGGGCAGCGCGCGCTCAAACTTGAACGGGTGGGCGGGCTTGTACGCCGGCGTCGGCTTGCCCTCCAGCTGCGGGAAGCACCACTTGCGCAGCCCCGGCATGTGGACGTCCAGCCAGTAGCTGCGCCAGTCGATGTCTTCAGTGGAGAACCGGAACTCGGGCTCCACGACGTTCGCGTTGGCCAGTCCGTCCGCCGCAAAGATCCAGTTCGTGTCGTGGATGAAGGGCAGGAACAGGTCGCACGCCTTCTGGACGGGCTTCAGGCCCTTCTCGATCTCACCCAGGCCGTCGCCGACCATCTCCGCCTGCTTGCGGATCTGCTTGGGCACCTTGTTCGGGAGCTTGTGCAGCAGCCCTTTGAGGCCGCGTGCGGTCTTGCGCACGTTGTGAATCGACAGCAGGTGGCCCGGCTTGGAGACGGTGCCGTCCCAGCGTGACAACAGGACGCGCTGCAGCGCCGACTCACCGTGTTTGCGGTAGTAGCGGCGATGGCCGAGAGCGCTCAGGTCCAGCGCGCGACCGATCGTGAACTGGTTCTTGTCGGAGGTGCCGGCGTGATAGACGGCGCCCTCTTGCCCCGCCAACAGCCCCGCGCCGGCGATGCTCAGCGCGTTGCAGACCAGGTCGACCGGCACGACGTCAAACGGCGTCTCCGCCCTTGCCGGCAGGTGCTTGAACCAGGTGCCGAGCAGGTAGACGAGCGGCCCGGAGGTGTTGAAGCCCTCGTTCCAGCCGGGGAACGGGAAGCGCACCGAGCTCTCGACGATGGCGGGGCGCACGACCGAGTAGCGTGTGCCCTTCTCGGCGCCGACCTTCTTGAGCAGCTGCTCAGCGATGCTCTTGGTGTAGGTGTACGTGTTGCACCATCCCCACATCGCGGCCCGCTTCTCGCCAAGCTTGGTCATCAGGATCTTGACGCGCTGCTGGCGGTGGCGGTGCGTCATGTTGCGCACGAGCGTGGCGTTGTTCTCGTCCAGTCCGCGCTCGCGAATCAGGGCCATCACGTCGTCGCGCAGGGCGTCCTCCGATGAGGGGTCCTCCTGCTCGGCCAGGATGGCGTCGATCTCGGCGCGGACGGCGGCAAGCTCGGCCTCGGGGTCGAACTCCTCGCCGTTGGGCGCGTAGCGGTCGCCGATCTCCTCGGCGATGCGGCCTCCGCGGGCGCCGGCGACGTAGCAGGTGCTGACGTGAACCAGCGAGGCGTGGTCGCACGCGGCGGTGAACTCAGCGGCGTAGACCGCGCCGTCCACGTTGCTGGACAGGCCCAAGCGCACGTCGGGAGAGAAGTCGACCAGCCCGGCGCAGTTGATGATGACGTCCAGGTCCTTCTTCAGGCGCGCGGCGACCTCGTCGTCCATGCCGAAGTTGGGCTGCGAGATGTCGCCCTCGATGACCTCGATCCGCTCGGCCAGCCACGCGCCCAGCCCGGCGCCGTGGCGCTCATGCAGCGGCTTGAAGACCGGGGACGTGCCCGCAAACTTCTCAAAGCGGTGCTCGACCGGGCGCAGGCCCTTCTTGCGGATGAGCACGTACGCTTTGAACGGAACATCGCCCAGGTCGTACAGCATCTTGGCCAGCCAGACCTTGCCCAGGAACCCGGTGGTCCCGGTGATCATGACGTGGCGGCCGGTGTATGCCTCTTGAATTGATAGCGTCAAAGTCAGTCTCCTGTGCTTAGACGGTGTATTCGACGACGGGCCAATCAGCCTCGGTGGCGGCGCGTCGCAGGGTGTAGTCAGGGTTGACCGCGCAGGGGCGGCCGACGGTGGTGAGCAGCAGCAGATCCGGGCCGTGCGCCGCGTAGGCGACCGAGCGGGCCAGATCGATCTCGTTCTCTTCGGCAAACTGAGTGACCCAGCGCTTGGACTGCGGCCCGCCGATCACGGGATCGAGCAGGCGTCCGGAGCACTCGTTGTCTTTGAATTCCAGGCGGTTGCAGACCATGTGGTCCACGACCTTGAGGTGGTCGGCCAGGGGCTGAACGATGTGCGAGACGTTCTCGGAGAGCAGCACCACCAGGTGACCCTCTTTGCGGGCCGTCTTCAGCAGCTCGACGCCGCTGTCCAGCACCTTGTCCTTGAGGACGTCCTCGAAGTACTCCTCGCCCAGGCAGGCGACGCGATCTTCGGACATGCCGCGAAACGCCAGGTTGGCGACGCGGTTGGCCATGGTGCGGTCGTTCTGGCCCAGGATGCCGTACAGGGGCGCCGCCAGCGCCACGCCACCCAGCCGCAGAACGCGCTCGCCAAAGCCCTGACCGTTGGCGGCCAGGTACGCCGAGGCCGCCAGGACCCCGCGTGAGATAAGCGTGCCCTCGACCCTGAAGAACGCTGCGGTCTTCTTGTTTTGCATGTTCGCCTCAACCCTCTCCGGTACTGACGGGTCCGTTTCGAAGTGCGCGGACGCTATCCGAGTTGAAAACGCAGGTCTAGCACAAAATTAGACTGACATGTCAGTTCAACCAACTTTCTTTAGTTAAAACAGGTGGTTGTCCATGAAAACGCGACTGAGTGGTCGCCTTTTTACGGCGTAATTTCATGAATATTCCCCCGATCGCTACTTTTAATTCGCCATTTGCCGAACGTGCGCTATACTCAAAAAATGTACGACGTACATAAAATGAAAGAACAACGCACAGCAAAGGTCTCGAGCCTCGACAGTCCGACGATTACAGGCAAGGCTGTACCCGCGTCCGATACGCCGGTCCTGCCCGACCTGGAATCCGCGCAGCCGCTTCTTGCGGCGGTGCGTCGTTGGATCTCGGAAGGCCGTCTGGACCTGCCTGTTGCTTCCCAGCTCGTGAAGCACGCCGAGCGCCTCTACGAAGCTACCGACACCACGCTGGACAGCTTGCTGGCCATTGTGGAGAGCGAGCCGGCCGTCGCCGCGTGCATCGTTCGCGTCGCCAACAGCCGCGCGGCGGAGGGCCAGGCCAAGGTGACTAACCTGCGCACGGCCGTGGAGCGCCTGGGCCTAGATAAGACGCGGAACGCGATTCAGCTGATCGCCCAGCGCAGCACGCCGCCGCCCGAGTCGGCCCAACACCACCTGCGTCGCCTGTGGACCAACACCTTGTTTACCGCCGTCGCCGCCCGCGAGATCGCGAGATGGCTTGGGCACTCCAATCCGGACAACGTCTACATGGCCGCTCTGTTCGCCAACGTCGGCGAGGCGATTCTCGTCCGCGCGTTTGCCGAGCAGGACCCCGAAGACATCACGGTCTTCTACAGCAGCGACGTCGTCGTCGCGGCTGTGCGAGAAGAGCACGCCTCTATCGGTCGTGCATTGCTGGCATCCTGGCATTTCCCGGGCGAGGCCGTCGAGCTGGCGGGCACCCACGAGGGCCCGATCAATCGCGAGCTGGTCGCCATCATCACGGCTGCCAGTGAAGCTGCCCTGGACTACGGCTACACGTACCTGGACGTCTTCCCCAACCGCCACCGCCTGCACCGCGCCCTGACCTACCTCGGCCTGAGCAAGACCCAGCTCGATGGGCTGCCCGGCGAGATCGGCGAAGAGCTGAACCGCGCCCTAACGTTCACAGGTTAAGTACGTTACCCCCGCCAACATCCTGTTGGCCGGCCCCTCGGGGGCCTCCTGACCCGGCGCTCCTGCGCCCGAGCCGCAGTCCACCCAAGACCGTGGTACATTCCGCGCATGGTTCGCAGTGACCTTGTTGCGGCGCTGACCGCGGCGCGACTCCTACCCGAAGAGGCCCCCTGGTCCGAGCATCAGCGCTGGATTGTCGAGGCGGGCTCCCGACTGACCGATCTAGGCTTGGACAGCGACACCGTCGTGCGTTTGGCCCAGCTCGGGTGGCGGCTGGCGGAGTCCGAGGTCGACGCGGTCGTGGCTGAGGTCCGCGAGGGCGTGGGCACGGATGAGGCGCTGCATCGTCAGGCGCTGCGCCGCCGCGCGATAACCCGACTGGTTGCGGCGGTTCGACACGGCTCGGTATCCAGCACCGTGAAGCGGCTGATGGGTATCGGCGACCACTTTCAGGCCTACTCCAGCGAGCTGCTGCACGTGCCCAGCCAGCTGTTTTTGAAGCAGCACGGGCTGACCGACTTTCTGGCGGAGTGCCGCGAGCGCGCCGAGAACGACAGCGCCCATGCGGTCTTTCTCGGCCGGCTGCTGATCGGGTTGGGGCGCTACGCAGAAGCGGGGCGGTGGCTCGAGCGCGGCTCCCAGGAACCGCCGCACGCCATCGGAATGGCCCACATGGCGATCACGCGCATCTTTTTGGGCGAAGCGCAGAGCGGTCACGAGTTGATCGCGCGCGCGGAGGCGCTGGCCCCGTCGTCCATGCTGGTGCTGGCGTTTCGGGCTGTCGCCCATGCGCACAAAGCGGCGCAGGCCAAGGACATGCTGCAGGCCAGCGCGGAGGTCAGCGCGGCGCTCGAGTATCTGGGCCGCAGCCGCGAGGTGCTCGCGCCCGAGGACCCACTGGAGCGCCTGGAGGCCTGGCTCAGCCGGGGACGGATCAGCTTGCTGATGCCGCCTGACTTCGGTGTACACAGCGCCGGCGTCGATGACCTGCGCGCTGTCCTGGCCGCCGATCCGGCGCCGGATGCGACGCCGGGTGTAGCTGAGATCTTTCAACTTCACGCCTGCTACTTTCTGGGTGTGGACCTCTCCCGCGCCGGCAGTGCGGACACGCACGCGGAGGCCATCGAGCTTCTGCGCCGCGTGATCGTCATCGATCCCGTCTGCAGCTTTGCCGAGCGCGCTTACCGCACGATTAGTGAGATTACCTGAATGGTCGATTGGACACTGAAGCCCCTGCGCGACACCTCCGGCGCTGTCCCCGGCCCTGTCGTGGTCGTTGTGATGGACGGAGTCGGAGTTGGACCGGACGACGCCGGCAACGCGGTGACGCAGGCTCGCACACCTACGCTTGACCACCTTCGCCGGACCGCCGGCTACGGGCAGCTGGCGGCTCACGGTACGGCGGTGGGTCTGCCCAGCGACAAGGACATGGGCAACTCGGAGGTCGGTCACAACGCGTTTGGGGCCGGGCGTGTCTTCGACCAGGGCGCCAAGCTGGTCGACGAGGCCGTGCTGTCGGGCCGGATGTTCCAGACGCAGACGTGGCGCGACCTGGTCGGGCGATCGACCGTGCATCTGATCGGCCTGCTGTCGGACGGTAACGTGCACAGCCACGAGCGGCATCTGCACGCGATGCTGGCCCGCCTCAAGCAGGACGGGGTAGGCCGGGTGCGGGTCCACATCCTGCTCGATGGGCGCGATGTGCCACCGACGTCCTCACTCACGTACGTCGACCGGCTGGAGGCGGTGCTGAGCGAGCTGGGCGGCGACTACAAGATCGCGTCGGGCGGCGGTCGGATGCTGGTCACCATGGATCGCTATGAGGCGGACTGGCGCATTGTGGAGCGCGGCTGGAAGGCCCATGTGCACGCCGATGCGCGGGCCTTCGACTCTGCACGGCAGGCTATCGAGACCTTCCGGGCGGAGGACCAGGGCGTCTCGGATCAGTTTCTGCCCGAGTTCACCGTGCGGCCGCAGGAGCCGATGGCGGACGGGGACGGCGTCGTCTTCTTCAACTTCCGCGGTGACCGCGCCCTGGAGCTTACGCGTGCCTTTGAAGAGGGCGAGGGCTTCGCGGGCTTCGACCGCGGGCGACGCCCGGATGTGTTTTACGCGGGCATGATGCAATACGACGGCGACCTGTGCCTGCCCACCCGCTTTCTGGTCGAGCCGCCGTCGATCGATCTCACTGTCGGCGAGTACCTGGCGCGCAACCGCGTAACCCAGTGGGCCTGCAGCGAGACCCAGAAATACGGCCACGTCACCTATTTTTGGAACGGCAACCGCTCGGGCATGTTCGACGAAAACTACGAGACCTACCTGCAGATCGAGAGCGACCGCGTGCCCTTTGAGCAGCGTCCGGCGATGAAGGCCGCCGAGATCGCCGACGCCACCGTGGCGGCGATACAAAGCGGCGCGTATCGGCTGCTGCGCTTGAACTTTGCCAACGGCGACATGGTCGGACACACGGGCGATCTGAAGGCCAGCATCGTCGCGATGGAGACCCTGGACGCCGCCCTTGCTCGTGTCCTGGCGGCCGTGCAAAAGGCCAACGGCGCGATGATCGTCACAGCCGACCACGGCAACTGCGACGAGATGCTGCAGCACGATAAGAAGACGGGCGCGGTCACCGATCAGTGCAGCACCGCCCACTCGCTGAACCCGGTGCCCTGCTACATCTGGGGTCCGACCCCACGTGCGCTGCCGGAAGGGGCCACGCTGGCCAACGTAGCTGCTACGGCCCTTCACCTGCTCGGGTATTCGCGGCCCGATGATTATCGGCCGTCGCTGCTCTCTTAGCCCGCGTCCGGCAAGTCGGTGACCCCGTCATCGTCCGCGTCGGGCTCACCAGCGTCCTCGTCTGCATCCTCTGAGGGGGCATCGGTGTCGCCCGCGTCCTCTGTGGTCGCGGCGTCGGCGCTGCTCGCGGCGTCAGGCTCGGTGATGTCGCCGGCGTCCGGGTCCAGCGTGGTGCCTGGCTCCGGGTCCTCGGGGGGCGGGTCCGTGGCGTTGTCGTCGTTGAACGAGCCGCCCATGTTCGCTTTGCCGTCGTTGTCGCGATCGATGGCGGGCTCATCCTCGCTGCCGCCGCCGCCGGTGAGGTTTGTCGGCTCCGTCGGAGAGGGTAGGGGCGCGATGTCGCCGCCCGCGCAGGCGGTGATCGTCAGGGCCATCAGGGCCGCAGCAACCAGTAACAACCGCTTCATTCGCCGGTCAGGTTTGCACCAGCGGGGGCGGTTGTGCAAGGAGAGTGTTATGCGGATCGTTGGCGGCAAGCACTCCGGCAGGCGAATTCCCGTGCCGAGGCGCGGGGTGCGCCCGACGTCAGAGCGCGTTCGCGAGGCGCTCATGAGCCTGTTGGGTCCCGACTGGGGTGGTCGCCGTGTGTTGGACTGCTTCGCGGGGTCGGGCGCGTTCGGGTTTGAGGCTCTCAGTCGCGGCGCCGACAGCGTCGTCTTTCTGGAGGCCGACGCCGCGGCATGTCGCGGTTTGGCCGAGACCGCGGCGACCTTCGGTGTCACCGAGCAGGTCACTATTCGACGAGGCGATGCGCGGCGCTCTATCGGCCGTCTCAAGGGCGGCTTTGACATTCTGTTTTTCGACCCGCCCTACGCCGACCTGGACCTGCTCGCGGCGGCTTTGACCGCAGCGCGCGGGCTCGTCAACCCGGGGGCGCGCCTCGTGGCCGAGCTGCCGGCCAAAGCCGAAGCCCCGATAGTGGATGGTATCGCCGTGGTGGATCGTAGAGAATACGGCGGCACCGCCATAGTGGTGCTTACGCAGGAGACACAGCATGGCTAAGGCGGTCTATCCCGGTTCGTTCGACCCGCTGACCAACGGGCACCTGGATATCATCCGGCGCGCGGTGCGGATTTTCGACCATGTCACGGTGCTGGTCGCCCACAACCCGCGCAAGACCGGGCTGTTCTCGGTGGAAGAGCGCATGCAGTTGATCCGCAGCAGTGTTGGCGACGATGACCAGGTCTCGGTGGACAACTTCACCGGGCTGTTGGTCGACTACGCCAAAGAAAAAGAGTGCCACGTCGTGTTAAGAGGGCTTCGCGCCGTGGCCGACTTCGAGTATGAGGGGCAGATGGCGAATATGAACCGCCATCTGTATTCGGAGCTCGAGACCTTCTTCATGATGACCAGCGGCGACAACTTTTACGTCTCGTCCTCGCTGGTGCGCGAGGTCGCGATGCTCGGGGGAGATATCAAGGATCTGGTGCCGCCTGCGGCTTTCAAGGCGCTCCACCGCAAGTTTAATCAGTAGCCACACAGCTCAGGAGTTCTACGATGAAGCTCGCCGTCCGCATGGACAGCATTCCCGCGTCTGCCACGATCGCGGTTACTACCAAAGCCGCCGCCCTCAAAGCGGCAGGCAAGGACGTGATCGGCTTTGGCGCGGGTCAGCCCGACTTCGACACCCCTCAGCACATTCGCGACGCGGCCAAACAGGCGCTGGACGACGGCTGGACGCGCTACACGCCCACGCCCGGGCTGCCGGCCGTTCGCAAGGCGATCGTGGACCACCTGCAGCACCACTTCGGCCTGGAGGTGGAGTCCAACCAGGTCATGGTCAGCTGTGGCGGCAAGCACGTGCTCTACAACACGATGATGGCGCTGGTGGAGCCCGACGACGAGGTGCTGTTGCCCGCGCCGTACTGGGTCACCTACCCCGTGCAGGTCAACATGGCCGGCGGCCGCGTCAACGTCGTGAACACCAGCGTCGACAACGGCTTCCGCGCGACCGTCGCGGACCTGGAGGCCGCCTGCACGCCTCGCACGCGCGGGCTCATCCTGAACAGCCCGTCCAACCCCACCGGCGCCGGCTATTCGCGCGAGCAGCTGCTGGAGATCTCCGAGTTCGTCAAAGCACGCGATCTATGGGTCGTGTCGGATGAGATGTATGCGCGGCTGACCTATGGCGACTATAAGTCGACCTTCTTCGCCACGCTGCCCGGCATGGAAGAGCGCACGATGACCGTCTACGGCGTCAGCAAGACGTACGGCATGACGGGCTGGCGCATCGGCATCGGCGTGGGGCCCAAAGAGATGATCTCGGCTATGTCGCGCATGCAGGGCCAGGTCACCACCAACCCCGCCGCCATGGCGCAGGCCGGCACCATCGCCGCGTTGACGCGCCCGGAGGACTTCCTGGCCGACTGGCTCAAAGCCTTCGACAGCCGCCGCCGCGTGATGGTGGAGCGCCTCAACGCCATGGAGGGCGTCAGCTGCACGATGCCCGACGGCGCCTTCTACGCCTTCCCCGACCTGCGCGCCCTGCTGGGCCGCCGCTTCGGCAGCAAGGTCATGGAGACGGACTGGGATCTGATCAACTACCTGCTGGACGAGGCGCTGGTCGCCCTTGTGCCCGGCACCCCGTTCGGCGCCCCCGGCTTCGCGCGCCTCAGCTACGCGACCTCCATGGACAACATCAACGCCGGCATGGACCGCATGCAGGCCGCTTTCGCTCGCCTGGAATAGCGCCCCGGGCGACTACCAGCCCAGCTTCCAGCCGATGACCTCGACCTGATCGGGGCACATCTCGTCGTAGCGGCCTTCGGGCACCGTCACCTCCACCGTCATCCGCGCGCCCTCGTTTCCCGCGAGCATGCGCGCCAGCTTTCGGCCCGCTGTGTCGCGTTTCACGTATCCGCGCAGCCCCTTGAAGCTGTCGCCCTGCAGCTGCAGCGCGTAGTGGGTGCGCTCTGTATCGCGGTAGCTGCACTGGTGGTGGCGGTCCAGTCGTGTGTGCACCTTGAACGTGAGCTTTCGCCCCACAAAGCGGCCGCGCGACTCCATAAAGGTGCGAATCGACGGGTGGTTGCGCGCCGGCGTCTTGTCCTTGCTGTTGCTGATCCGGCGGGCAAGCGCGCCGCCCTCCGACACGCCGCCGCGCTGGAAGTCCCAGCCGCGCTCGTGGTCCAGGATCTCGACCTGGCCGACGCACACGCCGGCCATCGTACCGGGGCGCATCACGGTCTTCACCGTCAGCTTCATGCTCTTCTTCTGCACCAGCTTGGCCCACAGCAGCTCGCCTGCTTTGTCGCGCGGTAGATAGCCGTCCAGGTACAGCGAGCCGTCGCCCCGCAGACGCACGTGGTGGTAGGCGGCCTGCTTGCCCTTGTAGTAGCAGTTGAAGTAGTCGCCCTTCTCGGCGTGGACGCGCAGCGTGACGATCTTGTCCACCCAATCCAATCGCTCAGCAACGTACAGCGCGATCGCCGGCTTGTTGCGCGCCTCCTTGGCCTTGCGCGAGACCTCGGCGTCCAGCTTGGGGCGCGGCTTTTTGGGCCGTGGGCTCGCCTGAGGGTCGAGCGGCGCCGGCACCAGCCTGGGCGTCTCGCCGGTGTCCGCAGCCGCCGGCTTCTCGGGGGTGGCTACTTTCGGCCTCTCGTGCGCAGGGCGCGGTTTTTTTGCGCACCCGCTCACGCAGAACAGCACAAGAAAGACAAACCACAGAGAGCCGAGGGAGCGCCTCAGAAGCGACCCTCAACGCCGAGGACGACCTCCATGGTGTTGTCGACGTCCACCCTGAAGCGGCGCCCGAAGTCGTCGTAGCTCTCGTTGTAGAAGGGGTTGTACTCGTTGACCGGCGGCGTGCCCGTGTTGCTGCGCTCCACGTTGTTCACGCCGTCCAGGTTCTTGCCCGCGTCCGCAAACGTGATGAAGTGGCTGGTCGTGTGCCACCAGTTGACCGCCAGGTTGACCCGCACATGCTTCATCACCTGATACGTCAAGCCGGCGTTGAAGCCGAAGCGTCCGTACTGCTCGACATCCGTGACGCCGTCCGTGCGACGGAACGTGCCGTCGTGCTCCCGCGTCTTGGGGTCCAGCCGGGTATAGCTCGTGCGCCCGCAGTTGGTGCTCGGATGGCAGTCGCTGGACCCCAGTGGGTCGAACAGGTCGGTGAACTCGCGCCCCTCAAAGGTGAAGTCCGCGCGGAAGGCCAGGTTGACGCTCACATACTTGGATTCGTCGCCCGGCTCGCCCCACGGATGGAACTCAGCGCCCATGACCAGGCCCAACGAGTGGCCCGGGTGAATCAGCGTCTGCGTCTCGACCTCGTGCAGGAACGGGCCGCTCTGGCTGGGGATCACCACTGCGCCATGCAGGCTGAAGTACGGGTCGAACCACGGGACGATCCGGCGGCTGATCGCCGTGTGGAAGGTCAGGCGGTGGATGCCGGAGCCGACGTTGCTCTCGCCCGCCGCGCGCGCTGAGCCAGTCGGCGCCCGGTACTCGATGCCCAGGACCCACGACGGATGCAGCTCGTCCCGGGTCTCGTGAAACGGCGCCAGCTTCAGGCCCAATGTGAGGTCGCCGATTCCCGCGCGTGACGCGCTCTCGTGCGGCACGGTGAACAGGGAGGGTCGCAGCACGGTGTCGACCAGCGAGTTGCTGCCGGAGACGCCGTCGTCGTACTCCACCTTGGAGGACCACCCGAACACGATCGGGACGGTCATGTAGAACTCGAAGTCCTCATAGATTCCGGACCGGAAGTCGATGTTCAACACGTTTATCGACTCGGTCGACTTCAGCTGGCGTGTGTCGACGATCTGGTTGCCGTCGGGACACAGCGGGTTTCGCCCGGTGTTCACGTCCACGTTGTCGTCGGCCTGGCACAGCCACTCGCGCACCAGCAGGGCGCTGCGTTGGGTGCGGACAAACCGCAGCCCGAGGATGCCGTCCCAGATCTTCTCGCCGTCAAAGGCGTCGATTACATTGGTAATCTCCGCGCCATGCGCCCGTGGCGCCGGCACTGCGAACAGAACCACTGCAAATACAAACGAAAACTTGGACAGCCGCGCCATGAGAGAAGGTTTCTATCGTCGGGGCGATCCGCTGTCAACCAGCGGGTCCGCTGCGTCGGATCAAAGGCCTGCGAGCGCGCGCTTGACCTCGGCGAGGCTCTTGAGGGCCGGGTACTCGGACACCTGCTTTGTCGCGTCACCGACCTGCACGCGCAGGAAGCGGGCGCCCTCGACGTTGCCCGCGTAATACGCGGCGGTGGTCCATGCGATCCACGCGTCGCCGACCGAGAACAGGTTCAAGGCCGCCGCGGCGCCCGGGTTGTTCTGCAGCACGCGCACGCGTCCATCCTCGTCGGCAGCCGCCACCAGGCGGCCGTCCTGCGACGTGGCCCAGCGCGGGCTCGCAGGCAGCCCGTCAGCGGCCGGCAGCGGCGTCTGGCCGTTGAGGCCCCAGCGCCGAATCGAGCCGTCGGCGGCGCCGCCACTGACCAGCTCACCCTCGATGCTCAGGGTGTGGATCGGGGTCATGCCCGAGCGCTGCAGCGCCTGCGGACGCCGGCCACCCTGCGACAGATCGTAGGCCAGCAGTCCACCGCGCGCGAATGAGGCGGCCAGCAGCTTGCCGTCCGCGCGCCACGCGAAGTCGAGAACGCGCCCGCGGCCCATCAGCAGACCCGAGTGTCGCTTCGGCTCGTCCCCCGCCAGGTTGTACAGCGCCGCGGCGCCGATCCGGTTGCCGACAGCCAGCAGGGTGCCGTCCGGTGAGAACTTCACCGTCCGCAGCCCGTCTTTCCCCCGGCCGACCGGCGGCAGCAGCTCCTCTCCGGTCTTCATGTCAAAGCGCTTCGCCTGGCCGAGTACGGCCGACGCCGCGACGACCTGCTTGCCGTTGGTCGTCAGGGAGCCAAAGGCGTCCTTGGCGTTGACGCGCCAGATCTGCTTTGTGCCGTCGTACAGCGACAGATGACCGTCCGTGGTCGCCACGATCAGCCGTTCCGTGCCCTTCTCGTAGGTCAGCGCCGACACCCCGGGCAGGCCCTTGATGCCCGTCACCTGCTCGCCTGTGGCCAGGTCCCAGAGGTGCACCCGTCCATCCGGACCGGCCAGCGCGAGCTTGGTCCCTGCGCCGTTGAACGACAGCAGCGGAGCGCCCCCGTTCGGTGTGCCCAGCAGGACGTCGGTGACGGTGCCCTTGTCCACGTCAAACGTGTGGACCTGGAAGTTGGTGGCGGCCGCGCTCAGGGCCGGGCCCTTCGGTGAGAACGCCAAGCCTGTGATGTTGACCTGCTGCCCGAGCGACCCGCTGAAGGGCTTGCGCTTAGCCGTCTTCAGGTCCCAGAGCGTGATCGAGCCATCAGTGGCGCCGCTGGCAAAGACCCCAGCGGTCGGATGCAGCGCGATCTGAGCCAGCGGCTTGCCGTGGTCCACCTCATGGACGACGGTGTCGGCGCCAAGCTTGATGACCTGGATGCGCCCGCTGGCCGACGCTGCGACGACCCACTCGCCGCGCTGGTCGACTGATACGGCTACGACGTTGGGCAGCGCATCCAGCTGGATGGCGACTTTGCCGGTGCGCGTGTCACGGGGGACGATTCGCCGCCCGGTACCCTGGTTCACGACCACGATGGTGGCGCCGTCGCCCGAGAGCGCAGCTGAGTACGCCGGACCGCCCCGGCCCAGCCTGAGCAGCGGACGAGCTCGCGCGAACGTGCCGGCGTGCAGCCGATGCAGTCGCCGCGTGCGGTCGGCGCCCAGCAGCGTTCCCCTCTCATCGAACCCGACAGTGTGTACGCCGCCGGGCAGCTGACGCGTCGCGTCTTGGAGCTTGCCGTTCTCCCACACACGCAGGAAGCCTGCGCCGTCACCCGCGACCACGTACCGGCCGTCTGGGGACATGGCCGCAGCCGTGGGCGACGCCTCCAACCCGGTCAGCGTCTGGAGCCGGCGCCCAGTCCGGGCATCGGTGACGTGCAGCACCCGGTCATCGGCCCCGGTCAGCACCATGGTGCCGTCGGCGCTGTATCCGATCGTGCGTACGACGCCTCGGTGTCCGAGCTTCAGCACGGGAGTGCGGTTCGACGGCAGAGACGGATCAGCGACAGGCGCCGGGGCCGGTTCAGGCGCGGGCTTTGCCGCCGGCGCTTCAGCCGGTGCGGGCTTGGCGGCTGCCGCTACCGCGACCTGGGGAGGCTGTGGGGCCGGCTTGGCCGCCGCGACGACAGGCTCCTCTGGTTTGGCAGCAGGCTCCGCGGGTTTGGCAGCAGGCTCCGCCGGTTTGGCAGCAGGCTCCGCCGGTTTGGCAGCAGGCTCCGCCGGTTTCGCCGCCGCTTCGGGCTGCGGTGCCGGGGCCGGGGGCTGGACTCGAGGCTCACGCGCGCTGGCAGGCTGCTTGGGCAGCTCCTGTGGGTTCACCTTTGCCGCGGCGGCGGGCTGCGGCGTCGTCGTCTCGGCCACGGTCTCCGGCGTTGCCGGGGGCGTGACGCTGGCGCTGTCGGCCTCGCGCGGTGGAGTCTCGCTGCCGTTGTCCGTCAGCTCGACGGCGGCCACGCCCACGCCGATCATGATCCCGACAAGCGCGCCCCATGCGACCGGGGTGAGCGCGCGGCGCTTCTTTCGCTTCTTCTTTGCAGGCGCGGGCGCCGGGCTCGACGTCTCGGCTGCCACGTCCACTGCGGGCAGCTCAGCGCCAGTGACCTGGGTCGGCGGCTTGTAGCCCACGCGCACCAGGTGCTCGGTCAGCTGTGCCGACAGCTCGCGAGCCGATGTTGGATGGCGCTCCTCGGCGCGCGCGGTCAGCAATCCGTTGACCAGCTGCACGACCCCGACGTCGGCATCGGTGCAGGCCTCCTTGAGAGAAGGCGCGGGGTGCACGGATTTCAAGCGCAGCACCACCATCGGGTCGGGGTCCTCGAACGGCAGGCGCCCACTGATCATCTCGAACAGCATGGTGCCCAGCGCGTACAGGTCCTGGCGCGGGTGCGGCTGATGCCGGCGCACCTGCTCCGGGGCGATGTAGTTGGGGCCGCGATCGCCTCGGCGGGCGGCGCTGACGGTCGAGTGCTCGCGAATGGTCGTCAGCCCATAGCCGTGCAGCTTGACGATGTCGCCCCGGTGGTCGCTGCCGAGCAGGACGTTCTCCGGGTTCAAATCGCGATGGACGATGCCCTTGCCGTGCGCCTCTACCAGGGAATCGGCGATCTGCTTGCCGATCAACAGCGCACGCACACGATCCAGCCGGCCCTCCGACTCCAGAAGACTCGCCAGCGTGACGCCGTCCAGCAGCTCGGTCACGTAGCCCATGATGCCGGGCTCATCGATCACCGCCAGGATGCGTGCCGTGTTCTCGCTTTGAAGTTTTCCGACCGTCTCGATCTGCTGTCGAAACTGGTTCACCATCCGATCGTCGGCGTGGTAGCGCGAATGCAGCGTCCGCACGGAGACGGAGTGCTGAGCCTCCGTGTCATACGCCCGGTAGACGATGCCCAGGTTGTTCTCAGCGGAGCGGAGCGCGACGCGAAAGCGGCCCCCCAGCGTAATGCCGAGGAGCATGTCGCGCGGCCAACCCCGTTTAGGCTGCCCGAGTCCGCAATCCGTACACGACAGATCAAGCGGCTCACGAGTACCGTGACAGTTCCCGCAGTATGCTCCCAAAATCCCCTCACCGAACCAGATGGGTATCCGGTTCTTAACACTGTATAAACTCAGGGTCCCATGTGGCAATGGCCATAGTCAACAAAAATGGTCATTGTAAAGTATTGAAACGTGTCCGGTGTAAAGCATGGGACTGCGTTCCACCAGTAGAACACGGAGGTCACCTCTTGAGAACCCCCATGCTCACAGCCAAAACGCTGGTTGTTGCGATTGCGTTCATGTGCGGATTGTCCGCCGGTTGCAAAAAAGAGAAGGCTGAGGACGATTTGTCCGCGTTGATCCAGAGCGATCCCAAGAAAGCGATCGAGGTTCTGGAGCAGAAATACAACGACGATCCCAACGACTACGCCGCCGTTCGTGGACTCGCCCAGGCGTTTGCCGCGTTGGACCCGCCCAAGTGGGAGCGCGCCGCAGCCTGGTATCGCAAGGCTATCGATATGCCCCAGGGGCAGGGCAAGGACGAGCGCCGCGTGCTGTTCGACGAGCTGCTGAAGTGCGTTGAAAACCAAATCGTGGCGGGCCGCGCGGCCAAGATCGACCAGAAGAAGATGGTCGAGATGCTGCAAGCGGCCAACAAGCTGGAGCAGGCGCTGGCACGCCAGAACATCAAAGCCGGCAAGGAGCTGTTCGACCTGGCGAAAGCCGACTTCGACGCCAAAGTCGAAGGTCGCCGCTATGCAGACGCCATCGCCGTGATCGGCGGCTTGTCCAAGATCTACGTCGACGAAAAGACGCGGGAGACGCTGACGAGCCAGCTGCCCAAGGTGCAGGGCCTCAAGTTTGAGCAGGACACCCTGGTGATCTTCATCAAGTCCGTGAAGGGTCCGCTGGTCGAGAAGGGCCTCTTCGACGACGAGCAGAAGGCCTTCACGTTCACCGGCCGGCACAGCTTTGTCGAGCCCGAGCCGCCGCCCGCGCCCGAACCGGCCAAGCGCGGAGACCCGCCGCCCGAGCCGCCACCACGGACCGGCCCCGATCCTGCCACGGACGGCTTCGGCAAGCTGATGGAGACCGCGGCATGCGGCGAGGCTGTTGTGCTGCCCAAGCTCAAGGCCGTCCTCAGCCCGTTCGCGAAGGCGTCGCCGCTGGGTCGCGAGCTGACGGACGTCGAGGTCAAGCCGTTCTTCGAGATTCTGCTCAAGACCCGCAAGACCCGCTGGGAAGGCGAGGCCTGGGACAAGACCAAGCAGGTTGCGCCGGGCACTAGGCTGGAGATCGTCTGCGACGACTCGCTGGCCCTCAGCGTGGTGATCAGGACCTTTCGCGAGCTCAAGAAATAGTTAGAGGCCCAACTCCGCCATGATCGCGTCGGTGTGCTCACCGAGCAGGGGCGCGGGCAGGGAGTTGAACGTGGAGCTGCCCTCCAGCTGGACCGGACAGCCGACCGCCGGGATCGGCCCCAACTTGCTGTGATCCACGGTGCCCAGCATGCCGCGCGCGGCAAGCTGCGGGTGCTCCAGCGCCTCATCGACGGACTGCATGGGCGCGCAGGGGATGCCGGCGTCGTTGAGCAGCGGCAGCCAGTGCGCCAGGGGTGACGGCTCGAACAGCGCCTGCAGAATCGGGATCAGCTCGGCTCGATGGACTACACGCTCCGCGTTGGTCGAGAAGCGCGGGTCATCGCACAGGTCCTGGCGCTCCAGCGCGGCCGCCAGCCGGATGAACTGCCGGTCGTTGCCGCAGCAGATCGCCAGGTAGCCGTCCGACGCGCGCACTGCCTCGAACGGGCAGATGCTCGGGTGCTGGTTGCCCATGCGCGTCGGCTTCTTGTCGCCCAGCAGCCAGGCGCCGGCTTGATACGCCAGCAACGAGACCAGGCCGTCCAGCATGGCGATGTCCACGCGGCGCCCCTTGCCGGTCTTCTCGCGCTCGTACAGGGCGGCCAGGATGCCGTGCACCGCGTACAGGCCGCTGGTCAGGTCGCCGATGCTGACGCCTGCCTTGCTCGGCGGCGCATCGGCAGGTCCGGTGAGCGAGGCGACGCCTGACAAGGACTGGACCATCAGGTCGTAGCCCGGCGCCTTGACGTGCTCCGGCAGCCCGGCGTGTCCGAAGCCGCTGATGCTGGCGTAGATCAGTCGGGGATTGATCTCCTGCGCCGCCTGCGCGCTGAAGCCCAGGCGGTCGAGCACGCCCGGACGGAAGTTCTCGATCAGCACGTCGCTGGACGCGATCAGGCGCCGCAGCACCTCCTGTCCGGCGTCGCTCTTCAAGTCGCACGTGATCGAGCGCTTGCCCCGATTGATGCTCAAGAAGTAGGTCGACTCTCCGTCGCGGAAGGGGGGGCCGAAGCGCCGTGTGTCGTCGCCGCCGTCGGGCCGCTCCACCTTGATGACGTCTGCGCCGAGGTCGGCCAGCAGCATCGTGGCAAAGGGGCCCGCGAGGACGCGGGTGAGATCCAGCACGCGGACGCCTGTCAGCGGTGCCGGCAACGTGTTGTCGTCGGTAGGCATGCAGCCCGTTATTAGCCGAAATTCCGGGCCAGTGGAACTTCGGGTGGCGGCTGTGCGTTTAGTGGTATCGTGAGCCCGATGTCGAACGATAAGTCCCGGCCCGACGACGAGAGCCATCTGGAGCTGGCCGAAGAGATCGTCAATGAGACCTCAAGCTTTGAGCTGTCTCAGAGCGAGCCTGGTTCCGGCTTCGCCTCAGACTCGGACATCGATCTGCCGCGCGTGGACCTGAACACCGAGGCGGGCTTCGACAAGCTGGAAGATAAGATCCGCGCCCGCATGACCAAGGGGCCGCGTGTTCGGACCGACCCGCTCATCGGCCAGATCTTCGGGTCCCGCTTCGAGATCATCAACAAGGTCGGCGCCGGCGGTATGGGCGTCGTCTACCGGGCGCGCCAGAAGGGCATGGATCGCGACGTGGCGATCAAGGTGCTGCTCAAAGAGTACCTGACCAACGAGACCGCAGTGCGGCGTTTCGAGCGCGAGGCGCTGGCCGTCTCCAAGCTGGAGCACCCCAACACGGTCCGCATCTACGACTTTGGCGAGCACGAGCTGGGTGGCTTGTACATCGCCATGGAGTATCTCCAGGGGCTGCCGCTGCAGCGCATGCTGGAGAACGATCACCAACTGCCGGTGCGACGCGTGGTGCGCATCGTCAAGCAGATCTGCTCCAGCCTGGAAGAGGCGCACTCCAAGGGCATCATTCACCGCGACCTGAAGCCGGACAACGTCTTTGTCGGCTCGATTCAGGGCGAGCCCGACTTTGCAAAAGTGCTGGACTTCGGTGTGGCCAAGCTGCGTGAAGGGGCCGAGGGCGGCACGCTGACGCAGCACGGCACGATCTTCGGCACCCCAAAGTACATGTCGCCTGAGCAGTGCCGATCGCATCCGGTGGATCAGCGCAGCGACCTCTACTCCGTCGGCGTCATGATGTACGAGATGATCTCGGGCCGGACGCCCTTTGCCAGCGACAACCCGCTGGCGATTCTGATCATGCACGCGCAGGACGAGGTCAGCCCGATGGCCGAGGTGCGCCCGGATCTGGTGGTGCCGTTCGAGGTCGAGGAGCTGATGCACCGCCTGCTTGAGAAAGAGGCGGACGATCGGCCGGCCGATGCGCGCGAGGTCATCGAAGAGTGTGATCGCCTGCTCGAGATGATCCCGGTCGAGTTCACGCAGGTCCTGACCTACGAAAACGCCGAGCAGAGCGGGATGGACTACAACCGCAGCGCGGCGTACACGGTGCGCAACAAGTTCGACTCGGCGGCCATCAACGTGGCGGAGCAGTCGGCGGAGATGGCGCGCGACACGGTGCATGTGGACCAGGTGCCGCTGCCCGATCCCAAGCCGCAATACGGCAGCGCGATGCTTGCGGGAGGCGCTGTCCTGGCGGCCTGCGCCGCTGTGGTGGTGTACGTGTTGCTGCAGATGACGCCGGTCCCGGCCAGCGCCAAGCGCCTCGTGCCCGATCAATGGGCGGGGGGCGAGGTGCCGGAGCTGGAGGCGGACCTGGTCACAGTGACGCTGCAGGCCAATGTCGACAACGTCAACGTGGTGAACAAGGCCAATGGCGCGCTTCTGGGCGTGCTGCCGACCGCCGACAAGCCGACGCAGTTTCAGTGGGTTCGGGAGCCCGGGCGCACGGTCAATGTGGACCTCGCGTACGGCGACGCGGCGCCCCAGACCGTCTCGTTTGATCTCGGAGAGGATCGGTCGCCGCCGCCGGTCGAGTTTGCGGCGTTGGAGCGCGTGGTCGAGATCGTGCCTGAGTCGGACGTGGAGACCGTGACGCTGACGGTGCAGGCCAACGTGGGCTCCGCGTACATCCGCGTGTCCGGGATGGACCAGGTGTGGCCGATGCCCGTCGACGGCAGCAAGCGCGAGATCCGTGTGCTGAAGGGCGACGGCGAGGTCAAGGTCACCGCTGAGAAGGCAGGCTATCTCATCGCGACGGCCGCCTGGACGCCCAGCGAGGACGGCGTGCTGACCCTGACGCTGGAAGAGGACCCCAACGCCGGTGCGCCCGCCGAGCAGAAGGTGACGCTCACGCTCTCGGTCAACGTGGGCAAGGTCTCGGTGATCGTCGGTGCAACCGGACAGGTCTTTCGCGTGCCGAAGGGTGGCGCGGACTTTCCAATCGAGCTGGCCATGGGCACCGAGGAGCTGGAGCTGACGTTCGAGCGCCGCGGCTACAAAAAGCAGACCCAGAAGTTCACGCCCTCTGCCGACGGGCGCCTGGCGGTCAAGCTGGAGAAGCGCGCCGGCCGTCCCCGCGCGGAGAAGCCGCGTGAACCGGCCGTTCCGCGCCTGAACCCGATCAAGCGCGTCGAGAAGAAGCCCGATAGCGGGATCGGCCGCATAAAACGCCTCAAGGGCCCACGCTGACCCGTGTTATAACGCCCGCCATGCGGGTACTTATGCTGGGCTCTCTTCTGCTGATCGCTGCTGTTGCAAACGCCGCTCCGGAGCACGTCCGAGTCAGTTGGTGCGGCGGTAGCTCCGCCACCACAATGTGCATTACCTGGAACGACTCGGGGGGCGCCGGCGACCAGGTCGAGTACGGCACGTCAGGCGCGCTGGGCAGCACCGCCAAGGCGGAGTCGTTTGCTGCGCCGGGGTCGCTTGGAAGCATCTACGAGGCCGAGCTGACGGGGCTGAAGCCCGGGACTGAGTACACCTATCGCGTGGGTGGCGGCGGCGCTTGGAGCGAGCAGTACACGTTTCGCACCGCGATGGCCGACACCGATCCCTGCACCCCGTTTTCGTTTGTCGTGCTCGGCGACGGCCGCAGCCAGGACGAGGCCGGCGCGGCGCCCCAGTGGCACACGATCATGGCGGAGGCGCTGGACCATGGGCCGTCTTTGATCCTGAACACGGGCGACCTGGTCAAGAGCGGCGACGTTGTCGGGCAGTGGAAGGATTATCTGGAGAAGACTGATCCGGCTCAGGCCTTCGTGCCGCACTTTCCGTCGATCGGCAACCACGACGACGACAAGGTGGAGGGCGAGGGCGCGCTGTACAACATGGTGCACCAGCTGCCGCGCAACGACGAGACCGACACCGAGGACTTCTATTACGTGACCGTGGGCGACGCCATCTTCGTGTCGCTGACTACGGTGAACTTCAAAGACGACAACTTCGGGCTGCAGGCCGGCTGGCTGGACAAGGTGCTGACCGAGAACCCCAAGCGCTGGAAGTTTGTGTTTTTCCACCACCCGCCATACGCCTCGACGGACCTCTTCGGGCTGATTCATCCGCCCAACGAGGAGGGGCAGAACGCGGCGTTCGTGCCGATCTTTGACAAGCACCATGTGGACGTCGTCTTCAACGGGCACAACCACTTTTACGAGCGCTTCAAGCCGTTGAAGGGCGGCGGAGGAGGCGATCAGGGCAAGGAGAACCCGGACGGTACCGTCTACGTGATTACCGGGGGCGCGGGGGCCATCACCTTTGATATCGCCGGCGACTTCTTCGACATCATGGCGCTGATCTGCGGCACAGCGACCGGCAGCACGGTCTGCGACGGGCGCCATCACTTTGTGAAGGTGGACATCGACGGCAACAAGGCCTCGTTCTCGGCGATTGCGACGTCCGCGCAGAACTTTGACACCAACGTGGCCAACATCGAGACCTTCGATACGTTTGAGATCGTCAAGAGCGACCCGCTCAACTGCGAGGAGCCCGGTACGGATACCGGCGACGACACCACCGATACGGGCGACGACACCACCGATACGGGGACGGGCGACACGACGGGCAGCGGCACCGGCGACACGACCGGCGGCGCCACGACCGGCGGTGACACGACCGGCGGCGACACGACCGGCGGGGACACGACGGGGGATACCGGCGACACCGGCGCGGACGCACCCGGCACGGACGCGACGACCGGCGACGATACGGGCGCCGCGGAGCCGACGACGGACACCACGGGTGACTCGGGCGCCGCGACCGGCCTGCCTGCCGTCGACGATCCCGGGTCCAGCGGGTCCAAGAATGAAGGTGGGCGCGAGACCAGCGGCTGTTCGGCGGCAGCGACGCCTCCCGGCTCGTCGGGTGCGGGGCTGCTGCTGCTGGTTCTGGCGGCCCTTTGGCTCCAACGTCGGCGCTTGCTACCCTTGTCGCGATGATTGCCTACCCTCAATACCTCGACGTTCCCATGATGGTGAGCGTGCTGGCCTCGATAGAAGACGGCGTGTCGGCTGACGGCGCGCTGCGATCCCTCGGCATTGACCTGGAGGGTCGCGTCGGCAGCGGCGCGGATCCGACCGCGGACAACGCGATCGCTCAGCGGCACACGGTCAGCTCATTGTTCGGCCGCATGCGCGACGGGCTGGGCGACCAGGTGGCGCAGGTTGCGGCGCAAGGGGATCTGGATGCGCTCACCGACGGCTGCTTTGTTGAGCTGTCCGGTCCGGTGACCCGCAATCCCATGATCGAGTTCGTCAACGTGATGGAGCGCCTGTTCGCCATCGCGGATATCGGCGCCGCCGCTCAGTCCGCAGCGGCGCAGGGCATCGATCTGGTGGTGCCTGAAGAGACCAAGCAGGTCTTCAACGCGCTGCGCAACGAGCTGCACGCGTCGCCGGTGGTGGACGCGACTATCGCCACCGACGGGGGGCTGACCGGCGTCCTGTCGTTTCAGAAGTCCTACCTGCGGCACGACTCGCTGGACGACCTGCGCTTTGGCCGCGTGCGCGTGCTGGGAAAGTGCGTGGGGACGCTGACCGAGGACACGGCCTACAACGTGCTGTCCCGCTCGTTTGTCGGCCACATGGTCGCGGGCGCGTTCACCGACGCGATGTCCGGGCTGCAGCAGGTCAACCCCGAGGGCGACTACCCGATCACGACGACGGTGTCCGGCCCCGGCTTGTTCGTGGTGCCGCTGGCCGTGTTCATCTAGGCCCCGCCGACCTCGCTCCGCTCGGGCGTCGGCCCAACCCATCCGCTCTAGGCGCGTGGCCCTTTCAGGGACACGCTCCTAGTCTTTTCCGTCGTCTTTTCCGCCGCCCTTATCCCCGTAGCAGTAGTCCTTGCAGAACTCGGGGTCCTCGCCCTTCTTCACGCAGCCGTCGTAGCAGGCGTCGGGGTCTTTGACGTCCTTTCCGTCGCCCTTTCCGTCGCCCTTGTCGTCGCCGCCGCAGGCGTTCTTGCAGATCTCAGGCGTCTCGCCCTTGCCCAGGCACGCGTCGTAACACTTCTGGTCGAAGTCGCCGCCCTTGTCGTCCTCTACGACAGCCGGGACGTCCGGCTCCGGACCGGCATCGACACACCACCAGCACCCGGCATCTTCCGTTGGCCCGGCGTCGGGCTCGGCGGTGGCGTCGGCGCTGCTCCCAGGTGTCGGGGTGTCCGCGTCCGTGCATCCCAGGAGCAGGAGCAGAAGAAGCGGGATAAGGCGCATCGCTGTCATCTTCATCAGGTCATCTCCGCCAGTGGCCCACTGCATTCGATCAGGTGACCAGTCTGGCTCTGGACATGCTCGATGCCCACGTGGTCCGTCGCAAGGCCCATCGCCTGCGCGACGCTGACCAGCAGTCGTTGGTGCGGCAGCCCGCAGAGCTCGGAGTACCCGCCGCCCGACACCGACGCCGGCACCAGCACCTGGCTGGGGGTCTGGTGAGGCCAGTAGAGGTAGCGTCCTGTCTTGAAGTGCCACGACCCGCCGATGACGACCGGGCAGTAGTGGCGGTAGCCGTGCCAGCCGTCGGCCAGCTCCGAGCCCCACACGATTAGCGTGTTGTCCATCACAGAGCCGCCGTCCACGTCGGGAAGCTGCTCCAGCGTGGAGACCAGGCGCGCGACCTGCTGCGCGTGCATCATCGCGTAGTCGGTCATGGCCTGATGCTTTTCGGCGTTGTTGTAGATGTCGTGTGCCAGGCCCTTGTGCACGTCGTCGGTCAGATGATCCCAGCCGAAGTGGGACGTGGGCATCTCGCCCAGCGAGAGCGAGACGACGCGTGTGATGTCACAGCTGAGCGCGGCTCCGATCAGGTCGGCAAAGGCGTCGAAGCGCACGTCGTAGTCGGCGGTCTCGGTGACAAGGTTTGGAACGGTGCCGCACGACAAGCCCGCCATCCCCTCCACGCGGTCCCCCAGTCGGCTCAGCAGCTGGAAGTGGGCGTCCAGCTTCTGCCGTTGCGCGGCGCCCAGCTTCGGCGCCATGGCGGTGTACTCGGCCTGGGCGAAGTCCAGCACGCTGCGCTGCCGTATCGTCAGCGGATCGGGCGCCAGTGAGGGGCCGAACAGTCGCTGCCAGACCCGCTGTGGTGACGCCTCGACGGGCAGGCGCGTCCCGTTGAGCGCGTACCCGATCGGCCGACCGCCCTCCAGCGCGTCGTCCACCGACAGCTCCAGCGACGGCAGCCGGTCTCCGCGCGCGATGTGGGCGGCTACCAGCTGGTCCAGCGACGCGGAGGTCGCCCGGGTGTCCGTGCCGCTGAAGTCGGCCCAGTTTCCGGTCCACGCGTGCACCCAGCCCGTGTCGTGGCGATTGCCGTCCACATCGAGCTCTGCGGTCGCAAGCGACAGCCCGTCCAGAGCCAGCAGTCGCTCACGATGGGCGTACAGCGGGGCCAACGGCTGACTGAAGGCCTCAATAGGCAGGTCCTTCAGCGACACCTCGCCCGCGGTGCCTTCCGTCAGGCCGGCCGGTCGCATCTTCCACGACTCATACGGCCAGCCGTGGCAGTGCGAGATGATGATGAGACGTTTGGGGGCCTCGCCCTCCGCCTGCTGGGCGAACAGGTTTTGCAGTCCCAGCCCCGACAGCCCGGTCGCCAGGCCCGCCGCGCCCATCCGCTGAAGAAAGCGTCGCCGGTCGATCATGGCTGGCCTCCTGCGCGGCGGTGGCGAAAGAAGTCGCTGGCGGCGATGGCGACCAACAGGTTGGCGATGTTGTCGTCCTGCTGAAACGCCTGCTGCAGCGGCGCCAGCACCTCGTCGGCCTCTTTGAGCTGGATGCCGGTGGCGTATCGGGCCCAGCGCATCACGTAACAGTCGCGAACGCGCGGGCTGGTCGACAGCTGATGGGCCAGCTCGACGCCGTCTTCAAAGGTGAAGGACTCGCCGCTCCACAGCGTGAAGCTGCCGGCGGCATCCACCACCTTGCCGTTGTCCTCGGCCCGCCACCGGCCCAGGGAGTCGTAGTGCTCAAAGGCGAAGCCCGGCGGATTCATGGTGTCGTGGCAGCCGGCGCATTCGACCGCGGACGTGGCCGTATCGGTGCGCTCGCGGTTCGTGTTGTCGGCGTCCTCGATGTCTGGGGGCGCCGCTGCCGACGCGCCGGGCGGTGGCGTGCCGAAGTCCTGGCAGGCCAGTCGCTCCAGGATCATCTTGCCGCGTAGGATGGGCGCCGGGTGCACCGCATACGAGCCCAGCGCCAGCACCGACGGCAACGTCAGCACGCCCGCGCGCTCGCTCTCATCAAACCGGGTCGGGTACAGGCTCATGCCGTTGGTTTCGCCAAGCGAGTTCTTGATCAACCCAAAACTCCAGGTGACGGACGGTCCATCGAGCGCGACTGCGCCCTCCCCGTACAGCGGCGCGGTATAGTCCGACATGAACCCGCGTGACTCGGTCAGCAGCGCCGCCAGCGTGCCCGCCCCGTCAAAGACCGTGCTCTCCAAAAACAGGTAGGTCTCTGCCTCCATCGAGTGACGGATGGGCAGCAGGATCTGTGGCCACTGTCCGTCGCCCGTGGTGTCCAGCGGCGGCTCGGGCGCCAGTCCAAACAGTGGACCGTACGCCCGTCGCGCCGGGGAGATGCCGTGCACCCGCGTGGTGCCCAGCCACTGATTGTGAAAGTGGACCACCGCCGAGCGCGCCCTTGGATCGTCCAGCATGCGGCGCACCTGCGTCTCGACGCCGGCCGTCGTGTCGAGCTCACCCTGCGCGGCCGCCGCGAAGAGGGCGGGGTCCGGCATGCTGTCCCACAAGAAATAGGAGAGCTTGGACGCCATCTCCCAACCCGTCAGCGGGATCGCGTCGCCCTGTGTGCGGTCCGCGTCGCCCTGCTCCAGCCGATACTGGAAGGCCGGGGACAGCAGCACGCCCGCCGCCGTCAGTACCAGCGCCTCATCAGCCGGCCCACCGGCCAGGTTGGCCTGCCAGAAGGCCTGCAGCCGGTCGCGCTCAGCCGTGGACAGCGGTCGCCGCCACGCTCGTTGCGCAAACCGCTCGATGCTGGCCCAGCCGCACCCCGTCTGGGCCTCGCCCGTCAGCGTCGCCCAGTCGTCGCACGCGAAAAACACCGGCGACACCAGCGCAAAAGAGGCGAAGTGCATCGCCGCCTTCTGCAGCTCCTCCACGGCATACGGCGAGGGCTGCTGCCCGTCGGCCATGCCCTCGAAGTGCTCGACCCCCGTCTCGGCTGGAAACGTCCATGGCCACGGTGGGGCCTCGACCGCCTGCAGGCCGAAGACGCCCTTGCGCTCTCCACGTTGAGGAGCCAGACGCGCCGCGATGGCCGGGGGCTTCGGCCAGGCCGCCGGGTTCATCGGCATGCCGAGCAGGTCCCGCACGGTGTTGTTGAACTCGGTTGGGGTCAACGCCAGCGCCTGCGACTCCACCGTGAGGATGGGCGGTGGCGCCTCCACGTCCGGCGTCGGCTCGGGCTGGACGATCGGGTCCTCAGATGGGTCATCGCCGCACCCCGCGGCGCTCCACACGAGTGACGCGCACACCAGGGCCCTGAGAAGCCGGACTGGGTTGGGTTGATGCACCTGTTTGCCTCCTGGCCAGGTGAGTGTACCGGACTGGTCTGCTAGAAGTTAGTTGGCGCGTCGGCTCCCGCGACGCCCGGCTGCCCCGACAGCCCCTTCGAGGTGCCGCCCGTGCCGCCCGTGCCGGGTCCGCCTGCTGCCGGGAACGAGTTGCCGCTTTTCAACGCGGCCATCGCCGCCGGGGAGGCCCCCGACGCAAAGACGCCGTAGATGCTGCCGCCGCAGCCGCCTCCGCCGCCACCGCCCGCGCCGCCATGACCGCCGGTGCCGCCCTGACCGCCCTTTGGAGCGCACCACAACAGCGGCTGCGTCGCGCCATTGGCGCCGCCCGCGCCACCGAAGCCGCCAAAGCCGCCCGCGCCACCCGGACCGCCTTTGCCGCCCGGTCCGCCCGTGCCGCGCACGATCATGTTGCCGGCCAGGTTGGGCACGCTCTGCGCCGCCTGGGTCCAGACGACAAAGACCGAGAACGCCGCGCCGCCGGACTGCCCGCCCGTGCCCCCGGTACCCGAGCAGCCGCCCGAGCCGCCGCCGCCGCCCGAGCCGCCGAGGTCCGGCGAGCCGACGCTGTCAGCCGGGCATTGCGTCAGCTCTACGCCGCCGCCGCCACCACCGCCGCCACCGCCGCCGCCGTGTTTGCCCACGCCGCCGAGTCCGGCCGCTCCACCGCTCCACAGTCCGTCGATGACGGTGCCGCCGGCCGTCTGGCACCCCGCGCCCGCCACACCGTTGGTGCCGGTGCCGCCGGGCAGCCCGTTGCCGCCGTTGCGATCGGTCAGCGTCACGTTGCAGGAGAAGCAGTTGTTGGGCTTGACGATGCACTCCTCGCCGTCCCAGTTGCCGTGGATCAGGCTGTCGGTTCCCGCGTATCCGCCGCCGCCACCCAGCGCCTGTCCGGGGACACCCTGCTTGCCGGCCGCCTGAGGCGTCTCGGGCTGCGACGCTTCAGGCGGACACAGGCTGGCGGGGGCGTTGACGTTGTAATCCGGGCAGATCGCCATGCCGCCGTCGCCACCCGTCGTCGGCACGCCGCTGCAGCTGTGCGACGCGCCCTTGCCGCCCGCGGTCTGGTCGGGGCCGTTGCACGATCCGCTGGCCTCGTGGGCCGCGATGCCGGGGCTGCCCGACTTGCCGTTGACGCCGTGCGTACCGGGGTCGCCTGCGACGCCGGGCCCGCCCGTGCCGCCGATCAGCGTGCAGTCGATCACTCGCAGGTTGGAGCCGCTGTTCAACACGTACAGGCTGTAGCTCGCCGCGCCGCTGGCGATGACCACCGGACCGAGCACGGTGATGCCGTCCATGATCGTCTTGTCGGATCCGGGCGCGTCGGCCGGCAGACCCAGCGCGTTGACCACCCCCGGCGCGGCTGCGGGACCGGGCGACGCCGTGACGACCGTCTCAAAGACCACGGCATCCTGCGCGCTGAAGTCCTCGGAGTAGCCGCCGTACAGGCCCTTGCCCTGCACCAGCGTCACGCGCTCGACGTACGTACCGGATGTGATCAGCAGATCGCGCAGGTTCTTGTTGGACGCCACCAACAGCCCCTGGTTGATCGTGCGCACCGGCTGCGCCTGCGTGCCCGGGTTGGCGTCGCTGCCCGAGATCGAGACAAACACGGCCTTGCTGGCGTCGCCGTCCACCCCGTCACAGTCCTCGTCCACCCCGTTGCCGGGCGTGTCCACGGCGCTGACAAACGCGCACTCGCAGCCGTTTGCCGCCTCGCCGTCCACGTCGAAGAAGGCGTCCTTGCAGGTCCACGCGCACTGCGGGACCGCGATGGTGGCGTCGCAGTGCGCCGTCGCGTTGGCCGGCGGCGCGGCGCAGGCGTTGTTGCAGGCGCCGCAGTGGGCCATAGAGCTGTATTTGCCGGCCGCGTCGACAAAGCCGTCGTCCGCTACGCCGTCGCAGTTGTCGTCCAGCGCGTTGCACGTCTCGGTGGCCGGGGTCTTTGCGTCACACGTGAGCCCCGCGGCCCCCTCACACTGTTGTACGCCGAAGCACTCGCCGACGCCCGGCACCACATTGCTGCACGCCAGCACACCGGACAGCCCCTCATCGACCGCGCCGTCACAGTTGTCATCTGCGCCGTTGCAGGCCTCCAGCGCAGGCGTCTTGGCGGTGCACCCGGTCCAGCCGGCGTCGGGGTCGCACGTCTCCAATCCACTGCACGCGCCCGCCGCGTTGGCGATCGTGCACGGGCGCGTCTGCCCGGCGGACTTTTCGGTGCACGAGCAGGTGCCCGACAGCGGAAAACACAGGTCCTGCCCGTCGATGCTCTGGCAGTCGTATCCCTGGGGGCAGCCCTCGCCGCACTCGCTCAAGCAGACGCTGGCGTCCAGCGTCACGCAGGTCGCGCCCGCGCCGCAGCCGGCGTCTGAGCACGGATGACACAGCGTCCCAAATGCGGGCACGCACGCGCCCTCACCGCTTTGGATGAACCCGTCGTCGCAGGCGTCGACCACACAGGTGCCGTCCACGCACTGAGCCGTCGCGTTGGGGATGGCGTCCGCGCACGATGCAAAGCACGCGCCGCAGTGCTCAAACGAGCTGTACTTGCCGTCCTCATCGACAAACCCGTCGTCGGCCACGTCGTCACAGTTCTGGTCCAGCCCGTCGCAGATCTCCTCCAGCGGCTGGGCCGCATCGCAGCCCATCCAGCCCTGCTCCGGGTCACATGTTGCCAGCCCCTTGCAGGCGCCGAACTCGTTGGCCACGGTGCAGCCTTTCAGCAGGCCGGCCGTCTGCGCGATGCACGAGCAGTCGCCGCTTGGCGGGGCGCAGCGGCCGTCGACGCAGTGATATCCGCCGCCGCAAGGTGTCGCCGCGTCACACGGCCGGGTGCAGGATTGGGTGGTCCCCAGCAGCTCGCACAGGCCCCCGTGGCACTCGGCGTTGGTGGTGCACGGCGCGCAGACCGGCACGTCGCCCGACTCGCAGCTCAAGCCGTCTGGCGAGAAGAAGCCCGGGTCGCAGTGGTCCAGACCACAATGCGGGTCCGCGTCATCGCTGACGATGCAGCCCACCACCCCGTTTGGGATGTCGGGTACGTCCGCGCAGCTCGTGTCACAGCTGCCACAGCGCTCAAACGTGGTGAGCTCGCCGGCGTCGTCCGTGAAGCCCTCGTCGGTCTCGCCGTCGCAGTCGTCGTCCTTGCCGTTGCAGATCTCCGTGTGCGCGACCGGCGCGTCACACTCCGAGAAGCTGCCGTCTTCCCGGCAGGTCTTCCAGCCCTGGCACACCGCCACGCCCTCCGCGCTCTGACACGCAACAGGCTGGCCGACGCTGTCGATGCTGCAGTCGCAGTGGCCGCTGTCGGGCTCACACCACGAGGTCCCCGGCTCCGTGCCCGGCTCGCATGTGTAGCCGCTGGGACAGACCTCGCCCGGCCCGCACGGACCGACGCAAAATCGCTGCCCCTCATCGATCTCGGTGCACAGCCCACCCTCACCGCACGTGGCGTCGACCTGACAAGGGGTGCACAAAAACGCCCAGGCGGGTCCGGGCGGGGGTGGTGGCGTGTGATCCGGTGGCTTGGGCTTGTCGATATCCGATAGGCCGTTGCCCAGGTTCCCGCTGTCGGGAAACGCTAACTGCGCCCCTTGCTCGGCATCATCCGAGCAGCTGATCAGGGTTAGGACACAGATCAGGGTTAGGACGCAGATCAGGGCCAGCGCTTTCGCGTCAACAGATCTCCACAACATAACTACAGCCCCTTCCATGCTCGAGTTGCCGCGCCCCCGAACATCTGTTCGATGCTAACAGGATGACGCTGTACGGGGCAATTGACGTGAGTCTAACTAACGGGGATCACAGGGACCTTCACAGAAGCTGGCGATCTCGCCGGTCTCCAGAAAGTGCCAGAGCTGGTCCTGAGCGACGTCCAGCCGCCGCAGATCCTCGTGCGTATCGTGCTCGGTGGGGGGCGGCGCCGTCGGGTTTGGGTTGTCCGGCTTGCCGAAGTCGAAGTCGGTCACGCCGCTGCCCTTCAACGGATACGGCTTCTCTTCAAAGCCCCACACCGGGCGCGGGGTCGGGGTCAGCAGCGGCGCCCCGATGCTGCGACCGAGCAAAAACGACACCTGATTCTCGACCCACGCGTCCTCTTTGGCCACCTGCAGCAGCACCTGTCGCGGCGCGATGTCCTGCACGTAGCTGAGCGGGTCCAGCTGGTCGATCCCGGTCTGCAGCAGCCCGAACATGGCCGAGAGGTCCAGCGGATCGGGGAACGGGATCTTCAAGATGCCGCTGAACTCCGAAAACCCCGCGCTGCGATTCAACAGCAGCGCATAGGCCCCGCCCGGCACGCCCAGCACCCCGCGCTGCACGTCCTTGTGCAGCGCCATGAGGATCGCACCCAGCGTCCCGCCCTGCGAGTTGCCGTAGTAGTAGACGCGCGTCGGATCCGCCGCCACCGCGTCGTGCGTGAACCGCTTCACCGCCCGCGCGATCGCCACGTGGTTGCACAGCCCCTGCAGCGGCTTCTCGGCCAGCGCCGGAAACTGCGACACGTCGCTGGTGAGCACGACGCCCCAGATGCCCACGTCCGGCTCGCTCATCCCCGTCATGTCGGCGGCCACCACCATGAAGCCCTTGCGCTCCGCCAGGTCGGTCAGCCAGCCTTTCCGCGCCTCGGTCCGGCTGCCGAAGAGCCCGTGACCGTACTGCAGGATGGGCGCCTCACCGCCGTCCGCCAGCAGCGTCGGCGGGATCAGGATGTCGATGGTGACGGACTCCTCGCCCTCGATCACCGGCGCGCCGTCCGCGTCCGTCCGCAGGCGCCGCACACCCGAGTCGTCCGCCGGATGTAGAAAGCTCGGGACCTGCACCGTGGCGTGCACCCAGGCGCCGAAGTCCCCGGTCTCGACCTCGTCGACCACGATGTCGGGGCCGTCCTCGCCGATCGCCTCCAGCATCCGGTCGCGCACCGCGAACAGGCGGGTCGTCGTGTTGGCCTCGGTGCTCGTGGTGAAGTCGAACGCCAGCTGCAGCCCGGCGCGGTCCACGCCCGCCTCGGTCAGCGGGGCAAAGACGTCGGTCTCGAAGCGTGCGCGCCGCTCGTGCAGCCCGACCGCGGTGCTGGCGGTCTGGTCGCGCAGCGCCGCAAAGCCGGGATCGGCCGGCACCAGCGCGCCGTCGGCGTAGACCAACCCGCGCACGGCCACGATGTAGCGCCGGTTCCACGCCAGGCGCTGGGGCAACCGCAGCGTGAACACCGGCATGCCGCCGTCTACCGAGAAGTGGTCGTGCTCCACCCAATGCGCCACCCGCTCTCCAGTCTCCGTGTCCAGGATCACCGTGAGGCTCTCGGGCAGCAGCGACGACGCGATGTCCAGCACAGAGGCCGTGCCGGTGAGCAGCGCGCCCTCAAACCGGAACAGCATGGGCGTCACGGGTGAGTACCCGTCGCGGTGAGAGAACGCGTGTTTGTCCACGTGCTTGCCGTCCACGCCTTTGGGCAGGGAGGTCTCGCCGAACTCCAGCCTGCCGTCGACGCGGTAATAGTCGCTGGGAAAGGGAAAGACGCAGTGCGCGGTGTTGAGGTTGTCGCAGGCCGCGTCGCCTTCCGTCTCGGTCACGCCGAAGTTCTCCGACACACCCGGTCCGGCATCCACTGCATCGATCTGATCGATGTCATCCGCCGGTGCGGTAGGCGGCGTCTCGCTTTCGGCGCACCCGACCGCGACGGCCAGAACCAGCAGCCAGCGGCGCCTCAAAGCGTGATGCGGCAGACGATCTGGCGGCGGCGCGTGACGAACCGGCCGCGCACCACGGCGGTCTCGGGCTTGTCGCCGCCGTGCAGCAGGGCGATCAGATCAAACGCGCGCGAGTCCCCGGGCGCCAGCATGGTGACGTCGCACTCGTCGTCGGACACCACCTCGCCGGCCTGGTCGGAGACGGCCATTGTCAGCGCGACTGTCGCCAGAAAGTTGCCGCTGTTGTTGGTCAGCTCGCCGGCCGCGGTCCAGCCCTCGTCGGGCCAGCGCGTCTCGCCGATCGTGATCTGCAGCGGCATGTCGGTGCGCGGCTCCAGCAGGGTGCCGCCGTTCGGGCGTCCGGTGGCCAGCACGGCCGTCTCGCGAATATAGGCGTCGGCGGAGACCTCGATAAACGCCACATCAGAGGCGCGCGTCACGCACACCATCGCCTCGGCCTCCAGCTCGGTGGAGCGGCGTACGTCGTAGCCTGCAAAGCACTCTTCGGTGCTGATCACGCGGTCTTCCGAGTCGCGCAACACCACGTCGACAGCGACCAGATGAGCGCGCATCTCGGCGTCCAGCTTGAGCTCGCCACTGACGTAGAAGCCCTCCACGCCGGAGCGCTTGTCGTGGCGCCGGATGACCTCGACCTCTTCGATGGACCACGGACCGTCGCGCTGCTCAACGGTCACCGGGACCGCCTCTTCGGGCGAGGCGTAGAAGACGGTCATGGAGTCGGCGAACGGGGCGATGGTCGGGTCCGCGCCGCTGTAGACCGGATCGTCTTCGTCGCTGCCGCCCGTGAGAGCGTCGATCATGTACTGAAGCTCATCGACGATCGCGGTCTCGTCCAGCGCCAGGTCGCCGCCCGGCAGGCCATCCGCGCCCGGGACCACGCGCAGCAGCGCGCCACCGTCCATGTCGAGCCCCAGCCGCCCGCTCACGGGATCGCGGCGAACCAGCTTGAGGTTGTCCTCGATGCGTACGTTCAGCGCGCCGTACTTGCTGTCGATATTGTCGAGAAACTGCAGGAGCGCTTCGACGTCCTCGTGCGTGCTGGTGCCGACGGGAGACAGGCTGCCCGCGAAAACGACGCCCTCCTGTTGGGCGGTCTCGCGTACAAGGCGACCGGGGAGCGACCCGGCTGCGGACGAGAGGTCCGCGTCCAGAGCGTCCAGCCCTTCTTGTGACATGTCCGCGTTGGTCACGGCGGTATACCGGATGACCCAGTCCATGGCGACAACCATGCCCCGACATGGATCATAGGACAAGCCTTGATCGCGCCAACGTTGTGCTGCGGTCCCGTAGCAGGTTACCCTTATGGTGGCCTGTGGGTAGCTGGAAGGACATGACGTGACGGATGATGGTGCGCGAGGCGGAGCGCTCAGTGAGCTGCTGACACGCTACAGCTTGCTGCTGTCGGTCGGCACGTCGCTGGATCTGCGACAGAACTGCCGCGCTTTTGCCAAGACGCTGAAGGCCCGCAAGAAGCTGGCGTACGTGTCGGTCTGGGTGAAGCGCTCGCTCTTGACCGGCAGCGGCGACGCCCGCGGGGCGCGATTGGTGTATGCGTCTCCCAAGTACGGCTACGAGGATCGGCAGCTGACGGCGCACGACGTCATCATTGAGCGCATGCGTGCGACGGGCACCGTCTCGGTGACCAACAACGACCCGGACTTTGAGGCGCTGTCGGACTCAACCCCACTGGGCCGTGGCGCCCTGGCGTTGGTGCCTCTGGGCAACATCGGGATTCTGAAGATGTTCGGCGCCGGGCGGGCGGATCCGTTCTCAGACAAAGAGCTGGCGGCGCTCGCGGATGTCCTGGACAAGTTCACGCACTCGGTCGCGGACTGCCTCAGCTACGAGCGCGTGCAGATCTCCGAGAGCAAGTACCGCTCGCTGTTTGAGGACGCGCACGACGCGGTTTTCATCAGCACGCCCGAGGGCCGCGTGCTGGATATGAACACCGCCGGGCTCGAGATGCTGGGGTACAGCCGCAGCGAGCTGCAAGAGCTTCATGTCGGTCGGGACCTCTTTGCGGATCGCGCGGGCTGGGACGACTACCGCGCCGCGATCGAGCGGCAGGGACACGTCAAGGACTACGAGTTGGTGCTGCGCCACAAGACCGGCCGCCGCGTGGTGGTGCTGGAGACGTCGACGCGCGTCAAGGACGACTCGGGCGCCGTCGTGGCCTATCGCGGCATCATGCGCGACGTCACCGACCAGCGCCGGCTGGAGCAGCAGCTGGTCCAGGCCCAGAAGATGGAGTCGCTGGGGCTTCTGGCCGGCGGGATCGCACACGACTTCAACAATCTGCTCACCGGCATCCTGGGGTACACGTCGCTGCTGCAGACAACGGTGGCGGGCAACTCCAAGCCGGCCCGCTACCTGAGCTCGGTCGAGCAGAGCGCGCGGCAGGCGCAGGAGCTGACGTCACAGCTGCTCGGGTTTGCGCGCGCGGGCCCGCACGAGACCCGGGTCGTGCATGCGCGCCAGGTGATTTTGCAGACGCTGGGCATCCTCGAGCGCACCATCGGCAAGTCGATTCAGCTGACCGAAGAGCTGATGCCCGGTCTGCCCACGGTCGAGGTGGACGTCGCCCAGATCCGCCAGGTCATCATGAACCTGTGCCTGAACGCACGCGACGCCATGCCGGAGGGCGGGAGTCTGCACCTGTGCACCCGCCGCACCGAGCGGGCGGAGGTCCCTTCAGGCGCGGGCGTGGCCACGCGTCGAGGCCCCTTTGTCACGGTGTCCGTGACAGACACCGGCGTCGGCATGAGCGAAGAGACCGCCAGTCGCGTCTTCGAGCCGTTCTACACCACCAAGGAGAAGGGCAAGGGCACCGGCCTGGGCCTGGCGCTGGTCTACGGCGTGGTCAAAAACCACGGCGGCTTTGTCACAGTGCAGAGCAAGGTGGGCAAGGGCACGACGTTTGAGGTGCACCTGCCGATCAGCGGCAAGCCCGCGGACATGATGACGCCGATTGGCGGGCTGCCGGCGATCAAGCTGCGCGACGCGGACGAGTTGGTGCTGGTGGTGGATGACGACGGCATGATCCAGGAGCTGGCGCGCGACATCCTGGAGGCCGAGGGCTATCGCGTGGAGGTCGCCTCCGACGGCGAGGAGGCGGTCGGGACGTACCAGCGGCTGGGCAGCGTCGATCTGGTGTTGCTGGACATGGTTATGCCCAAGATGGACGGCCCCGCGACGTATCGGGCGCTGGCTGAGATCGACCCCAATTTGCGCGTCGTCGTGTCCACCGGCTTCACCAAAGAGAAGCTGGCTGACGAGATGAACGGCGCCGGCGTGAAGTGTTTTCTCAAGAAGCCGTACCGCGCTCAGGCGTTGATCGCGAGCGTGCGCGAGGCGCTGGACGCGCGCTAGGTGATTGGTGCCAAACGGCTCCGCGAGGGGCGTGACGTCGTTCGGCACCAGTCACCTAGCGCTTCATCTCGATCATTTGCATGCACGACGGGGTGTGGCCCGTGTCGCACGCCTTTTTGAGCAGCGTGTGGGCGCGCGCCGGGTTGATGCCCACCAGCCGCAGGGCCAGGCGATGGCAGCCCGGGCCGTCGTCGCCGTCGCAGGCCTGCTGATACAGCCGGCCGATCTCGTCCAGGCTGGTTCCGTCGCGCGGGTGGGTCTCGTACAGCGTGCCCAGCGCGGTGCAGGCCGACGCCTGGTCAGCCTCGCAGCGCTTGGAGAGCGCGCCGGCCATCGTGCGCACATTGGGCACCGGGATCTCTCGCGCGGCGATCAGGCGCGCCAGATCGGTGCACGCGTCGCCCAGCCCGTTTGTGCACGCGCCCTCGTAGCGCCGCAGCGCGCGGGTCGGGTGGGCGCTCTCCTCCATGCGGCCCAGCGCGTGGCAGGCCAGGGGAACCTGCTCTGAGCAGGCGCCGGAGAGCAGCACCGTGGCCCGCTCGAGATCCCGGTACACACCGTTTCCCGTCTCGTGAAGGATCCCCAATCGCGCGCAGGCCTCTCGATCGCCGGCTTTGCACGCGCGGTCAAACAGCTCGCCGGCGCGCTTGGCGTCCACCGGGACCCCGGCGCCCGTCGCGCACAGCACGCCCAACCGCCGGCAGGCCTCGGCGGAGCCGGCCTGGCATCCGGCGTCCAGCAAGCGCGCCGCGTAGGCCTCGTCCTTCTCAACGCCGCTGCCTGTGAGGTGGGCGTCGGCCATCGTCAGGCAGGTGGGCGCGTGCCCGCCCAGGCAGCGCTCCTCGGCGCCCGGCACCACGACCTCGGCTGCTTTCGGGGTCAGCGGTGGGGCGGGCCGGGCCTGCTCGACGCGATGCTGGCGATACAGGACTGCGGCGATGCCCAGCGCCAGCAGCAGGGTGACGGCCGGCAGCAGCAGGGTCCGGCCGGTCGGGGCCTTCTGTGGACGCGGGCTGGTCGCGTGCCGAGCCGGACGCAGCGTGGATTCGCGCTCTCTTCGCGGACCCGTCGGATCCGTCAGCGCGGGCGGGGCGGCGACCGGTGTGGCGCGCGGTTGGGCCTGCGCGGCGGGCACCATCATCGGCGGCTGAGGTGATGTGACCGCGGGTCTGGAGCGCTCCGTTGCAGCGAGCTCCTGGACGATCTCATCCAACCTCCGGGCCACCTCTCCCGCGTGTGATGGTCGCGCGTCCGGCGCCTTGGCCAGCAGATCGGCCAGCAGATCACGCATGGAGGTCGGGACCTGGGCCTTCAGCGGCGGCGGCTCCTGGTTGATGTGCATGAGCAGCACCGCCATGGGCTCGGTGGCCTTGAAGGGCGCGCCCCCGTCCAGCATGTGGTGCAGCAGGATGCCCAGCGAGTACAGATCCGAGCGCGCGTCGCACGTTCGCCCGCCGGCCTGCTCCGGCGACATGTAGCTCACCGTGCCCAGGGTCTTGCCGGCGGTCGTCTCAAACTGGGTGGTCTCGCTGCTGGAGAACTTGGCGATGCCGAAGTCCAGCAGCTTGACCACCTCGCGCGTGTTGCCGGCCTTGTGCATGAACACGTTGCCCGGCTTCAGGTCGCGGTGGATGATTCCCAGCGCGTGTGCAGCGTAGAGCGCTCGGCTGATGTCGCGGGCCGTCCGGGCCGCATCCGCTGCGCTGAGGCTGCCCAGCCGCTTGAGCCGCTGTCCGAGTGTCTCACCGGTCAGCAGCTCCATGGCCAGGTACAGGCCCTCTTTTGCGTGCCCATAATCGTAGACGGCGATGGAGTTGGGGTGCCGCAGCCGGCTGGTGACCTTGGCCTCCCGGTTGAAGCGGCCGACGCTGGCCCGATCTCGCGCCAGGCTGGGCGCCAGCACCTTGATCGCCACATCCCGGTGACGGCGCTTGTCTCGCGCGCGGTAGACCGATCCCATGCCGCCCTCGCCGATCTTCACCAGCATCTCGTACCGATCGTCAAAGACGATGCCCAGCAGCGGGTCCGCCGCCAGCAGCTCCTCGTCGATCGTCATGGACGCATCCACAGGGCAGATTCGGGCCTGTGTCTGCCGTCCGCACTCAGGGCACACGCGCATCGTGCCCGATGGTACGACGTTTTGGTGTATCCTCGCCTGGACGATGCCCGAATACGCCGAACAACAGAGCACGCAGGCCTCCAGCACCAGCGCCCCGGTCGAAAAGGCGTCGTTCTGGGACTGGCTGAAGTCCAAGCTGGTCGGCAAGAGCTACGAAGAAGGCGCGGAAGCGCTGCGCCCGGATCCGGCGTCTGTGCCGGCGCCCCAGGTCCCCGAGACGGTCTCGGCGCACCCCGACAATACGCGTGTCGCGCCGGCGCCGAAGCCCAGGCTCAACAGCTACGCGGGCTACGACAAGCCGGGGCATCAGTCCAACGACGAGATGATCATGCGCGTGGTCGCTGCCTTCAACGCCGAGAAGGGCTGGGACGAGACGCACCCGCATTACCTGGACCCGAACCTGGTCAAGGCGTGGGCGCTGCAGGAGTCCGGCGGCCACATGGACGTCTTCACCGGCGGCGACATGATGCAGGTGAACAACCCCGGCGACTGGACCCCCGAGAAGCAGCAGTACGTCGGCCTGGCCAAGCGGCAAAAGCTGGATCCAGAGCAGAGTCTGACCGCCGCACTGCACTGGGCCTATTACAAGGGCGAGATCACGGCGCCGGTCCGTCGCGGCCGAAATCGCGGCGGGGATTGGCATCCGGTCAGCCGGGGCAGCGAGGGCGTCAAAGTGCCCGGCTACGAGAGCAAGTTTCAGGGATGGGACAAGGCGCTGACCGACTACAACGGCGGTGGCGTCGCCGACTATCACGGCGAGATCACCCGGCGACACCAGAGAGGCACGCAGCCTTAGGGATGTCCGCTCGCCGACGACGCCGATGTGAGCGTGTCGGCGTCTTCACACAGCGACCGCAGGTGGCGCAACAGCCACTGACCCGCCGGCCCCGGTGGGGCGTCGCCGCGCACGATCGAGAAGAGCTGAGCCAGGCGCGGGCCGTTTCCCCACTCTTCGACCTCCAGCCGCTTCAGCGTGCCCTTTTGCAAGTCTTCCGCGACCATGTGTTCGGGCAGCGATCCCCAGCCCAGGCCCGCGCGGATCAACGTCAGCTTCGTCCCGGCGTCGGCCACGCGCCACGTGCGCGCCGACAGGACGCCGTAGTCCACGTTGGCCGGTCCGTCGTCCGCGACCTCCCGCCGCGCCATCTCGCTTATGACGATCTGCACTTTATCCTCCAGCGCGGTAGTCGGGATCGGACCGTCGATCGCAGCGAGTGGGTGTCCCTCTCCGGCCACGGGCACCAGGCGGACGCTGGCCAGCTGCATGCGCTTGAGCTTGGGCGACTCGATGCCGACGGGTCCGGAGATCCCAAGGTCGGATGCGCCGCTCAGCACCATCGTCGCGACCGTACCCAGCACCCCGGTCTGCAGGCGCAGCGGTACGGTCGGAAACTCATCCTGAAACGCCTTGCACAGCTGCGCCAGCACGGTTGCGGGAAACAGGACGCCTACGGCCACGGCCACCTCCGCCTCCAGGCCCTCGGCCACGCTCGCGGCATGGCGGCGCAGCTGCCCGACGCTGTTGAGAACCATCGTCGCGTCGCGCAGCAGCGCCCGTCCCGCCGAGGTCAGCACCGGGCGGCGGCCCCCACGGTCGAAGAGCGGCACGTCCAGCGCGTCTTCCAGGTTGCCGATTCCGTAGCTCACAGCCGACTGCACCCGATGCAGGTGGCGGCCGGCCGCCGAGAAGCTGCCGTGCTCGCACACCGCGACAAACAGGTTCAGTTGGTCCAAAGTGAGGGCGTCTGACAGCATTTCGTTGCAACCTATCGAAAAACTAGATGGATTCAATCTTGTTTTTGTCGATTTACAGGATAGGTTGCGGCTCCTAATCTAGCAAGCATCGGATAGCAAACCCCAAGGAGGGACCCGAAGATGAAGCGACTCATGATGACCGCCGCGATCGCGATCGCAGCTCTAGCCACCACGACCACCACCGCCACCGCCGCCGATTACACCATCGACAACGGCCACTCGATGGCTGTCTTTTCGGTCAAGCACCTCGGTGTCGGCAACTTCTGGGGCGTCTTTCACCACGTGACCGGGGCCGTGTCCTACGACAAGGCCAACGTCGCGGCGTCGACGGTGAAGCTGACGATCAAGTCCGGCAGCATCTTCACCGCCGACAAGAAGCGTGACGGGCACTTGAAGAGCCCCGACTTCCTCAACGCCAAGGAGTTTCCGACGATGACGTTTGAGAGCACGTCGGTCAAAGCCGCGGGCGCCGCGATGGACGTGACCGGCAAGCTGACGCTGCGCGGCAAGACCAACCGAGTGACGGCCAAGGTCACCTTTACGGGCGAGGGCAAGGACCCGTGGGGCAACAACCGCGCCGGCTGGGAGGCGCGCCTGACGATCAAGCGCAGCCAGTTCGGCATCACCACCATGCCCGGCGGGCTCGGCGAGGAGATCTCTCTGATCATCGCGGTTGAGGGCATCAAGAAATAACCGTGGGCGTGGTCACCCAACAGATTCTGGGCGGCGGCGTGGCGCCGGCGGTCGCTGCGCTGGCGCTGGTCGGTGTGGCGGTCGTCGCCGGTCGCTCGGGCCGCCCGCTGCTGGGGGAGCTGGGCGTCGCCTCAGGCGTCGTCGCTGGCTTTGTCGCGGGTTACATGGCGCTGGTCGGCGCTCCGCAGTGGCCGGTGTCCGAGGCCATGCAGTGGCTGCCCTGGATCGCGCTGGCAGGCGGCGGCATCGCGCTCGTGGACGTGGGGCTGCGCACCCTTCAGGGTTACGCGCTCGGTCTGCGGGTTGTGGGTCCCGCTGTCGCCGCATGGATTGTGCCCGCGCTGCTGTTCGCCACTCTCGCCGACAACGTGTGGACGGCGGAACAGGCGGCGCGCTGGCAGTGGTCGTTGAGCGGCGGCGTCGTCGCCGGGTGGCTGCTGCTGGATCTCCTGGCCGCACGCATGAGCTCGCGTGGCTTTGCGGTGCTTCTCGGACTGCTCTGCGCGGGCGCGGCCGGCGTTATCGTGCTGGGGCAGACCGCCGTCCTGGGTCAGCTGGTCGGTGGCGCCGCGGCCGCCGTGGGGGGCGCGGCGCTGCTCACCGTGCTCGGGCGGACCGACCTGTCGTTGCGTGCGGCGTCGCTGCCCGTCGCGTTGATCGTGACCGCAGCAGCTGCTTCAGCGCATCACTACGCGTACCTGTCGGTGCGGGGGTTGGGGCTCATTCTGGCGGCGCCCGCGCTGGCCGCTGTCCTGGTGCTGATTCCGTGGCGGTGGCGTCCAAATCTGATGAAGGACGCGCTGGCAGTGGTGGCGGTTATCGCCGTGCTGGGCGGCGCCGCGGCCGTCGCGCCGCAACCTGAAGAGGCCGCGCCGGGCAGCGTTGAAGAAGAGCTGGAGTTCGGCTACGACAGCATCGATCTGGAGTCTGACAGCACGCCCAATCCCTACGAGAATCTGCCCAAGTAATTAGAAACCGAAGACCGAGACGCTGGCGCCGTACGCGGTCTCGCCGGGCGCCAGCTCTACGATGAGTGGGTCGATCGAGACGCCGGTCCGCGTGGTGGGGGAGTCCGGCAGCAGCACCGAGACCGTGGCGGTGGCGCAGCTGGCCAGCCCGACCGTGACCATAGCGATGGACATGCTGCGCAGCATCTCGTCGTCCTGGCCCAGCCCGGTGAGACCAACAAGCGCGGTCGTGGCGCCCGCCGAATAGCCCAGAATCTCCCACGCCATCGGTGCGCTCTCGCCGTCGCCGGCCATGTGGGCGGTCAGGCCGATAGTGGCGACCGTGGCCGCTACGCCGCTGGGGATACCTGCGATCAGGTGCAAGCCGTCGAAATCAAACTTCATGTCCAATTTCCCGCCGCCGCCGAACGCGCCCGGAACCTCGGCGTGAGCTGAGGCGGCGCCCGTCAGCGTGGCGGCGGCGATTACGAAGGTGACGATCAGCGCGTTGAATTTGCAGGTCATGGCTCTTCTCCTCAGTTCGGCGATTGCCCCCTCGGATACGCAAGGCGCGTGCCGAAATTGCCAAAAAGATGACCGAATGGTCAGGGTTTGTGTTCGGCTGCCCCGCCTGGGGTACAGCTGCTCCAACAATGTGGACAGGGTGGAGTGTGTTTTCGGCGGCTCAGGCGGCTTCCACAACCCGGCGCAGCAGGCTCGTCAGGGTTTGCATCTCGCCCGCTGACAAGCCGCTTGTCGCCGCGCGTTCGAAGTCGTGGATGCGCGCGTGGGCTTGCTCAACGAGTCGCAGCCCGGCATCGGTCAGGCTGATTTGGACCTTGCGGCCGTCGGCCGCGTCGGGCGCTCTGACGATCAGCTCTCGCTTCTCCAGCGTGTTCGCGGCCTGAACGATGGCCGCGCGCGTCACGCCCTGAGCCTGCGCCAGCTCGGCGACGCCCAGTGGACCTCGCATCCAGCAGGTCATCAGCAGCACGTAGCCGCGAAACGACAGGCCGAACGGCTTGAGCAGGCGCTCGTCCATGGCGCCCATCAGCGCGCGATGCGCGCGATACACATAAAACCAGACCGCCAGGACGTCGGGGTCCGAGTCGGTCTCGTTCAAGAAGGCGCGAAGCACGGCCTCCTGGTCGCCGGCGCCCGAGCCGCTCACCAGGTGGTCACGTCGTCGCCATCGCCGGGCAGCACGGTCTGCAGAAAATGGCACGCGGACTGTTGGGTGGCCGCGTCGCCGAACTGGAGCTGGAAGAACGCGTGCGTCGAAAGCGTGGTCAGCATGTGCTGGCGCGCCACATCCATGGCGGGGGGCAGGGTCTCTTCAGAGCACGGCACGTCATCGGCCGGCGGCGCGATGATCCCCTCGCTCTCGCCGCCCAGCCCGCTAAGAAAGTCCCCGTTGTCGGGCAGGTTGCCGGCGATGGCGTCACAGCCGACGTTGTCGGGGTTGTCCGACAGCGTGGCCAAAAGCGTCGCGGCGTCCGAAAACCCGGCGTGCGAGCCGCCGACCAGCGTGACCAGCCCGGCCAGCGGAAAGGCGCGCTCCATGGCGACCAGCGCGTTGGTTTCGTAGTGGACGATGGCGTCGATGTCGCCATGCACAAGCATGAGCGGGGTCGTGTCGTCGGCGTAGAAGTCCTCGCTGAACATGCCCGACGGCCCGGCGAACGTGACCGCGGCCTTGATCCGCTGGTCTCGCAGCTGCGAGTGATACGTGACCAGCGATGTGGTCATGCCGCCCAATGAGGTGCCCATAGCGCCGATGCGCTCAGCGTCGATGCCCTCGTACAGCGGGCTCGTCGCGGTCATCGACTGGCCCAGCAGGCTGGTGATGATGAACGAGACGTCCTGCGGTTGGTTCACCACGTCGGGCAGCTGCGCGCCGCCGGCAGTGCCCAGGTTGGTCAGTGGATAGTCGGCGGCGGCCACCACAAAGCCGTGGCTGGCCAGGTGCTGCGCCGCGTACTTGAGCTCGTTGCGCTCGGACATGAAGCCGTGGCTGTGGATGATCAGCGGGAAGGGGCCGTCGGCCTTGGCCAGAGGCAGCTGATCCGCGGGCGTCAGGTCGCCGAGCCAGCCCGCATCGGCGGGAAACCACACGTTGGTGACCAGTGTGCGCCCCGGCAGCTCGGGCAGCAGACCGTGTGCAGCAGTCGGACGGTCCGGATCGGTCAACGTGAGGGTGATTTGGCCGACGCCGAACGGTCCCGGCTCGCTGCGGTCGGCCACGGTCCATGCGTCTGCACCGTCGGCCTGGCAGCCGGCGATCGTCCCCGGATGCAGGGGCGTGACGGGATCCTCGGGCGGATCGACCGGGTCCTCGGGCGTCTCGGGCGTGACGTCCGGGTCCGTGGCGGGCTCATCGGGCACGTCGGCCGGCGTCTCGTCGGGGGGCGCTTCGTCTGTGGTCGCCTCAGAGGGCGGATCCTCGACCGCGCCGCTTTCGGGTGGCGGCTCCTCGCCGCACGCCAGGATGAAGAGGAAGGTCAGGCTCAACAAATACCGCGTTCGCATAGCTCCTCCAGCTTGGAGCGCGAGTTTTCATTAAGGCCTAAACGAAGTCAAGTGGCCGCCGCCACGTTGGGGTCACCGCGCCACGGTGCAGCTGATCGCGCGGCCGTCCCAACGGTCGCTCAGCTTCTCGGCAGTGGTCTCCAGGCGCCCGAACATGGGGTCCACCAGGTCGGGCCCCGTCCCGGTCCAGCCGAGCAGCGCCACCACGTGGCTGTCCTTGTCGACCACCAAAAACGCCGGCGCAGGCACGTCGCGCAGGTCCAGCCCAACCGACTTGCTGCAGTCGAATCCCAGCCGCGCCATGCCGACGATGATCTGCCCGTCCGACGTGCCGAGCGGGCTGGTGCCGAGCGCCCGTGCGACCTCGGCCTCCGTCATCGAGCGACCGAGTTTCCGGGCCACGTTGGCGCCGGACGCCGCTGCGCAGGTCGTGGGCGAGCTCTGCAGCACCGCTCCGTCGACGACCTTATTCTCCGCGAGGTCCGGCCACAGCGGGCGTGATGTCGTCCACCGGCCGTATTGCACGGCCGCGATCAGCAGGACGACCGCCACCGCCAGCGCCCGCCGCTCGCCGTGCGACGTGGCAAATGCGACCCCGAGACACAACGTGAACAAGAAGGTGGTGGCCGCGGTCAGGCTCGTCCACAGCACCGGGCCGCACGCGTATTGCGCCATGGCCGGCAGCGCATCGGCCAGCGTCTGACTGGCATAAACCCCAAACGCGGACGCCGCCACCGCCAGCAGCGCAATCACCAGCCCGATGGCCCAGCGCGCGTCTTTGTGCACGGTCTCCAGCGAGACCCCCGGCCTCCGGCCCAGCGACCGACCCACCAGTAGGCCGGCCGCCAACGAGGTCAGCAGCGTCGCCAGGCTCAACCAGTCGGGCATCCACAAGGCCTGCCAGTGTACCCCAAACGCGAGAGGGTCCGGCTGTGGTAGAACACCGGTCGTGTTTGCCTGGCTGAAGTCCCGCCGCAGAAAGAAGCTCGCCGCGCGCCCCTTTCCTGACGAGTGGCTGCCGTATCTGGAGCACCGCGTCGGTTTTTGGCGCGCCTGCCCGCCGTCGCTGTCGCAGCGCTTTCTCGACGATCTCAAGGTGTTCGTCTGGGAGAAGCACTGGATAGAGGCCGGCGGCATGACGATCACCGACGAGGTCAAGGTCGTGGTCGCCGCGGCCGCCGCGCGCCTGGTCATGCACCTGGACCTCTCCTATTACGACCGTCTCACCGAGATCGTGGTCTACCCGGGCGCCTACCAGCACCCCGACGGCGACTCCGTGATCCTGGGTGAGGCGCACAACTTCGGCACGGTCGTCCTCTCCTGGCAGGCTGTGCTGGACGGCCTGGCGGATCCCCACGACGGCCACGACACCGCCACCCACGAGCTGGCGCATGTCCTGGACCGCGGCGGCGGCGCCTTCGACGGCACCCCGTCCCTGAGGGCGCGCGACCACTATCGGCCGTGGGCGGACGTCATGAGCCACCACTTCTTCGCGCTGCGAGACGGCGCCTCCGACCAGCTCGCCGTGCTCAGAGAATATGGAGCAACCAACGAAGCCGAGTTCTTTGCGGTAGCCACCGAGGCCTTCTTCGAGCGCCCGATGTCCATGAAGCAGCGCACCCCGGACCTATACGAGGTTCTGCGGCAGTTTTACGGGTTCGACCCCTGTGGTGTCGGCCCGTGACCGGCTTAATTCCCTGAGAGCACCCGCAGCACGATGCCTGCGCCGTCTGAGTCGACGTTGTCCGACTGCCAGCCCACGACCACGGTGTTGTTGGGGGCCGCCAGCGCAAAGGGGTCCCATTGATCGCCGAGCGTGGTGCGGTTGGCCGTTGCCGCCTGGGCCGTCGCGATGCCCGATGTCGTGAAGGGCCGATACTGAACTGCGCGCTCGCTGCCGTCGATGCCCGGGCTGTCCCACACGACCATGAAGCCGTCGCCGAGGGCGGCCACGTCCGGTCGGTTTTGGTTGGCCGAAGACGGCGGGTGCACCAGGAAGTCGGCGGTCCCTGCAAAGCTGCCGGCGTCCAGCATTCGGCAGCGCACGTCGCTCTCGGCGTCCGGCGGATCGTCCGCAAAGCAGACCGCCAGCGTCTTGTCGTCGGCTGAGAACGCGGCGGCCGGGATGGTCTGCAGCCCGTCGAGGGTTGTGTTGACCTCCTTTTCGACGCCCTGCGGTCCCGCGCTGGTCACGCGTCGCAGCAGAATGTTGTCGTCGTTGCCATTGTCGGTCGCGCGCCACGGCCACAGCGCGATCACGTCCCCGGCGCTGTTGATCACGAGCTCCGTCGCGCCGATCTGGCCCGCCTCCGCCCCCGGTGCGCTGACCAGGTGATCGGCGGAGGGGTCGCCGACCGCTGGGAAGAAGCGCACGTACAGCTCTACCAACTGGCTGCTCTTCTCGTTGACGTACGCCACGGCAAACCCGCCGTCGCTATGCATGGCGACGCTCGGGTAGCGCTGTGGGCCGAGCCCCAGCTGGTTGACCTGCACCTGGCCGCCCAGCGCCTTCCCCGCGCCGTCGGTCACCAACGCAAAGATCCCGGACTGGTCGAGGTCGGCGTCGGCATAGTCCGTCCAGACGGTGACGACGCGGTCCCCGCCGCCTGCGACCTGCACCTCGGACTGCTCGCCGGTCGCGGTCAGGTTGACCTGCACCTGCGGGGTGGTGGGGTAGCCGTCCGCCGTCGTCCATCGCCCGTGAATGTCCAGCGCACCGCCGCCGATCGCCGGACCCTCCCACGCGACCCACACCTTGGGCTCGCCGTCCGCGTCTGACACCAAAGCACCCGCCGGGCCGGTTTGCGCGCCGGCCTGCTGGTCGTTGATGACGACCTCGCCGGGCTGGGGCACGGGGTCGCCGTCCGCGTCGAAGCGGCGCTCATAGATGCTCTTGGCGTCCCGGAAAGCGACGATCCAGCCGCCGTCATCCAGCGCCGCGACAGACGGGCTGTCCTGGGCGCCGCCGACCAGCGTGTTGACGATGATGGGGGCGCTGAACGCACCGGTGGACGGATTGAGAATGCGCGCGCCGACGCCATACTCGGAGTCGTCGATGCCGATGCCGTCGTAGGCGATGACGATCTTGCCGCCGGTGAGCACCGCTACCCCTCCGACGCGCTGCTCGCCGGCGATGTTCACCACGTGCTTCTGCGCCGCGACCTCCACCAGCCCCCAGTTCAGCCGCACCACCCGCACATCCAGCCCGGTACTGCCCATATCCTGAGTCCATGCCACGACGGGGCCGGCCGGGCCCGCGCCGATCCGCACGTCGTGCACCGCACCGCCAATCGACGGGGTGATCGTGCCGTTCACCCCGGTCTGCTTGCCGGACTTGGAGTAGGTCTCCAGCTCGATCTTCTTGCCGTCCTCGGTCACCCACGCGAGCACGAAGCCGTCCTCCGCAACAACCGGGACGACGTCAAAGCGGGCGGTTGCCGCTTCCCCAGGCTTCACCAACTCGCTGAGCGCCGACTTGGAGAGGTCCGCAAGCACCCGCACATAATGGACCGCGTCCGCCACGGGTGCGCCCTCGTACTCCCCGCTGGCTCCATACGAGAAGATCGCACCGACCGACCCGCCCGCGAACGCGACCATCCTGGCTCGCCGGGGCGTGATCAGAATCGTCCCCTCCGACGCCGTCACCGTCAGATCAAAGAGCTTGCCCCCACCGTCGCTCTGCCCGGCGGACGTCCAGCGCTCCACGTTCATCGGGCCATCGCCGTTCATCGTGCCCTCGTATTGGGTCCGCATGAAGCCGTCCGGCGCTTCGAGGACGGCCGCCGCCTGAAAGCACATGGGGCAGCTGAGGGCCACGCTGGCGTTCACCACAACGCCGTTTTCGGTGTCTCCGACAGCGTTGGTGAGCCGCCAGAAGGCATCGCCCACGGTGGTGCCCCACTGCTGGAGCACGCCACCCCACGGCAGCACGTTCACGCTGGGGGCCGAGGTGACTGAGGACGTCAGCGTGGCCACCGGCGCCTGATCGCACAGCGCCACGCCCTGCCCGCACGCGTTTGCGACACAAAGCTCACCACCCGTGCACGGGTCGCCGTCGTCGCACGGTTCATATGGCGCCAGCGGCGTGTACACGCAATTGCCCGCGTTGCAGGCGCCAAGCTCACACGGGGCCGCGTCCTTCTGGCAGTCGATCGGGGTGCCGCCGCAGATCTCGCCCGTGCAGATATCGGCTTGCGTGCAGGGGTCGCCGTCGTTACAAGCGCCGCCCTTGGGCATGCTGGAGCAGCCTTCCGTGGTGTGGCACACATCCACGGTGCACTCCTTCGAGTCGTTGCAGAGCGTGTTGATGGGCTCGGACTTGCAACCGCTCTCGGGATTGCACGCGTCGACCGTGCAGTCGACTCCGTCGTCACACTCCACGGCTTCGAGACCGGGCTTGCACGTGCCGTTCTGGCACAGATCGGGGCCCGTGCAGCCGTTGCCGTCGGAGCACCACGGGTTTGCGGGATCCGGCGGATAGCTGCATGAGCCCAGGCCCACCTCGTTCAAAGTGCACGGGTTGGCGTCGTCGCACGCGGGCTTGGTCGGCATGACGCACCGAAAGCCGACCGTCGCCGTCGCCGTCGCCGGGGCAAACACCTGGGCTACGCGGCGGGTCGCGCGAACGCCCGGCGCGTCGTCGTTGTAGCTGCCGCCACGCGTCTGGCGGGCAAAGCCGAAGTCTGCGCCCTGCGGGTCGTTTTTGGGTGAGTTGGCGTAGTAGTCGGCCACCAGCGGGTCCGCCACCCACTCGGCGACGTTGCCCGCCAAATCCTGAACGCCGGCCCAGCTCTCCCCCGCCGGCTTGCTCCCGACCGGCAGCGTGCCCGCGGCGCCGCAGTTGCTCACGCCGTCGTTCATCACCGCCCACTCGCACGTGGCCTCGGTCGGCCCCCACGGCCATGGCGCCTTGGCGGCCGCGCAGTCCTCTGCGGTCCCTGTGCACGGTCCGCGCGCCGCCAGCTCCCACTCCGCCTCGGTGGGCAGCCGCACGGTGGGGCCCAGCTTGGCGCAATAATCGGCCGCCTGCGCCCATGTGACGCCGTTGATCGGGTGGTTCTGGCGGTCGGGCGCCCCCCAGTTCAGCGTCTTCGACGTATCTGAGTACGTCAGCACGGGCTCTGTGCAGCCCAGGTCGTCGACGCACCCCTCGTACAGCTCCACCGTGATCTCGTGCGCGCTCATAAAGAACGGGGTGACGACCACCTGGTGCGCAGGTCCCTCCAGGGCCTCACAGTCATCGCAGCCCATCCAATAGGCGCCGCCCGGTACGTACAGCATGCCGGTCAGGCCGCCCTCCAAAAAGCAGTCGTCCCAGCACCCGTCGTCATTGGTCGTGTTGCCGTCGTCACACTGCTCGCCCGCGTTCAGGACGCCGTCGCCGCACTTCGGGCCGCACTCGCCCGCGGCAGTCACGCACTGGCCGCCCACGCATGCCTTGAGATCACACGCCGCCGCCGTGCAGGAGCCACCATCAGAGCAGGTGGCCCCGTCCGGTCCCGGCAGACAGCTGCCGTCGCCCTTGGGACCGACGGCGACCACATGCATGGAGGTGACGTCGTCCACCACGGACTCGCCCGTCACGATGATGCCGCCGTCCGGATCCACCGCGCCTCCCAGCAAGCTGAGCGAGGCCTGCTGCGCCACGACCGGCGGTCCCGACTGCCAGCTGACCTCGCCGTCCGCGGTCAGCCCGAAGAGCACCCCGATGCGCTCCCCGCCCACCAGCGACTCGGAGTCGCCGAAGACGGTCACACCCTCGCCCGCTGCGACCACCCCTCTCGCGTGATCGGTTCCGCCGCCCCCAAGCGGGCGCTCCCACAGAGCCACGCCGTCCGACGTCAACCCCAGCGCGAAGCCGCTCTTGGTGAGCCCCCGACTGCCGACCACAACCGTGACGCCGGCCTCGGTCGTGGCGACACCCGCCGCGAAGCCGTCGACGTCGAAGAAGTGCTTCTGCCAGACGAGCCCGCCGAGCACATCGATGCGCGCGGCCCACACGCGGCGCAGGCCATCCAGCACCAACTGCGCCTCGCCAACGACGATCGTGTCTCCCCCCTGCGCCAGCGCGATGCCGTTGGCCTGGGTGTGCCCCTGCATGCCGGCCGTGGCGACCCAGCCGTCCACGCCATCCCCGGTCACTTGTTGGACCAGCGCACGCCCAAGGCCGTCGATCGTCGTGCGCCCCGACACGAGCAGCCAGGTCTCCGGGCCTTGAACGATCCCGGTGTTGTAGGCGCCCGTCTGACCGTCCCAATTGTAGATGCCGTTCGACTGAACACCGATGACGACGCCACCCCCGCCGACCAGGACATAACCGGCCTCTGTCTGTTCCGCGGCCGTAAGGATCTTGGTGTACTTGCCGTAGTACTTGGTCCAGACGGCCTCGCCGTTGGCGTTTATGCCCATCCCCAGCCCTTCCTGGATCTGGTTGTCCGCCGTGCGCGAGCGGCCGACGACGACCCAGCCGGTGTCGTGGGCCACCATCCCCACACCCTGAACCAGGCGCTGGGGTGTCGTCAGCGTCAGCGGCCACTTATCGTCGGGATCACACGCCGGCGCTGCGGTGTCGGGCACGTCCGGGGGATCCGAGACGTCCGCCGTGTCGGGCGGCGGTATGTCGGGCACGTCCTCGATCACGTCCGGCGCGATGTCCATCATCGGCGTATCGATGGGGACATCCGGTGTCACGGTGTCGTCAGCGACATCCTCCGGCGTGGGGTTCGGCGCCGGTCCAAGCTTGCACACGGGCGATGCAACGGTCTTGTCGCAATGCCACCCTTCCGAGCAGTCCGAGCTCTCTGCGCACTCGTACGACAGCGCTTCCGGCTTGAAATCGCCGAAGCAGCCCGCTCCTAACGCGGACACCGCCACCACCAGCAAGGCTCGTTTCAGAAGCGCGCTCCCACACCGACTCCGTTTGGCGTGGGCGTGAGCCAGACCGATGGCTCACCTTTTGGCTTCAGCAGCCACCAGGTCAGGCCCGCAGTGATGCCCGCCGCGCCGATGCCGACCAGCGCGATGCCCGCGTTCCACCGCCCGCTCGCGCCCTCCCAGTCGCTCTCGTGCTCCCGCTGCGTCGTACTCGTCACGATCTCACCGGGTCCCGGCTCCACGTTGCGCACGCCGTCCGCCAGAGCCATGAGGATCCCCCCGGTTATCGCCGCCGCGGAGCTTACGCCGACCACGATCCACGGACCGCTCCCCGCGCCCGTTACGGGCAGCTCATCGCTGGTGAGATCAACGACGTCGCCTGCGGAGAGCTGGGTCTCGCGATCGGGCAAGACCTGAACCTCCAACGCTTTGACCTGCCCGGCCACGGTCATAACGCGCAGCCTGTGTACGCCGGCCGGCACCCGCAGGCGCTGCAGCTTTCGGGCGTCGGTCAACAGTCGTACGCCTGCCAGCCGCAGGCGCGCCACCGTACCGGCCTGCACCACGATCGTGCCCAGTCCGCGGTCCGGCACCGACCAGGTGTTGCGCTGTCCGATGATGGGCGTGCCGGTCCAGCACGTGGCTGTCCCCTCATCCGGGCGCAGACGACAGGCCAGCCGTCCCGCCGGATCCACGCCGGTATCGTCCCCGGGCCGCGTCAGCAGCCGGTCGCCGAACTGAAACAGGTCGCCTGTGACGCCGCCGGTGATCTGCAGTGATGCGGTCTCCGCCAGCTGCTCCAGCCCGGTCGCCTGCTCGTTGGCCAGTCGCCGCACCTCTGGGTCCACGTGCTTCGTTGCCGTCACGCGCAGAAACGTCCGGCGCGCCTCGGCCCAGCGCCCCATCGCCTGCAGCACGCGCCCGCGGTTGTACACATAGAGGATGTTGTGCTCGGCCGCCCAGGCCTCGTCCAGCAGTCGCAGCGCCTCCGTGTGCTCGCCTCGCTGAAATGCGCTCAGTGCCTTGACGTACGCGGCGTGGCCCGGAGGTGTCGCCTCAGCCGGTACGGCGGCCAACAACACGGCGACCAGCAGTACGCAGCAAACCTCAGACAGCGAGTTCATTCACCGCAAAACTAGCACAAACTCTACTGGACGATTACCCGGTCAGTGGCGCCCCGGCCGAAGGTCTCCGGGCTGTACATCTCTTCGGCTTTTGTGGGCGGTACGACAAACTCGCCGGGCGTCGTGGCGCGCGCGATGTAGCTGTAGGTGTGCACGCCCTCCCAGACCAGCGACGAGAAGGCCTCGGCGCGCTCGTCACGCAGGTTTTCGTGCTCGTACCAGCGGCCCCACCACCAGCGGCGCGCATGCCAGGGGGCGGTCTTGTTGGAGCGGCTCTTGCTCGGCGGCGCGGCCTCGGTCCCCCGAAGTGCCGGGTTCAGTGGCTCCAAACCCGCGGGGATCGGGTCCACCAGCGCCACGTGATAGCGCCGCGTCGGGACGACCATGGATAATCTCACGCGCACGCGCGCGCCCGCCTTGACCCGCCATTTTCCGTCCTCGCCGCGGGTCACGTCCGTCGGGTTGTCCACCGCCTCGTATTCGCGCTGGACCGTAAAGCCGTGCTCCGCCGGCTTCAGGTTCAGGTCGGCGGGCGCGTACCGCATGCCGATGCGGTAGTACATGCGCCCTTTGCCGGTCTTGCCCAGCGTCAGCGGCTGGTCCTCGCTGGTCTTTGCGACCACCGCCATCGGGATATCGACGTGATGTTCTTCGGTGGTGCGGCCCTTGAACTTGTGCTCGCCCGCGAAGCCGTCGCCCAGCCACAAGCGGGCCACAAAGTTGGGCGTCTCCTTCTCGTAGGCGTGGAAGTAGCGGTCCAGCGCCAGCAGCACAAACGCGTTCTCCTGCGTGTTGCCCCAGCGACCGCGCTTGCGATGCGCCAGCAGTCCTCGAACGATCTTGGGGATCAGCGTCGACTTGGGCTGGTCGCCGATCAGCGCCTCTAAGATGATGCCGTCCGCGCGCCGGCTGCTGTGCAGCAACAGGTGCGCACCGTCGCTGTAGCTGGTGGCGAAGTGCGCCTTGCCCGCATCCTCCGTCGCCCGGTTGTTGAGGTGTTTTCGAATCGCCACCACCTCCTGCTTGGAGGTCGCGTCGGGCGACAGCACCGGCAGCAGCCAGCCCAGCGCCTCCAGCGGCAGCTTCTTTACGCCGCCCGCCCGGCTGATGATCTGTCGTGCTTTGGCCGGATCGGGCTCGCCCAGCAGATTGCGCACGTACAGCGCATAGCTGTTGATCACCCGCTTGACCGACTCGGGATAGAACGGTGGATAGCGGTTTTCGATGGTCCGCAGGTAGGCGGTGGCGCGGCTCAGCATGCGCTTAGGCACCACAAAGCCCTTCTTGCCGGCCCGGGCCAGCGCGTGGGTCACATGCACCGACAGATACGGCCAGGACCGGGACGTCGCGGACCAGAAGCCCCAGCCGCCGTCGCCGTTTTGCAGCGTGCGCAGGCGCTTGAGGTCCTGCGCGACGGACGCCACCATGGCTTTCGCCGACGGCAGGCCCCTGGCCTTGAAGGCGCCAAGCACGTCCTTCAGCGCCGCCAGCGCCAGCACGCGTGAGGAGATCTGCTCGCTGCATTGATACGGATAGTCGACCAGGTAGATCACCGCGTCAGTCAGCGCCTGCAGCGCCGTGGACGAGGTCGTGATCTCCAGCCCACCGAACTGTTTTACGACACCCGCCGGCGCCCGCACCGGCTGCACCACCGCGCCCTTGTCCACCTGTCCGTAGGTCGCAAAGGCCTCCGTGGTCGCCGGGGTCCACACCGGCAATTGCACGTTGGCCGCATCCGACCAGCGCCCGCTGACCGCGCCGATCTGGAACCGCGCGATGCCCACACGCGCGACCGCTGAGGGGAAGCGCACCTCCACGCGGTTGTTCGCCGGCACCTTCAAGCGGCGCCCGGCCCCCTTCGTGATGGTCACGCCCAGCGCGCGCACGGCTACGTCCACGTCGATCTCGTCATCCGTTTGGTTCTGCAGCACCACCGGCAGCTCGAATCTGTCGCCAAAGTTCAAAAAGCGCGGCGCGGATGGGCGCACCATCAGCGGCAGCCGGGCGGTGATCGTGGCCTCCCCCGACCCGAAGCGGCGCGCGCCCTCGACGGCCACCACCGTGACCCGATAGCGCGTCAGGTTGTCCGGCAGCTTTACGGTGACCGTGGCCTTGCCCTCAGCGTCGGTCGGCACCGCCGCCTCGAACGTGGCCAGCGCGTCGAAGTTGCTGCGCACCTTGATCGCCGGCTTCTCCTCCTGCCTGTTGCCCCCGCCGCCCTCGCGGTCCATTGAGGCCTCCTCCATCGGCTCGGCCTCGGGCGCCGCCCCCGCGGGCGGAGCGGGCATCGGCATCGACTTGCGCATCCGGGTGGCGGGCTTGGGCTTGGGCTGAGCGGGCGGCGCCATCGCCAGCTGATCCACGTCCGCCAGCAGCACGTTGCCGCGCAGGTGATGGGCGCTGCTGGAGGTGGACGCCGCGCGGTAGAACGCGCCGACCGGGTCCTGGATCGTGTAGCCCGTCAGCGCCAGCACGGCTTCGTCGACCACCACAACCGCCAGCTCCGCGCCCGGCACCGGGTTGCCGTCCGCGTCCTTCAGCACCACGTCCACCTGGGTCGTGGCGCCAGGCTCCAGCTTGTTCGCGCGCGGTTTCACGCCCACATCCAGCGTCCGCTTCAGCGGCGGCACCGACAGGCGCACCGATCCGGACGCGTACGCCGGTCGTCGCGGCAGCTTGGGGTCGGGCTCGCCGTCAGCGTTTGCCCGCAGCGCGGACCCCACGAGATCGATCTGAACCTGCACGCTGGGCAGCATCTCTTCGCCGATGGCCACACTCAGCTTGTGGGTGCCCGTCTCCATGCGGAAGCGCTCCTCCCACACGATGCCGCGCAGGCGCACGGTCATCAGCCCCTCCGCGGGGAAGAACGGCGACTGCACCAACAGCTCCGCCTTGTCGCCGGGTGCGTAGTCCTTTTTGTCGGGGATCAGCGTGACCTTCTCCTGGCTGACCTTCTTGGCCGTCGGCACCTTGCCGCCCGAGACCCAGAACGTGCGCCGGGTCGTGTTCGTGCGGCCCTTGTCGTCGACCACAGTGGCGGTCACACGCAGCCGTCCGCCCGCCTCCGGCACAAACTGGCATTTCGCGGCGTCTTCAGCCGACGTCACGATGCACGTGCGCGGGCTCTTCTCCTCAACGGTCCACTTTCCTTTTCGGTTGCGCCACTCCAGGCGCACGGCCTTGACCACGATCTCCCGGCCGGCGACCGCCTTGCCGTCCAGATCGGTCACGATCAGCTCGGTCACCAGCTTGTCGCCGGGCGACACAAACGCCCGCTTGCTGCGCATGCCCACGTACAGGTCCGCGGGGTGCACCAGGAAGGTGGCGTTGGCGCTCCAGCTCTGCCGGTTGACGTCCTGGATGGTGGCCTGCGCGGTCACGGTGGCCGGCCGCGCCGGGTGCACCGACGCAAACGTCAGCCCCAGCGTGTGCGCGCCCGTTCCGTCAGTCGTGCCCTTGAAGGTCTTGCTGGATTGGCCTTTTTTGCCGCGACTGCGCTCCCACCAGGGCGTCCACATCCCGAAGCTGTAGTCCCAGCGGTTGGGCGGCGTGAAGTTCGTCAGGTTGGACGTCACCCGCCAGCGCACGTCGGTGCCCGGCAGCGCGCCGCCCGCAAAGTACTTTGCCGTGACGGTCGCAGTCGCCGAGTCCCCGACGAAGTGCGGCCCGTCGGACTTCTGGGACTTGACCTCAAACTCGGGGCGACGGAACTCCTGCACCTTGATGGAGTGCGATCGGGTCGTGCCCTTGATGCCCGCCTCGCCGCCCTTCAGACGCAGGCTGATCGTCGCGCGCCCCAGGTTCATGTTGTCGGGCAGCGAGAACTCGGTGTCGAAGCCGCCCAGCACGTTGACCTTGGCCGTGCCCTTGGCGACCTCGTTGTTGCGCCGATCCTTGACCGACCACGTGACTGTCGACGGCACCTTGCGCATGCGCTTGAGCTGGGGCGCGTTGCCGCCCGAGGCCATCCGAATCCAGCCCTTCAAGTGCACCGACTCGCCCGGCTTGTAGAGCGCGCGATCGTCAAAGACCATCCAGCGGTAGGTGGGGTCCTGCGGTCGCTTGTACCAGTTTGTGCCGTATCCCCAATACGACGTGTGCTCGGGCAGCAGCGCGAAGTCCGCGCCCTTGCGGGCGACCAGCACACGCGTATTGCGGTTGTCCTGGCGCTTGCCCAGCGCGATGGCGCTCAATCCGTCGGCGCCCGTGCGGGCTTTCCAGCCGTCGGGGTGCACCTGCACGTCGACATCCTTCAGCGGCTTGCCGTCCACCAGCGACGAGGCCCAGGTCAGGAGCTTGGTGTCGTCGCGCAGCGCGTCCAGGCCGATCCGGGTACTCTGCACCCACGCGACCACGACCTTGCGGTGATACTTGTCGTCGTTGTGGTCCAGCGGCTCGACCTCGATGACCACGTGGCCCAGCCCGTCCTTGAGGCCCGGCGACAGGTCGATGGCGGTCTCGATCAGCTCATCCGCCTTGTGATCGACCTTCAGCGCCTTGCTGTAGATCCGCCGTCCGGGCGGCTTGGGGCGCTTGTCACGGCGGCTGGCGCGCTGTGCAAACGGCTTGTACTCGTCCCAGTCGTCGGGACCGACCGAGTACATTGTCACTTGCAGCTTCTCGTGGTTGATCGACCAGACTGGGAACACCGGCTTGCCGGCGGGGTCCAGCACGACAAAGTGTCCGCCCATCGACGAGATGGCCGGGCGCGCCTCGCCCACATCAAACGACAGGTCCAGGTCGCGCGACAGGGTCTGCCCAAAGGTGTCCCGCAGCGCCTTGCTGACCGTCACCTTGTAGCGTGTGCGCCCCTTCGTGCGCCCGCTGATCGTCAGGTAACGCCCGCTGGGCCGCGCGTGCATACCGGGCAGCTTGGGCGTGACTGTCACCCAGGACTCGTCGAAGGCCTCGACATCCAACGGGTTGGAGAACCGCAGGGACCAGGCCGCAAACGGAGGACACTTGCCCCCCCACCCGCACCGCTGCTGCTCCAGCTTCAGCGGGCCAAACGTCTTGAAGCTGTGGGTCTGCTTCTCGGTGGTCTTGCGAGGTCCCTCGGCGGAGGGCGCACCGACAGCCACCTCCACCTGGACCGATGTGTCGCCCGGCAGCTTCTCGGCGGGCGTCAACACCATGAAGCGCCCCTTGTGTGCGCGCTTTACCAGCCCGGCGACGCGCTTGTCCGCGGCGATCTCCTTCTGAGTCGCAAGCCGCGTATCGTGTGAGAGGCGGCCCAGAAAGTTGCCGGACGTGAGCTTGACGTGCGGCAGCATGGCCGTCGGATCGATCGCCTGGTCAAACGCCAGAAACACCAGCGGGTCGCGACGCACCGGAGAGCCCCCATACGGGTGCTTTTGGATCAGGCGTACGGGCGGCGTGCGAAAGCTGAACGACGTTCCGGCCGCTTTGACCTTGTACTCGGTGGCCATCGGAAAGCGCCCGGTCGGCTCGAACAGGATCGTCTTGGTGCCCACCCAGCGCCACTTGCCCTCGGGCTCGGGCGTTACCGCGACCGGGCGGTCCTCTTTGGCCAGCTCGTCGTGGGACGTGACCGCCACCATCGGCTTGTTGAAGGTCACCGACAGGTTGGGCGCCAGCGCGACGTCGCCCTCGGGGGAGAAGCGCAGCACCTCGGTCTTTTGTGCGGCCACGTCAGGCTTCTCGGCGTCCGTCGGCAGCTTGGGAGGAAACTGTCCCTTGATGCGCTCACCTGTCCGGGGCGCCGCCAGCGACCGTGCGCGAAACGCAAAGTCCGGTGCGTCGCCCTTCTCCGCCTTGAGCGGCGGCAGCCGCGACAGCACCTTTTGGGCGGCCTCGTCGCTGAGCCGCGTCGCCTCCGCGGTCGGCAGCGCCACCGGCGGGCGATCCTCTTTTGACCCGTCGCTCAAGTCGAAGACGAGGCCGTCGTCGGGCTTGGGAGGCTGCGGCTTTTTTGGTCCGCCCGGCAGCGTCGGCTCCGCGACCTTTACGGGTTGGGCCTGCGTGGACGGCGTCGCCGTGACGGGCTGGTCGGGTGTGGCGGGCGTCGCTTCCGTGGGCTTGTCCGTGGGGCCTTGCGGCGGCTCGGGCTTGACGTCCACGGTTTTTCGCGCGGTCGGCGGCGCGTCAGGCTGCTGACCGGTGCACCCGGCGACGAGGAAGAAAACGGCGATCAACTTCTTCATAGGCTGCCGAAGATAACCCGAAATCAGCCTGGTTGGTTCAAGGCGCCCGCGTCCAGCGGATGGTTGCCGCCACAGGCTTGTGATCCGACAGATCCTCGCCCGCAGCCGTGACAAAGGCGGGCGGCACCTCCCAGGTCGTGACCTCCAGAGTGATGTCGCCGCCGCTGCGCACAAAGATTCGGTCGATGCGGTCGTTGCCGCAGGCCACGGTGGTGCACGCGTCGGCAAAGCCCGCGTCGGCCAGGCGCTGCAATTGGACCTGATCGACCGCGTCGTCCGCGTGCAGGTTGAAGTCCCCGGCCACCAGCACGGCCGTGCCCGCTGAGCGCTCCTCGATCGTCGCCAGCAGCAGCGTCGTGCTCTGCTCACGGATCGCCTCGTCCTCGTCGCAGCCGCCGGCCTCGTTGTGCAGGTTGTAGACGTCCAGCAGCGCGCCGTCCGCCAGGTCGTGCCGGGCGTATGCAAAGCCCTTGGTGGCCAGACAGTCGCTTGCGCAGTCCGTCTGCCCGTTGCAACCGGGCCAGGCCGTGCGCTGATGGTCTGTAAATGGCGACCGCGAGAAGCGGTTCAGGCCGTCGCCGATGTCGGTGAACTCGAGCTCCTCGCGCCACGGCTGCGACCGATGCGGGTGGTCGACGTCCGCGCTGAGCAGGTGGTGGTACCAGAAGTCCTCCTGCGCCAGCACCAGGTCAAAGGCGTTGAGCAGCGGCGAGATCTGCGGGATGTGGGCCTCGGGGTCCGATTTTGAGATCCCCTGCGGCAGCCCCGCCACGTTGTAGGTCAGCACCAGCAGCTGACCCTCCAGGACCGTCTGCGGGACGTCCTCGACTGTCGGCGGCACGTCCTCGGGTACGGGCGGCGGCTCGGGGTCGGTGCTGCTGCAGGCGATCAGAACGGCGGTGAGTGCGAGGCGCTTCATGACCGGGGCATCTTAGCGCGCAGAGAGGCTGCGGTGTGACCCCCGGGCGGCAGTTGTCTGGCCGCCATGTCCCGGCACACCGCCGTCAGCACGTCGTTCAGCGGGGTGGCGACCCCGACCTGCCGGCCCAGACGCGCGATCAGTCCGTTGCGTCCGTCCACCTCTGTGCGCCCGCGACGCCGATCCAGGTCCTGCCAGACGCTGGTTCTCTGCTCTGGGACGCTCGTTGGCGCGATCGTGACGTCGTGTGGCGTGAACCGCTTACCAGCCGCGTGCAGCACGGCGCGGGTCTCCTCGATCAGGTCGGCGATGAACGTGTGTGCGTCCGGGTCGGCATAGGCGTCCAGTACGGTCCGGTCGGTGACGGCCAAAAAGGCCCCGACCACGTTGCCTGCCAGCTTGGTCCACTTGTCCATCTCGATGTCGGCGCTTGTATCTGCGGTCATGCCTCCACGCCGCAGCGTCGCCACCAGGTCGGAGCACGCGGGGACCAGCCCGGTCGGCCAGCGCCCCACGGTCATGTGTCCCGGCGCCGATACGGCGACTACGCCGGGCGCCGTCATTCGGACCGGCAGTCGTGCGACCACGCTGATGCAGTCCATTTCGCGTGTCTGGACCTCCACTTCACTTTCGAAGCCGTTCTGAAAGCAGACCAGCGTGCGCCCAGCCAGCACCTCGGCGGCGTCGTCCAGAAAGGCGGCGGTGTCGAAGCTCTTCATGCACAAGCAGATGACGGCGTCGGGCTGCAGCGTGCCGAGATCGGTTGTGGCGGCCAGCGGGTATCGGCCGGCAAGCGCGTCGCCCTGCAGGGCCAGGCCGTGTCGGTTGATCGCGTCGACGTGCGCGGCTCGCCCCACCAGGCGGACGACTGCGCCACCGCGATGCAGCGTCGCGCCTACCACGCTGCCGATCGCGCCGGCGCCGACGATGACAAACATGCCGCCAATCTACAGTTGGCACGTCTTATGCGAAAGAGGGTTGGGCGGGTCGCGCTCTGGGGAGAGCGCGGCCGCTACGTGTCGCGTTTTGGTCGCGACGTGGGCAGCCGGTGGGGCCGGGTGTCCACAAATCGCGGCCAAATGCGGTGGGGACGGATGTCTCGAGGTGGTCGAGACAAGAGGGAGATATGAAAATGGGTAGCCGGTTTGTAATTTTCGCGGGGATCCTCCTCGCTTCGCTGATGGGGTGCGCCGAGGGCGAGGACGTCGACTCGCACGAGCACGAGTGGGACGAGCACGTGCACAACCCCGACGGGTATGCGCGCGAGCTCGGAGTGGTCCAGGGGGCCGTGTCCTGCTCCGCCTCCATGAAGAAGTACCCGGTGAAGGGCAAGCACAACGGCGGCTGGGATCCCAAGGCGCTGACCTACGCGTGTCATCCGCACCCGTCGGGGGCCAAGGACAACAGTGATTTCATTGGCGGGGACCACTACGGCAACGACATCTTTGCCAAAAAGGGCACGCCGCTCGTCGCGTGTGTGGACGGCACGATCGTCAGCGTCAAGACGACCTCCATCGGGGGCAAAAACGTCACGATCAAGGACGCCTGCGGCTGGTACTACTACTACGCGCATCTCAACACGTTCGCGTCCGGCCTCAAGGTCGGCAAGAAGGTGAAGGCGGGCGATCCGCTGGGCACCGTGGGCAACACCGGCAACGCGTCGGGGACGTCCCCGCACCTGCACTTCTCGGTGTATCCGGGCACCTACACCAAGGGCATCGACCCGTTCCCGCTGCTGCAGTCGGTTGACAAGACCGCGTGCACCGGCGGCACCGTCGACCCGCCGCCGCCAGCCGCCTCCAAGCCAAAGATCAAGATCTGGTCGACCACCGCGCCCGCCGACACGATCAAGAACGGGCCCAGCGCCGGCAAAGCCGATGTGTTCGAGGGCCAGAAGTTCAACGTGGACGTGTTCATCAAAGTGGAGACCAGCGGCTCGCAGCCGAAGGGGCAGATCCACATCGGTTATTGGGTCGAAGAGCCGTACCTTAAAGCCGTCACCTACAAGATCCACTCGGACTGGCCGGCCAAAGACCAGAAGAGCTGGAAGCTGAACGACTCGGACAGCGCGCCGGGCAATCCCTCCAAGACCAACCCGCCGAAGAGCGGCAAGATCAATCTGTATGCGATGAGCAAAGGCGAGACCAAGCGCGTCCGGTTCACGCTGCAGGCCAAGAAGTACAGCCTGGGCGCCGTCGACCACCCGGACCTGCGCGCCTGGATCTGGCACGTCGACAACTTCTACGGCGAGCAGACCGGCTTCTACGACAAGGTCGAGGTCAACAAGGCCGGCAAGGAGCTCAAGACGTACGTGCAGCACGACGTGTACGGCAAAACCCACTGGCAGTGGAACGGCACCAAGTCGGAGGTCGAGGGCTGGACCAAAGGCAACAAGATCGCGGAGCTGACGCTGAACACGTCAGTGCACTGCCTGGCGATCAAGCAGGGCGGCAGCGATCCCTACGTGCACTCGCCCAAGATCAGCTGGAAGGCCAGCAAGTGGAAGGGGGTCGAGCTGCGCATACGGCACCACGAGCCGCCGACCAAGAAGGGGCAGCTCTTCTTTTTGACCAGCACGGACAACAAATGGGACGAGGCCAAGTCGGTGCACTTCGAGGCGCACGGGGACAGCAAGTTCCACAAGGTGGGCATCAACATGTCCAAGAACCCGAAGTGGAAGGGGACGATCACGCGGCTGCGGCTGGATCCGACCACGTCGAGCACGGGCTGGTACGACATCGACTGGTTTGCGGCGCGCGAGAAGATCGCCGACACGATCATCTGCCAGCCCGGGCCCGAGGTCTGCGACGGCAAGGACAACAACTGCGACGGCAAGGTGCCCGCCAACGAGCTGGATGGCGACGGCGACGGGCAGCTGCCGTGCAAGGGCGACTGCGACGACAACAACGCCAAGGTCTACGCCGGCGCGCCCGAGCTTTGCGACGCGATCGACAACGACTGCGACGGCGCCGTGGACGAGGCGCTGGATCTGGGCGCGGCCTGCTCGATCGGGCAGGGCGAGTGCCAGGGCGTCGGCGAGGTAGCGTGCGGCGCCGACAAGAAGCCGGTGTGTACGGCGGTCGAGGGGGCGCCCACCAAGGAGCTTTGCGACGGCTTTGACAACGACTGCGACGGCCAGATCGACGAGGACTTCGGCCTGGGCGGCGTGTGCGACGGCAGCATGGGGGCCTGCTCGCGCGCGGGCGTTTGGGTCTGCTCTGAGGACGGCAGCGAGGCGTATTGCGACGCCCCGCCCGCCGAGCCCAGCAAGGAGCTGTGCGACGGCATCGACAACAACTGTGACGGTCAGGTGGACGAGGGCTTCAGCGTGCTGGAGGACTGCATCACCGGCGAGGGCGACTGCCAGTCGGAGGGCTTCTTTGCGTGCGATGACGAGGGCGACGTGTTCTGCAAAGCGCCCAAGGTCGAGGGCATTGGGGAGCTGTGCGACGGCAAGGACAACGACTGCGATGCGGAGATCGATGAGGGCTTCCCGGTCGGGGAGAGCTGCGCGTCGGTCGAGCCGGGCTGCACCAAATATGGGACGTGGGTGTGCGGCGCCACCGGCATCGAGACCGAGTGCGATGTGACGGGCGCCGAGTGCGAGACGATTCCCAAACCGCCGACCCCGCCCAAGCCGGATCCGCGAGTCGATACGGAGCCGGGCGACGGTGGTGACCCGCTATCGGTGGACTCCGACGTCGACGGGGCGACCGACGCGCCGCCCGCCCAGGGCTCCGGCGCAAAGAGCGTCACCGGGGGCGAAGCGGGCGGCTGCACGGTCGGCGCGGCGCCACAATCCACAGGTCCGCTCCTGCTCCTGTTTATGATGCTGCTCGCCATTGGCGGCGTGAGAGCACGCCGGCAGTTGTGATACCGTCATCCCCACTCTGTTACGAGTAGGGGAGAAGGTATGAAGCTGGCGCGTCTCTGCGTGCTCGTCGCCGCTGTGTTGTCCACCGGGTTGATTCCCGGGGTCGCCGGCGCCGCTGACATCACACCCACCGGCGACGAAGCGACGCTTTTGCAGGCGCTGGTCGTGCCCAACACCGGGTTGACCATCGACGCCTCCGCGTATGCCGGGCACGTCACGGCCTCCGGCACCGCGGCCAACGGCCCGCTGGGGATCGCCGACGGCATCATCATGACCACGGGCAAGGCCACCATCGAGCAGGCCGATCTGGGCGGCGGCTTTGTCGTGGCCAGCTGGCAGAACAACGCGGGCACGCATCCCTGGTGTCAGGCGATGACGACTCCGGCGCAGTCGTGGGATACGGCCATGTTCACCATCGTGTTCACGACCGGGCCGCAGACCAACTTCATCGAGTTCTCGTTCATCTTTGGGTCCGAGGAGTACCCGGACTACGTTGGCCAGCAGTTCAATGACAGCTTTGGCGCCTTCCTCAACGGCACGGACGCCGACCCCATCTCCGCGCAGATCGCCTTCGACAAGACCGGTGCGCCCATCAACATCAACAGCGGCTTCTTCGGCGGCGCGTTTGTGAAGCAGCCCGCCGAGACGGGGATTGACTACAACGGCACGACGCCCGTGCTGAAGACGGTGTGGCCGGTGCAGCCCGGAACCACGAACACGCTGACGTTCATGGTGTGCGACGCCTTTGACGCGGGCTTTGACAGCGGCGTCTTCATCTCCGGTCTGCGCGGGCTGGGTGAGGGCGAGCAGGGCACGGACGCCACCGAGTCCAGCTGCACAAACGGGACCGACGAGGACGGCGACAACCTGGTGGATTGCGCGGATGACGACTGCGCCGGGACGGCCGACTGCGCCGCGTTTATGGCGGTGACGGCCATCGATCCCAACCTGACCGAGGCCGGCTCGCTGGTCGACGTGACGATCTCCGGCGACTACTTCTTCGAGGGCGTAACCCTGGCCATCAACGGCGCCGACGTCTCCGATCTGACGTATATCTCCTCGACCGAGCTGACAGCCACACTCACGGTGGAGGCTGACGCCCCGCTCGGGTGTCATGACGTGACGGTGAGCGGCGCCGGTGAGTCAGCCGTGCTTGTGAAGGCGTTTTGCGTGAGCGCGCCGGGCGCCGATGTCGGCAGCACCTTTGCCGTAAGCGCGGACGGCGGGCCGGTCACGGTGGTGACCATCAAGCAGGACGGCACCAAGGTGCTGGACACCTGGAGCGTCAACAACAACCAGCCGGCCAAAGACAAGAACATGACGATGCGCTTCCACCGCGACCCGGACAACAAGAGCTGGATCGTCATCGTCAACGACAAGAACAGCGACGGCTCCGGGGGCAAGGTCACGCTGAGCATCGACGGTCAGCCCGGCATGAGCTGGCTGGCCTGCGACGACGGCAACGAGTGCACCGACTTTGCGCCGGACGGCACGGTCACCAACAGCTGGTCGTGGGGCTCTTGCTGCACCGACGGCGGTATCTTCGGGCCCGTCGCCACCACCGAGTGCACGCTGATGGACGCGCCGTCCTTCACCGGGTTGGACATCTGGCGCTTCGTCGACAAGGACTGGGCCGTGGTCGTCGAGTATCCGATGACGGCCAAGGTGAAGATGTGCCCGTCGTTTGGCGGGGACATCCCTCCCAAGATCACCAGCGTCGCGCCGGGCTATGGGCTGTGGGGCGAGACGTTTGACCTGGTGATCGACGGCAGCGGCTTTGACGTGGACACGACCGTGTCGTTTGCGCCCGGGCTGGGCGTGGTCATCGACAACCTCGAGATCGCCAGCAGCAAGAAGATCATCGTCACCGTCAGTATCGCGGTCGGCGCGCCGATCGGGCTGTCGGACATTATCGTGTCGACCGGCTCGGGGCAGGCGATCAGCAAAGAGGGCTTCTCGGTGCTGGACGTACTGGATACGGACAAGGACGGCGTCGCCGACAACCTCGACTGTGCGCCGACCAACCCGGACGTGGGGCTGTGTCCCGGTCCCAAGACCTGTCAAAGCGAGGTCTGCGACTTTCCGTACGTCGATGGCGGTCCGGTGGACGGCATCTGGATCAAGGGCCTGACGGTCAGCTTTGACGGCGCCCAGCTGACGCTGACCGGGGCCTGGCAGTGGGGCGGCTCGCTGGCCGGCTGCAGCCTGGCGCTGACGGGTTATGCCCAGGGCTTTGACGCGGTTGTGCTGGACGCCCAGGACGGCGTGCTCGACGAGGCTGACGGCTCCTTCACGGTGACGCTGGACGCTGCGGCGGGTGAGTTTGCCTTCCAGCTGGGGCTGGTGTGCCCGATTCTCAGCGCCGATCCCACGGTCTTTCTGGGGCAGGCGCTGGCGGGCGGCGGCGCCAAGGTCTACGCCAACGGCAGCTGGCCGTGGGTGACGGCGTCCAACCCGACCGCGGGTGAGCCCGGCACCATCGTGACGCTGAGCGGCGGCGGCTTTGGTGCAACCCCCGGCGTTGTGTCTGTCTGCGGCGTGGAGGTCTCGCCCAAGCAGTGGGGCGAGAACGCGATCATCGTCGAGGTGCCCAACGCGGGCAGCTGCAGCGGCGGGGTCGTCGTGAGCAACGTGGACGGCTGGACCAGCGGCGTGGCCGTCTTCAAGCTGCTGGGACCCGAAGACGAGCCGCCGCCCGTGGTTGTGCCCAAGCAGCCCTATCCGCACACCGTGGACGGCGTCTTCACGGACTGGGACGCCCTGAACCCGCCTGACGACTGGGAGTGGAAAGGGGCGTCACCCGCCAGCGGAAAGTACACGTGGGCGTACTTTGACTACGACGGGACCAAGCTGCACATCCTCAACGACTGGCGCTACAACGACACCACCGTGCTCGATCCGGACTGCTTCAACCTGTTCAAGGCGTGGACCGGCGGCGGCAAAGAGGTCTGGCTGTTGAAGGTCTTCGGCGACGGCACCACCGAGGTGTCGCTGAACGGTGAGCCGTACGACCTGGCGGGTGTGGAGGTGACCGGCGAGGCCAAGTTCACCGTGTCGCCGCTTTTGCCGGACACCGAGCACACGATCTTTGAGCTGAGCTTCCCCGCCCAGCCCGGCGGCTTCGGGGTGCAGCTGCACGATCCCGGGCCCAGCTTCGGGTGCAAGACGCTGGTGACCGAGCCGGCCAGCTTCCAGGGCAACCTGGGCGACGGCGGCGGGCTGGTCGTCACGCCGTCCAAGAAGCCGACCATCTACGGCTTCTCACCGGCCGGCGGCGCGGGTGTCGGTGTAGAGATCACCATCGAGGGCATCAAGCTGGGCGCAGCCGGCGGATCGGTCAGCTTTGGCGGCGTGGTTGCGGACATCGTCAGCTGGAGCGACTCCAAGATCGTCGTGACGCTGAGCACGCCGGCCGGCAACGGCGCCGTGACCGTGACCACCCAGTTTGGGGCCGTGACCAACGCGCTGTGGTTCAACGTGTACGACGACGGGCCCGACGGCGACCTGGACGGCGACGGCTTCAAAAACGAGACCGACGTCTTCCCGTGGGACAAGACGGAGTGGGCGGACGCGGACTGCGACGGCGCCGGCGACAACTCCGATCCCAAGCCCAACGACCCGACCTGCGCCGGCTCGCTCAAAGAGCTGTGCAACGGCAAAGACGACGACTGCGACGGCCTCATCGACGACATTCAGGGCGATGCGCCCTGCCTCTTCGGCTGCAATCCGCAAAGTCACACGTGCATCCAATGCGGCAACGGCATCCTCGACCCCGGCGAGGGCTGCGACGACTTCAACACCGATCCCGGCGACAGCTGCAGCCCGACCTGCTTCCCGACAGGCTCCGGGACCAACCAGGACGTGCTGGTCGTGGCCTACATCAACTCGGGCGGCTACCAGAAGTGGGGTGCTGAGCTGGGCAACCGCGTGGCGGAGGCCGGCGGCAACGTCACCTACTATCTCAACCCACCTGACGGGACCGTGGCCGGTGAGCTGGCCGGCGGCACCTATAAGCAGCTGTGGTTCTACGACCTGGACTCCACCGGGGCCACGTGGCCGACGGACGCCAAGGCCGTCTCCGACTACCACAAGGCCATGCCGGTCAAAAACGCCATCCTGGACGGCCGCATTACCGGCGATCTGTGGCACCCGCCGGCCAGCAAGAAGCTCATCGAGAACTACTACGTGAACCTGAAAGAGCGCGGTGGCGGCGCGGTCTACATGACCGACCACAACGCCTTCTGCAACTACCAATTCAACAACATCATGGCGCAGATCGGCTACAACGCCTGCACCGGCAACTTCGGGGGCAACCTGCCGTTCGACGCGGACAACCTGCTGATGTCGTATCCCAACACGATCACGTCGCTGTACAACGATTCGTCAACCGGCGCGGTCCCCTATAACGTGCAGCCCAACGGCGAGGTGCTCTACAGCCTGGCGTACTACGGCGGCAACGTGAACACGCCCGCGATCACGACTACGATCAAGGGCTCGATCGGCTTCCAGGTAGCCATTCAGTCCCCGCAGCCGCTCATCGAGATCTTCCCGGGCGACGAGCTGTCGTTCGAGGCGCAGCCCATCAATGGCTCGGAGCCGATCAACTACTCCTGGTCGTCCGATCTGGACGGCGTGCTGGGCAGCGCCAACCCGCTGCTGGCGACCCTGTCGGTGCCCGGTGAGCACCTGGTAGAGGTCTTTGCGCAAGATTCCGCGGGCATCTCCGCCAAGGCGGTGATCACGGTGACCGTGCTGGATCCGGACCTGGACGGCGACGGCTTCGACGGCTGGGCGGACAACTGCCCGTTTGCGACCAACGCCGATCAGCTGGACACCGACGCGGACACACTGGGCGACGTCTGCGACTTTGACGACGACGGGGACGGCTTCTGTGACTCGATCGACCCGACGCCGGTGACCGAGGGCTGGGACTTCGACAAGGACGGCGTCACCGAAGAGGCGGGTGACTGCGATGACAAGCATCCCGACATCTATCCGGGCGCGCCCGAGATCTGCGACGGCCTGGACAACAACTGCGCCCCCGATCCGGCCGACAGTGGGCCGGAGGCGGACGCATCGTGCCCCGGTCCCAAGGTCTGTGACGGCGGCGCCTGCGACTTCCCTTGGGTGATCGGTGGGCCGGTCGACGGCCTGTTGGCCAAGGGCGTGACCGTAGCGTTCGACGGCTCGGCCATCACGGTCTCGGGGGCCTGGAGCGGGCTGGTCGGTGGCGGCTGTACGCTGGCGTTGAGCGGCTACACGCAGGGCTCCGACGCACAGGTGCTGGCGCCGCTGGCGGATGCGCTGGAGGGCGATAACTTCGAGTTTACGCTGCCGGCCGACGTCGGCGAGTTCGCGTTCCAGTTGACGCTTCTGTGCCCGGACGTGTCGGCGGATCCGACCGTCTTCCTGGGTCACGCGCTGCAGGGCGGCGGCGCCAAGGTCTACGCCACGATCGAGTGGCCCTGGGTGACCGGCTTCAACCCGATCGCGGGGGAGCCCGGCACCATCATCACGATTGTGGGCGGCGGCTTCGGCAAGGTCGCGGGCAGCATCGCGTTCTGCGGCGCCACCATCGAGGCCAAGGTCTGGAGCGACACCAAGATCGTCATCGAGATCCCGCTGCTGGTGGGCTGCTCGCAGGGTGTGGTCATCCACAACGCGGCCGGCTGGCCCAGCGGCGTGGCCAAGTTCACCGTGCTGGGGCCCGAGGATGAGCCGCCGCCGGTGATCGTGCCCAAACAGGCCTACCCGCACACCGTGGACGGCGTCTTCACCGACTGGACCGCGATCGAGCCGCCGCCGAACTGGGAGTGGAAGGGCGTGTCGGTGGCCAGCGGTAAGTACACGTACGCCTACTTCAACTACGACGGCACCAAGCTGCACCTGTTGAATGACTGGAAGTTCAACGACTTCGCGCAGCTGGATCCGGACTGCTTCAACCTGTTCAAGGCGTGGACGGGCGGCGGCTCAGAGGTCTGGATTTTGAAGGTCTACGGCGACGGCGAGGTGGAGGTCACGCTGAACGGGCTGCCGTATCCTCTGGACGCCGAAGAGGTCGACGGCGCGGCGGACTTCAAGGTGTCGCCGCTGCTGCCTGACACGCCGCACTCCATCTTTGAGTTGAGCCTGCCCGCCAGCCCGGGCGGCTTCGGCGTGCAGCTGCACGATCCCGGGCCCAGCTTTGCGTGCGACGTGCTGTTTACGGAGCCCGCCAGCTTCCAGGGCGTACTGGGCGCCGGTGGTGGTCTGGTGGTGACGCCGTCCAAGAAGCCCACCATCTACGGCTTCTCGCCGTTTGTGGCGCTGCTGCCCGGCGAGGAGGTGCACATCGACGGCATTAAGCTGGGCGACGCGCAGGGCTCTGTGAGCTTTGGCGGAGTCGATGCGGAGATCGTGTCGTGGACCGGCGACTCGGTGATCGTGTTGATCCCCGACGTGCTGGGCTCGGTGCCGGTCTTTGTGACCACCGTCGCCGGCGTGCAGACCAACACGCTGTGGTACTCGGTCGCCTGTCCGTGCCCGGGCGAGATGATCTGCGTGGACGGCGGCTGCGCCTTCCCGTTTATCGACAACCCCAAGAGCAAGTATCCGCACACGATCGACGGCGCCTTCACCGACTGGGACGCCGCGAATCCGCCCGCCGAGTTCGAGTGGTACGACATCAAGCCGGCGCTGGGTAAGTACACCGCGGCGTACTTCGACTTTGACGGGGACGCGCTCTACATCCTCAACGACTGGCACCACTCTCCCGACGGCGCCATCGACGACGGCTGCTACAATCAGTTCAAGGCGTACACGGGCGGCGGCGCTGAGCAGTGGACCGTCCGTGTGTACGGCAATGGGGACGTGGAGGTCTTCAAGAACGGCTTCCCGGTCGACCTGTCCGAGGTCGAGGGCGCGGCAGGCTTTGGCGTGTCGCCGTCGCATCCGGACGAAGAGCACACGATCTATGAGCTGAAGCTGCCCGCAAGCCCGGGCGGCTTCGGTGTGCAGCTGCACGATCCGGGACCCACGTTCGGGTGTCCCAAGCTGGTGACCGATCCCACCGTCTTCGTCGGCGTGGCCGTCGCGGGCGGCGGCTCCAAGATCTTTGGCAACCAAAAGACCACCTGGATCGTTGGAGCGACGCCCGATATCGCAGCGCCGGGTTCGATGTGCTGGGTTGACGGTGTCGGCTTCGGCGGGGGCGTGGGCAGCGTCACCGTGTGCGGCGTCCAGGCGGAGATCAAAGCCTGGAGCGACGGCGGCGTGCTGTTTGTGATCCCCGAGGTCGAGGTCGGCTGCGCCGGCGGCGTGGTTATCAAGACGCTTGGAGGCGTGGTCAGCAATGGCTTCAGCGCCAAGCTGGTGGCCAAGGGCGGCCAGCCCGGCTGGATTCTGTCCCCGTGGTTCGGCGGCGGGCTCGTCGTTGACGGCTCGTTCGGCGGTTGGAGCCCGGGCGGTGTCTGGGGTCCGGGCGCAGAGTGGTGGGGCGTTGTCCCGGTCAGCGGGAAGCACGGCGCGGTCTTTGTGGACTACAACGGCACCCACCTGTCGCTCATCGCTCCGTGGATCGGCGGCGTGCTCAACGGTCTGGGCGCAGGCCAGTTCATCAAGGTGAAGCTGTTCGCGGGCGGCGGTATGCACGGCTGCACGGTGCATCTGTTTGGGGACGGATCCGTCAAGGTGTTCATAAAAGGGCAGCCGTGGGCCGCGCTGGTCACCGGCGGTTGGAGCTTTGGCAAGTCTGTGCTGTGGCCGGGCGTTGACCAGCTGATCTTCGAGCTTGGGATCCCGCTGCCGATCGGCGGCTTCGGCTTCCAGATTTGGATGCCGGACGGCGCAGGCGGCTGGATCATCGAGCCGACCAACTATCAGGGCAACCTGCTCAGCGGCGGCGGGGTCAGCATTATCGGGTCCACGCTGGGCACGATCTACGGCTTCGACATCTGGGGCGGCAAAGCGGGCACGCTGGTTAAAATCCAGGGAGGCGCGTTTGGCCTGGTGCAGGGCGGCGCGGTCGTGAAGTTCGGCGATATCGAAGCCGAGATCGTGGCGTGGGGGCCGGGTGAGATCATCTGCAAGGTGCCGATCGGCGCGGTCAGCGGCTTTGTGGTCGTCGACTTTGGCGGCTGGTTCAGCAACAAGCTGTGGTTTGACGTGCCGCCGGGTGATCTGGACGGCGACGGCGTGCCGGATGAGATCGACATCTTCCCGCTGGATCCGCTGGAGTGGGCGGACCTGGACGGCGACGGCGTGGGCGACAACAGCGACTGCGCGCCCGACAACGCGATCTGCCCGGGCGAGGGCGCGTGCGGTGAGGACGGCTCGTGCGACTTCCCGTGGACGGACGGTGTGGCCGGCGGGGCCATCATCGATCTGGTCGGCGTCTACAGCGGCGGCATCCTCAAGCTGACGGCGACGTGGCTGGATCCGCCCGCGGGCGGGGTGGTCAACGGCTGCTTCGCCCAGTTTGCCCTCAGCTATAACGACGGCGAGATCAAAGAGGTGCTGTTCCCCGTGGAACCCAATGACGATGGCACCTTCGAAATCGAGGTCGAGGCGGCCCCCGGCGAGTTCGCGGTGAAGGTCGGTGTGGGCTGCGGTCCGCTGATCTGGGAGCCCAGCGTCTTCGTGGGCCACTGCCTGGGCGCGGGCGGCATCAAGCTGTACGCCAACGCCACGGTGCCCTGGGTCTCCTGCTTTGGTCCGTCCAAGGTCTGGCCGGGATCCTACGTGGTCCTGTACGGCGGCTCGTTCGGTGTGGACGCCGGGACGGTCACCGTCTGTGGCCAGCCCGCGCTGATCGTGGGCTGGGGCAACGACGAGGTCGTGATCGGCGTGCCCGAGGTCGATGTGGACTGCGGCGGCGCCGTGGTCGTGACGACCAAGTCCGGCGCGGTGACCAAGGGCCTGGTGCTCGATCTGGTGGCCTTTGGCGCCCAGCCGGGCAAGACCGTGGTCGGCATCCTGGGCCTGGACATCAACATCGACGGGCTCTTCGACCTCGGCGAGTGGTGGGGCACGGTGCCGTGCACGGGCCACTTCGGTGTGCTGCAGGCGTGGTGGAGCGGTGTGAAGCTGACCCTGGGCGGCGCGTGGATCGCGGGCGTCGTCAAGGTGCTGGCCCCCGAGCAGTACATCCAGCTGAAGCTGGTGGCGGGCGGCGGCATGCAGGCGTTTGTCATCCACATCTTCGGCGACGGCACCAGCAAGGCCTGGCTGAACGGCAAGCTGTGGACCAAGCCCCTGTTCGCGGGCTGGTCTATCGGCGGTTCGGGCTTCTGGCCCGACATCGACAACCTGATCTGGGAGTGCGGTCTGGACGTCGATCCGGGCGAGTGGGGCGTGCAGATCTGGGTCCCCGACGGCGACGGTGGCCTGATCGTGGACGGCGCCAACTTCTGGGGCACGCTGTTCCCCAGCGGCGGGCTGGACCTGATCGCGTCGATCAAGGCGACCATCTACGGTCTGTCGCTGTACAAGGGCGCGCCGGGCGACTCGTTTATCATCGAGGGCGCGGGCTTCGGCGCCGCGCAAGGTGACGTGACCGTCTGGCTGGGCAACGTGCAGCTGTCGGTGACCGACTGGACGGACGGCGCGATCACCGTCGTGCTGCCCGAGGACGGGGAGCCGGCGTTTGTGACCATCGACTTCGGCGAGGGCGTCGTGACCAACGGGCTGTGGTTCGACTTTGGCGGGGCCTGCCCACTGGATCTGGTGTTGATCGACGGCGAGTGTGAGCTGCCTCTCGAGGATCAGCCGCCCAGCGTCATCGTGCACGACGCGTCGGACGGCGCCGCGACCGGCTGGGGCGTCGACGTGGACTACGAGTGGTCCGACATCACGGCGCTCGAGACGCTGTTTGGCGTTGTGTACGTCGATTTCGACGGCGTCACGCTGTACGTCTACATCGACTGGCACAACGTGACCATCACCAACCTGGGCCCCGGCGCCTACATCCTGGTGTCCTTGTACGTGCCCGGCAGCGGCGACGCGTGGTGGCTAAAGCTGTACGCGGACGGCGCGGCCAAGGTCTACAAGAACGGCGTGTTGATCGACCTGGACGGGCTGGTCTCGGGAGCGGCCTTCGCAGGCTCACCCAACCTGGACCTGGACCACTACGGCTACGAGTTCGCCATGCCGTGGGCGGCGGGTCGCTTTGCACTGCAGGCGTGGGGACCGAAGTTTGGCGCCAAGATCGGGGGCGCGCTGATCGCGGATCCCACGATTATCGTGGCTGACGCGCTGGACGGCGGTGGCTGCAACGTCTACGCAAACAGCGCGCATGTGGCCATCGCAGGCTTCAACCCGGGCGCGTCCGTGGACGGCACGATCTGCTCCGTCAGCGGCGCGGGCTTCGGTGTCGAGTCGGGCGTCATCATCCTGGGTGAAGAGCCGACAAATCTGGTCGGTTGGTGGCCGCATCGCGTCTTGTTCCCGGTGCCGTCCGGCGTACCGGCGGGCTCGGGCATCGCGGTTCTGCCGGCGGGCGTGGGCGACGGCAAGACGACCACAGCTCCGGCGCTGCCCGACAGCGCCGACGCGGGCTGGGTGCTCAACGGCTTCAGCGGCATCGTGCACGTGGTCGACGGCGAGTTTACCAACTGGACCGGCATCACGCTGGGCGGTGACTACGAGTGGTGGGACTGCACGCCGATAACGGGCGTAAACGCGGTTGTGTACATCGATTACGACGGCACGACGCTGTGGCTGATGATCGACTGGGCGCACCTCGTGCAGCCCGATCCGGACATGACGCTGGTGCTGCACTTGAACACCGGCGACGGCTCCGAGCAGTGGGCCATTGCGGTGGCCTGGGACGGCACGGTCAGCGTGACCTTGAACGGCGAGGTGTGGGACGGCGCTATCGAGGCGGCCGGCACGTTTGGCAAGAGCCCGGTCTATCCCAACGCGAACCACACTTTGTACGAGCTGTCGCTGCCGGTCTCGCCGGGCGTGGTGGCCCTGCAGACCATCGCCCCGCTCGGGGAAAGCGCGGCGTCGGTCGAGCCCGCGGTCGTCTTTGGCGCCCTGGAGCGCGCGGGTGGGTCGGCGTGTCAGCCGTTCTATCGCCCGACGCTGCTGTGGGCAGAGCCGTACGCGGTCGCTCGGGGCGCCACGCTGGCGCTGCACGGGGCGTACCTGGGTGGGGAGCAGGGCGATGCGGTCGTCACGATCGACGACGTGGAGTGCGAGGTGGTCAGCTGGAGCGAGGGCGTCGTCGAGGTGATCGTCCCCGATGACGCGGTCTCGGGCCCCGCCCGCATCGCTTATGCAGTCGAGGAGACCAATGTGGTCGAGGTCGAGGTCGGCGACGGCGAGGACACCGGCGATACCGGCGACACCGGCGATCAGCCGACGGATGGCGACGACACCACCGACACCGGCGACCAGCCCACCGATGGCGACGAGACCGGCGACGGCACCGGCGACACCGAGGGCGACACGGACACCGACACCACAGGCGACGACGGCGACGGTGACGCGACCGGGCCGGAGCTGCCACCCGAAGACGAGCCCGGCGGCTGCAGCTGCAACACCACGACGCCGCGCTCGATCCCGTGGCCCGCGGCGCTGTTCTTCAGTCTGCTGGTGCTGGTCGGTTATAGGCGACTGAGACACCTCCCCGCACTCCCTGAAAAGAGAAACTAGACAGTATAAATTTTACATTGTAATTATTACTGGTGTGAGCCGGGTTAACGCTCGGTAAAGGGGATCAAAGAATGCAGGGTTTGGTCTGCGCGGTGCGCCGCGCGACGCTGACGTGCGTCTGTCTTGGGTTTGCTGCGATCATCGGTTGCTCCGTCCCTACCTCAGGTCCACCTGTGCAGGCGCCCGACGTCTCGTCCGAGGTGTTTGGGGTTCCGCTGCCGGCCGTCGCTCCGGTCGCGATTCCAAGGCTGACGCAGCATCCGTTTGAGGCACATGCGGGCGGCTACGTCGTGGCCAACCCGCCCGCGGGTGTGACCGTAGATTTCACCGCGGAGCAGGTGCTTGCAAGGCCGCTCGAAGGCGACTGGGAGGTCGCCTGGTCCGTCGTCAGCTCCGGGCGAGCAGGCGCAATGACGCCGCTGCCAGATGTGGCGCCCGTGCCGGGTGACTGCGGCGGATCGCCGTGTGCGGGCCGGCTGGAGTACCGGCGCGACGGCGCGCTCGAGTGGTACGAGAACACCTTGCATGGCGTCCAGCAGGGCTTCGAACTGCTGGCCAGGCCCGCCGGTGACGGCCCGTTCATCATCCGCATGGCGGTGACCACCGCGCTCGCGCCCTCATTGCGCGACGAAGGACGCAGCGTGGTCTGGTCGTCCGCCGGCGCGCTCGCCTTTGTTCTGGGCGACCTCAAGGTCCTGGACAGCGCCGGCGCGAACGTGAGCGCGCGGTTCAGGTTGCGGGCCGACGGCGTCGATATCGTGATCGAAGACGCCGACGCCCAGTGGCCGCTGTCGGTCGACCCGTTCGGGTCCGTCTGCGAGGACAGTTGGTGCAGTGACGGCGACTCCTCCACCAGCGACCACTGCCAGGGCCAGGACAGCGACGGCAACAACGACTGCCAGAACCTGTTCATCGCCGCCTTCGAGGGCCAGGGCTGCCAGTGGGGCGCTTTCTGCTGCCCCGACATGCGGTATCACGCGACCTGCGCGGGCAAGCCCACCACTGCGGACTGTCCCAACGACTGGTGCGGCGACGGTGACAAGACCACCGCGGACGAATGCTCGGACTTTGCCGCCGGCAGCGGGACCTTCCATTGCGACCACACACTGGACGTGACTCTGGTCGGAGCCGCCTGCGAGTCCGGTGAGTACTGCTGCGACGGGCTCGTCGCGGCGACCTGCGACGGCGTTCCAACCCCCAGCGCCAAGAAGTGCAGCGACAGCTGGTGCAACGACGGGGACGAGACGACGCGGGGCATTTGCAGCCAGGTCGGCAACGGCAAGCACACGTGCTCCTACGAGCTGGACGTCGCCATGGTCGGCAAGAGCTGCAGCGACGGGGAGTTCTGCTGCCACGGGACGGTCGCCGCGACGTGCTCGGACAACTCGCCCAAGCAGGACTGCGACGACGGCTGGTGCAACGACGGAGACCCCAGCACGCTGGATGACTGCTACGACTTCTCGCCGCAGGACCACACCCACAAGTGCGCGTATACCTTCAACCCCGCCGCAGACGGCGCCCCGTGCAGCTACGGTTTGTACTGCTGCGACGGCGTGATCGACGAGTCCTGCGGGCCGGCGCCGGCGTGTGTTGTCTCCATGAACGACGCGGGCGAGGGGTGCCCGGATACCGCGGCGATCTGCGGGGCCAGCTTCGCCGGCGGTCTTGGCTGTCAGCCCGACACCATCGGAACGTGCCAGGACTCATCGCCGCGTGTGTTCAAGATCGATCCGTCAGCCGCGCTGACCGTCACGTTTGAGGACGACGTCAGCGAGCTGGAGTTCTTCCTCGGGCACGCGGATGGGGCCTCCGCGCTGATGGTGTTGAAGGATGCTGCCGGTGATCCGGTCGGCGACCCGATCGCGTCGTCGGCATGCGGCTCTTCGGCGCCGTCGTCGCTTGAGATCACACCAGCGGCGGGCGTGCGTTCGCTCACCGTGACGGCGACGGGCGGCGCCGCGTTCTTGGACAGCCTGCGCACGAACCTCACGGGAGACGGCGTCCCGGAGGGCACCGATCCGACGATTGTCGAGGAGATCTTCGGCGACTTCGGCTCGGGCTGGATCATCGAGGGCGACACCAGCGGCGACACGTTCACGGTGATCGTCACGGGCGTCATCAACGACGGGCCGTTTGCGGGCATCACAGTGACGGGCACCGCGACAAAGGTCGAGGCCGCACCCATGGGAGGCGGCGGCGGCTCCAGCGACGTGACCTGGTGTGTGACCGGCGCCACCGACGTCGACGCCGGACCGTACCAGCTGCTGAACACCGCGATCTCGATCTGCAAGGGCCAGCCTTGGGACCTTGCAGGCACGATCGTGCTGGAGGGTGAGAGCGCGCCGTATACCGGCACGTATGACGACTTCCCGGCGCAGACCTTCGATCTGAGCGTGGCCGCCATCTCCCTGTTGGGGCTGCCGGTCACCACACTGACGCTCGAGCACACGTACGGCGGCGCCTCGGTCGCGCTGACGGGCTTCACCACAGTCGGCGACGGCGGCGCCGGTCTCGGGGCCTCTTTTGTGGGCACCCTGACCCCCGGCCAGGACGCGACCCTGCCGCTTACGCTGACGGTCAACTGGACGCCGCTGGCGGGTCACGCGCTGACGGTGAGCGCGGCGACGGGCACTCTAAATCGGGTCGGGAGCGCGGTGTCGGCCGATCTCAGCGCGTCGTTCACCGATGTGGCTTTGGGAACGGTCACGCTTCCGGCGCTGACGGTCCAGGCGAGCTACGCGTCCAACGCGCTGACGGTGCTGTCGGCCACCGCGAGCGGCAGCTTCCCGCCCCTGGGATCCATCACGGCGTCGGGCCTCTTGAAGTCCGGATCGCTGTGCCTGGAAGGCGCGGCCAACAAGTCGTTCCCGTCTTCGGGCATTCCGCTGGAGGTCGAGATCTGTCTGCTGGACAGCGGCGCCGCGGTCAGCACGCTCACCGCGTTTGTGGAGGGCGGTCCGGTTCAGCCGGTAGGCGCTGTCAGCCGGCTGGAGGGCACCCCGGACGCGAGCGGCACGCTCTGTCTCACCGGCGACACCAGCCGCACGGTTCCCGGCAATGGCGAGACCATCGGTGTGGAGGTCTGTCTCAACGGCAGCGCCACCGCGGTGACGTCCACGATCTTCATGGCGCCGATCGATGCGCCGCTGTTCGGCACACTGCAGGCCGCCGGTACGTGGAACCAATCCCAGGATCTGGCGTGCCTCGGGGCCGCGACTCCGCTGGACTTTCCAGGTGACGGCGGCGAGGTCACGTTTGAGATGTGCCTGGGCAACAAGCTCACGACGCTGGCCAGCGCCCGGTTTGCGACCACCCTGGACGACGGCGCGGGCGGTACAGTTCAGCTAAAAGGCGTCCTCAACGGCAACCAGCTGTGCATGGACGGTGCGGCGGCCGGTCCCGGGCTCTTTGCCAATACCAGCCTGACCGCGACTGTCTGCATCGACCTGAAGAACCTCGCCAAGCCGGTCTACGGCAAGGTCTCACTGACCGGCGCGGTGCAGGTGCCGGGGTTCGGCTCGGTGGCGCTGACCACCGACGTGTCCAAGCCCGGGGAGACCTGCTTCAAGGGCACGGTGAGCGGCGACACGTCCTGGATGCCGCCGGGCGCCGTACTGCACGGCATTGTGGCGTCCACCTGCCTGGTCGCGGGCGCGTTTACCCCGTTCCAGCTGGAGATCTTCGCCACGTTCGGCACGGGCGACAGCGCCGTGACGCTGCGGATGGCGGGCGAGATCAGCAACAACAACGGGGCCTTCTCCCTCTCCGTGGGCCTCGCGCCTCTGTGCGGCGCGGCCGGCTGCACGTTTGACATCGACTGCATCGGCAGCACCTGCGCCCAGACGTGGACGCCGTTTGCGGACCTGCCGGGCGTGCCGGACGAGGTCAAAAACCTCGGCTTCAACAAGCTGTCGGGCACGTTTGCCCGAAAGGCTGACGGCACGGTCCAGCTGGAGGCGGTGACGGGCATCGCGATCGCGGACGGCGCGGCGATCATCCCTGGCGTGGTCGAGCTCAACAAGATCGTCACCGGCGTGCGCTTCAGCACCGGCGGCAGCTTTGAGGTGACGCTGGGCGGCGAGGCCAGCTTCGATTTGATCGAGCTTGAGGTCGATGTGCAGCTCGAGGGCAAGGTCGGCACCGACGTGCTGCAGCTGACGGGCAAGGTGGTCGGTGACGTGCCGATCATCGAGCCGTTCGAGTTCTTCGCCGGTCCGGGCGCCTTCGTGCTCGACTTCAACGGCGCCAGCGTGCAGCTGCAGGCCGACTTGAAGAAGGCCACCGCGCAGCTGACGCTGTCGACGAGCACTACGCTGACGCTGCTGGGCAACACGGCCGACGTGGCGATCCAGGGTCAGGCGCGCCTGGGTGGCGCTGCGGGCACAGTGTTTACGGTGGGCGGGCTGATCGACCAGTTTGTGCTCAACGTCGCGGGCAACGACATCCATCTTGGAAAGGGCCAGCAGATCGTGATCATCGCCTCCACCTCGATCGTGGAGGACTACAAGCTCGACACCAACGGCAACCTCTTCGACGGGCTGGAGCTCGACATCGGGCTGCTGGACACCGGGCTGACGCTCATCGCCAAGGCGGATCTCGTGCCGCTGCAGAAGCTGTTCCCGGGGGCGTCCACCGAGCTCAAGATCGTCATCTCCGGGCTCACAAAGTTCCGTATTACGGGCAAGCTGAACCTGGACTGGGTGCTGGTGCCGCCGTCGTTCAAGTTTCCGTCGATCAACAGCGTGGTCGTCAACGGCGTCAACGTCAGCATTCTGGTGGACGCCGCCAACGTGGAGATCAGCCTGGGCGGCGCCGTCAGCTTCACGCCGATCCGGTCGGACGGGACGATCCAGGACGAGCTGACCGGTACGGCCAACCTCAAGATCGACTCTCAGGGCGCGCCCGGCGGCGACATCTTGCTGGACGGCCTGTGGCTGGAGCCGTTCTTCCTGCCTTGTTTCGGGCTTCAGAATCCAGGCTTCACCATCAAGATCGACCTCAAGTCGTCGCCCGCGATCTATCCGAAGAGTCTGGGCTACAACGGGCAGATCTACTTTCTGAAAGAGGGCGACTGGCCCGACGAGATCCCGCTGGACAGCACCGGCAGTCCCATTGTGCCGGACAACGTCTTCACCGCCGGCGCCACCCTGTACTACGACACGACGCCCTCGCAGAGCGGCATATGCTTCTTCGGTGCCTGCGTGCCGCTGACGCCGCTGCTCGTACGGTTCGATCGCCAGAACATCGCCCTGAGCGACATTCCGCTGGTCCTCAACAAGCTGCTCGACGGCTTCCGCACGTTCGCGAGCGTCGTGCCCGGCATGCAGGACCTGCTGCAAGCGCTGCCCTCGGCGGACAAGGTGCTGAGCGCGGTCGACTTCTCACCCGTGGACGTCAAGCTGAACCAGGCGCTGTTCTACCTGAGCACGCACACCTTCATACAGTTTGGTCTGCCGTTTACGGCGGGGGTTCGCGCCCGCTTCGACGCGACGTTGACCGGCCCGGACGGCGACCCCAAGGACGTACTGCTGGAGGGCTACCTGGACCCGACCGGCATGAAGATGGAGGGCAGCGTCGACCCGTTCCAAATGCTGCCGGGCTTCACCGTTGTCGGCGATCCGATGCGCCGCCATGCCGGGCTCAACGGCGGCGAGGTGCTGGTGCCGCACGAGTTCGACATGGACAAGGCGCTGACGCTGGAGGTCTGGGTGCTGGACGACGACGGCGACGGCCTGGCGATGCGGCGCGAGGCCAGCTACGGCGGGTTCCGGCTGGGGCTGGATGCCGGCGCCGCGTTTGTCCGGCTGAACCAGGGCGGCGAGATCCGCGAGGTTCGCACGCCGGCCGGCACCGTCCCGCCGGGCGAGTGGGTTCACCTGGCTGTGACGATGCATCCCATCGACCAGACAGTGAAGCTGTACGTGGACGGGGCCATTGTTGAGGGCACGTTTGAGGTCGGCCTGCCGTACACGCTGCACGGCCCGTCCAACGCGGATCTGCATCTGGGCGAGGGCCTGGACGGCATCGATGACGTGCGGCTGTGGCGTGTCCCTCGCACGGCGGCGCAGGTCGGGGGCGAGAGCCGCATTATCGGCACAAACTTCTACCTGGACACCGATCTGATCGCGCGCTGGCAGTTCGACTGGGACGAGGCGGGCACGGCCGCGTACGACTCCCGCTTCAACCAGGTCGGCGCCAAGGGCATGCACGGCGCGTACAAGGGTGGGGCGGCGCCGGTCATCGACCTGGACGACTCCAACAACATCTTCTTCAAGCTGCTGATGTCGGTGAACAACCCGCTGTCCAGCGGTCTGGGCTTCCGCGTCGGCATCGACTTCGACCTGTTTCTGCCCTGGCTGGATTTCACCGCCCGCGGCGAAGCGAATGTGGCGCTGGGCGTGGCGGGCGGCAGCGTATACCTCCGCGAGTTCACGCTGCTGCCGCTGGGCCCGTTCGGCAACTTCATGCTCAGCGGCGCAGGTCCCAACCTGATCGAGCACGACTTTGACGACGGCTTCTACGCGGCCGCAAATCTCGCCGCGTCGCCCTTGCCCGAGCTTGCGGCGACGTCACGCTTCAGCTTCGTGCACGCCAACGGCACCGAGGACATCATCGGCAAGGGCAACTTCGTGTTCGGCTGCACGCTGGCCCAGTGCACCAGCCCGCTGGAGTATCGGCTGGCGTTCGACACGCTGGTCGACCTGGCCGTCCCGCCGCCGTCGGTCGGTCCCGAGGTGCTCGGCTTCACCGCGGAGTCGAGCTTCACCACGGACGACCTGCAGTTCCACGGCACGGGCGAGGTCCGCGTCTTTGGCCTCACGCTGCTCAGCGGGCAGATCGAGATCGGCACGGCGGGTGCGCATCTGGTGAGCGAGCTGACGGTCCCGGACCTGCCCTTCTGCAAGATGGGCAAGATCGCGGGTCTGGAGATGGACCTGGACTACCAGCCACTGCGCCTGTGCTCGATCGGCTCGTTTGCCACGCCGATCCCGATCTTTGGCCCCAGCTTCTCCGGCACCGTCGACACCTGCATCGGGCACGACCCGTACATCAAGTTTCACGGCCTCGCCAACGCCGGCTCCCTGCTCGGCATCCCGCTGGGCAACCTGGACGTGACGGTGCAGACAGGCCAGAGCATCCCGACGGGCATCGCGATTCATGACGCCAACCTGAGCATCCCGCTGCTCTTCGACGGGCACCTGAGCGGGTTCCTGTTCGGCATCAGCAACTTCGACCTCAACGGCAGCAGCAACCTGAACATCCCGGGTGGCGAGATCAGCACCACCCTCAAGTTCAACCAGACCGGCATCGACGTGACCGGCCACCTGGAGTTCGGCCCGCTCATCGACACCAACATCAGTGGCCACTTCACAAGCCTGTCGAACTGGAGCGTTACCGGCAACACCGACGTCAGCTTCTTCGGCCTCGTCGACCTCGCCGGCCAGATCACGCTGCGCGGCAGCGGCATCGATTTCAACGGCAACCTGAAGGTCTTCGGCAAGTCCGCCACCGTGTCGGGCGACATCGACGGTCCGTTCGACTTCAAGTTCGAGGGCAGCCTCGGCAACGCCAGCATCGCGGGCTTCGGCATCAAAAACATCGACGTCACTCTTGAGGGCAAGGGCGGCGGCAACCTCAAGTTCTCTTTCGACGGCACGTACTCGTTTACGATTCTCAAGAAGACGTTCGACATCGACGTCGGCGGCAGCGTCGAGGGCGGCCCGAGTGACTTCCCTCAGCTGTGCGTCAAGGTCTCCGTCGTGAAGTTCTGCGTACCCTAGCGGGGCGTCAGCTCTACCGTGAGGTCGCCGTCGACCTCGATGGTCTCAGTGGCGCGGTGGTCGCCGGCGCGCACCTCCACGGTGTAGCGCCACGGGGGCACGTGCCAGAGCACTACAACGCCCTGGTCGTCGCTGGTCTGAGCGGCGACGCGCGTCCCGTCCTCAAGGAACATATCGACAGCGGCGGCGGCGATGGGTGTGCCCGAGTCGGTTTGCACTTCGAGGCGCAGGTGGTGCAGCGGGGCGTCGGCAAACATGCCCGCGGTGGTTAGAAACGCGTTCTTGGGGACGCGGTTGCGGTCTACGATGCCCTTCAGGTTGTGAAAGGGCACCGGGTTGGGCGTGATGTCGGCGGGAAACTCGCTGGAGCGCAGGTGCTCTCGCGTCGGGGAGATGAAGTCCGCCGCCAGCCAGATGAAGCCGCCGCTCATGTAGTCCTTGTCACGCGTGATCGCCCAGGTCTGCTGCAGGTAATCCGCCTGGAAATCCTCGGTGTACTGCGGCGCCTCGGCCGGGTTGGGGCCCGGGTGCCGGCTTCCGGGAACGGCGCCGGCGCCGAATTCGCCCAGCACGATCGGCTTGTCTACGAAGCGACCGGCCGTGGCCTCCAGAAATCCTTCCAGGTGGCTGGGGGCGCCCGTGTACCAGCCGAAGTACGGATTGAGCATCACCACGTCCGCGTCGGGATCGTCCGCCATGTTGTCGTAGTGGATTCGGGCGTAGGTCACCAGGCGGGTCGGATCCAGACTCTTTGCCTTGGCGTAGAGCGCGCTGTTGAAGTCGTCGTGGCCGACCGGCTCGGGCTCGTCGCCTGCGCTCCAGATGACGATGGACGGGTGATTTCGATCACGTATGACCATGCGCGCCATGTAGTCCAGGGACAACGCCAGGACCTCGTCGGTCTCCATCTCTTCGTGCGTCAGCGCGATGGCCGGGATCTCCTCGCAGACCAGGAACCCGAGCTCGTCCGCCAGGTCGTAGATCATCGGCGCGTTGGGATAGTGCGCTGTACGGATGGCGTTGACGTTGGCCGCCTTCAGCTGCGCCAGATCGGCACGGTACTGCGCCTCGGTCAGCGTGCGACCGGCCATCGGGTACTCGTCGTGCCGGTTTACGCCGCGGAACACGATTGGCTCGCCGTTGACGAAGATGCGCCGCCCCTCGACGGTGATCTCGCGCACACCGAACCGGACCTCTGCGGCGTCCAGCCCGTCGGTTGGGGCGGCGGACAGCGCAGCGTGCAGCGGGGGCTCGGCGCCGGGCTTGTATGCGACGATGGACGGAGCCGGTTCACCCAAGGCCGCGGCCGGGATCAGCTCTACGTGGGCGCGGTGCAGCACGGGATGATCCGGACTCCACGAGGCGGCGCCCGGCACGGTCAGCTGCAGTGTAACCTCCGTATAGGCGGCACCTGGCGCATGCAGCGGCGACGACGCAGACGCCAACACGGCGTCGTCGGTGGCGCTGAGCACGCTGACGCGGACATCCAACCCGATCGGGTCTGCGCCCGCGTTCAGCACGGTCGCGGTTACATCCACCGAGGCCGAGTCACCGACCGGCGCCCCGCGCGCAAAGATGTCGTGGACGGAGACCGCCGGCAGGGTCTCCAACGTCACGCCCCGGTGTACGCCGCTGAAGATCCAGTAGTCGTAGCGCATCAGCGCGGGTGGCACGGTGAGGTTCGAGTGGGTGTTGATCGTCTCGACGCGCACCGCCAGCACGTTGTCTTCCGCCGCGGATATGTGGTCCCCGACCGGCAGTTCGAACGGTAGAAAGTCGCCCTCGTGCTCCCCGAGAAACGTGCCATTGAGCCAGACCATCGCGTGGTAGTTGACGGCTCCGAAACGTAGGACGCGAACGCCGTCGCCCTCCCCGGCCGCAAAGCGCGTGCGATACCAGCCAACGCCGTCGTAGTCGTTTGGCGCGCCGGGGACCGGGGTGTCGCGGTACAGGTAGTTCCAGGCGCCGGGCACGGTGATCGGCTGCCAGGTGCTGTCGTCCGCATCCACCGCGTACCAGTCCCCTGCCTGTCCCACGTCGTCCGGGTCCGCCTTGAAGCGCCAGGCGCCATCCAGGGATTGGACGGCGCGCACCGCCTGAGGAGCAGCCGCCGGCGCCGGCATATCGGCTTCCCCACCGCAGCCGGCCATCACGACCAGCGCCAGGGCGAGCCACCGACTCATCCGATGACCGTCCCGGTCGAGGCCAGCCCGCCGCGCAGGCGCGACAAGAACCGGGTATCCACAGCGCGTCCGATCCGCGGCAGCTCCAAAGTGATGGGCTTCGCGTCCAGGTCCCGACCTTCGGCATGCGCCGAAAGCTGCCGGGCGACCAGGGCGCCCAATACGGGGGCGGTCTTGAACGACGATCCGCTGGAGCCGATGCACACGAAATAGCCGGGCCGATCCGTGCGGTCCACGATCGGATACCAGTCGAGCACAGTGACGTCGTACAGAGCCGCCGTTCCCTGCTTTCGCCCGCGCCGGACCGCCGGAAAGCGCTTCATCAGGCGCAGGGATTGGCGCTCGAAGCAGGCTTGGCTGGCCACGGGCTGAAGCTGGTCGGCGTCGTCGTGCCAGACCCGATGCGGTGCATCGCACTCGGGCTCGGTCGAGCCGATTATCAGCTGGCGCCCACCCCCTTCCGGGCGGAAGTAGATCCCGGAGTCCAGGTCACCGACGACCGGCACGGGCGACCCCGCTTCGGCGGTCCAGGCGGGGTTGGACACGGCATGCACCTCGCGCCGCAGCGCACGGGTCTGCAGCGGAAGCGCACAACCCACGAGCGCGTTGACCTGCGCCGAGTGCGGTCCGGCCGCGTTGACCAGCAGATCAGCCTCGACGGTGCCTCCGCCCTCCAGGCCCAGGATGAACCGCCCCCCCGGGTGCCGGACCTCGGTGACGCCCCGGCCAAGCTGGAACGCAACGCCGATCGCCTCGCCCGCCAGACGCAGGTTGTGGGTGGCGACGGACGGGGAGACAACATATCCGGCGTCCGTCTCAAATACCGCGCCCTCGATCTGCCGTCCGGTCCCCTCGAAGAAGGCCGGATCGTCGGGCAGGCGCGGCGGGTGGTGCGCTGCCGTATCAAAGAAAGGAAAGCGCTGCGCCACCTGCTCGCGCGTGAGCGTCTCGACGTCCACGCCGGCGGCGCGCATGTGGCTCACCACCGCATGGATGTCAGCGGTCATCGCCGGCGGCACCAGCAGCATCCCCGGCCGTTGAAAGACGGCCAGCTCGTCGTCGATGTCTCCGAGATACGCGCCCCAATCGGCCCAGATCTGCGCCGCCTCGTGGGCCATGGCGATCATGCCCGGCTGCGAATAGAAGCGTCGCACAATGCCGCATGACGCCGAGGTCGACCCGTGTCCGACCGCCCCGTTGCGCTCGACCACGACGACGTCGAACCCGCTCCGCCGCGCCTCCAGCGCAATGGCGCAGCCCAATACTCCGCCTCCGATAATCGCAACGCGCACGCCGGAGTCCTATCACCCGCTGCTCATCGGCGGTGTGACAAGCGTCAACCTGCCCGCGCTCGGCCCGTAGGGCGCTACCCGATCTGCCACTCAGACGCGCTGATGTACGGCGTCGTCATCTGGCTCAGGGCCTCCCAGATGGAGGCTATACCGTTATGTTGGCAGGCCCCACGGCGGTGCAGAGCGCGACCTACTTCTTGCCCTCGCACTTCGTGATGTCGTTGAGGGTCTTGGCGGCCATCATGCACTCGAGCTCCGCAGGTTTGCTCTCCGTCTTGCACTTCTCGATCATCTTGGTCCGCTCCGCGTCGCTGAACATCTTGGCGGCCAGATCTTTGGGAAAGTTCGGGTCGGCCGTGGCCAGCGTCTTGAAGTGGTCCACCGCATTTTCACAGGTCGCCTTGCCCGGCGCCTTCTCAGCGGCCGGCGCCTTCGCCTCGGATTTGGGACTGTCCGATCCCCCGGCGGTGCCCATCTTGAAGTCGCTGGGCCCCGCGCACTCGGCCAATGTGGCGTTTGCATCGCCGGCGATCTCCGCGCGATACACGGTGTACTCACCCGTGCAGTCCGGATCCACGCGCGCCTCCAACACGGCGGTGGCGCCGTTCAGCGTTCCGCTCGAGACGACGCGATACGCGGCATAGTGATTATCGTTGACCTGGAAGTTCAGTGACGACCAGGTCGCCGTCGCCCACTGACTGGTCTCCACCTCATGCTTGCCGTCCTTGCCGTCGCAGGCCTTGCCGGCGGGCGTCCACTCGTTGCTCTCGGGAAACTGGCAGGGCAGCTTCACGCCGGTCGATGCGGCTACTCGTGGTGCGGCGTAGTAGTTGGCGGCGCTCTTGTACAAGCGCTCGAGCCCGTCCTCGGCCTCGCTCTGAGCCGCCTTTGCAGCCGCGCTCTGCCCCGCCTTCTTCTCGTCGCTGCCCTCGCTCTTCTTCTTGCCGCAGCCACCCATGATCAGCAGGGCGACGCTCAGGGCCGTTACGATGGATCGTGTGCGCATCAACTCTCCGTCTGTCTTGTCGTGATGTTTTGAGGAGGTGCAGCTATCTCACGCGCCGATCCGGCGGTCAAGACGGCCTAGGGCAGGTCTGAAACCAGGATCGATGCCCCGCGTACGACCAGTACGGCATCATGTGAGACGTCGAAATGTCCGCCGCTGTTCTCGATGGCGAAGCTCTCCAGCCGCTTGGCGCCGTTCACGTCCCACAGCTCAAACTGCGTTCCGACATCGACCAGCAGCCGGTTGTCGCCTATCCACGCCAGGCCTTTGACCGCCGCATCCGTTGTGTGCGTCGCGATCAGCGTGCCGTCGTTGTGAGATCGCAGCTCCCAGAACGCGCCGCCGGGCCCGTCGCCGATCAGCCCGCCCGTGGCGATTCGTGAGCCGTCCGCCGTCACCGCCAGCGCCAGCTGCTTGCCCGCCACGACGTCTTCCCACACCAGCGCGCCCGTCGCCGCGTCGCAGGCCATGACCTTGGCGCCCAGCACTACCAGGCGGGTGTCGTCGGGCATCCACGCGACCACCCGCGGACTGGGACACTCCAGATCCACGATATGCGCGCCGGTCTCAGCGTCCCAGACCACCGGATTCAGCAGCTTGCCAAAGGCGGTTGCGAACCCGGCCACCTTGCCCAGGCCCGGGGAGACGGCCACCGCACTCGCCTCAGGCTCCAGCGCGGCCAGCGTCACCGTGGTTTTTGTCGTGCCCGTGGCGGCCTCCAGCGTCGTCACCTCCAGCTCGCCTGACAGCACGGCGATCGAGCTGCCGTCCGACGAGAACCGGAGCGGGCCTGCCGGCGTGCTAACGGTCCACTTCGGCTCGCCGGTCACGCTGTCGCGCAGCCAGATCCGGTCGTTGTCCTCCGCTGCGGCGACGGTGGCCCCGTCCGGACTGAACGCGGCGCCCAGCACGGTGCCGGTGGTCTCTGTTGCTCCTGCCGGCTCACCCGTCTCGGCATCCAGGTGATGCACCCGCACCGTCCCATCGTCCGACGGTCCCCCGGCCACCGACAGGCGATCCCCGTCAGGGGACCACGCGATCAGCTCCACGTGCTCCAGCTCGCCCAGCTCCCAGAACACGCCGCTGGGGGCGTCCACCTCCAGCACCATGATGCGAAAGCCGCTCGTCTGTTTGACCAGCACCGCCGCCAGGCGCCGCGCGTGGTTGTACGTCAGGCTCAGGATCGGGCTGGTCGGCAGCGGGATGCCGCGATCCGTGATGCGCTGGCCGCTCACGGGATCGGTGAAGATGAGCGCCAGGCCTCCGTTGGCAAGCGGATCGCCGCCCGCGGATAGGACCTGCTTGCTGTCGGGCATCCACACCATCTTCCCGTACCCGACCTCGCGCAGGTGCGTGCCGTATTTTGGGTCGTGCAGTCCGTTCTGCAGCGTGAAGAAGCTGCCGTCGGGCGCGAACGTCAGATCTGATCCTGTGTACTCCGGACGGTCAAAGACGGGCGCATCCGTCGCCAGATCCCAGCCTTTCAGTCCGGGCCCCACCGTCACCAGCAGCTTGCCGTCGGGCGAAAAGACAGGGCGTGTGCCGCCCGCGCCCGCAAGCTGTCGCACCAGCTTGCCCTCCGCGATGTCCAGCACCGCCCAGCCCGCGCCGTCTCCGATGGCCAGCTGCTTGTCGTCGGGGCCCCAGGAGACGTGCGTGGGGCCGTTGGGATCGGCGATCACACCCACGAGCGAGCCCTCGTCGGCGGTCCACACGCGCACGGTCTTGTCGTCGCCAACCGTCGCCAGGCGGTCGCCGCCGTGACTGTAGATCATGTCGGTGATCGCGCCCTCATGGTTGCCCGTGCGCCAACGGATGGGCGAGTCCACGTCCTCGTGGCCCACAGTGATGGTGGCGGTCACCTTGATCTCGGGGTGCGTGGTCACAAACACGGTCAGCGTGTACGTCCCCGGCGTGGTCGGCACCGTGACGTGATAGCCGCCGGGCCGCTTGTAGGTCTCGCCGACGGTGATGGTGGCGTCGTACGTCGGCACCGGCAGGTCCCACCCGGCCAGGCTCACCTCAAAAGGCACCGATGCGCCGGGTTCGGCCTGAACCTCGGTGGGCGTCATCGAGATGGTGCCGATGCGCTTGTCCGGCTCACAGCCTCCATGCAGGACCAAAACCGCCACCGCGCAGACCCATCCAAACCACCGTGCCATGTCGCCTCCCATGCCGCCGGCGATGATAGCAAAGGGTGACTTCCGGGACCCGAAAACGGCCTCGGTCTATACTTCGCAAATGCGTCTGCTCATCCTGATGTGCGCCCTCGCCGTGGCCGCCTGCTCTGCCGACAACGACGAGCTGGCCGGCGTGTCCAGCCAGGCGTGGGGTGCGGATTGCATCAACACGTCGCCGTCCGTCGACTCGTACGACATGCACCCCACCGATCACAATCAGCTGTGGGTCGTGTTCCATCGCTCGCTGGATGGTGGGCTGACCTGGGACCACGGCACTCAGGCCGATCAGTCCCCGCCTTTCCGGCGTTTTGCGGACGGCACGCCCGCGTCGCTGATCCGTGACCTGGTGCCCGTGGGCGGCGGCCGCATTTACCGGCGCGTGGACAACATCGTGGAGCGGTCGGATGACGACGGCGCCACCTGGCAGCAGTTTCCCATCCCGATGGACATTCCGGGCGGCGCGCTGGTCCCCAGCATCGAGGGCGAGGCCATGCACGCACACGGCGACAGCGTCATCGTCTACTACCACAAGCAGGTGTTTCTCTCGCGGGACGGCGGCGCCAACTTTACGCAGCTGGACCAGCCGGACAAGACGCTGGCCATCGGCGGCGCCTGGGTGCACGAGGGCGGGCGCGTGGTCATCGACCTTCAAGGTGCCGGTCTCTATCTGTCGTCAGACGATGGGCAGACGTGGACGCGGTTTGCCCCGGACCAGACCGGGCGCGCCGCGGTCTCGCAGGACGGCGACATCTGGGTGGTTGCCCCGCACACCCACGGTTTTCAGCCGGAGGCCCAGCGCTCGCTCTACTATTCGTCGGACTGGGGCGCGTCCTGGCTCAAAGGTCCGGTGACGTCCGGTCCGTTCGCGTTCGCGTCGGACGCAGGCGGCAAGCTGCGCGTCGACTACAACCATCTGAAGCCGCTGGGCAACGGCGTGCTGTCCTTCTCGGCGTGGGCTCAGGAGTCGCCGAGCGGTCGCCGCCCGCTGGTCTGCGTGGTGAGTCAGGACACGCCCGATAGGCTGCGCCCGCTGCCGTCCGTGCCGCCGGCGGACATCTCTGCGGGCACGATTGCGCCGTACGCGTGGTTCAGCGACCTGCTGCTGCCGCACGCCCGAATCGCGGTCGCTGATGACGGCACGCCATTCTATCTGCACCCGCGCTTTCACTCGGTGACGACCACCACCGAGGTCGTCTTCGAAGCGGTCCGACCCGATCCGGAGGGCGTGCTGGACGGTCTCAACGACGCCGTAGAAGACATCGCGCTGGACCGTGAGACCGGCGAGTTGCTCCTGGCCGCGTGGCCGCCCAAGACCGCGCTCGATCCCCCCTTTGGCGCGGTGCTGTACCGGGTGGACCCCGCGACCGGCAAGAAGGTCTCGGAGACCGCGCTCGGTCCACTGCCGTGCGACAGCCTGGCCGCCAGCATCGGCAGTACGGCGTTCGCCAAGTGCGACAACGGCGTGTGCGACGACGAGGAGGAGCTGTTCTGCCCGTCCGAGTGTGGGCTGGGCGACCAGTGCGGCAACGGCGTGTGCGACGACTACGAGCAGTTCAACTGCGGCACGGACTGCGAGAACGGCGTAGGCGGCACCTGCGGCAACCTGAAATGCGACGGCTACGAAGAGCACTTCTGTCCGCTGGACTGCCCGGCGCTGAACAAGCTCTGCGGCGCCGGCAACATCTATTGGGGCCGTCCGCTGGACTTGCTGTCCCCTACCTACGTGCGGTTTGAGGACGGCACCTACAACGTGGCGATCAGCGCCGCCTCCAAGCCGGTCACCGGGCCTGCCCAGGAGGCGGAACGCGACGTGACCGACGACGCGACGTGGGTGCTGCGCGACGGCTGGATCCGTCGCATTCCGGACAACGGCGCCGATCCCTGTCTGTTTGAGGTCGAGAGCGCGCACTGCTTCACGGACCCGGGGCACGTGGAGAACCTGGTCGCGTCGGGCAGCGACGGCTTCCTGTATGCGATCCGGAGGCTGCTGGGGGAGATCGTGCGCCGCCCGTTCGGGGCGGAGACGGCTGAGTGGGAGACGGTCGTGGTCGGGCTGCTGTCGCCGTCGGACCTGTTTATCGCGGAGAAGGGTGGGCAGCTGAGGCTCTTCATCTTGGACGGTGACCTCTGGGTGGCCGTGCTCGGGGACGACCTGCCGCTTCGGAGGTCCTTCTAGAAGCTCTTGCGGCCTTCGTTCAGGCCCCAGCCGATCCAGTGGTAGAAGGCGGACGGCATCCAGCCGGCCTTGACGGCGTTGGCCACGCCCTTGTGCTTGTTCAGGTAGTACTTGCTGTCAAACCGCGCCTGCGGGCTGCGCTTCTCTTTCTGACCGTGCTGGATGAAGTGCCGCATGGGCTTGTTGCCGTAGTACCCGTTCTTGGCGACGTCCTGGTTCTTGGCCAGGTAATAGGCCTCGTCGAAGAGGTCGCCCTCAGCCACGCCCCAGCGCCACTTGGTGTTGGGGCCGGCTTTGTAGCCTTTGCGCGAGCCGAAGAAGAGGAAGTGCTCCCACGCGCTCAGGCCGCTGAAGAACACCTCGGGGTATTTTTTCAGGTACCACTTCACGTCGAAGAGCGGGTGCGGGTTGCGGCCCTCCATGGCGCCGTAGGTGATGTAGTGGTACAGCGGGTTCATTCCTGCGTTCTTCACGTCCGGGTTCTTCTTCAGGTACCAGCCGCCGTCGAAGAACGGCATCGGCGCGCGGCCCTCTTTGCCGCCCCACTTGGTGTAGTGCGTGACGGCGCTCATGCCCGACTTGAAGACGTCCTTGTTGATGCCCATGTAGTAGGCGTCGTCGATGAAGCTGGTCCACGCCGGCTTGCCGTACATCTGGCGCACGCCGTAGATGTCGACCAGCGACAGGCCGTAGGTCGTGTCGGCGCAATAGTTCATGACGGAGTTCTTGTCGTACCAGCCGTAGGTCTTGTTGCCTTTGGAGCCGGTCTTCTGGTCGCCGCAGTGGTCAAACTTGTTGTGGGGCGCGTCCTGCTCGTGCTTGAAGCCCAGGGCGTGGCCAAACTCGTGCAGCGCGTTGCGACGCATGCAGTGCGTGCGGTTGGTCTTGTTCTTGGCGCACCAGCTGGTCTCGCCCTTGCCCACGTTCGGCCACTTTTTGTAGGTGAAGTTCAGGCGCATCCCAACGCTCTTCTTATTGATCAGCTTGCCGAAGGCATAGACCTTGGGGCCCGCGTCTTCGATTTTGATGCGGATGCCGTTGTTCTTCTTCCAATGGTATTTCCCGCATTTGCCCCAGCCGACAAAGTTGACGGCCGATACGCGGTTCCACCCGTTTTGGATGGTGCGCTGGACAAATGCCCGGTCAAGCCGCTGCTGCGCGGTGTTGGTCGGGTTGATCCAGCAGACGGGAATTGTGGTGTTCTTCCATTTGACCTTGGTGTCGGCAAACAGCGCCGCCTCCTGCGTCGACAGGTGGCGCTCTGCGTGGTCGTGGCCGTCGGCGTGCTCGTCCAGCGGACCCTCCACCTCAGCGGCACATGCACCGGCGACCAGCGCGATAAGACTTACGACCGTAAAACTGCGAATCATCTCGAGCATCTCTCCCTCCCGTCCGGGTTCCAGTTCGGACGAGCCGGGTAAGAGCAACGGCTGTGCCATCGTCTTCAGTGCGGCGCAGTGTCACGAATGGGCCGTGCAATGTGGGTGTCCGCTGTCGTGTCCGGTGTAGCGCAAAGGTGTAGCGCTACACCCCCTGCGCCAGGTTTTGTGACCTGATACTGTCGGCGCCATGAAAGACACGCTTTGGAAGTCCGCCATCGAGCACTATCAGCAGCCCGACTTGTCGCGGTTGGTCGGTCGCGCGCCCGGCGCTCACCTCGTGCGCGCCGTCGTTGACCGTACTGTCGGTCTGGAGGTGTTCCTCTGCCTGACCGTGCCGCCCGGCGAGGCCGCCGACCGCGTGAAAGCCGTGTCGAATCTGGCGCTGTCGGTCGCGTGCGGGGGCGTCTCCACGCCGTCGGGTCCGGTGCTGTACGCGCTGTTTGTGTTGCCCGGCTCTGCCTCCAACGGCACGCCGCCCATCTCCTGGGAGGCGCTGATGGACCCGCACGACGACGACATGTGCGGCAACTGGCTGGACCTGGCGCAGCAGAGCCACTGGCATGTGGCTTACGTGACCACCGACGTCCAGCGCCTGCATGTGCTGCAGTACGAGAACATCTACAAGATGAACGCCACGCTGCCGCAGCTCATCTTCAAGTCCAGGGACCAGGAGAGCACCGACTTCGGCCAGGCCTGCGTCGAGTTCTTGCTCACGTGGACCCGCGAAGACCTCATGAGCGGCGCCACGGCCACCGCCTCCGAGGACCCGATCGGCGACGCGACCGGCGGGCTGCGTGAGGCTGTGACGACCGCGGACGCAGAGGTGATTCGACGTCTCGGCGCGCGCCTCTACCACCGCGGCGGCGAGGGCTTGATGCACCGCCTGCACAACGCCTACATCGAGCGCTATGGCGCCGACGGCCAGCCGGACGTCATCGACAAGGCTTGGACGGGACTGGGCGGCTGGCAGGCCGGATGACCAGGTAGAGCAGGAGGCCACCCGGGTTACTTGCACTTACCGCCGATCACGCGGAACTCCACCCGGCGGTTCATCGAGCGGTGCTCGTCTGAGTCGTTCTCGACCACCGGCTTTTCAAAGCCGTAGCCCGTGGCCTCGATAGGCACCGCGATCTCGCCGGCGCCCAGCAGATACGTCGCCACGGCCTGCGCCCGCCGCGTGGACAGCTTCACGTTGTAGCGCTTGCTGCCGCGGTCGTCGGTGTGGCCCTCGATCAGGACCTTCTCGATGCCCTGGGCGTTGCGGATGACCTGGGCCACCGTGTTCAGCAGCGGGAAGCTCACGTCCAGGATCTTGGCCTTGCCGGTGCGGAAGTACACCTTGTCGGCGATCTCGATCTTGCAGTCCGTCAGCACCGCCAGCGGGCGCACGTCCGGGCAGCCGTCCTCGTCGTGGAAGCCGTTGATCGTCTCCGGCTGATCGCGGCACATGCCCAGCCCCAGGTGGTCGGGCTCGCCGTCTCGCACGTCCGGCACGCCGTCGCGGTCGTTGTCGTGATCCGGGCAGCCGTCCGCGTCGTTGAAGCCGTCATAGTCCTCCGGGTTAAGTGGGCACTGGTCGCGCTCGTCCGGCACGCGGTCGCCGTCGTTGTCCGGCTCTGGGCAGCCGTCCGTGTCCTGGAAGGCGTCGAAGTCCTCTTTGATCAGCGGGCACTTGTCCGTGGCGTCCGGGATCGTGTCCTTGTCGTTGTCCGGGTCCGAGCAGCCGTCGGTGTCCTCAAACTGGTCGTAGTCCTCCGGATCCAGCGGACACTGGTCGACCGGATCGGGCAGGCCGTCGTGGTCCGAGTCCGCCGGGGCGCCGTCACCCTTGGCCCACTGCACACTGGCGAACACCCGCCAATCCGGGGCGCCGTAGCCGCCGACGATGCCCGCGCCCGCGCCCGTCTCCAGGCTCAGGTCGGGCGACAGCAAGAACTTCATGCCGCCCGCCAACTCCAGCGGGCTCTGGGCGTCGTCCCCAAACGGGCTGGTCAGCGCTGTACGGCCAAAGACCTCCAGGCCGATGCGCAGCCAGTGAGTTGCAGTCACCTGACCGCCCAGCCCGTAGCCCAGCTCATGGCCCAGCTCCAGGCTGCGGAAGCCGGTGTCCCCCGTGCGCAGGTTCACACCCGCGTTCATCGCGACCAGGACCGGGCCCGCGGCATACGTGGCCGCCAGCACCGGGCGCACCGTCGCGCCGCCGTCCCCCGAAACGGACTCGGTGTCGCCCGTCGGCACCGCGGTCGCCAGCGACAGCGCCAGGCCAAAGCCGACCTTGCCGTCGCCACGCCCCAGCAGACGCCCCTTTGCGCGGATAACCAGATCGCCCACGCCGGGCTGGGTGATCGAGCCAAAGGCGTTCTCGTCGCCCGACGCGGACATCACCACCGGCAGCACCACCTCGAGCTCAGCCACGCCAAAGAAGCCCAGCCCCAGCGCCAGATCCCCGAAGAGTTGGTGCGCCACAAGCGACTCCTCGCGGTCACCCGTCGCGTCCGAGAAGGTCATGCGCAGCGGGTCGTCCGCGTAATGCAGCCACAGCCCGCCGTACGGGGTCCAGGCCGGCGCCACCTCGGTCCCCTGCACCGAGAAGATGCGGTCTGCCCCAGGTTTCACGTGGAAATGTTGCGCCGAAAACCCGGTCCGCACCTGGCTCTGAGCCTGAGCCTGCGGTGCCACCAGCGAGAAGCCCAGCAGGAGCACACCCAACACCAGGATTGAGCGGCGCCGGCTCAGCCCGGCCAGCAGCAACAGCAGCAAAGCGGCGGCCGTTCCGGACCCACTCGATGATCCGGGCGCCGACGAGCAGGCAAAGCCGTTGCCCTTGATCTCCGCAAAGTTCCAGTCGTCCTCGGGCGAGGCGACAGGGTCCTGGCCATACCGCACCTCGTCCCCATCCAACACGCCGCCGTCGTCCGTATCCGGATCCAGCGGGTTGGTCTTATGGATGTTGACCTCCTCGCCGTCGAGCAGCCCGTCATCGTCGTGGTCCGGGTCCAGCGGGTTGGTTCCATGCTGGGTGACCTCGGGGCCGTCGAGCAGGCCGTCATCGTCCGAGTCCGGGTCCGTCGGGTCCGTGCCCAGGTTGTTGATCTCCTCGCCGTCCGGCAGCCCGTCATCGTCCGAGTCGGAGTCATTGGGGTCCGTGCCCTTCTCCTTCTCCTCGTCGTCCGGCACGCCGTCGCCGTCGTCGTCCTTGTCCGAGCAGTCGGGCTCGCCGTCGCCGTCGGTGTCCGTGCAATCCACGTTGCACTCCTTCTCTTCGTCGTCGCAGTCGGGACCGTCACACAGCGCGCCCTCACCATAGCCGTCGCCGTCCAGATCGATGCACTCCTCAGCGCAGTCGGGCTGGCCGTTGCCGTTGTTGTCCGAGCAGTCCGTCGTGCACTCTTTCTTGGTGTCATCGCAGTCGTTGCCCGTGCAGCCCGGTCCGACGCCGAAGCCGTCGCCGTCCACGTCGATGCAGTTGTCCTTGCAGTCCAGCACCTGGTCGCCGTCGGTGTCCGAGCAGTCGGTGGTGCACTGCGGTGACGTGTCGTCGCAGTCCTCGCCCGTGCACCCGCTGCCCACGCCGTAGCCGTCGCCGTCGCCGTCCGCTCAGTCCTCCGCGCAGTCCGGCACGCCGTTGGCGTTGATGTCGGTGGTGCAGTCCGTGTTGCAGGACGGGATCGTGTCGTCGCAGTCCGAGCCCGTGCAGCCGCTGCCCACGCCGTAGCCGTCGCCGTCCAGATCGATGCAGCTGTCTTTGCAGTCCGCGATGCCGTCACCGTCGCTGTCGCTGCAGTCCGTCGTGCACGTGGGCGCGGTGTCGTCGCAGTCACCGGCGATGCAGCTGTTGCCCTTGCCGTAGCCGTCGCCGTCTTTGTCGCTGCACACCGTCGCGGCGCAGTCGGGGTCGTCCAGATCGACCAGACCGTCGCAGTCATTGTCCAGGCCGTCCGAGCAGAACGGGGACTCCGTGTTGTTGCCGGGGTTGGCGGTCGCCGAGTTGTCGTGGCAGTCCGTGCCCGAGCCCGACGCGCCTGCACCGGTGTCCTCGGGGCAGCCGGCCACCGCCGGGTCGCTGTTGAGCTGGGCCGCCGCCACCGCGCACCAGCCGTCGTCGTCCAGGTCGCAGTCAAAGCCAAAGGCCGCCACCGCCGGTGCACAGTCGCACGCGTCGCACCCCTGGTCGCCGTCCGCGTCCTCGTCCGAGAAGATGCGGATCTTGGACACCGCCGCGTCGGGGCTGCCGAAGCCGGTGGACGCGTACGTGAACCGCAGCGAGACCGTGTCGCCGGGCGCCGCCGAGCCGCTGATGTCGTACAGGCGCGGCCCCAGGTTGCCCGCCACCGAGTCGATCTCGTCATACGGGCCGCCGTTGACCGACATCTCCACGATCACCGGGTCCGACGCCGCGCCGGTCGAGCCCGTGAAGACCACCTCCAGGTCAAACGCTGCGTCGCACGCGTCCGCGGGGATCGCCAGCGCCTTGGTCTCCAGCGTGGACGACTGCTGCGAGCCCGTGCTGACCACCTTCCAGACGCCCGGCCCTTCATCCAGCTGCCAGACCGGGTCGCCCGTCACGATCCAGCCTGCGCCGCCGTCGGCCGGATCGGCCTCCGCGTACGTCGCGCACGCCACCGAGCCCTGACCGTTGCACTCCGGATCGTCGCCGTCCACCAGGTCGTCGCAGTCGTTGTCGATGCCGTCGTCACAGATCTCGACAAAGCCGCCCGCCGCCGCCGGGTTGTCCGGCTCGCAGTCAAACGGATCCGGCGTGCCGTCCTCGTCGCTGTCGGCCTGGGCCACCACGACGAGGTTGTCGATGTTGAAGAAGTCGTCGACCTCGATCACATGGAACGTGACCGCATCCACCGGCTGGTCAAAGACGTAGCCTTTCCAGGAGACGAAGTTGTTGTCGGGACCCGACACGCCCATGTCGTTGATCACCTTCACCAGCTTGCCGTCACGCCACCCCTCCAGGCGCAGGATGCCGCCGCCGTCGCCCGCGTCGACAAACGACATGGCGATGGCCTTGGCCGGCTTCGGCACAAAGTCGACCCGCAGCCGGCTGTTGGTCTCGTAGTTCAGGTTCAGCTGCGGCTCCAGCGCGGGGGTGCCGTCACCGATGGCCTCCGTCGTCCAGTACGGCGAGTCGCTGACCGTCAGCACCACGTCGGGCTGCGCAGAGTCGGCGTCGATGCTGAACCCGTCGCCCGTGATCGGGCCCTCGGTCCCGTCCGCCAGGTCGTTGAAATCCACCACCGTGACCCAGGGCCCGGCCGCCGCCTCGAATGACGCAAAGTCGTCGTACGACGTGACCTTGGTATCGCAGCTGCTCAGCTGAAGCACGTTGGCGCGCACCGGCTTGATGTTCACGCCCGCCGGCGGCTTCTGACAGCTGGTCGCCGGGTCCGAGAAGACCGACAGCCGCGCCGTGATCTTCTTGGCGCCGGGCGTCGGGTCGATAGCGACGCTGGCCTTGCTCCACGCGTGGAAAAACACAAACTGCGCTACCCCGCCGTGGTTCAGGATGAGGAGGTCGCCCTTGCCCTTGTCGTCGAACCACTCCAGCACCAGCACGTCGTACGGTCCGGCGATCGGCTTCTCAGGCGTGGCGACAGGTCCCGTCAGCTCGACGCCGCCGTCGATGTCCCAGTGCAGCAGCAGCGGGCTGCCGTCGCTGTCCACCTTCCAGCTCCACACCAGCGGCGTGGCGGCGGGGTCGTCGCCCGTGGCGTAGCAGTAGCTCACGTTGAGGTTGCCGGGCGTCACCGCGTTGCAGCTGTCCGCCGCCTGACACTCGGTGCCCGCGTCGTTGCAGATGCCGCCGTCCTCGATGGCGCAGTCCTGATCGCAGCCGTCCTCGCCGATGGTGTTGCCGTCGTCACAGGACTCGCCGGCCTCCAGCACCGCGTTGCCGCACTTGCCCTCTACCGGGAAGCCGTTGCAGCCGGTGACCGTCAGGTTCGTCACCTCGATATGCGGATTGCCGCCGGGCGGGCAGTCACCGCATTGGAACTCCAGGTCGGCGGGCGCGACCCACACCGAGATTGTCAGCTGTGTGGCGCCGGGCTTCGGCTGAAAGCAGTACTGGTCGCTGATGTCCCAGACCTGGGTCGGGTACTGCACGCAGCCGTACTCGGTCTTGTCCACGCAGTTGCCCGGGGAGTCTCCCACCAGGCACACGTCAGCCGGGCTGCCCTGTCCGTCGTCCCACCGCAGAAACACGCGGTCCCAGCCGCCGTTTTCGATCTCGGCCACGACGTCCAGCTGGATGCAGATCTCGCTGCCGGGCACAAAGGCCTGCGTCGGTGCATAGGTTCCCGACACCACGTTCTGAGGGTTGTCAAAGCCGCCGTCGCCCCAGCAGATCTCGCCGTCGCTGATCAACGACTGGAGGGGGCAGACCTGGGCCTGAGCAAAGCGCGGCATGCACGCCAGAGCGGCCAGGGTCAGAAAGGGAAGAAAACGCTGCGTGATCCGAAACATGGGGCGCGTATAGTAAACGACCCGACAAAAGGCAATCGTTTTGTGGTGTTAGGGGCGCGCTCCCACAGGCATCGATCAGCACCGTCGGCCGCGGCGGCGAGGTCCGATCTCCACGATAGTGGCCAACTGCATGCGCTGATTGGCATTCAGGGCGGCATGGATACGCTCGAACGCCTCTCGAAAGGCGGTCTCAAAGCGCCGCAGGGCGGGCTCGCGACGTGCGATGACCGTCTCGGCGTCCGTGCTTTCGTCGCGCAGCGCCTCAACGAGGTCGCCGCGGGCGGCCCGCCACTCGTCCTTCATGCTCCAGCCGGTGGCACGGAGCTGAGCAAACGCCTCTTTGATCTCGGTGCGCTGCTCGGGCGTGGCGTCCAGCTCACTCAGGACGCGATCGATACCCCGCCCTGGTCCACCACGGCGCCACCGCCGAAACTTGAAGCGCGCGACCAATCCGATTGTGACGACTGCTGTGAAGAAACCGATGAAGAAACCCGACATTTCGCTCTCCTTGTTGATGACACAGCAACATTAGGAAGCGCTCATTTCGATTGGGTTTCGCGAACGTAAAGTTTCGTTAAGCTACGGCTGCCAGGTGCCGTCTACGCACTGGGTACCGGCGGGCTGCACGCCGCGGCAGTTGCCCGGATTGGTCTGGTTGCTGCCCGGCGCTCCGCTCAGGCCCATGCGGCGCCAGCGGTCCGGGTTGGCGTCGATCTGCTGGACGATGCCCCAGAAGAAGTCGCCGTTCGCGTTTGTGAAGAACGTCGCCCACTGGCCGACCGGGTTGGGCAGCAGCTCCAACACATGACCGAGGTTCGACATGAAGTCGCCGATCGCATACGCGGCTGCTCGCTGATTTGCGCGCGTCGGATTGGCCTGCAGTGCGTTGAACGTCTGGGTCACTCGCGGCGCCGCCTGGACCGCGCGCAGCACTGACGGCAGGCGCTCGGCATAACGGGCGGCGTTCAGCGTCGTCGACAGCTGTCGCAGTCGAGGAGATAAGCCGTCCAGCCGCGGGTTGGCGTCGCTGGCGCTCTGTAGTGCACCCAGCACACGACGGACCGGGTTCAGGTGCCCGTTGATCGCTCTCAGCGTGCCCTCCGCACCGCCGCCCTTGGCCTGGTCGCCGCCTTTGGCGTTGGGGCTGAGCATGGCGCTCGCCTCGGCGTATCCAAGCCCCGCCGTCGCACACTGGAGCTCACTGCGCCAGCTGCGCGGCGCCTGATCTGTCTGGCCCGCACCGGTCTCGTGAACCGGCGCGACATTCGCGGAGGTCAGTCCCATGAGGGCTCCTTTTCTATTTCTTGAAGAAGTCGACGACCTTGTTGATGGTCGGCAGGGCGTTCCAGCTGACGCCGATCATGCCGCCGGCGCGCGGTGAGCCTGCGCCCAGCCACTTGTCGTCCATCGCCGGCACGGACATTCCGCCGTTGCCCAGGTAGGGCTTGGTCAGCATATCGGTGGTGCCGTAGCCGCCGAAGACGGTCAGGTCAGCCTTGGGGATCTTGAGCTTGGCGCCCAGGCCGTAGTCGCCCTTGGAGCCGATGTTGGCCATGGCGCCGACGCTGAACTTGTCTTTCCAGTCGTACATGGCCTCGGGCACGTAGTAGATCTGCTGGCCGTCGCCCGCCACGCCCATCTTGAACGTGAGATCCATGCCCTTCTTGAGGTTGATGCCCAGGCCGGTGTGCGCGGCCCACAGCTCGGTGTAGCCCTCGTCGGTCGGCTTGAGGATCAGGCTGCCGCCGGGGGTCAGCTTCAGCTTCTTGCCCAGCGCGATGCTGCTGTTCAGGCGGAACAGGGAGCCCACGTCGGCGTCCTGCTTGGCCATGCTGGCGTACAGGTCGACAGAGTGCTTTTTGCCGTAGGCGTAGCCGAGGTGCCCGCCCGCGATCGTGGTGTTGTCGGTGGCGCCCAGCGTGGCGTCCAGCTTGAGCTTGTGCTGCCCGTGGCCGTAGCCGAGGCCCAGATGGCCGAAGTTGCCGTAGCCCTTGTCGGGCGACTTGAACATCGCCGGGTTTGTGTACGCCAGCGAGCCCATGCTGGCGAGGCTCGTCTGCCCGCCGTGCAGCTTGAAGTTGAACTCCCGCTTGTCGTCCTTTTTGCCACGGGTCCATACGCCGGTCAGCGTGCCGGTGTAGATGTCGTCCTCGCCGGCCTTGTCCGAGAAGCGCAGGTGCCCGCCCAGGCCCAGGCTGAAGGACGACGCCAGCTTTGGATCCAGGACAAACTTCTGGCCGAAGTTGGCTTTGATGTCGTCGACAGCAAAGCCGTTGCCCTTGTCGTCGCTGCCGCGGCTGTTCTCGTAGCTGGTAGAGGCGGTGGTGTTGCCGGCCTTGACGCTGCCGCCCGTCGTGACGGTGGTGGCGCCGGCGCCGGTCTCGTTGTTGTCGGTGTTTTTGACGCGCGCTTTGACGTTGACGGTGACGGTGTCGCCCGGCTTGGGCTTCTCGCCTTTCTTCTTGTCCTTCTTGTGCGTGTACGTGACGTTGGCGCCGGCCGTGTCGGTGTCCAGCTTCTCCGTCTCGGTCCGGCTGCCGTCCGCGGCGACCTTGACCGAGTATCCCTTGCGGTCGACCTCGACGCCCACGTTGGCGCCGTCTTTGGTCCCGCCGTGGCCGGTGACGCTGACCTTCTCGCGATCCTTGCCGTCTTTGTGCTCGTAGACGCCGCCCACGCTGTGGGTGCCGCCCTTGGTTGTGTAGTCGGCTGTGCCGTGGTGTGAGACGTCGCCCTTGGTGTGCTTGTAGCCCGCGCCGCCGCCGTCCGGTCCGCCCTCGGCGTGGTACTCGTGAAGGCCGTCTTTCTTGGTGCCGTGCGTGACGTCCACGGTGCCGCGGTCCTTCTTGTAGCCGGCGCCGATACTGTAGTTTTTGTCTTTGTTGGTGTACTTGGCGTCGACGCCGTCTTTGATGCCGATGTCCACCTTGTGGTCGGCGTTCTCCCAGCCCAGCCCCTTATCGTCCAGCTTGAAGACGTGAGTGATGTTGCCCTTGTCGTCGGTGCCGACCGTGTGCCAGCTGCCGCTCTTAATCGCGCCCCACGTGGTCGAGTACCACTTCTTGTTTGCCTCGATGACCGCTTTGACCGTGGCTTTGGGTACGTTGTGCTTTTTGGAGACGAGCTCGGTGAGGATCGCCTCAGTGCGCTTCTTGTCCGCCTTTCTCAGCTCGATCAGCAGCGCCTGCACCTCGGGCGTCAGCTTCCACATGTCGAACTTGGGACCCTTGTCCTTGTCCGACTTCTTGGGGGGGGTCTTCTCGTCCTTCTTCTGCACCGACCGTGGACTCAGCGACAGAGCGCCAGCGGTATAGCCTAATCCTTTCAGGGGGTTGGATTGGCCCAGGTCATCCACGGTCGGTGCACCGCTTTTGGGGGTCGGGGTCGTGTTTTAGGGGGCGGTTGTGGCCCAGAGCCCAACACGCAGCCAGAATACGGCCCCAAAATGGGCCGGG
>CAZJHX010000004.1:174529-178771 GCA_964545715.1 uncultured Myxococcales bacterium
CGTATGTGGCCATGAGACATACCCGAAGCAATTATCGGGCCACAAAATGTGACTGGTTTGACCCGGGTTTTGCCCCATATCGGCGGGGGGCGCTGTCCCCAGTGAGGTCAGATCTCCCCTTGTGGATGGTGTCTGGTTGTCCCGCAACAATTGCTGCGTCTCAGGGATTGGAGTAGACCTCTATATATGCGACCCAGCTTTGTCGCCCTGCTCGCGGCGATGTGTCTCGGCGGCTGCGCCACTGAGAAGCCGTGTTTCACCTGCGCGCCCAGCCGCCCATGCGCGGACGGGCACGTGTGCCATACGGAGGCGCAGATCTGCGTGCCGGTGGCCGTGGCGCATGCGTCGTCGGACGAGGTGCTGGCGGGGTGTGCGGCAGGCGGGACGGCTAAGATCGTTGCGCAGTCACCCGCCGACGTCGGCGCGGTCGACGCGGTCGCGGACGTTCCCACGGTCGACGATGTGGCGGCCGACGTCGAGGCCCCCCCGGACGTGCCCGACGTGCCCGACGTGCCCGACGTGCCGGAGCCGCCGGATGCGCCCGACGTCGCGGAGATCGAGGATCTGGCTGACACGGTTGACGTCACTGACGTCCCGGACGCGCCGGACGCGGCCGACTGGCCGGAGCCTGCAGACGCGGGCGACACGGGCGACACGGGGGATACCGGCGACACGGGCGACACCGGCGACACCGGCGATACCGGCGACACCGGCGATACCGGCGATACCGGCGACACCGGGGACACCGGGGACACCGGCGATACCGGGGACACGACCGATACCGGCGATTCGGAGTGCCCGGTGGACGCGCCGTGCGACGACGACGATCCCTGCACGGTGGACAGCACGTGCGCGGACGGCGCCTGCCAGGGTGGCGACAACATCTGCGTGGAGGCCCCGCTCAGCGCCCCCGGGCAGGCCATGTTCATCCCGGAGATGGCGTCGCTGGGCAAGGGTCGCTACGTGGTGCAGTGGTCTCTGGTGGGCGGCAACGACCGCTGGCTGCGCCTGGTCGACGGCAACGGCAGCCCGGTCGCTGAGCCGATCTTCGGCGGCCCGGCGCTTGGCCTTCAGACCAAGGGGCCGGTCAACAGCCGCAGTCGACTCGCGGCAAGTGACTCGGACTTCCTGGCCCTGGGCTTTCACACGCCCTACGGCGTCGCGTGCAACTATCCCGGCGCCGGCTCGTGCATTATCGACAACCGGGTTCACACGCGCCGCTTCGATCTCGACGGCGGGTTGGAGCAAGGCCCGGTGCTCACCGGCCAGTTCTGCGGCTCCAGCAACACGTCCGCCGGCAAGGTCTCCGTCAACAACGTGCACGTGGTCCCCGTCCGGCTGACCTCGGGCTCGGTCAACCTGCATAGCTGGCATGTGGGCGGAACGCCCTGCTCGGCGGGCTGCGGCTGCTCGGTTCTAAAGAACCTGGGTCCGCACAACCAACCTATTCGCCTGTCGCCCCTGAGCGAGGCGCTCACCCCTCAGCCCTCCGTCGAGCTGGTCGCCAAGTCTCAGATGTTTGCGTCCGACAGGTTTGACGCGCGCGCGGATCCCGATAACCCGGATCAGTTTCTGCTGGCCTGGGTCGGCCCGACCGCCACCGAGGTTTACGTACAGCGTTTCAATAGCGATGGGAGCGCCCCGTCGGAGCCCTCTGAGGTTGTCGATCTAGCGGATGACACGGTCATCGAGACAGTGCGCGTGGTGCCGCTGACGGCGGGGCGCACTGTCGTGGTATGGCAGGCCAACAAAGCGGGTGCGCTGTCCGTGGCCGGTCGCCGGGTTGAGGAAGACGGCACCACGGCGCTGCCCGTCTTCAAGGTCGGCGATCCGACCGCCGGCAACCAGCGGCTGGGCGAGGCCGTGCGCCGCCCCAGTGGCGGGGTCATGGTCACGTGGGACGTCGCGCTGGGCGATACGGCGGGGACGGACGTGCGATTCCAGCGCTTCAACGCCACCACTGAGCCGACGTCGGAGCCCATCGGTGCGGCGATGAATACCTTGGGCGATCAAGTGCAGCCGTCGATCATCGTACTCGGCGACGGCGCGTTCGCGCTGACCTGGCTGGACGCCGAGGGCACCGTCATGACCCGCCGTTTCCTGTCCGACACCACGCCGGATCCGACCGGGATGCAGCGTCGCCTCAACAGCACGACGGCGGGCGATCAGAACCAACCCACAGCAGCCACGACGGGTGAGGTCACCCTGCTCGCGTACACCTCCGAGGACACGCTGCTGGCCACAAACCGTGTGCGCGTGCGCCGCTTCGGGGCGGCGGGCGTCGCCACCGACGACCTGCCGGTCAGCGTCACGTTCACAGCGTCCCAGAGCGCGCCCACGATCGGCGCCGGCGGTGACCACTTCGTGGTGGCCTGGGAGGACAAAGACGCCTCTGCCAGCGGCATCTACGGCCGGCTGTTCACCGCGCTGGGCGAGCCGGTGGGCGCCGCGGCTCAACTGAACGTGATCGAGGACGATATTCAGCGCCGGCTGGCGGCCGCGGTCGCGGATGGGGCTGCCCTGGTCGTTTGGAGCGGCGCCATGGCCGGCGGGGCCGACATCCTTGGGCGGCGCATCGATGCGCTGGGCCTGCCCGCGGGCGGCGAGATCAGTATCGCCCAGGTCACCGACGGCGCGCAGGACAGGCCGGCCCTGACAGCCATCGGGGCCTCCGCCTACCTGGCGGCCTGGCAGACGCCGGGCTTGGACGGCGCGTCCGATATCGCGATCCGGGTGGTCCCTCTCGCCGGCGACATCACCGGGGACCAGGCCATCGCAAACTCCGACTCCGACGGCGCTCAGGGCGCACCGTCGGTGGCTGTCTCCGCCGACGCGTCGGAGGCCATGGTCTGTTGGGAGGACATCACCGCCGACGGGGTCGAGTGCCGGCGGCTGGATATGGAGACGCTCGGAGGGCTCAGCGCGGACTTTGACCCCACGGGCGACGCGCCGGGAAAACAGACTACGCCTTCGGTCGCGTACCTGCCCTCGGGCGCGGCCGTGTTCGCATGGACGACCGACGACGTCAGCGCCGACGGCAGCGGGCTCGCGGTGCAGTATCGCGTGTTCTATGCCGGTCTGGAGGCAGCCGATCTCCGTGCACAGGGCAACCGCTTCGGCGCCGGCGACCAGACCGTCCCGTTCCTCACAGCGACTGAGGGCGGCTTTCTGCTCGGCTGGCAGTCGGAGGTCGGGGACGGCGACGGCGCGGGCATCTTTGGCCGGCGCCTGGCGCCGCTGGGACCATGAAGGCGGTCACGGCGATCAGCCTGATCCTGGCGGCGCTGTCCACGGCGGACGTCGCGCAGGCTCAGACCACGGCGGACGAGGCGTATGTCATGTCCCGAGAGGCCTATGTGGCCGGGGATTTCGCGGCCGCGCTGCGCCTCTTGAGGCGGGCCCACAGGCTCGAGCCCAAGGCCCTGTTTGTGTACAACATCGGCGCCGTCCAGGAGCGCATGGGCGAGCTGTCCGCTGCTTATGGCACGTTCCTGAAGGCCCAGGCGTTTCCCGGCGTCACCCCAAAGGTCGCCGAGCTTGCGCGCTTCAAAGCAGGCGAGATCAAGCCCCTGCTGGACAAGGCGGTCGTACAGCTGAACGGCTTGAGGGACGACGTGGCGCTGCAGGTCGACAGGAAGCGGATCACCGATCGCTCCAAGGACCTGGTGCTGCCGGCAGGGCCTCACGTCATGTGCTGGTACGGGCCGGGCTCGGGCCGCGCCGTCTGCCTGCTGCGCTCGCTGGATCGGGGCAGGCGAGCCCCGCTGGCCCCGTCGCCGGCGTTGGCTGATCTGCCCTCACTCTCCTGGGAGCCCGGGCTCGAGTCACTCGCGGTGTACGGCATGCCGCTGACGACCGACCTGGCCAAGCTGACCCGGCTGCGGCTGGAGGCCGGCACGCACACCATCTCGTACCGCTACCGAGGCGAGGCCAAGCAGAGTCGCACCATCACCCTGGAGGCGGGCGAGACCCTGGAGCTGGCCCGCATACCGTCCGCGCCGCCGGTGGTCATCAAGAGCGAGCCCCCGTCGTCCGGGTACATCCACTGGTCCGTCGTTGGCCCCGGCATCGCCGCTGCCGCAACGGGTGCGGCGCTGCTGGCGGTTGGCGGAGCCGACCGGGCGGCCGCGCTAGAGAGCGACGACGCGGGTCTGGCCCACACGCTGTCCCAGCGCGACGCCTTTGAGCAGCTCGACTCCGCCGACGGCAAGCTCCTGATCGGCGGCGTGCTCACGGGCCTAG
>CAZJHX010000005.1:0-143759 GCA_964545715.1 uncultured Myxococcales bacterium
CGGTGTTTGGCAGGTCCCACCCCAAACGACGAGGTAGATGCGGTGTTTGGGACTCCAGGCGCTACTTGTAGGTGACGCCCGCGCCGTCCGCGAACACGCGGTGGGAGACGCCGCTGCACGTGCTGTTGCAGGCGCAGCCCTCGGGCGCGCTGTCGTACAGGTACACGGTGTAGTCGCCGGGTTGCAGCGTCACCGAGGACCACAGCGTCAGCACGGAGCCCAGGCTCTTCTGACTCTTGTTCACGGACTTGGCCACACCGGGGCCTTTGAGGTTGTAGCGCACGCTGGAGCTGAACTTGCTGGACGAGAAGCCGCACGCCGCGTTCGAACTGGGGATCCAGGTGTCGATCAGGTACGACCCGGCCTTCTTGACCGTGAACTTCCAGCGCGCGTTGTAGCCCGCGTAGCTGGTCGGGTTGGACGCGGACGGCAGGCCGCAGTTGGAGACCCACACCCAAGACGGCAGCTTGTTGGCGCCGGCGCTGCCATAGTGCCACCAGGTGCTGAGCCCCGAGGAGCAGCTGAGCTTGTCGTCGTCCACGTCGTTCTTGTAGTACAGCGCGGGGGTCAGGGCCTGGTGCACCGGGCCGCAGTCGCTCGTGCAGTTCTTGGGCGACTCGTCCGACTCGCACGTGCCGTTGCCGCAGATGGACTTGATGCACGCGTTGTTCTTGCAGCCCTTGGAGCAGCTGGAGCAGTAGGCGTTGCTGCCGCTGGTGACGCAGCGCTCAGAGGACTTGCAGTCGTCGTAGGTGGTCGTGCTCGACTTGAGGTTGCCGGTGCCACAGCTGCTGCTGCTGCCGGTGCAGTACTTGTATTTCTTGGTCTCCAGCACGTTCGTGCCACAGCTGTTGGACTGGCAGGCCTTGGTCGTAGAGTACGGCGACGAGCTGCACTTGTAGCTGCTGGGGCGGTAGTTGCATCCGTCGCAGCACGAACCCGACGTGCACTGTGGCGTGGGGGCGCTGCAGTTGCCCCACGACCCGAAGTTGCAGGTCTTGGTGCCCGAGCCGCACGAGTTGGAGCAGCCCTGCGTCATGCCGTCGACCTGGCCGTCGCAGTTGTCATCTTTGCCATTGCAGGTCTCCGACGAGCCGAACTGCGTCTTCTGGCAATTGAGGTTGCCGCCCTGACATTGCAATTGGCCCTGCGCACACACGCCCGTCTCCCCCGGCACCGAGCACGCACCGCCGCCGCCCGGGTTGCCCTCGTCGACCTGGAAGTTGCAGTTGTCATCCTGGTTGTTGCACTGCTCGCTGGCCTGCGGGTTGATCGCCCACACGCTGTCGTTGCAGTCGCCCGAATTGGTGGTCTTGTACTGGCCGCTGGGAGCACACAGACAAGCCGACTGAGGGCCCCCGTAGTTGTCGTTGTCACCGTCGACGTAGTGCGGTGTGCAACCCTGTGAGTTGGGGCCGTCGACCACGTCGTCGCAGTTTTCGTCGCCGCCGCCGCACGCCTCGGTGGCGTCCGGGTTGATGTTCTTGTTCTGATCGTTGCAGTCCAGGCTCTTCAGGGCCTTGTAGACCGGGCCCGGCGCACACAGGCACTTCGTCTGGGTCGTCCCATAGCCGTCGGAGTCGGCGTCCTCGAAGTAGAGCTGGCATCCGATCGCGTCCTCGTCATCGATCTTACCGTTGCAGTTGTCGTCCTTGCCGTTGCAGACCTCGGCAGCGTCCTCATTGATCGCCTTGTCCCCGTCGTTGCAGTCGCCGCCCACAAGCGTGCTGAAGTCGTCGGCCGCCCCGCACAGGCACTTGCTCGCCGTCCCGCCGAAGCCGTCTTTGTCGCCATCCTGGTACCAGGTCTCGCAGCCGGCGGAGTTCTCCGGATCCACCACGCCGTCGCAGTTGTCGTCGGCGCCGTTGCACGTCTCGATCAGCGGGTCGTCGGGATCCACACAGTGCACGTCGGTGCCCGCCGCCAGACACGTCCAGACACCATCGGTGCACTCATCCGGGTCGTCGCCGTCACAAGCGGTCCCGACCTTGGGCCAGGGCTCATCGATCTTGCCGTCGCAGTTCTCGTCGATGCCGTTGCAGATCTCGTCGGCGCCCTCGTGAATCGACGGCACCTCATCGTTGCAGTCGCCGCCCTGTGCCACCATCGTTCCCGGCGCCTCGCACGCGTCCACCGTATTGCCCGGGTCGCCGTATTTGTCACCGTCGCCGTCCATGAAGAACGTTGTCTTGACGCCCTCATCGACCTGGCCATCACAGTTGTTGTCCTTGCCGTCACACACCTCGGCGGGCACCGGCCCACACGCGCCGCACGCGTTCTTTACGTCTTCGTCGACCACGCCGTTGCAGTTGTCGTCCTTGTCGTTGCAGACCTCCGCTTTTGGGGGCGGGCACTCGCCACACGTCGTGAACTCAGCGCAGTCCTTGTCCCCGTTCAGGCAAGTCTTCAGCTTCGGCGCATCGCACTCGCCCGGCTGGCCGTCCACGCACGGCTGCGTCCCCGCCCCGCAATCCGACGTGCACGGGGCCACGGCCGCCTCGTCCGTCTCGCCATTGCAGTCGTTGTCCAGGCTGTCACACAGCTCCAGCGCGTTGGGGTGGATCGACGCGTTGTCGTCGTCGCAGTCCCCCGGCTCAGGCGCGCTGAACGTGCCATCCGGCCCACACGCGCACTTCCAGCTTGGCGAGAAGCCGTACTCGTCCGAGTCGCCGTCAAAGTAGTACGGAATGCACCCCGGCGCGCCCGCCGGATCCACGATGCCGTCACAGTCGTTGTCGTTGCCGTCGCACACCTCCAGCGCGCCCGGATACACCGTGTTCAGCTCGTCGTTGCAGTCGCCCGTCACCTTGGCTGAGTAGTCCCCGACCGCGCCGCAAAGGCACTGAAAGTCCGTCTCCACTCCAAAGCCGTCCGCGTCCGCGTCCATGTACCAGGTCTTGCAGCCCGCCGCGTCCTCGTTGTCCACCACGTCGTCACAGTCGTCGTCCACGCCGTTGCACTTCTCGGGCGCCGCGGGATTCACAAGCGCGTTGTTGTCGTCGCAGTCGCCCGCGCCGGGCGTAAAGCCGTCCTTGTCCGCGTCGATCTCGCACGCGTCGCCGGTCCCGTCCCCGTTGGCGTCCGCCTGTCCCGGGTTAGGCCAGCAGCCGGCGCAGTTGTCATCGCACCCGTCCACCTGCCCCGGCTTGCACGGATGGCTCCCCGGCTCGCCGTTTCCGTCACCGTCCTCCAACACGCCGTCGCCGTCCATATCCGGATCGACACAGTCCGCCAGGCCATCGCCGTCACAGTCTTTGGCGCCCTCGTCTGTCACGCCATCACAGTTGTCGTCGATGCCGTTGCACTCTTCCGGCGCCGGCGTGCCCGCATTGCACGCACTCAACCCCGCCGCGCCGCACGCACGCTCGCCCGTGCACACCCCGATCTCGTTGGTCACCGAGCACGTGGTCGAGAGTCCCTGCGCCTGCGCCACCTCATCGCACTCACACTGGCCCGATGTCGGCACACACGCCGCCGTCGTCCCGCCCGGCCCCTCGACGTCCGCGCAGTCGTATCCATCCGGGCACGGCACCCCACCGCTGCACGGCGTCGCACAGAAGTTGCCGTTATCACCCGACTTATAGCAAAAGGCCTTGTCCTGATAGCCGCCCTCCGCGCACACCGCAGAGTCCTCGCACGGCCGGCAGACCGTCACGTGCATCGGCACGCACACAAAGAAGATGTCGCTGTCCTGCGGCGCAAACTGCTTGCACGTCCACCCGGTGGGGCAGTTGTCGATACACGTCGTGCTGCACTGATCGCCGTTCTTGCCATGCACGCAATAGCCGCTCTGACACTCGGCGTTTTCGGTGCACGCGTCCCCCATGTCGGCCGGATAGAGGTCGTCGTCGTCCGCGTCGTTGCCCGTCGGGACGGCCGTCTCCGGAACCCCATGCGTAGAGTCGCTCGCATGCGTCTCCACCGTCGAGTTCGACGGCCCTGCGGGCGCGCCATCCGAACAGCCTCCGACTACAGCCGCGGCCGCCACACTACACGCCAAAAGGACTGTCCAGCTTGTCTTCAAAGCGCCCCCCAAACCCGGTCTAATTCATCTTCGCCTGCAACAACGCCCGTCGAAGCGCCGCCCGACCCCGTAACCGCAACGTCGGCCCCTTCCCGTCGGGCGCGTCGCTATAAGGACAGTGGGAGCGGTGCTTCTCCAACGGCGCCAGGCGATTCTCCAGGCGCTCCAGCACAAATCTCAGGGCCAGCCCCGTCGCAAAAGCCACCGCACGCCGCGTTCCGGGTACCCTCGGAGAAAAGTCGACATGCCACCGCACCACAGTCCCATGTGGTCGCGCCTCAAAGACGATCCTGCCGGTGTGCCCACGGAAGGGGCCGCGGCTGAGCAGCGTGTAACAAAGCAGGTTGGGCCGCTCCAGCGCGGTGACTCGAAATCGCAGCGTCAATCCGGGAGCCTGCACCGTCGCGACCGTGCCGACAGTGTTTGGGCCACCCTCGCCGGGCGTCTCGATCTCTACCGCGCCCACGCCGGCCCAGAACGACCAGCCTTCGAACTCGGTGCAGACCGCCCACACGTCCTCGCAGGACGCCTCCACCCACTGTTTTTCGTCGATAGCGGCCATGACCTGTGGCCACTATACACGTCACGGCGCTACTTAAATGAGTCCCACACGCTGCGCATTGTCAAATACGCGTCCACGCCCGCCTTGTGGTTGGCTAGAAACTCGTGGACCCGCGCCCGCGCCTCTTTGTCGGCGGTTTTGACCGCCTTGTGCCCCAAGTACGACGCATATTGAGCGTGCTCAAACACATCCTCCAGGCGCTGTTCGTCGCCATAACGGTCCGGGCTCAGCCCATTGAGGCTGGTCGCATACTGCCGATACACCGTGTCCGACACCTCGCCCTTGATGTTGTTCTCCGCCCTGGTCGCAAAATGCCGCGCCAACGGCGAGTCCCGGTCGAAGGTGCCGCCGCGCGCCGAATAATCCTTCAGCGACGCCATGAGGCCCGGCTCCTGCTCCAGCGCCCACGGCTGCTCGTTAGTCTCTTCCCAGCGCGCCCGATGCGCCGCCCGCTCCGCAGCGCCGCGCTGCAGCGTGCCTATGCCTGCTTGAATGTCATCAAAGTACGCCCTGGCGTCGTCCCGGGAGTTGATCGCGCCGTCAGGCAGCAACACGCGCAGTCCCCTGGTGGCGTCACCCGCGGCCTTGTCTTCCAGCCCGCGCGCAAACCTGGCGAAGTCCGCGCTGATCGCCGCCGGCTTCACACCCAGCGCGTCTGCCAGATACAGCCGATATTGCGCCGGATCTGTCGGCGCGGCCTTATCGGCGGGCACATACAGCCGACTGGAGTCCAGTGTCGCCTGCAGCGCCCTCACTTCCGGTGACGGGCCGCCGCGCGCCTTCACCAGCGCATCCCGCTCATCCACGATCGCTTGGCGCTCTCGCTGCCGCTTGGCCACGTCGCGCTGCTCGTCCTGCAGATCCCTGCGATGGTCCGCCAGCTTCTCAGCCAGCTTTCGGTCCACCTTCGCCAGCTTCTCGGCCTCTTCCTGGGCGTATCTTGCGAGCTTCTTGCGATCACCTTTTCGCTGCGCCTCGCCCCGCTTTTTGGCGTAGTCGCGCCGGATCTTGGCGCGCTTGTGGTCCGCCTTGCGCGTCTCTTTGGCCGACTTGCCCTCCAGCTTCGTGCGCTCCTCGCCCAGCTCCTCCGTCGCCTCTTCCAGCTTTCGGTCCGCCTTCCGCAGCTTCTTGTTGAGCTCCTCGACTCGCTTCGATCGGCGCCCGTCCCGTCGTGTCGCCTCTTCCAGCTGACGCACCCGCGCCGCGCGCTCCGCCGGGCTCGTCATCCGCAGCGGCTGCTCCTCGCGCACCGGCGCGCCGCCCTTCCACGGCGACAGCGTCCCAGCCCCCTGCGCAAACGTCTGCCCCTGCACCATCGCCGCCGCGCTTCGCTCGTTGCGCTGCGCATCTTTGGCACGCACCGCCGGCGCCTGAGCTCGGTCTCTCGTTCGCTCCCATGATGGGCTGCAAGGCATCCGTGACTCCCGTGCGCCGACGGCTTCTGGGGACCGTGATCCCCGCCACCTTTTGGCACTTTTGCGGTCCATCGCACCCCATCACGGGCACGACATTCTTCCGGCGACGGCGCAGGACTCGCTTTTGGGGTCTTGCGCCGACCGCCGCCTCGGGGTTAGTTCAAGGGCCATGCCACAACTCGCCAAAGTCCGCCTCGCGCTTCTCGCGCTCGTCGCGCTGGTGCTGAGCGGCTGCCCTATGGGCGCGTCCGCCCCGATGGCCGTCGATCGTCCGCCGCCTGTCATCGACCACGCCAAGGAGCCCGTCCGCACCCTGCGCGTCGCGGTCCCCTTTGCAGACGTGAGCGCCGTGCCCCGCACCGGCTCACCCGCCGACCGCGAGCTGGCGCTGGTCGAGCTGTTCGCGCGCTCTCTGGGCGCCAAGGTGCAGTACGTGCGTATCCCGCGCTACGCCGGCCTGATCGATGCACTGCTCAGCGGTAAAGCCGACCTCATCGCCGCCCAGATGACCCGCACGCCCTCCCGCTCCAAGCGCGTCGCCTTCTCCAGCCCCACCCGCCACGTTCGAGAGGTCGTCGTCGTCCCCAAAACCGCCCGCAAAGTGCCCAGCAAGGCTCGCCACCTGGGCGGTCGAAAGCTGTGGCTGCGCGCCTCATCCAGCTATATGGAGACCGTCCTCGCCGTGCAGCACACCTTCGGCGAGCCGCCTCACATCGTCGCCGTCCCCGAGGAGCTCGACACCCAATCCGTCCTCGCCCGCGTCGGCTCCGGCCAGTACCCGCTGACCATCTCAGACTCCGACGAAGTCGAGACCTATCTCAGCTACCGCGACGACATCCGCGAGGCGTTCGTCCTCAACAAAGACGCGCCCATCAGCCTGGCCGTCCGCCCCGGTGACGACTGGCTGCTGAACAAGATCAACCGCTTCCTGGCCGCCACCGGCGCCGGCATGCCCGGCCACGAGGCGCACACCGGCGACCTCGACGCCATCCGCAAGCGCGGCATCCTGCGCGTCGTCATGCCCAACAACGCGACCTCCTACTTCTTCTATCGCGGCATCCCCATGGGCTTTCAGCACGCGCTGGCCCGCCGCCTGGCCAAACACCTCGGCGTGCACCTGGAGGTCATCGTCCCGCGCCGCCAGCGCGACATGATCCAGCTGGTGCGCGAGGGTCGCGCCGATCTCGCCGCCGCCACGCTCACGATCACCGACGAGCGCGCAGCCCTCATCGACTTCTCAAAGCCGCTCATGAGCGTGGACGAGCTCCTCATTCAGCGCGCCGGCGCCAAAGCTGTGACCTCTCCCGAGCAGCTGGCTCAGCGCACGATCACCGTCCGCCGCTCATCGTCCTACTGGCAGACTCTGGCCGCACTCAAGGGCAGCGTGCCCGGCCTCAAGATCGTCCCCGCCGACGAGGCGCTGTCCACCGAAGAGCTGATCGAGCAGGTCGCCACCGGCGCCACCGACTTGACCGTGGCCGACTACAACATCGTCGCCGTCGAGATGGCCTTCCGCTCAAAAGTTCAGGGCTCCCTCGTCGTCGGCCGCGGGCGTCGCTTGGCTTATGGGCTGCGAAAAGGCTCGCCAAAGCTCAAAGAGGCCGTCGACGCCTTCGTCACCGAGGAGAGCCGTCGCATGGCGCGACAGTCGCTCGACCCGTTTGGCGCACCCCACCGAGCCCGCGCCGCCAAAGGCGCTGACGCCCACCCCGTGCCGCCCGGCGCCCTGTCCGCGTTTGACGCCGAGGCGGTGAAATACGGCACCCAATACGGCATCGACTGGCGCCTCATCGTCGCCCAGATGGCCGTGGAGTCCGGCTTTGACCCGACCGCGGAGAACTGGGTCGGCGCCCGCGGCCTGCTTATGGTCATGCCGCACGTCGCCCAACGTTTGGGCTTCCGGTCTGCGGACCTCGGCTCTCCCGACACGGCCGTCCACGTCGGGGTGAAGATCCTGGCCGGCCTGCGCGACCGCTTCGAATCCACGCTGCCCGCCGAGGAGCGGCTGTTGTTTGCTATCGCGGCCTACCGCACCGGGTTCGGTCACGTCGCCGACGCCCGGCACCTGGCGCGCACCCTCAAGCTCGATCCCAACCGCTGGTCCGGGCATACCGAAAAGGCTATGCGTCTGCTGTCGCGCGCAGACTACGCCGACCGCGCCCGCTACGGGTATTGTCGCGGCGCAGAGGTCGCAGACTACGTCGCCTCGGTCGACGCCCGCTTCAAGGAGAACGTCCAAAACCATGATTGATTGGAAGGCCGCTCTGGCCTCGCTGGCGCTGCTGGTCCTGCTCGCGCCTCCCGCCTCGGCCGGTCGCTACGCCAAGCCCCAGGTCACGTCGCTGAAGTGGTTGCAGGGGCATTGGGTCGATATCGACGAGGGTCGTCGCGCCGACGAGCATTGGGGCGTCCCGTCCGGCGACTCCATGGTCGGCATGTTTCGGCTGCAGGAGGCCGGTATCACAAAGTTTGTGGAGCTGCAGACCATCGTGCCCGAGGGGCGCCACCTCATCCTGCGCATCCGCCACATGTCGGCTCAGCTGGAGCCCTGGAAGTCCGAGGCTGACGGGCCGCTGCGCTACACGTCATCTAAGATCCGCGAGGGCGAGGCCGTCTTTGACCACGCCACCGACAAGGTGAAACGGATCGTCTATCGCCGCGTCGGCGCTAATGGTCTGCTCATTCGCCTGATCTTTCGCGAGGGCCGCAAGGTCATGGACTTCAAGTTCACGCGGGCGGTCCCGCGTCCGTCGGGCGCTAAAAGCAGTCCATGAGCGCGGGCGCAAAGTCCTGCGCCAACACGATCCGGATCGGCCGGTCCGGCAGACACGTCGCCAGCGGCTGATCGCACACGTAGCCCTCGCCCGTGCGGCAGTCTGAGTCCTTCTCACAGTACCCCAGAAAATAGAACTGCCCGTCCTGCTCCAGCGCGCCACCGCCGTGAGGCAGGCACGCGTTGAGGTCGCGCTCGAAGTCGTCGACCAGCGCACACGCCCCGCCCGGCAGCGGCTCGAAGCCGATCTCCGTCAGGCACACGCCGGCGCCGCAGTCTGCGTCCGACTTACATGCCGCACCCAAGGGAGCCCCGCAGTCGGTCGTGGGGATTCGGAAGCGCGCGTCCACCGGGCACTTCAACGGCAGCCGCGTCAGGTGAAATCCAGCCGCCAGCGTCTCACCGCTCGGCGACGCGGCCTGCCCCACCGGCTCCGGCGCGTACAGCAGCCCGCGCTCCTCCGAGCCCCCAACCAGCTCGCCCGGGCTGTATCGCCCGTTCCCGTCACGGTCCTGATACGCCAGGATCAGGCCCAGGCCGAAACCGCGCCCATCATCCAGCAGCAGGTCGGGCCCCGGCGGCGTGAAGACGTCGATGTCGAACGCCAGCGGAAACGTCACGCTGACAGACACCGAGGCCTGCTCATCGAGCAGCTCGGGCTTGAGCGCCGTCTCGCCGCTGTCCGGCAGCCAGAACACCGACACACGATACGGCGCCGGGTTCTCCGACAGCTGTGAGAACGTCTCGATGCGCCCCGAGAAGCTGAACAAGGACTCGCCGCGATAGCCGGTGTCGACGACAGGCTCGCAGGCGCTGAGAAAGAGCATCGTGATCAGTGCAGCGCGCATGGTCTACAGCCTCCAGGTCAGGCCGGCGGCAACCCACCAACTCAATGGGGACGCCAGCTCGCGTCCGGTCGGGGCGCCTCCGGTCGTGGTCACCGCGTCGAACAGATCGGTCCGCGGCCCACCCTCTATGCGCAGCGACAGCCCGCCGCCCAGCTCGGCTTCAGCCGCCGCAAGCAGCGACAAGCCCACGCCCCAGGCGGTGCGATCAGGCGCTTCTCCGTCGGTTTGAAACGTCTGCATGTGCGCCAGCCCTTCGACGCCCAGCCCGACGCTGAAGCTGAGCCAGCTGAGGTCCAGCACCCGCTCCAGCACCAGCCCCACGCCGATCTCCTCATGTATGGTCGTCACCTCGCCGGCCTCACTGATGGAGGAGCCGCGCGCATAACGGCCGCGCAGGCTCATCGTGAGCCACTCGAAGTCGACGCTGTATCCGAGCAGCGCGTGTCCCGTGATGCCGGCGCCCGCCAGGATCTCGCCGCGCGCCGCGGCCAACAGCTGCAGGCCGTGCACCGCGCGAGGCTCACCACCGCCTTTGCGCAGCAGCCGGGCGTAGGCGAGCGTCTCGTGGGGCGCTGCGTCCAGATCCGCCCGCCCGCCGGCCGCAAGCGACACGTCCGTCTGTCGATACGTTCGCGGCTTGCGCAGCTGCACGCGGTAATCCCCGGGCCGCAACACCAACTCACCGCCGTCTTTGCCGACCACCACCTCGGCCACCACCCGGTCGCGCTGGCGCTGGTCAAAGATCACGTACAGGCCGGGCTCCCGAATCCCCAGCCGCGCCGTCTGCCCTTTCGCGCGCGTCAGCCGGGTCAGCACCAGCGATCCGCGGCCCTTGATGTCGTAGTCGTACGTCGGATGCTGCAGCTTGCGCGCCCGGCTGCTGCTGCGCAGGGTCTGCGTGTAGGCGTACCCGTAGGCCTCGTCCAGCGTGATGGTCCGGTCCCCGTTTCGGTCGGCCGCGCCCTTCAGCGCGTTGATCAGGTGGTGCGTGAAGTACGAGCCGCGCAGGCGGTCCGACTCGTGACTGTCCTCGCCGGCGGTGCTCGAGGTGATGATCGCCACGCCCTCCACCGCCAGGCGGTTCTCCACGTTGATGTCGAAGACCTTGCCGGGCTTGCGCAGACCCTTCACCCGGGTCAGCGTCCCCGAGCGGCACCCGTCGATGATCAGCAGTCGCACGGTCGCCGGCGAGCCCCGCACCAGGTCCTTGAGCTCCCCGTACGGCAGCTCGGTGCCGGCCAGGTGCAGTCCGGTCGCGTCCGCGTGGCCCGAGTAGTAGACCACCAGGACCGAGCTGCCGGGCTTGTCTCGCTCAGCGGCTCGGATGCGCGCGTTTGTGGTCACGATCGCGCGCCGCAGTCCGGCTGCCGGCTCGCCCGACACGACGGCTGTGTCCTGCCCGCGAGCTCCCGCCAGGCGCTGCATCACCGCGCCAAACGACACGGCATCCGCCTCTGCATATCTCAGCGGCAGGTCGCCCGCGGTGCCGACATTGTTGCCCGCCGCCACGACATAGAGCTCGGTGGCGGATGCCGGACCGGCGAGCAGTGCCACGAACAGTAGCGCTCTCATGGCGACTTCTCCAACTCAAACGCCGTGCGCGGACACGTCGGTGGGATTTGGTCCACCGTAAACGGTTGGGGGCACAACACAAACGTCAGTCGCTCGCGGCCCGCGCTTTGATCGAGCTCGACGCCACCCTCCAGCTCCTGCTTGTCGCCGGCCGCGACCGGGACAGACGCCTCCGCGCCCAACGGCCAGGCGGTCGACTGGGCGCCCTTGGAGTCCTGATAGAGGATGAGCCCATGGCCGGCTGTCTTCGCGTCCACGACAAAGCGCAGCACCTCGCCCGCGTGGAACGTGTCGCCGCTGACCGCCTCCTGGGCGCGCCCGTCGCGGTGCACAAAGACGTGCAGCCCGGGCCCACCCTTGGCGCGGATGCCGGGATCGTCTGTCACGCCGGCGGGGGTCGGCGCGTTGAGCACATTGACCGCCACCAGACATGCGGCCGCCAGCGCCACCGCGCCCAGTCCCTGGGGCGTCATCAGCCAGTCCAGGAAGCGGGTGAAGAGGCTCGGCTCGGGCTCGGGTGTCGCCGCATCAGCGATGCGGTTGAACAGCGCGTCCGCGTCGACGGACTCAAACGCCGCAAACCCCTGGCTGCGCGTGGCCAGTCGCGCCGTGCAGTGCTCGCAGCCCGCGGCGTGGGTTTCGACGCGCGCCTTCTCCGGAGCCGGAAGCGTGCCCAGGTGCAGGTCGTCCAGCGTCAGCTCCGAGGGGCAGCCGTCCCCGTCGCGCAGCCCGTCTGTGAGGTTATTGCCGGTCATCGTGGGCCTCCGTTCTCTCCAAAATGGCGGCGGCGGCGGTGTTGAAGCGGTCGACCAGGTTGCCGACCGTGCGGCGCGAGACGTCCAACAACACGCAGGCCTCGTCGTGGGTCATGCCGTCGACATGCACGTAGATGGCCGCCGCCGCGCACGCCTCGTCCACCTGCGCCAGCACCTGCCTCACAAGCACCATCTTGCGCGCGTCGGGGCCCCCGGTCGGCTGGGGACCGTCGCCGTGCTGTTGCCGCAGCTCGCTGCGTCTCGAGCGGTTGCGGATGACGTTGAGGCACCAGTTGGTCGCGATTCGATAAAGCCATGACGACACCTGGGGTTGCTGGAAGCCCTGGGGCTTGTGAAGGGCGCGGACGAAGACCTCTTGTACGGCCTCTTCCGCGTCGTGGTGGTTGCCGAGAAGGGTGCGCGAGCGCCGGTACACCATCGGTCCGTACCGGTCGAAGAGCGCTCTAGGAGAACTCGGTGCGATGGCGCGATTCCCCGCTTTCAAGCCTGCGGTCAGATCGGGTGAGCCGACTGCAGGGCATGGTGGGCCCATGTTCAACGTCGGCGAAGCCGAGCTGGCCCAGGATTGGAAGCGGGGAATGTGCCATTGCGCCGAGTTCTCCTATGCCCGCGAGTGAGGGGTGCCACGTCGCGTTTGGGCATATCGCGCGCCGTGACCCGGCGCAAGCGCACCCGCTGCCCTCAGCAGCTCGAGTCGGCGTGGACAAGCGCCGAGCGGCTGCGAGTGCGGACCAATCCGAAGAGCACCAGGCCCAGCATCAGCGCCAGACCACCTGCGTTGCCGTGGCGGCCTGTCGCCGTGCATCCGGCGCCCTGGCTCGAGCGCGGGGCGGCGGCGGACGAGGACGCGGACTTGGAGGCGCTGTCCGTGCTGCCGTTCTCCGCGCTGTCGGCGTCGCTGGTGTCGGTCATGCCGTCGGCGTCGATGTCCTTGCCGTAGTCGGCGGTGTCGTGCGTTTCCTCGTCGTCGCAGGGCTCGTCGGTGCTGTCGTCGGCGGGCGTCTGGGGCTCGACCTCGCCGTCGTCGCTGCAGTCGGAGTCGGGCTTGGGGCAGCCGGCGTCACAGATGCCGTCACCGTACCAGCCCTCCTCCTCGCAGAGGTCGCCGTCGTCGTCGGTGGGCTCCTGGTCAACAGGCTCGTCATCGCCGCCCTCGCTGCAGTCGGAGTCCGGCTTCGGGCAGTCCGCGTCACAGATCCCGTCGCCGTACCAGCCCTCCTGCTCGCAGAAGTCTTCGCCATTGGCGCCGGTGTCGTCGCCACCCGTCTGCTCGCCGCCCTGGGCGCAGTCCGAGTCCGGCTTGGGGCAGTCCGCGTCGCAGATCCCGTCGCCGTACCAGCCCTCCTGCTCGCAGAAGTCGCCGTCGTCGCTGGTGCCGCCGCCGCTGCCGCCGCCGGTGCCCTGGTCCGAGCCCGCAGGCGCCTCGCCATCCATGAACTGCTGGACCCACTGGGCAAAGGTGTCGACCCGCGTGTTGGCGCCGAACTCAGTGCAGTCCTGGTCGCCGTAAGAGGTGACGCCGACAACGCTGGTCACGCCGTCCAGGTCCATGAGTGCGGGGCCGCCGGAGTCGCCGTTGCAGGTGTTCTTGCTGGGGTCCTCGTAAAAGATGTGGGTCTCTTCGACCTTGGAGATCGCGATCTCGACGGACAGCTTTTTGCCGTAGGAGCCATTGGCGCTCGTGAGGCCGTAGCCGATGAACAGCGCCTTTTTGCCAACGATATTGGGCAGCGGCGCCAGTCGCGGTGCGATAGGCTCGACCCCGGACGGTGCTGATTGCAGCAACATGACGCCGATATCCGCGTCCTCGTTCTTACCGTAGTCCGGGTGCGGGTGGATGCTCTTGGCGCCGACCACGTTGCCCGATGACGGCTTGTTGGCGTCCAGCCCAACATAGAAGGACATGGAGCTTGCCGAGCCCTCCAGGCAGTGGGCCGCGGTCAGGACCACGGTGGGCGCGATTAGCGTGCCGGTGCAGGACTGCTCGCCGTCGACCATCAGCGCGCCGGCGGCTGCGTAGCCGTTTTCGGCCTGGCCGCCTACGATGTACCAGCTCTTGTCAGACTGCTGAGCGAATGCGGGCACGGCCGCAAGGAGAACGAAGAAGGTCAGTGAAAAGCGCGTCATGTTTCTCTCCCTTTCGAGAATCAAAGTTCACCCCTGACACCCGCGGCCCCGCCGTTTGGGCAAGGTGGGGCGAACTTTTTTTCAAAAGACCTGGATGCCTCGGGAATCATTGGGGTCCGTCGCGTCGTTTTACGGCCGTGAAATACCTGATTTGCGCCGCTCTTCTCCTTCTGCCCAGCCCCTCTTAAGCCCGTCCGTTGGATCTCGACGGCGTAAAGCGCCTCGTCCAGGGCCGTGGCTTCACCGTGGTTGTTGAAAAGCCGTTTGTGGTCGTCGGCGACGAAGAGGCGGACGTTGTGCGCACGCGCGCCGAGAGCACGATTCGGTGGGCGGTCAAGCGCCTGCGCGCGCAGTATTTCGACAAGGATCCCAAGGGTATCGTCGTGTGGCTGTTCAAGGACAAAGCCAGCTATCGCAAGCACGCGTGGGAGTTCTTCAGGCACAAGCCGGGCACGCCATACGGCTACTTCTCGGACACCGAGCGCGCGCTGATCATGAACATCGCCACCGGCGGCGGGACGTTGATTCACGAGATGGTGCACCTGTATGTCGCCGCCAACTTTCCCGGGTGTCCGTCGTGGTTCAACGAAGGGCTGGGCTCGCTGTACGAGCAGGCGGCGGACTGCAAAGGCAAGATCTGCGGTCTGACCAACTGGCGCCTGGCCGGCCTGAAGAGGGCGATTCGCCGCGGTACGGTGCCGTCGTTTCGCACGCTGACGTCGACGACCACCGATCAGTTCTATGACGAGGACCCGGGCACGAACTACGCCCAGGCGCGATACCTGCTGTACTACCTGCAGCAGCAGGGCACCTTGAACACGTACTACAAGCGGTTCCATCGTAATCGCGCGACGGACCCCACCGGATACCGCACGCTGAAGCTCGTTTTGGGGGCCACGGATATGGCCGTCTTCAAGCGCCGCTGGGAGCGTGAGGTGCTGGCCCTTCGGTTTCCCGAATAGAAAAAACTAGACACTGTAAATGTTTTTGCGTAGAGTCGTTGTTGTGTGAGCGCCGGCGACCGTCAGGTTTGTTCTGCGCAAGGGGATATTTGTGGTGAAAACGACCTATCGCAAGGTGGGCGACGAGAGCCGAGTGCTCTTTGTCGAACACGATGTTGGTCTGGGCAACGCGCTGACGAAGGTGCTGACGCTCAGAGGGTATCGGGTCTGGCACGAACGGGACGGCGCATCCGCCCTGTTGGCGGTGCGCCGGGAGAAGCCAAATCTCGTCGTGATGAGCTCGCGCCTGCCGGGTGACCTGAGCGGCCTGGATGTGCTCGTGCGCCTGCGTCAGGACCATGGGCCACCTGTGCTGCTGGTGACGGCGCTGACCGACGTGGAGCACCGCACGCGGGGCCTGGAGCTTGGCGCCGCGGGGTCTTTGACAAGGCCGTTTGGCGTCAATGACCTGGTGTCGCGGGTCGCGTCGCTGCTGCGTGCCGGTCCAAACCCGGGTCGCGCACCGACCATGCTCAATCCGCCGGACTCGCTGGGACGCTATCGATACGGTCCGCTGATGCTCTCGCCCGCGCGCAACAAGCTGCGCGTAAGGGACCTGCAGCTGCACCTCTCGCGTGACGAGATTCAGTTGATGTCTGCGCTGATGGCCAACCCGGGACGCATCCAGCGGCGCGAGGATCTGATCGAAGCGCTGTGGGGCGCCGGCTATACCGGGTCAGCGCGCGCGGTCGATAACATCGTGGTGCGGCTCAAGCAGAAGCTCGGCGTGTACAGCAACGCCGTGGAGACGATCTGGGGCACCGGCTACCGGCTGGCCACCATGCACTCGGGCCGCCGCGCGGTGAACGCTTAGTCCCCTGGAACTGTGATTTCTCGCGTAAGTTCGTGTCCGGTTCGGTGACTGGCTACTTGTCGTCGCAGCCGTAGCTCATCTGCAGGACGCCGCCGGCCAGCGTGTCACAGGTGGCGGGGCAGAGCAGCAGCGTCTTGGGGTCGTCCTTGTTGTCGAAGTACCAGCCGGTGCCGCCGCCGCACGCGTCGGGTCCGGCGACCTCTGGGACCGGGGTGGAGCTCGCGCCCTTCACGTAGTTCAGCAGGTAGGTCTCGGCGTTCTTGGCCTTTTCGCCGTCGATCTCATAGCCGCACGCCGACTGAACGCTGTCCACGATGGTCTCGGCCATCTCGCCGAAGATCTTGCTCCAGTCCGTGTCGCATACCGGGAACTTGGCGCCGCCCGTCTCGTCCGTGAGCTTGAGGTATTCGACGCCGCCCATGGCGCCGCCCAGGCAGCCTACGAACGGGATCTCGCCGAACGCGACGATGCTGTGGAACACGAACGGGTTGGAGAACCCGGGGTCGTTGGTCTGAGCCGCTTTGTCCTTGAACCACGAGGCGCTCTCGTCGGAGTTGTCGTCGGTGACGGCGATGAAGTTGGTCGTCGCGCCCTTGCGTAGGAAGTGCTTGTATTTCGGATAGTTCTCGATGATCTTCTCGAGCCCGTCGTTGCTGCCGACCTTGTCGAAGACGTGGAACAGCTTGTCGGTGTTTGGGTTGTTGCAGTCACCCGAGCCGAGCGGCGGCGGCACGCAGATGTCGTAGCCCTTGGCGATGAGCACAACGTGGTAGTCGATGGCCTGCGCGCCGATGTACTGGGCAAACGAGTTGACGTTGTCCTGCACCCACTTGGCCTCCTGCTTCATGCTGCCGGAGGTGTCGATGAAGATGACGATATCGGCCATGCCCGAGATGTATTTGGACTCGACGGAGAGGTTCTCCAGCCCCTCGAAGCACTGGGAGTCGTCCAAGCACAGCTCCAGCCCGAGCTCCGCGACGTTTGTGGTCTTGCCCTCTTCCACGGTGATGTCGTAGCTGAGCACCGCGCCGGCGTTGGATACGGAGACCTTCCACGAGCCGACATCGACGTTGGTGAACAGGTAGTTGCCGTCCGCGTCGGTGAACGCCTCGATCTCGATGAGGTTGCCGTCGCAGTCCGGTCCCTGCGCGCTGACCTTGGTGCCGGCCTCCAGCGGGCTGCCGTCTTCGTGGCAGACGTGGCCCCAGATGCTGCCGCTGGGGCAGGGCTTGACGACCTGGAAGCACTCTTTATGACCGACGCCCGTGACGTCCGACAGCATGCCGTCGTTGACCTGGACGTTGTAGGACTTGCTCCAGTCCGCCTTCTCGACGTGCACCGTCTGCAGGCCGTTCGGGACGCCCTGCAGGGTGTAGTAGCCGTTGTTGTCGCTGATCGTCTCGCGCAGGGTCAGCGTGCCCTCGCAGTCCTCGGCCTCGACCCAGACGCTGGCTCCGTTGACGTACATCTGCTCGTCTTTGCTGCAGATCAGGCCGTAGATCGTGCCGTAGCCGCACCCGTTGTCGGGGTCGGTCCACTGGTTGACGACCGTGTCCTCGCCGCCGCCCGTGTTGCCCACAGCCGTCTGGCCGGAGCCCTGGCCGGTCGAGCCGTCCTCGCCCGAGTCGCCGCCTTCGAAGCCGAAGCCGGTCGCACTACCACCGCCTGATCCATTTCCGCCGCCTGCCTTGGGGAGCCCTCCACCGCCGGGGTCAGCCCCGCAGGAGAGCAAAAGACACAGCACAGCCACCCGCACCAGATTCAACAACCGCAACATCAACAACAACCTCCGCTCTGGCGGGCGCGACGCTAGCACGACGGCCCACAAATTACGAGCGTTCGGTTTTGAGCGGGCTGCTGTTTTCGACTAGAGGGTGAGCAGGTACGCGATCAGGTCGGACTTTTGTTCGGCGCTGAGCGCCAGGACGTACCCCATCGTGCCGGCCGTCTGGTTCAAGACGTCTTCCAGCGTGTTGGCGCTGCCGTCGTGCAGATACGGCGCGCTGTACCACAGCCCTTTGAGTGAGGGCGTGTTGAAGTCCGGGGTGATCTCCTTCTTGAAGGAGAAGATGTTGGACAGGTCCTCTTCGTCGGAGAGCGTGCCGACGTTGTAGTTCTTGCCGTCGGTGCCGCCGCCGACGTGGCAGCCGCCGCAGCCCACCATCGGGTCGTAGAACAACAGCAGCCCGTTCGCCTGCTCTACCGTGAGGCCTTCGGGATCGTTGTGGGGGTTGGGCGGCAGCTGCAGCTCGGACTCGATAAAGGCGGCCAGCGCCTCCAGCTCCGGCTCGCTGAGCCCTTCGCCCTTCATGCGCTCGATGGTGTTCTGCATGTTGTCTACCAGAGACTCCTCGTCGCCCTTCCAGTTAAACGGGCCGGTGCCCTTCACGCGGCTGGCCAGCATCGGGGTCTGACGCAGCCCTTCGGGGATCACCCAGGTGAGCTTGTCCTCCGTCCCTTCGAAGTGGCAGGTGGCGCACGCGAACTCGCCCTTGGCGGTGATGGCGTTGTTGCGCGCGAACGTGAAGGTGCGGCGGCCCAGCTTGAGCGTCGAGGACAGCGGATCGACGCCGAATTTGACCACGCTGCCATGGGTGAGCGCGATGGGATCGGTGTAGTCGGCCAGGGGCCCGGACTCCGCCTGGTTGAACACGTTGCCCTCGGGGATTGTCGTCGCCTGGGGCATGGAGAGCAGCGGTGTCAGCTTGATGCGACTGATCGTGAAGTCGTGGGCGTTGAGCACATAGGCCCAGACGCCGTCCCCGCTGAAGGCGATAGCCTTGGGGGCCTTGCCGACCTTGATCTCCGCCAGGGGCGCTCGCATCGGGTCCGCCGCCAGCGACGTGAACGCGACCACGTTGTCGGTGCCCTGGCCCACGACAAACAGCAGGCTCCACGTCGGGTGGTGGTTCACGTCTGTGGGCTGATCGATGATGTCGGTCATCGGCTCGCCGGTGGTCGGATCCGCCACCGGCAAGCTGCCGGCTGTGATCTTCGCGTCCCAGGAGAACGTCGTGACCGCGGCACGAACAGCGCGCTCCAGCTCAGGCGGGCCCGGGATGCCCGGCTTCTTTTTGCTGCCGCCGTAGCCGCCGCCACCGCCACCGAGCGCCTTGCCGAACGCGACGTCCATCTTGTCGCCGGGCGTCGCAAGTGTGTGAGCGACGTACGGCTTGCCAAGCGCCGGGTGCAGGGTCACGGCCAGCGCGCGCGTCGGGGTGCCTGCCTGCAGATTGAGGCTCGTCGTCGCAGGCGTCTCCGTGCGCAGCTTCAACTCGATGGTGCCCGTGCTTTTGCCGTATGTCTGATGAGCCGGCCCGAATTGGGCTGCGACCACCACGTCTGTCGATGACTTGGCGGCGAGTCCGCGTGGGCGATTGGGCACGGTCCACTCGTACATCTTGACGAGCTTGCCCGGCTCCAAGGCCACGACGCGGTCTTCACCGGAGACCGACACGAACAGGGTGTCGCCCAGGGGCGAGAGCGCGATGCCGAAGGGCTCGACGCCGACGATGGCGGCTTCCTTGACCTCGCTCTTGTCGGGCGCGATGGAGACGACGCTGGAGGCGTGTCGCAGCGTGACGTAGGCCGTTCCGTCGGGGCCGACGACGACCTGCTCAGGTCGCGCGCCGACCTCGATAATGCGCTTGATTGCGCCGGTGTGCCGGTTGATGACGACGACCTGGTCGTGCTCTGTGGCCGCGACGAAGATCTCGTCGGCATGCACGGCGAGCGAGCGGCCGCTGGTCCACGGCTGGTACGGCATATCCTCCTGGCCGAAGTCCGGCGACGTCAGCTCGATCGGGCGCTGTGGCAGGATGCTCTCGTACGCTGGTAGCTCGACCTCGGGCCAGGGCTTTTGCGGAGGCCAGCCGGTCCATCCGTTGCCGGGCTCGACCGCGGGTGGCTCGTCGCTGGGCTCGGGCTGTGGCTCGTCCGCCGGCTCAGGCTCAGGCTCGGGCTCGTCCGCCGGCTCGGGCTCGGGCTCGGGCTCGTCGCCGGGGTCGGGTTGTGGGTCGTCGACGGGCTCGGGCTCGTCGGCCGGCTCCGGATCGTCCGCGGGGGCCGGCTCGTCGGCGGGCTCCGGGAGCGGGTCCACGCCTGGATCGGGTTCGGGCTCCCCGGGCTCAGGGTCCTCGGGGTCGGTGGGCGGGTCGTCTTCAGGCTGATCTGTGGCAGCTTGCGGGCGATCATCCAGCGGACGGTCGTGGGCGGGGCGGGTGTCGACTGCTGTAGGGCCGTGGATACCGGCGGGATCCGCCGTGGTCGGGCTCGGATCGGCGACCGCTTCCAGGTTGTTGTTCGGGGTGATCGTCCTGGTTGGGTCGGCATCGTTGCCCGTCCCGCACCCGACGGTGAATGTTGCTGCGAGAGCATAGAGAACCCCCGCAACCACACGACTGCTCGTCATGGTTTCTCCCTCATCAGAAGTTGCAGGTAGGTCTTCCGGCGCCAACTATACCTGAGCCCGGGAGCCGAGATCGAACATCTGTTTGAAAAATGCGGCGCAGTCATTCGGTTTGGCCGAACAATCAAGGCTTGACCACGGTGCACTTGGTGAATGACACTGCGCTCGATGAGCGAGTCCCGATGGAAGACGCGGCAGGTGTCGCTGTGCAAACTGACGCTGAACGGAGACCCCGTGGAGGTCGCGGTGCCGGCGCACTGGACCCTGCTGGAGATGATCCGCTACGTCGTGGGTCTCACCGGGTCCAAGCAGGGCTGCGACAAGGGCGACTGCGGCGCCTGCACCGTGCGCGTGGACGGCGACAACGTGCTCAGCTGCATCACTCTGGCCCTGGAGGCGCAAGGTCGGGATGTTCAGACCGTCGAGGGGCTGTCCGTCGGGGGGGAGCCGCACCCGCTGCAGGACGCGTTCGACCTCTGCGGTGCGGCCCAGTGTGGGTTCTGTACGCCCGGGATGTTGATGAGCGCGGCTGCGTTCCTGGACGCTGAGCTGGACTGCGCCACGCCCGATGTCAGCCGGCAGCGAATCGCCGCAGCTTTGGGCGGCAACCTGTGCCGGTGCACGGGCTATACAAAGATTCTGGACGCGGTGGAGCACGCCTGGGCGGTGATGGCCGAGGGCGCGCGATGAGCAGCGGCGAGACCGGCAAGCGGGTCATCGGCAAGGCCCATCGCAAGATCGACGCGATGGACCGGATGACCGGGCTGTCCCAGTACACCGACGACATCACGCTGCCGAGGATGCTGCATTGCAAGATCCTCCGGTCGCCGCATCCTCACGCACGGATCGTGCGCATCGACACGTCGCAAGCCGAGGCGCTGGACGGCGTGGCCGGGGTCGTGACCGGGCGTGACATGCCGACGCCGTACGGCATCATCCCGTGGACCCCGGACGAGCATGCGCTGGCGCTGGACAAGGTGCGCTACGTCGGTGACGGCCTGGCCGCGGTCGCGGCGCGTGACGAAGAGACCGCGATGGCAGCGCTGTCGCTGATCGAGGTCGAGTACGAGGTCTTGGAGACGCTGGTGGATCCGCGGACGGCGGTCGGCCGCGACGATTTGAAAGTCAACGAGCGCGCCCGGCGCGGCAACGTGTCCAAGCATGTCGGCTTGGAGTTTGGCGAGGTCGAGGCGCGCTTCGCCGAGGCCGACCTGGTCGTGGAGGGCGACTACTACTTTCACGGGACCACACATACGGCGATCGAGCCGCATTGCGCGATTGGATATCACGACGCCAAGGACATTCTGACCGTGTGGTCCGCCACCCAGGTCCCCCATTATCTGCACCGTGAGCTGGCGCGGGTGCTGCAGCGGCCGGCGCACACGATTCGGGTGGTGCAGCCGCCGCTCGGGGGCGCGTTTGGGGGTAAGAGCGAGCCGTTTGATCTGGAGTTCTGCGTCGCGCTGCTGTCCATTCGGACCGGGCGGCCGGTCAAGTGCCTGTACACGCGAGAAGAGGTCTTTTACTCACATCGTGGGCGGCACCCGTTCGACATGCACTACCGGACCGCCTTCAGCAAAGACGGCGGCATCCTGGGCGTGGATGCCAAAAGCGTACTCGATGGCGGCGCCTACTCCTCGTTTGGTCTGGTCACGGCCTACTACAGCGGGCAGCTTCTGGCCTCACCGTATCGCTTCGACAGCTATCGCTTCGACTCCACGCGCGTATACACGAACAAGCCGGCGTGCGGCCCCAAGCGGGGACATGGCTCGGTGCAGCCGCGGTTTGCGCTGGAGGTTCAGCTGGACAAGGCCGCCGATGCGCTGGGGATGGACCCGATCGCGCTGCGCCGCCGGAACTTCATCGGCGAGGACACCCACACCATCAACGAGTTCCGCATCAGCACCAGCGGCTTTATGGAGTGTCTGGAGAAGGTCGAGGCGGCCTCGGGCTGGCTCGAGCGACGTGGGAAGCTGCCGCTGGGACGCGGGCTCGGCGTGGCGGGCAGCACGTACATCAGCGGCACCAACTACTGCATCTACCCCAGCGAGATGCCGCAGTCCGCTGTGCAGATCTGCCTGGACCGCTCAGGGCGTGTTCGTGTTTTTGCCGGCGTGTCCGACATCGGCCAGGGCTGCAACACGATGCTGGCGGTTATCGCGGCCGAGGAGCTTGGCGTCGATCTCGACGATGTGCGGGTGGTCGCGGCGGACACCGACCTGACGCCCGTGGACCTGGGCGCGTACTCGTCGCGGATCACCTTGATGGCGGGCCACGCGTGCGTGTCGGCCGCGCAGGACCTGGCGGACAAGGTGAAGGGCGCTGTCGCCGCCAGGTGGGAGTGCTCCAAGAAGCAGGTGACGCTGGCCGACCGGCGGGCGCTCCGGCTGGACGATCCCGAGCAGCACATGACGATCGCGGAGGCGTTTCAGCTGGCGGAGGCGTCCTGCGGGACGCTGGGCAGCGTGGGGTCCTACGACACGCCGAAGACCGACGTGCACGGCGAGTATCGGGGCGCGACGATCGGCGCTTCACCGGCCTACTCGTATACGGCGCACGTGGCAGAGGTCGAGGTCGACGTGGAGACGGGCGAGGTGACCGTGCACAAGATGTGGGCCGCGCACGATTGCGGGCGCGCGCTGTCGCCGGTGCTGGTGGAGGGGCAGATCGAGGGCTCGGTCTACATGGGCGCCGCGGAGGCGGTCATGGAGCACCACCACGTCATGCCGTCGGGGCTCGATCCTGCTGGAGGGCGACGCAGCCCCGGACCTGGCAAAGAGGGTCTGCTGGCCAACACGTCGCTGCTGGACTACCGCATTCCGACAGCGCTCGACACGCCGGACATCCAGGCGCTGATCGTGCAGCATCCGGACCCGAACGGCCCCTACGGCGCCCGCGAGGCCGGCGAGGGACCGCTGCACCCGTCGATTCCAGCCATCGCCAACGCCATCTATGACGCGGTCGGCGTTCGGATAGACCGGCTGCCGATCACACCGGAGAAGGTGCTGGCCGGACTGCGCGAGAAGGGGCTGGAATGCTGAGGCTCAGACCGCTGGAGCTGCTGCAGCCGCCGACGGTGGCTGAGGCCGTCGCGCTGATGGCTGAGCACGGGGACCGCGCACGTTTGATCTCGGGCGGGACCGATTTGATGCCCAACTTGAAGTTGGCGCAGGTCGACGCGGAGGTGCTGGTCTCTTTGCGCGGCATCGAGTCGCTGCGCAGCATCACGCGGTCCGGGGACAGCCTGACGATCGGGGCGCGGGCGCGCCTGGTCGAGATCGCCGAGAGCCCGGTGGTGCAGGCGGCGGCGCCGGTCTTGTCGTACGCGGTGGGACGCATCGCGTCTCCGCAGATTCGGAACATGGGCACGATGGGCGGCAACATCTGCCTGGATACGCGCTGTCGCTATATCAATCAGAGCGAGCTGTTTCGAGAGGCGCTGGGCGGGTGCTTGAAGTCGCACGGCACCGAGTGTCACGTAGTGCCGGGCGGGCAGGGCTGTGTGGCGGCGCTGTCCAGCGATGCGGCGCCCGTGTTGATCGCGCTGGGTGCGGAGGTGGAGATCGTCGGCGCGGACGGCGAGCGGATGCTGCCCATGTCCGGTTTTTACAACACGGACGGGCTGGCCAATACGAACCTGCGGCCGGGCGAGGTCGTGACGTCGATTAAAGTGCCGGTGCCGGGTCCGGCGGTGCGCCTGGCGTATCGCAAATGGGCGGTGCGGCAGAGCATCGACTTTCCGCTGGTGTCCGTCGCTGTGCGCGTGGAGACCGAGTCCGCCGACAGCGACGTGCTGGTGGATGGGCTGGCGGTGGTCGGCGTGCTGGGGCCCAAGCCCAAGAAGGTGCCGCTGAAGTCGCTGGCGGGCGGTCGCCTGGGCGACGCGCTGGCGCGTCAGATCGGTGCGCTGGTCCGACGCAAGTGCCGGCCGCTGCCCAACGTTCCGTATGATGCTGAGTATCGGCGTGATCGCCTCGCAGTCGAGGCAAGGCGCGCCATCCTGGAGGTGTGTTGATGACTATGAAGGGAATCTACGACTGGAACGAGGTCCAGCGACGCGGGCCGGTGGTCGACGCCGGCTTCAAGTTGGTCGACGAGACGCTGCGGGACGGCATTCAGTCGCCATCGGTGCGCAATCCGGACATCGATCAGAAGCTGGAGCTGCTTCACCTGATGGACGAGTGCGGCATTGAGGTCGCGGACGTCGGGTTGCCCGGGGCCGGTAAGCAGGCGGTTTCCGACTGCGTGCGGCTGGTCGAGGAGATCCGGGACCAGGGGATGACGATCGCCCCCAACTGCGCGGCGCGAACCCACCGCAACGACATCAAGGCGGTGGCGGAGGTCAGTCAGAAGGCCGGTGTGCCCATCGAGGTGTGCGCGTTCCTGGGATCGTCGCCGGTGCGGCAGATGGTGGAGGGCTGGGATCTGGCGCGGATGACTCGGCTGGTGGAGGACGCCGGCGACCTGTGTCGTCAGGAGGGCCTGCCCTTCTCGTTTGTGACCGAGGACACGACGCGGTCCGACCCGGCCACGCTGGACGTGCTGTTTCGAGCGGCGATCGAGCACGGCGCGTCGCGCTTCATCTTGTGCGACACGGTCGGACACGCGACGCCCGATGGGCAGCTGAACCTGCTGACCTTCACCCGCGCGCTGATCGCCGCGACAGGCGCCGATGTGCAGGTCGACTGGCATGGCCACAACGATCGCGGCCTGTCCCTGACGTTGTGCCTGTCGGCGCTGGAGCATGGCGTGGATCGCGTCCACGGGACGTGTCTGGGGGTCGGCGAGCGCGTTGGCAACGCCAGCGTGGACATGCTGCTGATCAACTTGCGCCTGCTGGGCATCATCGATCGCCCGCTGCACAAGCTGGGGCCGTATGTGCGCAAAGTCAGCGAGTATTACGGCGTGCCCATCCCGTACAACTATCCGGTGTTTGGTGAGGACGCGTTCCGCACCGCGACCGGCGTGCACGCGGCCGCCATCGTCAAGGCGCTGGCGGCCGATCGCAAGGACCTGGCGGACCGGGTCTACTCGTCGGTCCCGGCCGCCGACTTCGGCAGCGAGCAGCGGATCGAGGTCGGCTACTACAGCGGCAAGGCCAATGCTGAGTGCTGGCTGTTCCAGCGCGGTCTGGAGATCACCGCGGAGCGTGTGGACGTGATTTTGACCCGGGCCAAGTCCGGCCGTGTCACGCTGACCGATGTGGAGATTGCGGAGACGCTGACTGGCGCCGGTCTGGTTACGGATGACGAGGCCGCGTTGGCGCTGAGCCGCCGCTGATCGCTGCTGCCGGGCGCTGCTAGCGGAGCATTCCGCCGCCGGGCTCTTCCTCTTCTTCGCCCTGGCTGCCGGCCATCGTCTTGGCGGCGCCGGAGTGGATGACCATCGACTCCTGCCGGAACACTCGATAGACCGTCGACAGCTCACCGCGGATATTTGCGATTTGTGAGGTGACGTCGGTGAGCTTCTGTACGGCGCCCGAGGCGGCCTCGATGTAGGGCAGCATGTTCATGAGCTGCCCGTAGATGGTTGTGACCTCCGCGATGTCCGCCTCGGCTTTGGCCATGTACATGGCCAGCGTCTGGCGGTCCATCTGCTTGAGCGTCACCATGTCGAAGTCTTTGTTGTAGACCAGCGAGTCGGTGGTGGTCCGGATCTTCTGGACCAGCTCATCGAGGATCTTGGAGAAGCTCTCCTCGCCCGATTTGAGGCGGCCGGACTTCTGGTGGTCCTTTTGCCAGACCTTGCTGGCAGGCTTGGACTTGAGGCCGCCGCTGGTGGCCTCTTCCACCGTGGGATCGGGCGTGCGTCCGGTCATTTTGGCCACGTTGTTGGCAGAGCGCCGGACCCAGAAGAGCTGTTCGATATGCGGCTGGAAGGACCCGGTGCTGACGACCTTGAAGCCGCTCTTTTTGGGCTGCAGCGCCTCGGAGGCGCCGGCGAATCCGAGCTGCTTCAGATCGCGCCGCATCTGCAGGCGCGCGCTCGGCGACATATCCTGCTTTCCGCCGGCCATCTCGAGAGGATTTTTTCCATAAATCTTTGGCATCGCCTGGCGGTTAGTCTTCCGCCCACACCCGCTTTATGCAAGGGCTTTCCCTGATCGGCCGCAGGTGACCCGCACGGTGAACGGGGGCTCCAACTCCAGCTCGACGAACACGTGGTCGTCGCCCAGTCGGCGCTCGAATCCCCAGATGCGGTCGCCCGGTTGGGTCGTTGGGATGTAGTCGCCGGCGCGCAGGGCGGGCCGCGCTTGTCTGAGCGCGATCAGGCGTCGAAACCACTGCCAGACGCTGCTCGGAGCCTGGCGCTGAGTCGCCACGTTGCGGGTGGGATCGGCCACCGGCAGCCAGGGGGTTCCGGTCGTAAAGCCGGCATGCGGTGCGGATGGTGTCCAGGGCAGAGGCGTGCGCTCGGCGTCTCGGCCAAACGCCCCGACCTTGACGTTGCAGTCCAGCATCCCGTGCTCGCGCTCGTAGACGCCCAGCGGGTCCACCAGCAGCTCGTCGGGCAGGCGCGTGTCGGCCAATCCGAGCTCCTCGCCCTGGTAGATGAAGGGGGCGCCGCGGGTCAGCAGCAGCGCCGCCCCGGCAAGGCGCGCCACGCGATCGTCGGCGTCGCCGTCCGGGGTCAGGCGGCTGACGATTCGGGCAAAGTCGTGGTTGCTGAGGACGAGGGTGGGCCACACGTCCGGGTGCAGTACCGCGTACACGGCCTCGATCTCCCGACGCAGGTCGGCGGGGGCGCGCGCGAACATCAGCCCGAAATGAAACGCCAGGTGAAAGCCGCTGGCGCCGTCGCCCAGGAAGCCGGCGTACTCCTCCAGCGTCTCGCAGCCGGTCTCACCGATGAGCACGCGATCGGCGTACTCGTCGATGACGTCGCGCAGGCCGGCGACCACGTCGTAGATCCCGGGCTGCATCACGTTGAAGCCCAGCAGCACGCCGTCCGGATTGTCGCGCAGCGCCGGGTCTTTCAGCACGTAGTGGATCGCGTCCACCCGGAAGCCGTCCGCGCCCCGGTCCAGCCACCAGCGCATCGCGTCGTGCATGGCCACGACGACCTCGGGGTTACGCCAGTTGAGGTCCGGCTGAGAGGTCAAAAACGAGTGCAGGTAGTACTGACGGGTGGCTGCGTCCCACTCCCAGGAGGAGCCGCCGAAGCAGGCCTGCCAGTTGTTGGGGGGGCCGCCGCCGGGCGCCGGATCCGACCAGATGTACCAGTCGCGTTTGGGGTCGGATCTGGATCGGCGCGACGCCTGGAACCACGCGTGCTGGTCCGAGGTGTGATTGGGGACCAGGTCCAAGATGAGCTTCATGCCGCGGGCGTGGACGGCCTCGGCCAGGCGGTCGAAGTCGTCCAGTGAGCCGAACGTCGGGTCGACTGCGGTGTAGTCGGCAACGTCATAGCCGAAGTCCGCCTGCGGCGAGGGGTAGAACGGGCTCAGCCAGATGGCGTCGACGCCCAGCGCGGCCAGCGTGTCCAGGCCCTTGAGGACGCCCGGCAAGTCGCCGATTCCGTCGCCATCGGTGTCCAGAAAGCTGCGGACATAGATGTGGTAGAAGACCGCCTCCTGCCACCATGGGGTCGATTGGCTCAACAAGAGTGCGACCGTACCATCGAGATATCCGTTGATCACGCTCGCGTTGTCGGATAGTCCGGCCGCATGAGCTTGAGTTACACAGACTTCGTCGACAGGTTTCACGCCCACGTGACGGCAGATCCAAATGTGCGCGTGGAGCTGGGCGTAGACCGCGACCTTGGCGAGCTGCCCGACCCTTCGATGCAGGCGGTCCAGGACCGGGTTGCTCGGGCCCGAGCGCTGCGCGCCGACCTCGAGGAGCTTTCGTCGGAGGGACTGAGCTTCGACGACGCGCTGGACCTGGAGCTGGCGGCGCTGCAGCTGGACCTGGCTATCCACCGGGACACGCTGACGTTCAACGGGACCACGACGCATCCGCAGATGCCCAAGGCCAGCACCGAGATCGGCGATCCGATTCTGACCATTTTGGCGCAGGACCCGCGACCGGCTCACGCCAGGCTGGAGGACATCACCGCTCGGCTGGAGCAGGTGCCACGGTATCTGGACGCCATGCTGGGGCGGATGGACACGCCCGTCGCACGCTGGGTGCAGATGGACGTGCGCGCGGCCGGTGGCATGTCCGAGCTGTTTGACGCGGCGAAGGGGCTGGCGGAGCAGAGTGGTTGGGCCGACGCCGGACGGCTGGCGACCGCGGCCACCCGCGCGCAGGCGTCGCTGACCGGGTATGCGGAGGCCCTGGCGGCGCTGCCGACGACCACGCAGTTTGCGCTGAGCGCGGAGGACGCCCAGCGCATCGTGACCCTGCAGGGCATCGATCTCAGCTTGGATCAGCTGCATGGGATCGCGCGCGATTTCCTGGCGGAGACGCACGCGTCATTGGTGGAGCTGCGAGAGCGACTGGCGCCGAAGTACGACCAGCCGGCCGACGTGCCCCTGGCCGCGCTGCACGACGTGCTGAACGCCCGGTTTCGCGTCCAGTCCGACAACGACGGCGCGGGCGTGCTGCAGCGCTACGAGGTAGAGCGCGAGCAGATCCTGGCGTTTATCCGCGAGCAGCGGCTGTTTCCGATCCCGGACCAGCAGGACATGAAGATCCAGAAGACGCCGTCCTTTCTGGAGCCCACGATTCCGGCTGGGGCGATGTTTCCGCCCACGCCGTTTCGTGAGGGAGTCCGCACGAGCCTGGTGTACCTGACGCTGAACGAGGGGATGCTGGACGGGCACACGGATCTGACCATCCCCAACATGATGATGCACGAGGGCATCCCCGGGCATCACCTGCAGCTCGCCACCGCTTCCATGCACCGCTCGGTCATCCGCCGGCATTACCAATCCTCGGCTCACGCCGAGGGTTGGACCACGATGCTGGAGGACTACATGCTCGATCGCGGCTACATGGGCGAGCTGACCGATGAGGCGCGATACTGCGCCAAGCGGGACATCAGCCGCATCGGCGCTCGCGTGGTGATCGACCTGTTCTTCATGACCGGCGACCGGCGCTATCTGGATGTCGGGGTGCCGTGCGACGTGAGCTCGGCCGATCCCTTTGAGGCGGCCGGCGCGCTGCTGCACGCGGTGACCGGGTTTGCGCCCGGCCGGGTGCAAGGCGAGCTGAGCTGGTACTCACAGGAGCGCGGCTACCCGCTGAGCTACCTGGTCGGCAACCAGCTGGTGTGGCGGCTGAAGCGCGACTTGGATGCGGCCAACCCGCAGGCCCGGGGCATCGAGCTCGATAGGCGCTTTCACCGGCTGTACCTGGAGTCGGGCAACATGCCGCTGCCGATGCTTCGGCGTGTCTTCAAGAACGAGGGGCTGCTGTGAACCTGATGCGCTTTGCGCGCGGCATCTTTGATGTGCCGGCCGGGCTGCAGCGCGGCGTTCTGGGGGCACCGCCGACCAACGACAACGGGGTGGCCCTGGACCGGCAGGTACAGCTGCTGCTGGCGCTGGAGAAGCTGGTGCCGGCGACCGCGCCGGAAGACGCCGATGTCGAGCAGATGCGGGCAGAGTCTCGGCGCGCCGCCAAGCTGATCGAGCTTGCGCCGCGCCGCGGTTTGACGGTGTCGGACCAGCGCGTCGCGGGCATGAAGGCGCGCGTCTACCGCCCCGACCACGCGGAGCCGACGGCGCCGGCGCTGATCTACTACCACGGTGGCGGGTTCGTGGTCTGCGACCTGGACACGCACGACGGGCCGTGTCGGATGCTGGCGCGGGGCTCCGGCTGCGTCGTGATCTCGGTCGACTATCGGCTGGCGCCCGAGGCGGTCTACCCCGCGGCTGCCGAGGACGCTTTTGCAGCCTTTCAGTGGGTCGTGGAGAACGCGGCGTCTCTGGGCGTCGATGCCGGCCGGATCGCCCTGGGGGGCGACAGCGCCGGGGGAAACCTGTCGGCCGTGGCCAGCATCATGGCGCGGGACGCGGGCGGTCCCACGCCGGCGCTGCAGGTGCTGATCTATCCCGGCGTGGATATGACGCGCTCGATGCCGTCGCAGGTGCTCTACAACGAGGGGTTCTACCTGACCGGCGACATGATCGACTGGTTCCTGGGCAACTACCTGTCCAAGCCGGAGCAGGCGCACCAGTGGCAGGCCTCGCCGCTGTTCTTGCCCGACTGTGCGGGCTTGCCGCCCGCGCATGTCATCACCGCCGGGTTTGACCCGCTGCGCGACGAGGGCGATGCGTACGCCAAGCGACTGGCGGACGCCGGCGTGCCGGTCGACCATCGGTGTGAGCAGTCGTTGGTGCACGGCTTTATGAACATGGGCGGCGCCTCCAACGGCTGCCGCCGGGCTGTGGCCCGGATCGCGTCGGACCTCCGGCGAGCGTTCGCCAAGTAGAATGCCCGTCCGGCGCTCAGTGCCAGGACGCGATGATGACGCCCATCCCCAGCAGGTTCAGCAGGTAGTAGCTGGTGTTGATCCCCAGATAGCCCCACTTCTTCAACTCGAAGCCGGTGACGCCCAGCTGGATTGGCAGCACGAAGCCCAGCCAGGTCCAAAAGCCGGCCATCAGGCCGTATTGCCAGTTTGACTGCTCCTCGCCGGCGACCCAGGTGGCCGGTGTCCACGCCGCGATGTTGTGCGCCAGGACGACCGCCATGAGGAACATGGCGATCACGAACATGATCATCGCGCGCCGAAGCGCCGCAGGCTCGGGCTCCTTGCCCTGCAGCCCGACGTGAGCCGCCCATCTGTCGCCGAACGCCTTGGGGCTGTACCAGAACCCGCCCAGCGCGAATCCCCAAAATGCGGCCACGCAGATCGCGGGCCAGTTGAGCACGATATTGGGCTCCATCGCGGTCTCCTCCTCGGTTTGTGCAAGCGCTCGGGAGCTTAACACGCCGAGTCTGAAAGGTGGTTTAAGGCCCTTTAAGACACGCTCATGAGGGGATGCGCCGCACAGTTGGTCCAGGAGACATGGACAACCGTTGAAAGGAGCCCCCACCATGAACGTCGAGAACCTCAGACCCATCTTGTTATTGACCTCAGCCCTTGTGCTGGCGTGCGCCCAGCCGGCCCCGGACGGCGCGACGTTGAGCGCGCCCGCTGTACCGCCTGCTGTCGCCGCCGCTGCCGGTGTGGCCGGCGTCGTAGCGTCCGATCCGCAGCCGGAAGAGCCACAGAAGACGCCGCAGGGCACGCCGATCGCGCCTGAGCTCAACCCCGAGCCGGCCACTCCCGCTCAGGCGCCCGTCGAGCGCGTGTTGTGGTCGGGCAAGAAGTCCCCGCACGCCGTGGGGTTCAGCGCGGACGGCACAAAGGTCGCCTACGCCGTTCCCAAATGGGGTATGAGCGCCGACCTGTACGTCAGCGACGTGGAGACCACCGAGACGCGGCTGGTCGATCACGACGTCGTGGCGTGGTTCCCCAAGGAGCCCATTCTGCTCAGCGACGGCGGCTCCTACCTGGTGTACCGCAAGACCTTGGACGGCGGCGCCGGGTCCTGGCACGACATGGACGAGCTGTGGGCGTGGGAGTGGAGCACCGGCCAGACCTGGATGATCTCCGCTGACGCGTATCGCTCATCCTACCGGCTGACGCCTGACGGTCAGAGCGTCGTGTTCGTGGACACGCAGTCGCGCAACCTCGTCGTCCACGACCTGGACAGCCGGGAGTCGGTGGAGATCGACACCAACGTCCACGCGCAGCCGCACCAGGACGTGCATCAGACGCTGGCGATCAGCGCCGACAGCCGCCTGCTTGCGTACACGCTGGGGTCGTCCCAGACGGGCGCGCTGCGGGTCGTCGATCTGGACACGCTGGAGATCGAGGACCTGGCCCAGACCGTCAACGGGCGATCGCTGCGCTTCTTGGGCGGCGGCGCCTGGCTGAGCTGGGTCGCGGGCGAGAAAGGCGCCCAGGCGCTGGTGCAGCGTCACCTGATCGCGGGCGACCAGCGTGTCACGGGCGTCGGCACCGGCTTTACGTTCATCGCCGACGGCGCGCATGTGGCCTACCTGCGAGAGTCGGTCAGCGGCGGCAACGAGCTGTTTTTCTGGTCCCGAGCGCTGGAGCAAGAGGCCAGCGTGGACTCGGACGTGCGCGTCGGCACGCTGGTCGTCAGCCCCGCTCAGGACGCCGTGGTCTATCTTCGCGATGCTGAGGCCGATCCCGACTCCTACGCCTGGATCGGTGAGCTGTGGATCGCGACCGTCGCCGATGGCGAGCGCAGCCTCATCACGGCCAACGCCTGGGGGCAGGGCACCTGGCCGAGCGTGTTCAGCCCCAACGGGCGCTGGCTGACGTACCGGACCGGCGCGTGCGGCAAGCAGGGCGCGCATCACGCGCTGGATCTGCTGACCGGCGCCTCGCATCAGCTGCCGCTGGGGACCGATTGCGGAAAGGTCTACATGATGCCGGACAGCACGGGCATGACCTACCAGCGGTCCAGCCCCAAGCAGCTTGTTGAGATGAACTTTGCAGACGGGCACCGCACGACCTTGGGCACCAACCCCAAAGCCTTCAGCCAGAGTCCGGATGCGACCAAAGTTGTCTATTCGGTAAGCGGCGGGGCCTCCAGCGGGCTGCTGGCAGCGGATTGGGCCACGGGGAGCATGCGCTCGGTGACCGAGACCTACACGACGTTCGTTCAGAACGTTAGCGACACTCACTTCCTGTACAGGGTGAACGGCACCAAGCGCGAGCTGCGCCTGGCGACGCTGCCGTGATGCGGTGGGTCGTCGCGCTGCTGCTCGTCACCGTCGCCGGATGCGGCCCCGAGCCCTCTGTCGTACAGCCCATCGCGTTGGACGCGGAGGTGGCTGTGGCGACGTGTGACGAGCCGGTCGGTGGCCCGTTCGAACTCCCCACGGCGACCGCGGTCGAGGCGGTCGTGGGGTATGACGCCCAGCTGGCCTCCGCGCCGTTGGAGCAGCTGCCGGCCGAGCTGCCGTTGGATGCCACCGACCCGCTCGAGCGGGCGATCATTGCGTACATGCTCGAGACTCCGTCCGCCGAGCTGGGCGGCGCTCTGGACCGCGACGCCGTCTTAGGCGCGGGACCGCTGGGAGAGGCTGTGGCGCTGGCGTTTCTCGTGCGGCTGCAGGCCGGCATCCCGGGGGTCGACCGCGCGATGCTGCGCCGGGGACTGCAGCGCTTCTATGCGTGCGCGCGCGAGCACCCGGTGGAGCTGGCCGGCTTTCTGGCTGCCGTCTACGACTTCTCGGAGCTGCCCAGCTACGACGTGCAGTCGGAGGTAAAGAACGAGCTTCGGCGGCTGAGCGGCGACGCCGACGCGGGGGTCTGGATCGCTCAGACGATTGTGGACGGCCAGGTCCGTGAGACCGAGATCGTGCTGTCGGATCGCCGCACAGACGGCGCCCTGGACTTTGTGGTTTATGACGAGCACGGGCAGCTCATGGATCGCAGCCGCTTCATGACGCCGGACGGGACCGACATCAGCGGCGCGGCGCCGTACGTGTGCATGGTCTGCCACTCCACACCTCCCCAGTTCACCGTTGACGTGGTACATCCGTCAGCGCACTGAGGAGGGCATATGGCCTACGACGAAGGACTGGCGCAACGCATCAGGGACTCGCTGCAGGATCAGGCCGGCGTGGTCGAGAAGAAGATGTTCGGCGGCATCGCGTTCATGGTGCAAGGCAACATGAGCGTAGGTGTGGTCAAAGAAGACATGTGCGTGCGCTGCGGTCCCGTGGTGTACGAGGACCTGCTGGCGCGGCCGCACGCGCGGGTGATGGACTTCACCAAGCGCCCGATGAAAGGCTGGCTGTTTGTCGGACCCGAGGGCTATGAAGACGACGCCGACTTCAACGGATGGGTCGCCGCCGGCGTCGATTTTGCGCGGAGCCTGCCCGCCAAATAGCGGTCAGGGCTGCGGGCAGTCTTTGGGGTGCGCGCCGGTGGGCTCAGCGGCCCCATCCGTCTCGCAGTTGTAGAACGGGCCCTCGGGTGTCCAGCCACAGGTCCCCGGGGGGCAGTCGGCGGTGGTGAGGGTGTTGTTCTCGCAGTACTGCAGCTTGTCGCCGTCGCAGCAGCCCTCAAACGTGATTGGGCCGCAGTCGTCGCCACCCGGATCGCCGGTCCCGCCCGTGCCGCCGGTATCGCCCGTGTCCTCGGGCAGGCACTCGTTGTCCAGGCAGACGAACCCGTCCGGACAGGCGCCGCCGCAGGGCTCGTCGCCGCCGGTGTCCGTCGTGCCGCCCTCGCCGGTCGGCAGCTTGGTGCCGGAGCACGCCTCGAAGGACTTCAGGCAGCCCGCCTCCTCCAGGCACGCCTCGCACCCGGTGTTGGCGCCGGCCGTGCACAGCTCCAAACAGAACTCGAACGTGCAGACGAAGACCTCGCCGAAGCAGTCCGCGCACCCGGCGCTGATGCCGGTCTGAGAGGTCAGGCAGGTGGCGGCGCATTTGGCGTCCTTGGGACACTCGACCGCGCATGCGTACGCCTCGCCGAAGCTCGGGCTGTTCATGATCTCCTGATCCGCCCCGTTGGCGCAGGCGCCGTCGCCGGTGCCGGTGCCGGTGGTGCCGCCAGTATCGCCCGTGCCCGTTGTGCCACCTGTCTCGCCGGTGCCGGTCGTGCCGCCGGTGTCGCCGGTGCCGGTCGTGCCGCCGGTGTCGCCGGTGCCCGTGGTGTCGCCGGTGCCGGTCGTGCCGCCGGTGTCGCCGGTGGTGGTCGGGTTCCCGCTGGTACCCGTCCCGTCGCCGTCGTCCTTGCTGCTTCGCCGTCCGCCGCCCGAGGGGGAGCAGCCGGCCACTACGAGCGCCGCCGCGCCAACCAGTAACAACATCGTTCGCATAGTGCCTCCTGTGCCGCGCCCGGGTGATACCAGAACACGAGACCGGAGGCGAAGGGTTTTGCTATGATTCACCACCGTGGTTGACCTCCTTCGTAGTACCCCTCTCCTGGTTTTGTGTGTCCTGCTCGCCGGCTGCGGCGATGACTCTGTCGCAGGCGCGGAACCGGACCTCTTCAGCCCCCCGCAGGACGCGGCGGCCAAGGATGCGGCTGAGTCCGCCGATCCCGGTCCCGACGCCCAGACACCGGATGTTGCCGATGTCGCGGACAGCTCGCCCCCTGACGAGGGCCCGCCGCCGGACCCGGGGCCTGATGCCCCGCCTCCGCTCGAGGACGTGGTGGTCGTGCCCGTGTGCGATCCCCCGCTGGAGTTGGATGCCGCCAGCCACATCATGCCGACGCTGGGCTTTGTCATTCTGTCCCCGGCCGGCGGAACCGGCGGGTATCGCTTCGAACTCGTCCAGGACGGGTCGGGGGCGCTGCTCAACGAGCTGACCGGTGCGTACGTCTCCGGGGCGGTGGGCGAGACGGTCGACGTGGTGCGGCTGACCGATGTCGGCTGCGAGGGCGAGACCGAGCTGCTTCTGAACGTGGTCAGCGACCCGATCGTCAAACCAGGTGACGTGACGCTGCCCCCGGGCGCGTGCATTCAGTTTGACGTGGAGTTCGGGTCGGGTGACTTCGCGTTCGAGGTGCTGTCTACCAACGCGGACGGGACGGTGACACCCGAAGGCCTTTACCAGTCCGGACCGGCTCCCGGCAGCGATCTGCTGCGGGTGACGGATGTGGCGACCGGCCGAACGGGCGACCTGACCGTCGGCGTGGATGAGAGCTATGCGCTGCAGACGACCATGGACCGCGCCTTTGTCGCGCTGGGCAGCACGCTGGCGCTGCCGGTGATCCATGGAAGCTCTTACGTGGATGTCGCGGCGGACGGCGTCGCCGGGTTTGCCGAGGGCGTCATCACGGGCGATGAGATTGGGCAGACGGTGATCACGGTGACCGATCAGTACGTCGGGTGCCTGGGCCCCGGCGGCGACGAGTTTGCGACGGTCGATCTGCCGGTGGCCGTCGTCGACGCGCTGGAGGCGCCGACCGGGCTGTGGGGCGAGGGCGGTGTCGGCGCGGCAGTGGCGCTGGGCGACAAGGATGGCGACGGGTACGTGGACGCGGCGTTCAGCACCGTCAGCTCGCACGTCGGCGGTCAGCGAGCGGGCGCCGTGTTTGTCTACCGTGGCGCCGAAGCGGGGCTGCTGGCTGAGCCGGCCCAGATCATCACGGGCGTGTCGCGCGACTCCGACTTTGGGCGCCGCCTGCTGTTCGCCGATCTGGATGGCGACGACGTCGGCGATCTGGTGGTCGCGGCCGCGTACGACGACGTAAAGGGCGGCAATCGCGGCGCGGTCTTTGCCTATCGCGGCGTGGCCGACGGGCTGTTTGAAGAGGCGCCGTTCATCTCCCATTACGGGGTGAAGAACAGCGACTACTTCGGCACCGCCATCGCGGTGTGCGACTTCAACGGGGACGGGCAGGCGGACCTGGCCGTGGGCGCGGAGCGGGCCGAGGATGAAGCGGCGACGCCGGTGTCCGGGGATCAGGGCGGCGTCTTCATCTTTTTGGGTGGGTCGGACGCGGATATCGAGGGCGAGGCCGACGTGGCGCTGTGGGGCCGCACCCCAGACGATGAGGCCGGCTGGGTCGGCGTGGCGGGCATGAAGTTCGGGTCGACTCTGGGCGCCGGGGATTTTGACGGCGACGGACGCTGCGATCTGGCCGTGGGGGCGCGCGAGTTCAAGCCGCTGGGCGCCGGCAAGCTCGGCAGCGTGTACCTGTTCGCGGGCGACGCCGAGGCGGGCCTGCTGCCCGAGCCCAAGCGCATGTGGGCGGAAACGACGGAAGGCGCGCCGGCGCTGGGATTCGGGGGGCGTATTCGGCTGGGCGACCTGGATGCTGACGGAAAGGACGACCTGGTGACGGTGGAGCGGCTGTTGAAGGTCGAGTCGAAGAACAAGGCGGGCGCCATCCACGTATACGTGGGCGCCGACTTTTCTGACGCCGCGGCGACAGAATACGAGCTGCCCGGCAGCGCGGACTGGAGCGCCTTTGGCCTGGCCGCGAGCAATGAGCTTGGCGGCGAGTTGAACATGGCGGACATCGACGGCGACGGCGCCCTGGACCTGCTGGCTGCCAGCAACTTTGGCGAGGTGCCCGGCGTGACGCCCAACAACGTGGGCGGTATCCGTGCCTGGGCGGGGGTTCCGGGAGCGCTGCCGGCCGCGGAGTCTTTCCGGCTGTGGGCCGGTTTGAAGGGCTCCGACCGGTTCGCGCGCGGGTTTGCCGCTATCGGCGATCTCAATGGCGATGGTGAGTCTGAGCTGCTGTCATACGCGTCACACGCCGATGAGCTGGGCGTCAACGTGGGTCGCGCGTACACGGTCTGGGGCCGACCCACGCCGGCGGTGGAGTGGGGCGATGAGTGGGTCTATGACGACACGGGCGTCGACCATCAGGACGCCTGGCTCGCCGGCGACTTCGACGACAGTGGCTGGACGACCGGGCAGGCGCCGTTTGCTTACGACGCTGATGATGCGCCCGGTGTGCTCAAGGGCGATCCAGGGACGCCGAGCTTCTACTTTCGCAAGACCATCGACCTCGCCCAGCCGGTTGCGTGGGCGGAGCTGAAGACATCTCACAACGACGGGATCGCGGTGTGGATCAACGGCGCGCTCGTGCTGGTCGACGGCATGACTGAGGACCTGGCCTTTGCGGCATGGTCGGATGGCGGGTCGACCAAGAGCACCAAGGCGTCCCGGCTCTTTGGACCGGACGACGAAGAGCCGCTGCCGTTCGTGGTGGGCGAGAATACCGTGGCGGTCATGGTCAAGAGCTGGGGCGTGGACGACGACTACTTCGACTTTGACCTGACGCTGCAGACGCACGCGTCACTGGTCAACTTTGACGGCGACGTGCTGCCGCTGGAGCACCCGGTCAAGCGGTCGCTGAGCCGCGTCACCGAGAGTATGGCGGTGGTCGACGACGTGACCGGCGACGGTCTGGCGGATCTGCTGGTCGGCGCGCGTGATGCGCTGCCGGAGGGCCCGACGCGCGGCGGGCTGGTCTATCTGCACGCGGGTACGACGGACGGCTTCGAGGCAGCGCCGGTAATGGAGTTCAGCGGCTTTCCACTGTACGCCGGGGGCAATCAGTTCGGTCGCGCCGTGGCGTCGGCCGGCGACTTTGACGGCGACGGCATCCCGGAGTTGGCGTTGGCGTCGCGGATCATCGATCGGCCCAAATCGTATCCGGAGGGGTTTGCCGCGCCGGCGGAGTGCCAGGTTGCCAAGAAGGATCCCGGCGCTGTGTTTCTGTTCCGGGCCCCCGCGGCGGGTCCGCTGCCCGAGTCCACGCCGAGCGTCGTGATGTACGGGATGCAGACCAGTCAGTACATCGACGCGATCGCCGCCGGGTTCGACAGCGATGGTGACGGCCTGGATGACGTGGCCATGGGCGCCTACATCTGGGACTCGCCGGGCGCGTCCAACGCCGGCGGTTTTCAATTGGTGCGCGGGCGCGCCGCAGACCCGTCGGGTGCCGCCACCGTGATCTGCGAACCCGACGCCTTCTTCACCGGGCGCAAGAAGGACGACTACCTGGCGCGCGCGATGGCCGCTCTGGGCGACCTCAACGGCGACGGCTGCGACGAGCTGGCGGTGGGGTCGGAGCTGGAGGACTTTGAGACGGGCAACAACCAGGGCTCCGTGCGGATCTTCTTCGGGTGGGGTGCCAAGTGTCAGTACAAGTCGGCGCGGGTTCTGCTGCTGGCCACCGGCAAGGCCAACGACCGCGCCGGGGCCGCGCTGGCGGGAGGGCACGACCTGGATGGAGACGGCGTGGGCGACCTGGTGGTCGGCGCGCCGGACTACCGGCTGGGGTCGCTGCGACCGGGCGCCGTGTATTGGATCTCAGGCGCGCATATCAGGCTGCTGGAGCCGATGGCGGTGACGGTGGCGGACGGTCAGCTGCCGGCGGATCAGGTCGCTCAGCCCTACTCGGAGCTGGATGTCGACCCGTTGCTGGTGGTGGGCGATACCGACGAGACCGCTAACTTCGGGCGCAGCGTGAGCTTTGTGCCGGGCGGCGCGTCCGGTGGCGTCCTGGTAGCCGTCGGCGCTTATGGCAGCGACTTCGGTGGCGTGGGCAAGAGCGGCGGTGTTCAGATCTTCGAGCCGTTCCAGACGCGTCCGGTAGCGACGTTTGGGGGCGAGACCCACCGCACGAACGGCTTGCTGGGATTGTCGGTGACCGCGGGCGCGCTGGGCGGCAAGCCCGTGGTGGTTGTGGGTGGCGTGCGGGCCAGCCCGGTCAACGTCACTGACCGGATCGATGACGGAGCTGCCTACACACTTCTGCTGGACTGAGCTAGCGGCCCTGACCGAGCTCGCGCAGGCAGGCTTCGGGCGTCGTGCGCTCTTTCAGCGCGGTCGCGACGTTGGGGTTGGCTGCAAAGTTGACGGCGGCCTGAGCAAAGGTCTTCTCGGTGAGCTGCATGCTTGTCAGAAAGGCGGTGAAGCGCGTCTTGCGATCCGCGTCTGACAGGTTACGGACCGTGGTCAGGCATTGGCGCTGCGCCTCGGCCTCGATGTAGCGCGTCTCCAGGCTCGGGCCCTTGGGTGGTGCGGTCACCTTTTGGGGCGCTTTGGGCGGCGCCGCAGGGACGGGTTTGGCGGCCCGGACGCTGAGCTCACGCGCGCAATGTGCGGGGTCGGTGCGGTCGGCCAGGGCGGCGGTGACGCGGGCGTCGTTTGCGTACGCCTTTTCGGCGGCCGTGAAGGCGGCTTCGGTGACCTGCAGGCCCTTCATGAGCAGCCGCAGGCGCTTGGAGCGCTCCTCAGCCGAGAGCTCGGAGCCGGCCAGACAGGCTTTGAGGGCCGCGACTTCCACGAATTTGTTGGTGGGTGCCGGCGCGACGGGCTCAGGCTTTGTCTCAGGCTTGGGCTCGGGTTTGACCGCGGGGAGGACGGCAGGTTGGGCGGCCGCTGTCTTCGCCGGTTGGGCCGGCTGAGCCTTTGGCGGCTTGTCGGGCGTCGGCTCGGCTTTTTTGCACGCGGGCGACACCAGTCCGATGACGCACGTCAAGACGATCAGCTTTTGGGTCGGGTTCATGAGTGCCGAATAGCACACGGCGGGGCCTTAAAAAAGCGACGGGGTCTATTGTCGCGGTATGGCGGAATCACTAAGGTGCTAACCTAGCATCAACACCCAAGTAGGAGTTTCGGCCATGAATCAACTCAGGACACACGTCCTCGTGCCGCTGTTGGTATCCGTGATGGCGATCGCCATGATGGGCTGTCCCGAAGATCCGCCGTCTACCACCGGCGGTGGTGGCGACGACACCGGATCGGATCCGGACGCCGTGCAGACCGATGGGTTCGTGGCTGAGGTGAAGGACGGCGATCAGCCGCCGATCGATGTGGATGGTGACGTGACGCCTGATCCATGTGTCGGCGTGGAGTGCCCGGACGGCGAGGTGTGCCATCAGGGCGAGTGCATTCCGGTTCCTGCGTGCGCGGCTGTGGCGACGCTGGCCTCTGGGACGCCCATCGAAGGCAACACCAAGGACGGCACGCCGGCGCTGGACGCGTACACATGCGCGGAGCTGAGCGGGGCCGACCACGCAGGCCCGGAGCTGGTCTACCAGCTTACGGCCGGCTGCAGCGGGCAGCTGACCGTGACCGTGACCTACCAGGCCGCTGCCGGAGCGCAGGTGCTGGACCTGCTGGTGCTCTCCGACTGCGCGGCTGACGCCTGCGTGGCGGCGGCTCGTGGTGACGACGCCGGCGTGGCCGAGGTCACGTTGGACACACAGGCGGATGCGACCTATTTCCTGGCCGTCGAGGGCGCCAACGGGGCCGGCGGGCCGTACATCATCGGGGCAGAGGTCGCGTGCTGCGAGCAGCAGTGTGACGGCAAGAACTGTGGTCCGGACGGCTGTGGCGGCGCCTGTGGTGAGTGCACCGCCAACGAGACCTGCTCCGCGGCCGGCGTGTGCGAGTGTACTCCGCTTTGTGATGGGAAAGTGTGCGGCGATGACGGCTGCGGCAGCGTCTGTGGTACCTGCGAGCCGCCGGCGAGCTGCGATGACGCGGGCCAGTGTGTTTGCGAACCACAGTGCGAGGGCAAGGTCTGCGGAGACGACGGCTGCGGCGGAGACTGTGGTAGCTGCGATGACTCGCTGACGTGCACAGATGACACCTGTGCGGACGGGGCCTGCGTGAACGCGGTCCAGTCGCTGTTCTGTGTTCTCGAGGGTGCGTGTGCCCCGTCCGGGACCGTGGATCCACAGAATCCGTGCAACACCTGCCAGCCGGCGACCGACCAGGCCGCGTGGACGTCGCTTGCGGACGGTGAGCCGTGCGGTGGCGAAAACGTGTGCTTTGAGGGGGCGTGCTGTGACCCGCTGCCGGCGTGTGAGGACAAAGACTGCGGCGACAACGCGTGCGGCGGTGAGTGCGGCACCTGCGAGGATGGCTTCGCGTGCTCCGATCAGGGGCTTTGCAACTGCGTGCAGCAGTGCGACGGCAAGGCGTGCGGCGACGACGGCTGCGGCGGCCAGTGCGGCACATGCGGCACGGGCTTCGCCTGTGATGACGCCTTCCAGTGCGCCTGCGTGCCTCAGTGCGACAGCGTGGAGTGCGGCGACGACACGTGCGGCGGCAGCTGCGGATCGTGCGACGACTCGCTGACGTGCACGGACGACAGCTGCGACAGCGGGACCTGCGTGTTTACGGCTCAGGCCGGGTTCTGCGTGCTGGAGGGCGCCTGCACCACGACCGGAACGGGCAACCCGTCCAACGTGTGCGAGGTCTGTGACCCGGCGCAGAGCACCATCTCCTGGGCACCGGTGGCCAACGGCACGGGCTGTGGCGTGGACGGCGTGTGCTTTGACGGCAAGTGCTGTGAGGCGCAGTGCACCGGCAAAGAGTGTGGAAACAACGGGTGCGGCGGCAGCTGCGGCGAGTGCATCGACGGCTTTGCGTGCAACCCGAGCGGGATCTGCCAGTGTGTGCCCGATTGCGACGGCAAGGCGTGCGGCGACGACGGCTGCGGTGGCTCGTGTGGCGGCTGCGACGACCAGTTGAGCTGCACCACGGACGCCTGTGTGGCGGGCGCATGCGAGTCCAACCTCAACGCCTTCTTCTGCCTGATCGACGGGTCGTGTGCGCCGTCCGGTACAGTCAACCCGGTCAACGCTTGCGAGAGCTGTCAGCCGGCCAACGTGTCGACCGCGTGGACCATCGCCGAGGACGGCACCGGCTGTGGCGGCACCAAGGTCTGCTTTGACGGCGGCTGCTGTGATTCGGCCGCCAACTGCGCCGGCAAGGCGTGCGGCGACGATCAATGCGGCGGCGTGTGCGGGCTGTGCCCGGTCAATCAGGCGTGCTCTGACGACGGGCAGTGCCTGTGCCTCCCGCAGTGCGCCGGCAAGGCGTGTGGTCCGGACCAATGCGGCGATACGTGCGGCACCTGCGGCGCCAACTCGGTCTGCACGGCCGGCGGCCAATGTCAGTGTATCCCGGACTGCACCGGGAAGCAGTGCGGCGACGATGGCTGTGGCGGCATCTGCGGTGGCTGCGCGGCCGATGAGCTGTGCGATGCGGACGGTCAATGCGTGTGTGCGCCGCAGTGCGACGGCAAGCAGTGCGGTCCGGACGCGTGTGGCGGGGTGTGCGGTACCTGTGACGCCGGCTCTGCGTGTGACGCGGAGGGTCAGTGCGCCTGCGCGCCCGACTGCACCGGCAAGGTGTGTGGCGATGACGGCTGCGGCGGCAGCTGTGGCTTCTGCGACGCGGGCGACGCATGTGATGCGGACGGCGCCTGCGTGTGCGCTCCGCAGTGCGAGGGCAAGAACTGTGGCGACGATACCTGCGGTGGTGTGTGCGGTACCTGCGGAGCGGGTGAGGTCTGCAACGCGGGCGGTGTGTGTGAGTGCGCGCCGGACTGCACCGGCAAGGTGTGTGGCGACGACGGCTGCGGCGGCAGCTGTGGTGATTGCGCCGTCAACGAGAGCTGCGACGCGGGCGGTCAGTGCCAGTGTGTGCCGGACTGCACCGGCGCGGTGTGCGGCAGCGACGGATGCGCGGGCAGCTGTGGCGACTGCGCGGCCGGCGAGGGTTGCAGCGACGGCGCCTGCGTTCAGGAGGGCGAGACCTGCCAGGCCGCGTTCACGGTGGACAGCCTGCCGTTTACCGCGACCGGCGACACCGCGGATGCGACGCCGGACCACTTCTACGGCCCGGGCGAGTGTCCCGGCGAGTTCAGCGGTTGGGGCAAGGCCTCCAACGACGAGGTCTACGCCTTTACCGCCCCGGCGGACGGCGACTACCGGATCTCCCTGTTGGCCCCGTTTGACTCCAACCTGTACGTGGTGACCGACTGCGCCGACATCGCCACCAGCTGCCTGGGCGCCGACGACGAGATCGGCAACAGCCAGTTGGAGGAGGTCAACCTCACGCTGACGGCCGGGCAGGCGGTGTTCATCATCGTGGACGGCTTCGGCAACAGCTCGGACGTGAGCGGACCGTACACCTTGAACGTGGAGAAGGTCGGCGACCAGTGCGCGCTGCCGTATGTGGTGGGTGCGCTGCCGTTCAGCGTAAACGGCGACACCAGCGGCGTCTCTGACGACTACGGCTACGGCGCCGGCCAGTGCGCCCCCGAGACCGGCGGCTGGGGCGGTGGCGCTCCCGACGAGGCCTATGAGTTCACGGCGCCCGCGGCGGGCGACTACGACATCACGCTGACACCCGATGCCGGCTTTGACTCCAACCTGTATGTGGCGACCGACTGCGACGACATCGGCAACACCTGCCTGGCGGGCGATGAGGTCGTGGGCGGCGGAGACATCGAGTCCGTGACCGTCACGCTGGCCGCCGATCAAAAGGTCTTCATCTTTGTGGACGGCTGGGGCGGCGGCGCTTCCGGACCCTACAACCTGACTGTGGTGGCGACGGGCGGCTGCACGCCGCAGTGCGTCGGCAAGAACTGCGGCGACGACGGCTGTGGCGGGTCCTGCGGCACCTGTGGCGCGGGCGAGGCCTGCGACGCCGGCGGCGTGTGCCAGTGCGTGCCCGAGTGCACGGGCAAGGTGTGCGGCGACGACGGCTGCGGCGGGTCCTGCGGCGACTGCGCGGTCAACGAGACGTGTGACGCCGGCGGTCAATGCCAGTGCGTGCCCGAGTGCACGGGCAAGGTGTGCGGCGACGACGGCTGCGGTGGCTCCTGCGGCGACTGCGCGGCCAACGAGGCGTGTGACGCCGGTGGTCAGTGTCAGTGCGTGCCCGAGTGCGCCGGCAAGATCTGCGGCGACGACGGCTGCGGGGGCTCTTGCGGCGCCTGCCCGGGGGCTCAGTCCTGTGACCAGACGGTCGGCCAGTGCGTGCCGCCCGGGGATCAGTGCTTCAACGCCTTCAAGGTGGCCAACCTGCCGTTCTCGGCGACTGACGACACCAGTACGGCCGGTGCGGACTACAGCTATGCTGCCGGCGAGTGTCCGCCGGAGACGGGCGGCTGGGGCGCGGGCTCAAACGATCACGTGTATGCGATCAAGGCGCCGTTTGACGGGGACTACGTCTTCCAGCTGAACGCGTCATACGACTCCAACCTGTACGTGGTGACGGACTGTGCCGACATCAGCAACACCTGCGTCGGCGGTGATGAGGAGGTCGGATCCGGCGCGGCGGAGGAGCTGGTCCTGACGCTGACCAAGGACACGATCTACTACGTGATCGTGGACGGCTGGAACAACGGCGGCGACGCCAGCGGCAACTACACGCTGGACATCTTCACGGTCGGCGACAAGTGCTCGCACCCGTTCGTGGTGGACGCGGCTGCGCTGCCCTTCACATTCCAGGGCAGCACCAAGCCGGCGGGTCCGGATCACAGCTTCGGTCCCGGCCAGTGCGCGGGCGAGAACAACGGCTTCGGCAACGGCTCAAGCGACCAGAACTTCGAGTTCACGCCGCAGGCTGACGGCGACTACACCGTGAAGCTGAACCCGACGAATTTCGACTCCGTCGTGTACGTCATCGGTGACTGCGCGGACGCGGGTGGTAGCTGCCTGGGCGCTGACGAGGAGATCGGCTTTGCCCAGGAGGAGCTGACGGTCTCGCTGACGGCGGGCACCACCTACTACGTGATCGTGGACGGCTACACGAACCTGAGCAACCAGTCCGGCGCCTATCAGCTGGACATCGATGCGACCTGTCTGCCGGACTGCACCGGCAAGATCTGCGGCGACGACGGCTGCGGCGGCTCCTGCGGCGCCTGCGATGCGGCGGCCAACGAGGCATGCAGCGCCGACGGTACGGCGTGTCTGCCCGAGGGCGACATCTGCGCCAACGCCTTTGCGATCGGCGCGCTGCCCTTCGCCGGCACCGGCGATACCAGCGGCGCCAACCCGCATTACGGCTACTCCGCCGGCGTCTGCCCGCCCGAGACCGGCGGTTGGGGCGGCGGCGACGGGACCGGGTCCAACGATCAGGTCTATGCGTATACTCCGACGGCCGACGGCGACTACGTGGTGGCCCTGACCGGCGCGTACGACTCCAACGTGTACGTCGTCACCGACTGCGCCGACATCGACAACAGCTGCGTGGGCGGCGACGAGGAGCCGGGCACCAACCTGCTGGAGGACGTCACCGTCTCCATGACGGCGGGGACGACCTACTACATCATCGTGGACGGCTGGAGCGGCGGCTCCAACGCGTCGGGTACCTACAGCTTGGAGGTCTTCCCGCTGGGCGACCGCTGCAGTCACCCGTTTACGGTTGGCGCGCTGCCCTTCCAGGCGACCGGCGACACGACCGACGCCAACCCCGACTACGCGTACGGCGCGGGCGAGTGCCCGGGCGAGGGCGTGGGCTGGGGCGGCGCCTCATCCGATGAGGTCTACCAGTTCACGGCGCCCAACGACGGCAGCTTCACCTTCACGCTGACGCCGACGTACGACTCCAACCTGTACGTGGTGACCGACTGCGACGACGTGGCGGGCACCTGCCTGGCGGCGGACGAGCAGATCGGGTCGACGGCGACCGAGGAGATCGAGCTGGCCCTGACCAGTGGACAGGTGGTCAACATCATCGTGGACGGCTTCAGCAACTTCACCGACTTCCAGGGCAGCTACACCCTGGACGTGGTCGAGTCGACCTGTACGCCGGATTGCACGGGCAAGACCTGCGGTGACGACGGCTGCGGCGGCTCCTGCGGCACCTGCGTGCTGCCCGAGACGTGCGACGCCACTCAGAACTGCGCGTGCGCGCCCTCGTGCGTGGGCAAGACCTGTGGCGACGACGGTTGTGGCGGTGTGTGCGGCACCTGCGTGTTGCCCGAGATCTGCGACGCCACCGACAACTGCTCCTGCACGCCGGATTGCACGGGCAAGATCTGCGGCGACGACGGCTGCGGCGGCTCCTGTGGCGCGTGCGCGGCGGGCGAGGCCTGCTCCACGGATCAGGCCTCCTGCATCGGCGCGGACACGTGCGCGGCGCCGTTTGTCATCGACCCGGCCGCGCTGCCGTTTGAGCAGCCGGGCGACAATACGGGCGCAAACAACGACTACGGCGGCGAGGGCTGTGGGCACACCTCGGGCGCGCTGCAGCCGGACCTGGCGTACAGCTTCACCCCGACCCTCACGGCCGACTACAAGATCAGCCGGCCCGGCTACATCACCGGGGAGGGGCCCAGCCTCTTCAACGTGGTCACCGACTGTGCGGACGTCGCGGGCAGCTGCCTGGACGGCGCGGACTTCTTCGGCGCGGCCAACCCGGACGAGTTCACCGTCTCGCTGACCGCGGGCACGACCTACTACATCATCGTGGACAGCTTCGGCGCGTCAGAGGTCGGCGCCTTCGTCCTGCGTGTGGATCTGGTCGGCGACACCTGCGCCGCACCGTTTGTCATCGACCCGGCGGGCTTGCCGTTCGAGGTCACCGCAGAGAACACCGGCTTCAGCGCGGATTACGCCGGCGGCGGCGGTCTGTGCGGCACGACGTCGGGTGATGCGCATCCGGATGTGGTGTACAGCTTCACCCCGGCGGCCGACGGCGGTTATACGATCAGCCGTCCCGGTTACAGCAACGGCTCCGGTCCCAGCTTGTTCTACCTGGCGACCGACTGCTCCGACATCGCGGGCAGCTGCGTCGGCGGTGACGACATCTTCGGCACCGCCCCGGACGCGTTCGACGTCACGCTGACTGCGGGCACCGAGTACTTCATCATCGTGGACAGCTTCGGCGCCAGCGAGGTGGGCGAGTACGTGTTGCGCGTCGACAACGCCTGCGTGCCGGACTGCACCGGCATCGTGTGCGGCGACGACGGCTGCGGCGGGGACACGTGCGGCATCTGCGGCGCCGGCGAGCTGTGCGCGGCTGACCAGGCCAGCTGTCTGCCCGAGGGCGACACCTGCGGCAACCCGTTTGTGGTGGACCCGACGGCGCTGCCCTTCAGCACCAGCGGCGACACCAGCGCCGCCAACAGCGACTACGGCTACAGCCTGGGCGTCTGCCCGCCCGAGACCGGCGGTTGGGGCGCGGCCTCCAACGACCAGGTGTACTCCTTTACGCCGACGCTGACCGGCGGCTACGACATCGCGCTGAGCAACCTGGGCTACGACGCCAACCTGTTCATCGTGACGGATTGCGCGGACGTGGACGGCAGCTGCGTCGCCGGCGACGAGATCGCAGGTACGGCGACGCCGGAGTCCATCGACGGCATCACGCTGACGGCCGGCACCACCTACTACATCATCGTGGACGGCTGGAACAACAGCGGCAACAGCGCCGGCACGTACGATCTGGACATCGCGTCCACGTGCACGCCCGACTGCGCCGGCAAGGTCTGTGGGGCCGACGGCTGCGGCGGCGAGTGCGGCACATGTGCCGCGGGTGAGGTCTGCTCCGGCGACCAGTCCGCGTGCATCGGCGCGGATACGTGCGCGGCGCCGTTTGTCATCGATCCAGCGGCGCTGCCGTTTGAGCAGGCGGGCGACAACACCGGCGCGGCCAACGACTACTCGGGCAGCGGCTGCGGCCACAGCTCGGGTACGACGCAGCCCGATCTGGCCTACAGCTTCACGCCCACCGTCACGGGTGAGTACAAGATCAGCCGGCCGGGCTACGTGACCGGCGAGGGGCCGAGCCTGTACAACGTGGTGACCGACTGTGCCGACATCGCCGGTAGCTGTATCGGCGGCGCGGACTTCTATGGCGCCGCCAACCCGGACGAGTTCACGGTGGCGCTGACGGCCGGCACGACCTACTTCATCATCGTGGACAGCTTCGGCGCCAGCGAGGTCGGCGCGTTTACCCTGCGCGTAGACCTGATCGGCGACACATGCGCTGCCCCGTTTGTGATCGACCCGGGCGGCCTGCCGTTTGAGGTGACCGCCGACAACACCGGCTTCAGCGCGGACTACGCCGGTGGCGGCGGTCTGTGCGGCACGTCGTCTGGTGGCGCGCATCCGGACACGGTCTACAGCTTTACTCCGGCGGCGGACGGCAACTTCACGATCAGTCGCCCGGGGTACTCCAACGGCTCCGGTCCCAGCCTGTACTACCTGGCCACCGACTGCGCCGACATCGCCGGCTCATGTGTCGGGGGCGCCGACATCTGGGGCGCTCCCCCGGACCAGTTCGACGTCACGCTGACGGCGGGCACGACCTACTACATCATCGTGGACAGCTTCGGTGCCACCGAGGTGGGCGAGTACATCCTGCGCGTCGAGGACGCCTGCGTGCCCGCGTGCACCGGCAAGACCTGTGGCGACGACGGCTGCGGCGGATCCTGCGGTGCGTGTGTGCTGCCCGAGACCTGCGACGCCACTCAGAACTGCTCTTGCACACCCGACTGCGCCGGCAAGGTGTGCGGTGATGACGGCTGTGGCGGCAGCTGCGGCACGTGTGGTGCCTCAGAGGTCTGCTCCGGCGACCAGTCGGTCTGCCTGGGCGGTGACACCTGCGCGGATGCGCTCGTGATCGACGCGGCCAACCTGCCTGCGGACATCACCGGCGACAACACGGGCGCCAACAACGACTATGCCGGCGGCGGCGGTGCGTGCGGCACGACCAGCGGCGGCTCACAGCCCGACGTGGTCTACAGCTTCACGCCCGAGGACGACGGGGACTATGTGTTGAGCAGCCCCAACTTCACGTCCGGCACGGATCCCAGCCTCTTCTATGTGGTGACCGACTGCGCCGACATCGCCGGCTCCTGTGTCGCGGGCGACGACATCTGGGGGGCTGCTCCGGACCAGTTTACGATGACGCTGACGGCGGGTACGACCTACTTCATCATTGTCGACAGCTTCGGCGCCGGCGAGGTGGGCCCGTTCGAGATGCGCATCCAGCGTCTCGGCGACTCGTGCGATCAGCCGTTTGTGGTCGATCCGGCCGCGCTGCCGTACACCTTCTCCGGGGATACGACGGACGCCAACGGCGACTACGGCTACAGCGCCGGCGTGTGCCCGCCCGAGAGCGGCGGGTGGGGCGCCGGGGGCAACGACGAGGTCCACGCCTTTACGCCGGCCGCGGACGGCAACTTCGACATCGCGTTTACGGCGCACAGCTTCGACGCCAACCTGTACATCATCACGGATTGTGCGGACGTCGACGGCAGCTGCGTCGCCGGCGACGAGGATATCGGCTCGACGAGCTTGGAGTCGTTGAGCAACCTCGCGCTGACAGCGGGCACGACGTACTACATCATCGTCGACGGCTGGAGCAACTCGTCCAACCAGTCCGGCACCTACACGCTGGAGGTCAAGAGCAGCTGCGTGCCCGCGTGCACCGGCATAGTCTGCGGCGACGACGGCTGCGGCGGCGATACCTGCGGCGTGTGCGCGGCGGGCGAGCTGTGTTCGGCCGATCAGTCGGTCTGTCTGCCCGAGGGCGATACGTGCTCCAACCCGTTCGCTGTGGGAGCGCTGCCGTTCAGCACCAGCGGTGACACGACAGGCGCCAACCAGGACTACGGCTACTCGACGGGCGTGTGCCCGCCCGAGACCAGCGGCTGGGGCGCCGGCTCCAACGACTCCGTCTATGAGTTCACGCCGGGGCTGACCGCCTTGTACGACGTCAAGCTCAGCGCGCTGGGCTACGACTCCAACCTCTACATCGTCACCGATTGTGCGGACGTGGACGGCAGCTGCGTGGCCGGCATCGAGAACCCCGGCACGGTCAACGCCGAGGAGCTGCTCGGCGTGTCGCTGACCGCGGGCACGACCTACTACGTGATCGTGGATGGCTGGCAGAACGGCGGCAACAGCGCCGGCACCTACACGCTGGATATCGCTTGTGCGCCGCAGTGCACCGGCAAGGTGTGTGGCGACGACGGCTGTGGCGGCGTATGCGGCACCTGCGCCGCCGGTGAGACCTGCTCGACGGATCAGACTCAGTGCCTGGTGGACGGGACCGGCTGCGACACGCCGATCGTCATCGATCCGGCCGCGCTGCCGTTCGAGACGACGCACAACAACACCGGCTTCCCCAATAACCAGGGCGGCGACAGCTGCGGCCACAACTCCGGTGCGGCGCAACCGGACGTGACGTACAGCTTCACGCCGACGGCCAGCGGCGATTACCGGATCAGCCGTCCGGGCTACGTCAACTTCCAGGGCCCGAGCCTGTTCAACGTCGCGACCGACTGTGCGGATGTCGCGGGCAGCTGTGTCGGCGGCGCGGACATCGTGTTCGGTACCCCGGACGAGTTCGACGTCACGCTTACCGCGGGCACCACGTACACCATCATCGTGGACAGCTTCGGCGCCAGCGAGGTCGGTGAGTACGTCCTGCGGGTGGAGCTGATCGGCGACATCTGCGCGCTGCCCAACGTCATCGACCCGACGGCGCTGCCCTTCGAGGTGACCGCTGACAACACCGGCTACTCGGCCGACTACGCCGGTGGCGGTGGCCTGTGCGGCACGTCGTCCGGTGGCACGCAGCCGGACGCGGTCTACAGTCTGACCCCGGCCGTGACGGGCGACTACAGGATCAGCCGGCCCGGCTACGTAAACGGCTCCGGTCCCAGCCTGTACTACATGGCTACGGACTGCGCTGACATCGCGGGCTCCTGTGTAGGCGGCGACGACTTCTTCGGCGCCAGTCCTGACGAGTTCACCGCCACGCTGACCGCCGGTACGACCTACTTCCTGGTGGTCGACAGCTTCGGCGGCAGCGAGGTAGGCGAGTACGTCCTGCGTGTCGAGTTCGTGCCGCCTCCGCCGCCGTTTGCGTCGGTGCACCCGATCTTCATGGCCAAGTGCGGCGGGTGTCACACCGTGGGCAGCTCAGGTGGCCACCAGATCGGCAACTTCGACGCGGCCAAGGCGTATGGGGACTCCCAGATCACACCGGCCACGCACCCGAGCTGCGCGGGTCTGACCAAGGGCGCGTGCACGATCCTGCGCATCCAGTCGGGCCAGATGCCGCTCTTTGGAGGCTGCACCGGCAACCCGGTGTTGGACATCGGCAAACCGAACTGCCTCACCCAGGTAGAGCAGGATCTGATCCAGGCGTGGATCGACGGCGGCCAGGCGCCCTGATCGCCAACCGGGTATTCGCCCGCCATTTTCGGTACTCTTAGACCGTTCCAACGACGTGTCGGAGGGTGCCTGTCGTGAGTCCATACCGCTTTTCAGGTCTGGTTGTGGCGCTGTGTTTCGTGGCCTATGGCTGCGGTGACGGTGAGGCTGGCGTTGTCCCGGGCGTCATCGACGTCGCGGTTGAGGACACCGGCGCGGACACAACGATCACCGACGCAGTGGCCGTCACCGACGTGGTCGTCGACGTGGTGGACGACGAGCCTGACGCGGCGCCCGACCCGGGCCCCACCAACACCGAAGAGGTCATCGACTGCGAGCCCACGTGCGACGGCGTGGAGTGCGGCGACGACGGCTGCGGCGGCAGCTGTGGGGCGTGTCCGTCGGTGGCCCAGTGCTCGACCGGGCAGTGCGTGATCTCGTCCGAGGCGGTCGGCCCCAGCGCGTATACGCACGTCGTCGACGGCCATTACACGGGCTGGGCGCCGGACTCGGGCGCGGTGGTGTGGGAGTGGGCGGACATGCCGGCCTACCCGCTGCTGAACGGCGCGACCGCGCGGCTGGATTACGTGGCGGGGGACCTGTACGTGCTGCTGGACTGGCCTGTGACGCAGGCGCTGGCCCAGGATCAGCGCGCGCAGTGGCTGGTGACGCTGGCCGCGGACAACACCGAGGACCAGTGGGCGGTCGTCATCGACGGCAAGGGCAACGTGGCCGTGGTGCATGGCGGTCAGATGCTGACCAAGGCGAAGGTCCCGGGGGCGACCGAATTCGGGCCGACACCGTACGTGCCGGAGCAGGTGACACGCGCCGTGGTGGAGCTGCGCGTGACGACCAAACCCGGGCGGTTTGTGCTGAAGGCGTTTGGGCCCGACGTGACGACTGACGCCCATCCGATCGCGCAGCCGGGGGTCCTGCAGGGCATCCTGCTGGCGCCGGGTGGGGCGACCGTTGTGCTGCAGGATCAGCTGGCGGCGGTTGCGGGCTTGAACCCGCAGGGTGTCGCGCCGGGACTGGCCGTTGCGCTGCAGGGTACGGCGTTTGGCGAGGATGCGGGCACGCTCCAGCTGGGTAGCGCGGGCGCCGACGTGGTCTCGTGGACGCCTGACAGCGTACTGGCCACCATGGGCGCGGACGCCCAGGGTGCGGCCGTTGTGCTGACCACCCAGGACGGGCAGTTTGAGCCGGGGCCACACGCGCTGCTCGGCACCGGCTGGGCGGACAGCGCGGCAGGCGTGCAGGTCGCGGGGCGCGGGGCGTCCCAGGTCGATGGTGCCGTGGTGATCGCGCCGGGCGGGGAGTGGTCGGGCGTGGTGCCGATCATGGGCGAGCACGCGCGGTTCGGCGTGGCGTTTGACGGCGTGCATCTGCAGCTGTTAGTGGACTGGACGGCCGGGGCGGTGCTGGACGCGCCTCTGCGTGTCGTCGGCTTCGCGGGTGACGGCGCGGAGTCGTGGGACGTCTCGCTGGCGGCTGACGGCACGGTGTCCGCGACCCGAAACGGCGTGGCGTGCGACTGCGTGACGGGGGCCTGGAAAGCGGCGCCGTCTCCGTGGTTTGGCGGCGAGGATCGCGTGGTGGCGGAGCTGAGCTTCGAGCCGTCGGTGGGCCTGGCGGCCTGGCAGCTGCGGGGCCCGGTGGAGGGCGTCTCGGAGGCCGAGCCGGCGATCGTGGTGACGCGGCTGCTGGCTGGTCGCAGTCTGCTTTATGGTCCGGCGCCGGCTCCGATGCTGATCGCGGTGGTGCCCGCGATGGCGGAGGCCGGGGCGACGGTGGAGCTGGTCGGCGCCGCGCTGGGTGACGACGTCAGCGGCGCCCAGGTGATTTTTCACGAGAACTCGCCGGTCGCTGATGTGACCTGGAGCGGCCACACGGCGACGGTCGTGGTGCCGGCGGGCGCGACCTCGGGGCCCGCCCGGATCGAGCTGGCGGACGGCTCCGCGACCAACAGCGTCTTTCTTGGCGTGGCCGACGCGGACGCGGACGGCGATGAGGTGCTGGACGGCGTGGACAACTGCCCCGACCAACCCAACGCCGATCAGGCCGACCTGGACGACGACGGCTTGGGGGACGTCTGCGACTCAGACGCTGACGGTGACGGCATCGCGGCGCCGACCGACCAGCTGCCGCTGGATCCCGAGCAGACAAAGGACGGCGACGGCGACGGCGTGGCGGACTCGCTGGACAACTGTCCCGAGGCGCAGAACGCGGACCAGAGCGACATTGACGAGGACACTGTGGGCGACGCTTGCGATGACGACATCGACGATGACGGTGTGGAGAACGACGAGGACGCCTTCCCGGCCGACGCGGGCGAGGACAAGGACACCGATAACGACGGGACCGGCGACAACGCCGACGCCTTCCCGGTCAACCCAAACGAGCAAAAGGACACCGACAAGGACGGCACCGGCGACAACAGCGACGCCTTCCCCGACGACCCGACCGAGGACACCGACACCGACAACGACGGCGCCGGCGACAACGCGGACGTCTTTCCGTTGGACCCCAAGGAGAGCGCGGACGCAGATGGGGACGGGACCGGCGACAACGCGGACTGCGACGACGACAACCCGGCCATCAACGCCGTGGCGGCGGAGGCGTGTGACGGCATCGACAACGACTGCGACGGCCTGACGGACAAGTCGGCTGACGACAGCGCCCTGGCGATCCTCTGCTACACCGGGCCGCCCGGGACCCAGGGCAAAGGCGCCTGCGCAGCGGGGCTGGCGCTGTGCCAGGACGGAGCTTGGGGCGCGTGCTCGGCTGAGGTGACGCCTACGGACGAGGTGTGCGACGGCGTCGACAACGACTGCAACGGCGTGGCGGACGACGGCGACGACGGGCTGGCGCTCACTGAGTCCTGTTATACCGGTGCTCCGGGTACGCTGGACGTCGGGCTTTGCGCCGCGGGCAGTCGCGCCTGCGCGGAGGGCGTCTTTGGGGAGTGCACCGCACAGACGCTGCCGGTGGACGAGGCGTGCGACGGCAAGGACAACGACTGCGACGGCACGCCGGACGACGGCTGCGACGACGACGAGGACGGCTGGTGCGACGCCGACCTGGCCTACACCCCCGGCGAGTGGTGCCCCAACGGTGGCGGCGACACCGATGACGAGAAGCCCACGGTCTTCCCGGACTCGCCCGAGCTGTGCGGCAACGGGCTGGACGACGACGGCGATGGGCAGGTCGACGAGGCGGGTGCGCAGGGCTGCAAGGTCTACTTCATCGACGCGGACACGGACGGCGCCGGCGGGGAGGACTTTGCCTGCCTGTGCGCAAAGACGGGCGCATACACGGCTGCGGCCGCTGACGACTGCGACGACGACAACGCGCTGGCGCGACCGGGGCTCTTGGAGAGCTGCAACGGCTTTGACGACAACTGCGACGACGTGGTGGACGGTCCGGGCGCGATCGGCTGCACCACGTTCTTTGCGGACACCGACTCGGACGGCTGGGGCGACGGTAGCGACTCCAAGTGTCTGTGTGCGGCCGAGGGGGCGTACACCAGCAAATTCGCCGGCGACTGTGCGCTGGACGATGCGGCGGTCCACCCGGGCGCGGCCGAGGTGTGCGACACGATAGACAACGACTGCAACGGCTTTGTCGACATGCTGCCCGGCGGCATCGTGCTGGTGAAGACCTGCTACACCGGGCCGGACGGCACCGATCTGGTCGGCGCCTGTCATGGCGGCATCCAGGTGTGCTCGGTGGGCGAGTGGTCGGGCTGCATCGGTGAGGCGACTCCGATCGCGGAGGACTGCAACCTGACCGACGACAACTGCAACGGCGAGGTCGATGAGGCGCTGACCGAGGCGTGTTATCCGTTTGGCTACAGCGGGCAGGAGGCGTTCTGGACGGTCTCGCCGTGCGCGGCGGGGGCCAAGTCGTGCGTGGACGGGGCCTGGACGGGCTGCGCCGGTGCGGTGACGCCGGGCCCCGAGATCTGCAAAGACGAGCTGGACAACGACTGTGACGAGACGACCGACGAGCCGGGCGCGTGCGCGTCCTCCTGCGAGGGAGACACCTGCGACTACTGCGTTGGCGCAGGCTGCCCCGAGGGCTTTGGCGACGGCAAGGGGATCAGCGTGGACGAGTCGGGCAACCTGATCTTGGACGTGACCGGCAGCACGGTCGACCTGCCGTTCATGTGGGTGGCCAACAACACGGACCGCACGATCTCCAAGATCGACACGGTCACGGGCGACGAGGTGGCGCGCTACAACGTGGGGCCGGACTGTGTGGAGCCGTCGCGTACGGCGCTGGACGAGTTTGGCCTGGTCTGGGTCGGCTGTCGCAACACCAACAATCTGGTGCTGATCGCCAACGACAAGTCGCAGTGCATCGACAAGAACAAGAACGGGATCATCGACACGTCCAGCGTCTCGTACGACGGCGCGGGCAACAAGACCCTGTACATGCTGCCGCACGCCGATGATGACTGCGTGCTCTTCAATGACCGGCCGGTGGTGCCCGCGGGCGCCGGGGCGGAGGTCGGGGCCAACCCGATCCCGACAGACTGCGTGGTCGGCATTCGCGCCGTGGCGGTGCGCAAGGGCAACAGCGTGCTGTTCGGCGGTCGCGCCGGCTGCCGCGACGGCCACATCTGGGAGGGCGTGTACGAGTATCACGCGGCGCTGCCTCTGATCAGCGGCGTGAACCCGCGCGTAAAGCTGGTTAACCACTGGTTTACGCCCAGCCTGACGCACACGGACTGGAACGGCGAGACCTGCGCCTTCCCGTACTCCAACAGCGTCGCGCGCTCGTATGGTTACGCCATCGACAAGGCGGGCAAGCTGTGGGCGTCGTCGCTGGAGAGCGAGGTGCTGATCTGGGTCGACCTGGAGAAGCGGACGTCCTGCTCGTTCAGCGTGCCGACGCCGTACGGCATCTCGATCGACTACGCGGGCCGGATCTGGCTGGGAAGCTGGGCAGACGACGCGCCGATCGCACACGTCTTCATCCCCGAGACCAAGAAGATGTTCCAAGTCACGCAAAACACGGCCGGCGAGACTTGGAACGCCGGGACCAACATGGGCACGAATCAGCGCACGCGCGGGGTCGTCGCGTCGGCGGATGACTCCGATCCGCACGCTTATCTGGCGCTGTCCAGCGACGCGGCGGGCGCGGTGCGGGTCAAGGTGACCAACGAGGATCCGGACGCCTTCGACGCACGAGTAGACGGTGTGCTGCGTACCGACGGCAACGGTGTGTGCGCCGAGAACGGTCTGGCCAGCGGTATCGGTCTCGACGGCGCCGGCGACCTGTGGCTGATCCACATGAACAAGTGCGGTGTCAGCCAGTTTGACGGCAAGACCTACGACTCCGCGGTGGCGCTGCAGATCGACCCCAAGAGCTTCACGGGCTGGGCCTATCCGACGAACGCCGAGCAGGTGAAGACGTACGTCAAGGGCATCATGGGCACCGGCAGCGCCACGTACACGTACAGCGACTTCATGGGTTATCAGTTTGCGACCCTGGTCGATCCGACCGGCTCGCTGGTCCAGCGCTTTGCCGGCTGGGGCTCGCCCGACGCCAAGTACACGACCTCGTGGCTGTCGATGAGCGCCGTCCTGGTCGACGCCTCCGCGGATCCCCCGCTGCAGCTCGCTTATCGCGTGGGCAAGACCGAGGCGGGGACCACGCTCAAGGACTTCAGCGCCGCGCTGCCGGTCACGTGTGAGGACTTGGTGTGCACCGCGCTGATTCCCGAGAGCCTGGGCACCTTCATCGACGTGAAGCTGACGCTGAAGACCGACTCCGAGGGAGCGTCCGTGGTGATCGAGAGCCTGGGCGCAAAGGGCCAGCGGGTCACGCCCTGATCCAGGCTCAGCCGTGGCGCTCCTGACGCCAGGGATCGGCGTTGTTGTGGTAGCCGCGCGTCTCCCAGTAGCCGGGCGCGTCCGCGGTTGAGAAGCGGATGCCTGTGAGCCATTTGGCGCTCTTCCAGAAGTAGCGGTCGGGGATCAGCGCGCGGGCCGGAGCGCCATGTGAGCGCCTCAATGGACGCCCCTCAGCGCGATGAGCGACCAGGCAGGTCGGCTTCATGGCCTCCGACATGGGCACGTTGGCCGTGTAGTAGTGCGGGGCCTCGAAGATCACGTGTCTGGCGCTGTCGCGAACGCCTGCCATGGCGGCCAGCACCCGAATGGGTACGCCGCGCCACATGACGCCCAGCGCGGACCACCCCGTGACGCAGTGCACGTCCAGGCGCCTGTCCACCTGCTCGAGCGCCAGCAGCTCGGCAAGCGTGAGCTCCAGCGGATTGTCGACCTCGCCGTGAACGCGCAGCAGAAACTCGGAGGCCTTGGCCGAGCCCGGGACGCCGTCCATGGGGCGCAGCCGGCTGACCGCGCGTTGGCCCGGCGGCAGCACCAGGCGACCGTCGGGCCGCAGCTCTCCGGCCACGGCGTCGGTGCGCTCGTCGTCCAGCGCCCACCACAAGCCGCCCAGCGACATCACGGCGGACCCGGCGGCGGCGTTTCTGATGAACTCGCGGCGATCCATCGTTGCAGTATCCCGCGCCGGGGGCGTTGGATTCAATGGAAAAGATTACTTTGTAAATTCAGCCGTTCCTAAATGCCCCGGATGTCGGTGCCGATAAGAGGACATGGCGCACCTGCGACGAGCCTTCGGCGTGTTGACGATTCTGGCGGTCCTACTGGGCACCGAATCGGTCGCCGCGCAGGCGCCTGCACCGACCAACGCCATCTGCCCGGTCACGGGCGACGACATTCTGGTCGAGCTGAGCGCGGTCTACAAAGGGCGCACGGTCTACTTCTGCTGCGAGCATTGCCTCAATGAGTTCGAGTCAGACCCCGAGAAGTACCTGGCCGGTCTGCCGCAGTTTGCCCCCGGCTCCCCCGAGCCCCCGCCTGCGCTCCAGCAGGCCGCTATAGCGTCCGAAGAGGCCGAAGAGACCACTTTTGAGGCGGTCAGCCGGACGCTTGGCGACCTCTGGTATCTGTGGGTGTTTGGGCTTATTCTCGTGACGCTCCGACCGCATGTGGCCCGACGATCACACAAGGCGCCTGAGTCCGTGTGGGCGATGGTCTCTCGGCCCTGGGTCACGTTGGTCGTATTTGGGAATTTCGCTTTTGTATCTACAGCCTCCGCCTACTCCGACGCCGCGACAGCCATCGCCATCGACTACTGGTGGGTGCTGATGGTCGGCGCCGTCACCATCTCGATGCGGACCGGCCTGCTGACGTCGGTGATCATCGTCCAGGGCGCGGTGATCGTGGCGATGTTCATGGGGCGCGCGGACACCGCCACCCATCACGAGGCGGTGACGCAGAAGCTGACGGACCGCATCGCGCGCGACGAGCTGCGGGATCGGCTTCACTACGCCACCTATCACGACTTCGGTGACCCGCCGCGCCCGCCGCACCCGTCCTGGGGAGCCCAGCTGGACGGCACCTATTACCGGGGCAACGACGAGCGCAGTGACCGTCTTTTCAACGGCGGCAACTATCGGACCGCGACCTTCTACGTGTCTCTGCGCACCAAGGACGACGTGGCCGTCAAACACGGTGATGACGTGACCGGCAAAGAGCTGTTCGTGCGCCTGGAGATCGTCCGCGCGCCGAACACGCCCGACTTCTTCTACTCACCCGAGATGATGAACACGATCTTCGTGACTCGAAACTCCGAGCCGTTTCTGGGCGAGAGCGGTCCGGCCGAGGACCGGATGCAGCTGACGACCGTGGAGCCGATGCAGCGCTGGGAGGCGCGGGTCTCGATCGGGGTCGCGGGCGCCGAGCCCCTCGACGGGCTGATCTATGTGCGCCAGGACCAGGAAGAGGACGGCAAGATCGTTGGCGCCAGGTTCCACTACGGCTTGATGTACGCCATGAAGTTCGACCAGGGCGTGGTCGCCGACACGTCCGATTTGTGGATGGGCACCCTGTACCGTACGCGCAAGGTCGCGCTGTGGAAGCTGCCCTACAAGGAGTGGTTCAGCGACGCTCCGATCCCCGTGCTGCCCAAGCCGCACGTCACGGACGACCCGACGCTACTGGGGATGGACGACTACACGTCGCCGTAGCGGGGAGCTTGGCCTTGAGCCGGGCCATGCGGCGCCGGCGGACCATCGATCGAAAGCGATTGACGGGGACCGCGCCCGCGAAGAACTCGGCGTCGTAGCCGTAGACGTCCTGCAAAAAGATCGGGTCCGGGGAGTCGTCGAAGGTGACGGTGTTGTACTCGATGTGGATCGGCACGGGCGTCTTCAGCGCCACCGGGCTCGGGCGCTTGCGAGCCAGCGCGATGTCCATGCCCTCGCGATTCATGCGCAGATCCGTGACCAGCAGATGTTCGGCCAGGTCGACGGCGTCCTGCAGGCGGACGCAGCCGTGGCTGACCGCGCGCCGGCTCCAGTCGAAGACGTACTTTTCGGGTGTGTCGTGCAGGTAGATCCCGCCGCTGTTGGGCAGGACCAGCTTGACGCGACCCAGCACGTTGCGGGGGCCGGGTAGCTGGTAGGCGCGGCGGCGGCTGTCGATGCGAAAGCCGCGGGCGGCCATGTAGCCCGGGTTCTTGCGCTCGCGCGGGAGCAGGTTCTTTCGCTTGATGCCCATCGGCACGTACCAGATCGGGTTCAGAATGACCTCCGCGACCGTGCTGCTCATGACCGGCGTGCGATTCTTGCGGGCGCGCGGCGAGCGGCCGACTGCGGCCCGATGAGTGCGTGTGCGGGTGTCGTCTTGCCAGACCTCCAGCTCAAACTGGGGGATGTTGACGCGCAGCATGTAGGGCTGGTCGGTGACAGTCGACTCACGCCAGCGCTGCAGCGCCAGGCTCAGCTGGGCCACGCGCCGCGTCATGGGGACGGTGAGCGCCCTGAAGGTGGGATCGGTCTGCCAATCGACGCCGTGACGCAGCGTACCCGTGGGCTTGATCTGATGGTGTCGCTGAAAGCGTGACAGCGCGGCGGCCAGCGGTGCATCGAAGACCTCGTTGGCGGGACCTGCGGCAAAACCCTGGGCCTGCAGGCGCGCTCGCAGCGCCGTGACGTGAGGTCCGCGGGAGCCCGGCGCCAGGTTGACGTTGTGCAGCCATGGCGCCACTGCGTTGCTTTTGGCCAGCCCCCGATACCGGGCCAGAGCCTCGCGCGTGCGCGCATAATGCGGATGTGCGGGCCACCAGGAGCGTATTACGTCGACGGGGGCGCTCGCGGCTTTCAGGACATCCTCGATCAGCGCCGCCTCATACGTCAGGTGCGCGTCCGCCAGCTCCACCTTGGCAAACCCGTCGATTGGGTGGGCGATCTTGAGATGGCGAAAGTCCAGGGCGTACTGCATCACCGATTGCAGCATGGCGACCTCGAGCGCGGCGCTGCTACCGGCGGGGGTCTGCAGCGCCTTTAGCGGATACCAAGCCGGGTCGAGGCCGTGCGAGTGGATGTCCAACAGCAGCGCGCGGACCTGCCGCCCCTGTGCCGTCAGTCCTTCGGCGTCTGTGAACAGCCGTCGATAGTCCCGCGCTTCATACACCGCACGCGCCGCGCGTTGAAACCGCGTCAGCCCGCAGAGTGCGCCTTGCAACGCCCGGCCCGCATCGTCGGCCTGTCCGCGATCCAGGCGGGCCTCGGAGGCGGCTACGCGCGTCTCAACGGGAGGTGGCGCCGGGGCGACCTGATGCACGACGGGCGCGCAGCCGAGAGCCAACACCAGCAGGGTAGGGCACAAACGGACCACGGCACGAGGATAAGCCGCTGCGCCAAATCGCCAACTTTATTGAAGAAAGGGTGCTAGGTTCTCGAGCCGTGAGCGCCCCCACCTTACGACCGTATCAACGCGAGGCAGTCGCGGCCGTGATCGATGCACGGCGCCGGGGGACGCGGCGCATGGTGGTGTGCCTGCCTACGGGCGCGGGCAAGACGGTGATCTTTGCTGAGCTGGCGCGGATGGCGCGTAGACCCGTGCTGGTGTTGGCGCACCGGGCCGAGCTGCTGGAGCAGGCCAAGTCGCGGCTTCAGGCGGCGATCGGACCGGACAGGCTGGTGGCCATCGAGCAGGCGGAGCGTCGCGCCCCGGCCGATGCGGCCATCGTGGTCTGCTCGATTCGCTCTCTGCGCTCAGAGCGGCTGCGGCGGGTGATCCGCGGGCGGGACGTGGGGCTGGTGCTCTACGACGAGTGCCATCATGCGGCGGCGGAGGACAACTGCCGCGTGTTGCGCGAGCTGGGCTGCTTTGACGAGGACTGGACCGGCACCCTGCTGGGCTTCACCGCCACCACGGCGCGGGGCGACGGGCGCGGGCTGGACCAGGTCTTTGACGAGATCGTCTATCACCGCAGCATCCGCAATCTGATGGAGGCGGGCTGGCTTGCGCCGCTGCGCGGGTATCGAATCGCGACGACCGCGGACCAGCGCGGCCTCAGCGCCACGGGCCTGGACTACCGGGAGGACGAGCTGGCGGAGGCGATCGACATCGAGGACCGCAACGCCCTGGTGGCGCGCAGCATTCAGGAGCTGGCCCGCGACCGGCGGACCGTCGCATTTTGTGTGACGGTGAACCACGCGCGCAACCTGACGCACGCGCTCAACCGGCTGGGTGTGCCCGCGGATCTGGTGCACGGCGAGATGAAGCGGGAGCGGCGCGAGAAGGCCCTGCGCGACTTTCGGCAGGGGCGCACGCGCGTTTTGAGCAACGTGGGCGTTCTCACCGAGGGCTTTGACGATCCCGGCGTGTCGGCCATCGCGATGGCGCGCCCGACCCGCTCGGAGGGCCTGTATGCCCAGTGCATCGGCCGGGGGACCCGCCTGGCGCCCGGCAAGAAGGACTGCCTGATCCTGGACTTTGTGGACCTGTCGGACCTGTCGCTGTTGAGCCTGCCGAGCTTGTTCGGCATGCCGCGCCAGGTCGACCTGAACGGCCAGGACGCGGCGGAGGCGGCGGAGGTCTGGCATCAGCTGATCCTGGATCTGCCGGGCTTCGAGGTGGAGGCGGAGGCGATCACGCTGGCCGAGATCCAGGAGCGCGCCGCCCACTTCGACCCGCTGACGTTAGAGGCCGACCCCGAGGTGCGCGCTATCAGCGAGCTGGATTGGCACAGCCTGGGCCGCGCCGGGCTGGTGCTGCACGTCCTCAAACGCCACGAGGTCATGACGATCACGGTGCTGGCGAAAGCGGCGAGAGGCCGCCGCTGGCACGTGTTCATTGACGGAGAGCGGCAAGAGCGCTTCTCCGAGGTCGAGCAGGCCGTGGAGGCCGTCGATTACGAGGTCGGTCGCATGGGTCGCGGTGTCTATCAGTCGGCGCTGCCGCAAGCCGGCTGGCGGTATGGACCTGCGTCCCAGGCGCTACTCGCGCGCCTGCCGCGACCCGTAGAGAGGCCGCTTCGGGTCATCGATGTCTGGCGGATGTTGGCGCATGCGGAGGCATACGCGCGTTAGCTGCTTAGCCGCGGCTGTCTCCGCCAAAGCGCCAAGCGATGTCGAACATAGGCCAGGCCGCTGATCACAGCGCGACAATCGGCAGCGCCCAGCGGGGCGCGCCGTCAGCTTGTTTCCCTATGCCTACCTCGCCGAGAACCCGTAAACGCGTCGCTTGGCGAAGGCCGGATCAGTCCCCCAGCCAGCGCAGGTTGAGGATCTCCACCGTGCCGGAGCCCGCGGCTGCCCCTACACCGCGGTGAAACAGCGCGACCGGCCTGAGCGGGCCGTCCACAGGCTGCCCCACCCAGACCTCGACGTCGCCGCTTTGAACCACCACATGCCCTTCGGCGTTGCGCTTCACGGTCACCGTGCCGTCAGAGACCGGATTCTCCCCCACACCCAGCGGCGCCAAGCGCCATGATGACCATCGCCAGGTACACCGGCAGCAGGCCGTGTCCAGTCGCCCCCATTTGCGTCCTCCGTCGTTCTGCCTGGATTTCAAGCTTTCGACGTCGATTGAAGTGCGCTTGCGGCCCCGCGGTCCAGTCCCCGAACGGGTGACAAGCGCCGTCGGCGGGACGCCGGCCGTGGGGTGTGCTTCCCGAATACTGCATGCACGGGTGACTGCGCCGCACCACGATGGGCGACGGGTGTTGCTGGTCACCCGCGCGGCTGTTCACGTTTCTTCGCGACCCGCCTGTCGACCACTTGCGAAAACGGCGCGGTCAGCGCCGCGCCTTGCGAGTGGGCAGCGACAGAATCGAGCCTCCCAGATCCAGCCGTACGCCCTTTCTGCGGATGGTGCGCGACCCCACCAGAGTCGTCACTTTGAACGCCGGTCGGCGCACGTAAGTCACGGTTTCGCGGACTACGATCGCGCCTGCACGCTGCTGTAATTTGGCATCGTACCGGGACCAGACCTTCAGCGAGCCGCCCGGCATATCGCTGTCCTTTGCGGGGCGCTGCGCTGCGATCTCCTCCACGCTGCCGTGATAGCCGGCGGCGTCTGAGTGCAGCTCGATGCTGCCACGCTCGATGAGGCGGTCTCCGGCCCGACCGAACAGAAACACGGAGTCGATGGTCTCCCCCATATGCGACGACGTGTGGAAGACGGCGACCATGCCCAGCGCCCGGTCGAAGCGGATGGCGCTCGCGTCCCGCTCTCCACCCAGGCTGAACCAGTCCGCATGGTCGCGCAAATGGCCGCCGATGGGGCCGTGCTGAGAGCGCGCTACGACCGCTTTGGTGGTCGGGTTCAGCAGCTGCAGTTCGAAGCCGTGTTTGTACAGCGGTGGCACCTTGACCAAAGCAGCGATGTATTGAACGCCGTCCAAGACCACGTGTTGGCGCTCATAGTCGTCGACGCTATTGTCTTCCTCACACTGTGCGCGTGCAGGCTGCACGGTGACCGCGGTGAAAAGTATGCACGTCGAGATCAGTATGAAGACCCTCATACCTTGTTTAGAATCGTCCAGTGTGGCCTGTGTCAAGAACCCGTCCGCGATGCCCTGGCGTGCTCCACGGATAGTCGCGGACCACGGGCGACTCAATCCGACGGTCCGACCACGCGCTCGAGGAACGCCCCGATGTCCTCGCCAAAGGTGTAGGGCACCCGCACCACGTTGCGAGCGCCGAGCATCGCGTAGGCGCCTTCGACCTGAGTCTGGATTCGCAGGGCATGGATCGGGTCGTCGTTGCGACCGTCCGCGGGGGCGATCTCGGAGCGCCATGGCAGGACGATCAGGTGGTCGTAGACGGCCATGTGCTCCGTGAGGAGATCGAGCAGCTCGTAGGTCTTGCTCGGGTATTCCAGGCTCGCCTGGTTTAGCATCCAGTAGGCGAAGAAGTCGGCGACCGTCTTGTCCGAGACGAAGCTCGGGTGGTCCTTCTCTTCTCGGATCTTGATGTTGAAGATCCGCATTCGGATCTTGCGACGCTCCACCGGGTCGTTGATGCCCCGCCAGCTGGTGCGTCCCTTCTCCCGCAGGTGCGGGCCTGTCGCGTTCGGACCGCTGAGGAGCGAGCCGAGCGCTTGGCGCGACGATAGCGATGGGGGAGCCGCGGCGTTGCTGCCGACAGCCCTACTTGAATTCGGGCAGTCCCGCGTCGACCCACGCTTGTACGGTGGCCTGCTCGTCGGCCGTAAGGCAGCCGTCACTGTTTTCCGCATCCTGGTCGGGGTCGCCGGTGCACTGGGTCCCCAGCGGCATGGACCCATTCTTGATGCGGAGGATGGCGCACTCGGCCACGTTGGCGGCCCCGGCGCACGCCGGGCCACTGGTTGGCTTGCCGGCGTGCTCGAAGTTGCTGGCCACATTGTGTCCTCCCAACCCAGAGGTGGTGTGGCAGCTATCGCAGTACTTCGCCAGGATGGGCTGGACGTCATCGTCGTAGGTGGGGCCGCCGCCGTCGCCGCCACCGGTATCCGTCGAATCGTCGCAATCGGCGGTCAGCAGACACTGACCCTGGGTGGCGCCGGTACTCTTGAAGGAGCCGCTGATCTTGTAGTCGTCAAAGACCACTTTGAGTCCCTGGGTGAGGCGGAGCTTGCCGGAGAGCACGAGCTCGCCCTCCAGCGTTGCGCTCTGTGCATCGTGGGCGGGAGCTTCCATGGCCACGATCGTCGCCGCCATCGTGCCGCTGTCTTCCAGCTCAAACGAGGTCTCCTCGTCGTTTGACCAGCCCGGGCAGAAGCTGTCGGCCGTGATCACAGCGCTGTTCAGGGCTACTTGAGAACAGGAGCTCTGGTTTTGAAAGTTCAGCGTGAAGGAGCAGCCCTCGCCGCCGGCGGCCAGGCGCAGGCTGACTCCGGTGAGGCATCCACCATCCTCCGGATCGACGTCGATCCGATGGGTCAGGCTGACGACCGCGGACGACGTCGTGAAGTCGATAGTCGGGCCCACCCAGCCGGTGACTACCACCGGAATGGCGCTCGGCGTGTCGCTGCCACCGCCAGATCGGCTTTGGCCCGGCGCTCCGCACCCGCACAGCACCGTGGCCAGCCCCAGAACGTACATGGTCATGGCTTGCATACATCCTCCCCGAGGTCGACCATTCGCAAAGGAGCGGGCCGGTCCGCACCGTCGCGATTCCACGAGCGAACAGCGTCATTCTAGTCCAGGAAGCCATCGCTGTCGTGGTCTCGGGGCCTGCTCTGGGCGGTCAGGCGTTTACAACGCGCTCTTCGTTCCGGGCCTGCGCGTTCTCAAGCGACGCGTTCAGACCGTCGACGATGGCTCCGGCTCTCGGCTCGGCGGGCGCCTGCGCGGCGTCGGTGGCCATGGGGGCGACCTTCGCAAGCAGGCCGACCTTCTCCAGGACCATCAGGAACCCGACGAACATGCCCATCGCAAGCAGGATCAGGCCGGGGGCGAAGATCAGAATGCTGAGTGCAAGCTTAGTCGTGTATGCAGCGTCCATTTCGAGCTCCTCGGAGGCTTTCAGGGCGCGGCGTGCGGCCTCTCGCAACCTCCACCTGCAGTATGGGGGAGGGGAGCCGGTTACAGTATCGCTTCAGCGAACCATTCTTCGCGCGACTACGCACCAATTGACGGTGGTGGGGCGGTACCATTGGGTATGGTGTGTTCGCACCAGGTGATGGCTGGCGACACGGCCTCTCAGCGGTCGGAGGTCGCCCCCCACGTGGATGGCTCCGGGCCCATTGTCAGCCGCAGCACCCCACCCGCCGCGATCTCGTCGTGTGCGATCCAGGCGCGCTTCAGCGGCGTCCCGTTGAGCTCGGCCGCCTGTATGTAGACGTTGGTCGCGCTGTTGCCCACGGCCTCGATCACGAACGTCCCGCCGTCGTAATGCTGAGGATGCAGGTGCACCGTGGCTCGGTCGACCAGCGGGCTGCCCAGCTCGTAGACAGGTGAGCCCGGCGCCAACGGATAGAGCCCCAGCGCGCTCAGCACGAACCAGGCCGACATCGAGCCGGCGTCGTCGTTGCCGGGTAGCCCGCCGGCCTCCACGGTGAAGTGCTCATCCATGATCGCGCGCACGCGCTGCTGCGCCTGTGCGGGAGCGCCCGCCCGGTTGTACAACCACGGAATGTGGAAACTCGGCTGATTGGAGGGGTCGTAGTGGCCGCCGTCGAAGAACGCGTCGAGTCGCTCGACAAAGGCCGCGTCGCCGCCCATGAGCTCGATCATGGCGCCGACATCGTGCGGCACGAAAAACGAGTAGATCCAGCTTGTCGCCTCGCAAAAGTCGTTGTCGTCGTTGCCATCGCTCGGGTCAAACGGCTCCTTCCAGGCGCCGTCCATGGTGCGCGGCCGCATGAAGCCGGTCTGTGGGTCCCAGTGAGCTTTCCACGCCCCCGCGCGCTCGTCGAAGCCGGCCCCGTCGTCCGCCCGGCCCAGCGCGTCGGCCAGGCGGGCGGTCGTCCAGTCGTTATACGCGTACTCCAGCGTCATGGAGACCGATTGCGTCGAGTCGCATTCGCTCGGGACATATCCCAGCTCGATGTAGGTGGCCGTCGTGCCCAGATTGAGATACCCGCACAGGCCCCAGTCGCCCTCGACGCTGGTGTCCTGCATGCCGGCCTTCTCGACAGCCGCCCATGCCAGGTTCGGGTCGAAGTCCAGCAGGCCCTTGGCCGCCGCGTCAGCGATGATCGGCACCGCGTGATTACCGATCATGACGCGCGAGTAGCCGCTGGCTGTCCAGGTGCATTTGGGCAGCCACCCGCCCTGCTCATAGACGTGCAGCATGGACCAGATCACGTCACCGCGCGTCTCCGGCTCCAGCAGCGTGGCCAGCGGGTGGCTGGTGCGAAACGTGTCCCACATGCACCAGTCGTCGGTGTAGAAGCGGCGCTCACCCGCCTCGAACACCTCGTGCTCACCGCCGGCCGCGCTGGCAAACCGCCCGCCGCTCTCCGTGTGGTCTGCCGGCTGCAGCATGGTGTGGTACAGCGCCGTGTAAAAGCGCGTGAGGAGCGTGTCACTGCCGTCGATCTGCACCCGGTTCAGGCGCGTATTCCAGGCGGCGGCCGCGGCGTTGGCGACGTCCTCGAACGTGACGCCGGCCACTTCGCTCTGCAGGTTTGTCGTCGCCTGGTCAGCGTCCACAAACGAGATGCCCACGCGTGCGGTGAGTGGGCCGTCCCCGTCGAAAACCAGTCCCACCCCCAGCCGATTGCCCGTCGCCTCCCCGGAGGCGTCGAGCGTCTTCGTGTCCTGAAAGAACCCGGAGCTCGCAATGGGCTGGTCCAATGTCATCCGGAACCAGACGGTCACCTCGCCGGTGGGTCGCTCCGGGCCCAGCGTCAGCTTCAGCAGCGGGTGCACGTTCCACGTGCCGTACCCGGCCACGGTCGTGCTGTCGACGATCTCGATGTGCCCATCGATCGGCTCCCCGTTGGAGTGGCCCAGATCCAGGATAACCCGGCGCAGCGCGCCCGCGGGCCACGTGTACTCGTGCACCGCGGCGTGGGCGCTCGCCGTCAGCCGGATCGCCACGCCGTCGTCCAATACCACCGAGTAACGCCCCGGTGATGCGTGCTCCGCCTCGTGCCCGAACGGCGCCGCCCAGTCCTGAATGTCGATCGCGTCGGCGTCGCTTGTCGGCATCAGCAGCACCTGACTGTAGCCGTTGAGCGACCCGCCGGGGCCCTCCAGATGGGTATGCGTGAAGCCTTCGATTCGGGGGTCTGACCACTCGTAGGCGTCGATTCCGCCGTGCTCCTCGTCCGTGTCCGGGCTCGCGCGCACCATGCCGTGTGGCACGACGGCGCCCGGGATCACGTTTCCGGGTCCATCGGTGCCGATCATGGGGTCGACAAAGCGAACCAGGTCCCGCTCCGGCACCTCCCACGGCGGCGTCACAGCGGGCCCGTTATCAGCCGGCGGGGCGGCGTCCACCGTGCCCGCGTCCTGGGTGGGCGGGGGCTCGCTCGGGCTCTCCTGGCTGCACCCAGAGCACATCAGCACCAGCCACACCGCTGCGACGACGAGTCGGATCATGCTTGTGAGGCTGCCATGACGGCTCCCCAATGGCCATGGTTCCATCTCTCGGCACGGCACGGCGGCACGCTGTAACAAGACACGTGAGATCGTTTTCGGAGTTGGCTCGTGTACTCAGGGGTGGATCGGATGGAGCCCCACCATGACTATCGCCAAGCTCATATTCACATTTCTCGGTCTGATCACCGTCGCCGGTGCCCCGCCTCAACCCGCGCCCGGGCCGGTTGGTCTCGTCCTGGAGCCAACCACCGTCGTCTCGAAGCAGACCGCCACCATCGTGCTGCGCAATATGGGGCCAAAGGAGTACCGCTACTACTTTGAGGGGGGCAGCAACGGCTGTGCTCTCCCCATTTACGACATCATGGTGCACACCGCCGACGGGCGCACGCTGACCGACCGATACGACGGTCCGGGGCGGGGGTGCACCATGGCCATCGTGCCGCCGCGTTGGGTGATTCTGAAGCCCGGCGAGACGATGCGCTTTCAGCTGAACACCGCGCAGTACTTTTATGAGTGGGGGTCGTTCTTCCGCGACCCGAGCAATCGGCGCCCCAAGACCCACCTGCTGCCTGTCGGTACGCACACGGTGACGGTCAGCGGCGGCGGGATCAGCGTCTCCGCCAAGCTCATCGTGACGAAGTGACCGGAGGCCCTACATGAGTCTCCGCGCATACATCGTCAGCGCCTCCAGGGGTATTATCGCGACGAGCAGCTCTCGGGCTGGGTTACGCGCTGGTACCGAAACGGGCAGCGGCGTTTCCAGCGGCATTCTTGCAACGGCGCCGCACTGCTCTATGGCGCCAACCCCACCGTAGTGCTGCTATTTCGCGGTCGATACAAGCGCCTAGACACATCGCGGGCGCACATGACAGTTGTGGTTATCCGGGTTGCTCACAAGTAAGCTGAATACAAGAGGAAAACCGACCACGCTCATCGAGCCCGGCCCGCGCGCTCTCCATTCAACTGACATTCGTGGACTAGACCGAAACGCAGGCTGATGCGTCACACCCGCTATGCGAATGCACTACCCGCTACTCATCTGCTGTGCCCTGCTCACCGGAGCGCCGCAGCTCGCCCAGGCCCAGGCCCCTGACATCGCCGACTTGATCGAGATCCGGGCATCTCCCGAGGTACGCCTCCCTGCCGAAACACGGGGCTACCGCGTCGGAGAGACCTTCGCCACGCTGCTGGTGCTCCCCAGGCCAATGCTGTTCCAAAAGCCCGTGGAGGGACGTCTCGAGCTCACCCGGCCCGACGGAAGCACTGTCGTCTTGCATCGGGGACGGCTGATCTGGTCGCCCATGGCGGTGGCGGCCAGCTGCCGGCGGGACATGCCGTTCTCGCGTGGGCCGCGGTTCGGCGAGCTGGCGCCATGTACACCCGCCCCCGCCCTCATGGACCGGATGTGGCTGCCCACCGACACAGTGCGACGCGACATCGAGCACATGCCGTTCACGATGGCCGGTAAGTACACCGTCCGCGTTCACGTGATGGGTGGCGCCGCGTCTCGTCCGCTGACGCTGCATGTCATCGACGAAGACTGGCCGGCGCCCCCTGTCTCGGCGCTGAAGCTAGACCAGCGCGTCCGCCGGTCGCCGCGCGTGGTACCACCGATCATGGAGCGGGGGGAGCCGCGACTCTCAGTCGCGGTCGACATCTACGACGTACCCAGAGCCCCCGGCGTGCGCGTGAGCGTGACGGATCCCATCCCAGCACACCGCTGGCAGACGGCATACAAGCGCCTATGCCACAAGCGGGGCGCGGTCGCGGTGGAGCGTTTCGGGTATCGGTTCATCGAGGCGCTTCATCGCCGCGAATATAAATGGTGCTGGGGACACGGCAGCCGAATCGTGACGGTCGATGCCACGCGACGACATCTCGACGGCCCGCTGCTCAACGCGGTGGTGGTTGCGCTCCAGCAGGTGCTGGCGGGCAAGCCGCCTAAGGGGACGCCCATCTCGTGGAACACGAGGCGGGGACGTCGCAAACACTCTCGCCGGATGCGGTCGTGGCGTGGAAAGCGGGGCCGCTAACGCTCACCCCATTCGACCAACCACTCTCGACGGCCGTTGCGCGCGTGGGGGCGTTCGACATAGCGTGGCGGCATGAGCTGTCACCATGAGCGTCAAAGGAGCGTACTTTGAGCCGACATACCCTGGTTCATCAGATCGCTGATTGGGCCGCACGCAAGCCCCAGGAGCCGGCTCTATTCGACTCCGGCGCGGACGGGCAGGTTGTGACCACCACCTGGGCCGAGTACTGGCAGGAAGTTCGCGAGGTGGGCCAGGGGCTGGTCGGGCTCGGGCTCGAGGCCGGCCAGTCGGTCGCGATCATCGGGGCCAATCGCAAAGAGTGGCTCCTCTCCCAGTTTGCGACGATGGCCGCCGGAGGGGTGCCGGCGCCGATCTATGTGACCAACACGGTCGAGCAGGTGGCCTACATTATTCGGCACGCCGAAGCGCGGATTGTGTCGTGCGACTCGGCCGCGAGCGTCGGCAAGGTACGGCAAGCGGTCGAGCAGGGGCTGTGCGAGGTCGACTGGATCATCGCGTGGGACGAGACGGCCGTTGACGGCGCGACGACGGTGCTGCCGATCTCCGAGGTCGCCAGGCGGGGACGCGACGCTGGCGGGGACGCGCTCGACCAACGTCTGTCGGCGCTGGACCCGCAAGGGACGGCCATGCTGATTTACACATCGGGTACGACCGGCGTGCCGAAAGGCGCCGAGTTGACGCACGCCGGCATGGTCGCCATGGGCAGGATGGTCGAGGTCGACTATCCCCGGTTCTTCGCTCAGCTTCAGGGCGCCATGGTCGTGAGCTACCTGCCGCTGTGCCACGTGGCGGAGCAGATGCTGACCAACCTGTGGACGCTGGCGCTTGGCGGGCGCGTGTGGTTCTGCGCCGACATGAAGGCGCTCAAAGACGCGCTGGGCGCCGCCCGACCGCACTTCTTCTTGGCGGTGCCCCGCGTCTGGGAGAAGTTTCAGGCCATCCTGGGCACCCGCTTTGGAGAAGCGACCGGGATGAAGGCCGCGATGCTCAAGTGGGCGCGGGGTGTGGAACTCGCGGCCGTGAAGAAGGAGATGGAGACGGGCCGACCCGTGGGCGGGCTGCTCCGAACGCTGGCGAACCGGCTCGTGCTGCGAAAAGTGCGCGCGGCGCTGGGATTGGACCGCATCGTGGTGGCCATCTCGGGAGCAGCGCCTATCGGGGTCGACACTCTGGACTTCTTCGCCTCGCTCGGCGTACTCATTTACGAGGGGTTCGGCATGACGGAGACCACCGGCGCCGTCATCAGCCAGCCCGAGGGGAAGCCACGCTTCGGCACGGTCGGCGTGCCGATCACCGACTGCGAGCTGCGCCTGGCGGCAGACGACGAGATCCAGCTGCGCGGTCCGACGATGACGCCCCGATACCGCGACATGCCCGATGAGACCGCGGCGCTGTATACCGACGACGGCTGGCTGTGCACAGGCGACCTCGGCGCTGTGGACGCCGACGGATACGTACGTATCACCGGCCGCAAGAAGGACATCTTGATCACCGCGGGCGGCAAAAACGTGGCGCCCGCCGAGCTCGAGGCGTACCTCGAGTCCATCGTCGGCGTTGCCAACGCCGTGGTGGTGGGCGACCGGCAGCCCTATCTGTGCGCGCTGCTCAGCCTCGAGCCGGAGGGGCTGCCCGAGCTGGCCCGCGTGGTCGGAATCGACGAAGCCGCCTTGGACGAGATGGCCGCCGACAAGCGCGTGCACACCTGGCTGCAGCAGCAGATCGAGACCTGCTGCAACGGTCGTGTCGCGCGCTATCAGACGATCAAGAAGTTCCGCGTCGTGGACACCGCGTTCTCCGTCGACACCGGCGAGCTGACGCCGACGATGAAGGTGCGCCGGCCGATCGTCAACGAGAAGTACGCCGACCGCATCGCCGAGATGTACGCCGCCTGACGCCGCATCGGCTGGGTTCCTCACGCAACGTCAGGGCAGATTGCGCTTGAACCTCACGCGACGTGAGGACCTACGTTACCGTGGTCGTCATGAAGAACTCACCCAGCAGCGAAGTGGCTCTGAAAGTGGCAGCGGTGGCCCGGCGGACCGGCGTGTCCGTGCGGACTCTCCACTACTACGAAGAGATCGGGTTGCTGAGTCCGTCGGGTCGCACGGCGGCCGGTCATCGGCTGTACGTGGGGCGCGAAGTCGAGAAGCTGCAGCAGATTCGCAGCTTGCAGCATCTGGGCATGGGCCTGTCCGAAATCGCGGAGTGCTTCGATGAGGGGCGGGTCGATGCTGTGGGCATCGTACGCGACCACCTGGTGCGGGTGCGGGAAGAATTGGGTGCCCTCGGGCGGCTCGAAGGCCTCCTGAACAACATCCTCAGCACGCTGGAGGAGGGTGAGCACGACGACGTTTCAACAACCGAGACTTTTCTCAAAACAGTGGAGACCATCACGATGCTCGACAAATATCTCACCCAGGACCAGCAGCAGCGACTGCACGACCACCAAGCCCGCGGCGCCGAGACCGTCACGCCGGTCATCCAAGACCTGCAAAAGGCCATGGACACCGGGGTGGCGCCCGGCAGCCCCCATGCTCAGACGCTGGTGCAGCGCTGGCGCGAGGCGCTGGAGGAGGTGACCGCCGGCGACCCTGCCATGATCGACTCCATCGAGCGGATGTTGCACGCAGAGCAGCAGGCGCGGGAGTCGCACGGCATCTCCGAAGCGCTCTTCCAGTACATCGAGCGGGTCATGACGCATTGACGCACGCTCAGGAGCCCGACGGGTTGGGGACGGTCTGCAAGATGCGCCGGATGAAGCGGGACTGTACCTGTTTGCTGGCCAGCAGCTGCTTACCCGGAGGGAGGCTGGTCAGCGCGCCCAGCACCCGATTCATAAACGCGCTTCCGCGGCTCTCGCCGGAGTCGACCAGCAGGTTCGCCAGGTTGCCGCGCTCGATGGCGGCGCGGACCACCCACTCGATGGTGTTTTCCGAGACGTGTGGCTTCTCGGCGCGATCGAACATCTTCATCGCGCCCTTCTTGCACGCCGCGGTGCACACCCCGCAGCCAATGCAGCGGGCCTGGTCGATAGCGGGGACCATCGCGTTCTTCACCGTCGCTGTCTTGCGCTCGGCCCGCATGCTGATCGCCGTGATCGGGCATGCCCGTGAGCAGCGGGAGCAACCCTTGCACTTGTCGCGATCCAGCTCGGGGCGGTAGCCGGACGGGTTCACCGCGGACAGATCGAAGTGGTTGATCGCCCGCAGTTGTCCGCAGCAGCAGCCGCAGCAGTTGCAGATGTAGGCCGGTTGATTCTTCACGTTGTCCGCGATCTGGACCAGCCCCGCCTCCTTGCCCTGCTGTAGGAGCTCGAGCGCCTCGCTGCGGTCGATCGCGCGGCCGAATTTCCGCCGCGCGATGAAGTCAGCGCCGCCATTGACGGAGAGACAGGTCTCCTGTGGCGCGTCGCACGCGTGCCCGGCGTGCTCGGCCTTGTGGCGGCAATAGCATAGCGAGACCGCGTGTGAGCGCGCGGTCTCGACGATCTCGGTGGCGCGCTCCCAGTCCAGCACGTTGGGGATCACGCTGGCGGCCAACCCCTCCTCGCGGACGAGCGCCCGTCCGATGACGGTGTCGTGGTCGAAGATCCCCTTCGCGAAGGCCGGGTCATTGTACATATAGGTCGTCATGGCCTCTGCCACGCGCTTCTTCGGAAACATGTCGTGCGCACGCATCATCGAGAACTCGAAGAACCCGACAACCGGCGGCGCCAGTACATATCGCGTCTTCCCGGTTTCGGGATGCACGATGTCCATCACCAGGCCCTTGTCGCACATCGGCTCCAGCTGGTCTTTGAGCGCCGAAGTGTCCATGCCGAGCCGAGCGGCGAGCCGTCCCAGGCTCACGGGCTTGAGCGGCATGCGCGACGCCAGTGCCGCCTGCTCGGGCGTGTAGAAGATCTCGAGCAGCTCCTTCCACGCCTTCCACGCTTCGAGGTCCGCCGGCTCCGGCATGCCGGCCGTCCCCGCGTTCAGCCGGTCCAGCAACGCCCGGTACTCTTCTTTTACGTGTCCCAAGTGTCCCATGGGCCCAGTATGGCCGTACCCCGCCCGCGCGGCCGCCCGGCGCCACAATTGTTGACCAACCTCAGGTATCGAGCTCGGATCCGGGCACATACGTCACAACCATGCACGTCGCTCGCAACAGCGGTCGCCTGTCTGGACCGGGGCCAGGACTGCTCAAACCACACGCTGGTGGGCTACATCAAGGCCACAGTTGGGAAGCGCGCCCGCGTGCGTGACGGCACAGCGCGTCGACTCCGTGATCTGCGTGTCTGCTTTCCGGGCTCGTAACCAGCGCTAGGCTTTCATGATCGCCTTGATGGGATCGCAGCGCAGGTCGGCCGGGTCGTCGGTGATGCCGACCGCGTGGAAGAGCGTCTGCATGATGTGCTCGGGGTTGGGCGTGTCGCCCTCGTCCATGTCGACCGCGCCGGTCTCCAAGTTCATCGGCAGCGGCTGCATGCCGACGTTCGAGGAGGCGCCCGCGATGACGCCGCCCTTGATGTCGGGGCCGACCAGCATGCTGGCGCCGTTGAGCCAGTGGTCGCGGCCGCCGCGGGCGTTGAGCATCGGGGTGCGGCTGAACTCGCTGAAGGCCACGATGGTGGTGTGGTCCGCCCACGTGGAGCCGGTGCCCTTGTACTCGTGCGCTTCCAGATCCTCGAGCATGCGGGCGATGGCGTTGAAGCCGCCCATTTGCCGCGGCCCCTGATCGGCGGCCCAGTTGGTGTGGGTGTCCAGGCCACCTGCAACGGAGATGCTGACGCAGCGACTGACGCCGTTGATGATCGCGCGCGCCGCCATCGCCGCGCGGGCCGCGCCGGTGTTGAGGTTGTTGCCGGTCAGCTGGTAGTGGTCGCGCAAGGCGGCCATCTGGTCGGTCTTGGCCAGGAAGTCGAAGTTGTTGTCCAAGCCGCCCGCGACCATCTCGATCGACTTCAAGCGTGACTGCTCGGATACCTGATGGAACTTGGACTTGTCGGACCCGGGACACTGCGCCGCCTGAGCCAGCAGCGCGTCCAGCTGCTGATCGATCGCCGGCTCCAGGTACGGGGCGGACGGGCGCACCGCGCGCAGGAGGTCGGGCACGCCGGCCACCTTGATGCCGTTGGCGAAGGTCGGCTGGTCGGCGTTGAACGTCTGAGAGCCGCTGACCAGGTTGGGGATGATGTTCTCCTGGCCGAACTTGGAGGCCAGCCAGGTGGCTGCGGACGAGCCGCGCGCCTGGGTGCCGCTGGGCGGCTTGCCGGTCAAGAACCGCTTCTGCCCCTGATCGTGGCCGAGCGTCTCCATGTTGATGCCGCGGATGATGGCCAGCTTGTCGGCGTGCTTGGTTGCCATGTCGCCCATGAACGCGCCCAGCATGCCGTACGAGGTCTGAATGATCGGGGACTCGGGCGCCGGATCCAGCAGCTCGTAGGCCGGCAGAATGCGGGTCTCATCGGTCTTGTCGGCCGTGAACACGGTCGGGTCGCGGGGGTCCAGCCCCAGCAGGATGTCCCAGCCGCCGCCGAAGTAGCAGAAGATGTAGTAGCGGTCTTCGCCCAGCTTCTGGCCGTCCGGCGTCTCCGCGTTGGCCAGCCGCATCCACGGCGTGAGCCCACCCATCGCAAACATGCCCGTCCCTGCCAGGGAGCCCAGCAGGAATTGGCGTCGTTTCATGTCTCGCTTCTTAGCCATCAGTCTTCGTGCCTCAAAAGCTGTAGAAGTGCGGGTGAGAGATCAATCCGATGCAGACCGTGCGCCAGCCCTGAGCCGGATCCTGGGTCAGGTGCGTTGCGGACTGGAAAAGCCAGCGCCACGACTCCAGCGCGGGGTCGTCCGCCGGCACCGACAGGCCGTGAAAGCGGACCAGCAGGCGCATCAGGTTGGCGTCCACCTTTTCGGGCGCCGTGAGCACGGTGTCCTCGAGGCCGGCCTCCACCATGAGCACGTGCTCCTCCACCGGCGACTCGAGCTCCTGCTCGGTCAGCTTCGTACAGACCGATCGAGCCGCGTCACCCATGAACTTCTGAAACACCGGGCCGGGCGCCAGGTCCTCGGTGACGACCTGCACGAGATCCGGCTTGCCCAGCGTCGAGGCCAGGATCTCCAGCTGGCTCTTGCCCTTGCTGTCGGTCCACTCGATGCCGCCGGTCGCCGCCTTGATGGCCGCCGACAGCTGGGGCAGCGTCATGCGTCTGCGCGGGCGGACGAAGGCGTCTGCGTTTTCGGGCACCAGGACCACGTCCGTCGGGTCGCCGAAGGCGCCGTGATGCGGGTCGGGCTGGGCGACGACGGGGTCGTCAGTCGGAGGTTGGGCGGGCTCTTCGGCGGGCGACTCAGGCGACGGTGCGACGTGCTCCACCTGCTCGGGCGTGAACTCGGCCTGCTCGATGGCGCCGGGCGTCTCGGTGGCTTTGTCGGCGTTGCAGGCGATCAGCGTGGCCGCCATCGACAGCGCAATGAGATGTGTGAGCGCCATGAGATGTGTCCAATGCAGTTTCATCATGATCACCGCACGTTCCTGTACATGTCGCTGGTCACGATGACCTTGACGAGCTCTTTGAAGCGGAAGTCACCTGCGGCGAACTGCTGGGCGACCTCACTAAGCCACGGCTTCTCTTCGGCCAGGGGCGGCCGTCCGAGCAGCCACCACGCCACCTTGCTGGTCATGCAGCTGGGCAGGCGGTGATCGACCGCGGTGCGATACACCAGCAGCTTCGGTCCCTCGTCGGGGAAGGCGATGTGCTCCGGTTTGCGGAACATGAACGGCTTCAGGTACCCGAACCACGGCTTCTCGGACGGGGTCAGCGCCTTGGTCGTGTACTGGGCGCACTCGCCACACTTCGACTTGTTGGTGCCGCTGCCGCACGCCTCGCACGCGTCGGAGAACATCGGGAACTCGTCCAGCGGCAGGAAGCCGGCGCCGTTTTGCAGCCAGCGCCCCCAGTATGACGAGGCAGGCTCCAGCTCGGCGTGGCAGAAGGCGCAGCCGGGGCGGATTTGCAGGTCGGTCTCCAGCGCGTCGACGTCCGAGGCGGGCGGCAGGCCACCCGGCGGGGCGACAAACGGCGAGCACAGGAAGTCGGCGTAATACTTGTTGGCGCGGGAGCGGTTGGTCTGAAAGCGCAGCAGAAACGCCGGGCTCGTCAGCACACCGGAGTCGGTCGACGCCTGCTTCATCTCCACAAAGGCGTCGTCGGTGTAGTCGATGTCGGGCAGCGCCTCTTTCGGCGCCGCGTGGGGCATGAAGCTCAGCCCGCCGTGCATGGCGTCGTGGTGGCGCAGGTAGTGCACCATCGGGCCATTGACGTAGGCGGGCGTGTCGGTGAGCAGCGAGATGTAGGACTTGTCGTTTTCGATGAGCCACGCCACCCGTAGGTCCAGGTCCTTTTGGAACCCGCTCCACACCGCGGCTTTGCCCTTGTAGGCACACCACTGAAGGTCGGATCCGCAGCCGCAGGTCTTGTCCTTGTGGCCTGCCGTCGTGCGACACGCCTTGCCCATGTCCCCAAACTCCGCGGTCTGGGCGTCCATGCCGCACACCTTGATCTCGGTGTCGGGCGCCCAGTACGGGTTGACCATGACGTACCCCTCGAGCAGGGTGCCGTCCTCCATCTGATTGACGACCAGCTCGCCGTCCGCGGTGAACTGCGCCGGCTCATCCAGGCACGGGGTGTAGGAGTAGGTCGGGCTGTTGCGCAGCGATCGGCTCAAGCGACGCCGGTAGAAGACCTTGCCGGGGCCCGTCGCAAGCTCGGTGTTCGGGTTATGAGATCGCAGGTTGGAGAGGTTGTTCCAGAAGACCTTCTGGTGGAAGACCACCGCCTGGTCCACGAACTCCACCGACGCGATCCACTCATCGATGAGGTTTTCCGGTACCTCGCCGACGTCGTCTATCGCCGCGTACTCCTCCATTGTCGGAGGGATCCCGCGCAGATCGAAGCTGAGCGCACGCAGGTACTCGTGTGGCGTGAGCGTTGTCGTCTCGGGACGACAGACCAACTCTTCGTTAATGAGATCAGCAGAGGCAGCCAAAGGCAGCATCATGCCGGCCAGAGAGACTAAAAAAAGGCGCAACCGCACGCGCGTACAGTACGTCAGATGACCGATGGAATCAAGGGTCGTTCTTGTCCGATTTCGAACGCAGCAGCGGCCCCGGCGTCAGTGGACATGCGCTGCCCTGCAGCTCTTCGAGGATCTCATTTGGCAGTGGGAACCAGCGCAGATGCTCGAAGTCGTCGCTGGTCTCGGCCTCCGTGATCGGCGCCAGTCCGGCCGCCTCTTCGGTGGCCTGTGTGATGATCTCCCGCGCCTCCGCCAGGTAGGCGGGCAGCGTCCACTCCGGCTCCGTGGCGTGGCGTGAGCGATACTCCAGCCGGCCGGATCGATAGGTGAGATCCGTGAGCCGACTGGCCGCCTTGTGCAGCCCGCCGCGATGCGTCCACAGCCCCGTCTCGGGCTCGAACCGATAGTGCGGCAGCAGCTTCCACCCCTCGGTCGCCACCAACTCCACGGCCTCTACCAGGTAGTCGAAGATGGTCTCGGAGATGAAGTAGTTGAAGTTGACCCGGACCCAGCCGGGCTTCACGCCCTCGCAGCCGCGGATGACCTCGCGCTCGAACTCTTTGGAGCGCGTCAGATCGATGCCCAGCAGCCGGTGGCCGTACGGTCCGGCGCAAGAGCAGCCGCCGCGGGCCTGGATGCCCAGCAGGTCGTTGAGCAGCGCGACCACGTAGTTGTGGTGCAAAAAGCCCTGCCCGTGGCGGACCATGAACGACACGATCGACAGCCGCCAGGCGTCCGTGTTGCCCAGAATGGAGACGTTGCTCTCCGGCTTGGACCACGCCGCGATAGCCCGGTCGACGTAGTTCTTCTCGCGCTGGTGGATGCGCTCGTAGCCCACAGCCTCTTTGAGCTGAAACACCAGCCCGGCCCGAATGGAGCCCAGGATTGCCGGCGTGCCGCCCTCCTCGCGATGGACGATGTCGTCCAGGTAGCGGTGCTCGACAGTGTTGACGTACGCGACCGTGCCGCCGCCCGGCGACGTCGGGACCTTGTTGGTAAAGAGCCGCCGCTTGGCGATCAGCAACCCGGGCGTGCCCGGCCCACCGATGAACTTATGCGGCGAGATGAAGATGGCGTCCTTGTAGGCAAGGTCCCCGTCCGGCTTGTCGTCGCGCATGTTCATCTCGATCTTCACGTAAGGCGCCGCAGCCGCGAAGTCCCACAGCGACAGCGCGCCGTGCTTGTGAAGCAGCACCGAGATGTTGCGCGTATCCGACCCGATGCCCGTCACGTTGGACGCGGCCGAGAACGACCCGATCTTGAGCGGCCGATCCGCGTACTTGAGCAGCGCCTCCTCGAGATGCTGCGCGTCCACGCGACCATTGTGGTCTTCGTCGATGGTGACCACGTCCGCGATCGACTCCCGCCAGGGCAGCTCGTTGCTGTGATGCTCGTACGGGCCGATGAACACCACGGGCCGCTGGTCCGCCGGGATCTGCGCCGACAGGTCGTACTTGCTGTCCAGGTTGGCCGGAATCCGCAGATTCAGGACGTCCACCAGCTTGTTGATGGCCCCCGTCGCGCCCGATCCGCAGAACACAACCACGTCGTCCTCCGAGCCGCCCACCGCGTCCAGGATGATCTTGCGCGCGTCCTCGCGAAACCGCGTGGTCTGCAACCCGGTCCCGGATGTCTCCGTATGCGTGTTGGCGTACAGCGGCAGCACCTCGTGACGCATGAAATCTTCGACAAACGAGAGGGCGCGCCCCGACGCCGTGTAGTCCGCGTAGGTCACGCGCCGGGCCCCATATGCCCCGTCGATGACGTTGTCGGAGCCGATGATGCCGTCGCGGATGGTGTCGATGAGGTCAGCCATGGCGCGGAGTGTAGCGCGGCGCGTCTGGACTGCAACGCCGCCCGCGCCGGATCCGAAATGCGCCTTGACAAATTGGTAGATTGGTCCGACCATTGGCCCAATCATGTTCGAGCCCATTCAAAAGCCGGAGTCCGCCGTCGACGCGTGTACGCACTCCATCCGCAACGCCATCCTCAGCGGGGACCTGGCGCCCGGCGACCGGTTGCCGCCTGAGCGCCGCCTGGCCGACCGCTTCGGCGTGAATCGGGTCACGCTGCGCACCGCACTCAGCCGACTGGCCGCCTCCAACCTCCTGACCGTGCGGCAGGGCAGCGGGTACATCGTGCAGGACTACCGCGCTCGCGGGGGGCCCGACCTGCTGCCTGGATTGGCGCGCCTGGCCACCGACGCGAGCGACTTTCGGGACATCGTCGTCGACCTGCTGCGCGTGCGGCGGGCGCTGGCGACCGGCGTGCTTCAGCGCCTGGCCGACGGTGTGTCCGAGACGTCGCTTGCCCGCATCGACCGCGCCATCGACCGCTTCGAGGCCGACGCTCGCGCCGGGGCGACTGACGACGTCCTGGCCCAGCGCGACATGGAGGTGGTGGGCGCCATCATCGACGCGACCGGCAGCGCCGTCTTTCGGTTGTGCATGAATCCCATCGCCACCGTCGTCGCGTCTTTTCCGGAGCTGCGGCGGGCCATCTATGCGGCCCCGCTGGGCAATGTGGCCGGATTTCGGCTGCTGGTCGCCTCGCTGCGGGCGGGCCGAGTCGACGCCATCGACGTCATGATCAACGAGCTCGAGCGCCGGGATCAGCACACCCTCAAACAGCTCACGACCGACCCGACTGGTACAGAGGCCTGATGAAACGCATCCCCTGGTACACCTACCTCATCGTTTATCGACCACGGCGCGTGTTGGACAACCTGGCCCGCATCCGCACGTCAGCGCTGGTCCGCCGCGCGCCCAACCTGTGGCAGGTCTGCCAGGGCGTCATGCGCATGTGGCATCGGCTGCTGTTTCGCAGCAACACGGTCGGGCTGTGCACCGACGCCGCCGTTCGACCGGGGTGGCGCGCTCGCCTGCTGCGCTTTCGGCCCCTGCGCTTTCCATTCTTGCTGTTCGAGGGGTCGGTGGTGCCCCTGGATCTGTCAGGCCTGGTGAGCTCTCCCGAGCGGCTGCGCACCCACCTGCTGGGTACGCACCACGACGGCAACCAGTTCGTGTACGACCTGCAGATTCTGTCGGTGTACGACGGCGAGCTCGAGACGCTGCGCCGGCAGACGCTGGACGTGATCAACAACGATACGCGCCGCACCCGCTGGCTGCGCGACCTGTGCATCTACGAGGGGTATCACGAGAGCCTGCTGGTCGCCGTGGACGCGGCCCTTGCGGGGGAAGAGGCGCTGAAGCCCGACGAGCTCGAGGACCCGGACGTGTCGTTCCTGGCCTACCTGGAGTGGTGCGCCACGCGCCCCGAGACGCCTCGCCGCTCCTGGCGACGGCGGCGCGCATGCTGACGGCCGCCGACCTGTGGGGCATGAGCCGTGCGCAGCTGGGCGAGGTGCTGGCCGCCGGGCACAGCATCGATCCGGCCACCCTGGATGACACCGAGTACCGGGGCGTGAGCCTGGGCCTGCCCGCGTGGATCGAGCGCCTGTCCTGGAAGACGTTCAAGAAGGTCTTTCACCGCGATGAGAGCGGCGTGCTGCGCGGCTGGAACGTGCGGCTGGAGCAGACCGGCCTGGACGGTCCGTCGACGCCGATGCAGCGCAAGGGCAAGGAGCTCACCTTCGGTCACTACCGCGTACTGGCGGCCGACGGCTATAAGGTGCCGCGCTCCTTCGAACAGGGACTCATGATCGACTACGGCCTCGGCGGTAACGCGTCTTTCGACCCGATCTCGCGCCTGCGGGACCCAATCGTGGCCGTCAATCCGGGCAGCACGGACCTCCTCCTGGGCTGGAGTTACGCGGATCTGGGCCTGTTTCGACTGGGCACGCCCAGCTTCTTTTCGCTGGAGAGCGACTGTCCGCTGACCCACCGCGTGGCCCCACCGCGCGCCGCCTGACCCTCGGGAACACCGCGCGCGCCGCGACGGTTGCGTGCGTATGCGTCCAGCGGCGTTCAGCTCCCTTCTGCTCATCAGCGCCTGCGCCGCGCTGCCGCCGGGCAGCTTTCAGGACCGTGCCCTGCCACGATCGGTGCGCGTCGACCGGATCGTGGTCTACAAAGCCGCGGGCAGGCTGGAGGCGTGGGCGGGCTCCAGGCTGGTGAAGAGCTATCGCGCCGCCGTCGGCTCGGCGGGCGCCGGCGACAAACAGTACGAGGGGGACCGCACGACGCCGGAGGGGCAATACCGGATCAGCGGTCGACACCACAGCAGCCGCTTCCATCGCTTTTTGGCGGTGTCCTATCCCAATCGGGCCGACCGACGCCGGTTTCGGGCCGCCGGTGACCGGCCTGACGGCGCGCGGATCGGCGGCGCGATCGGCATCCATGGCGAGCATCCATCCCCGTTTGTGCCCGCGACGTCCATCGACTGGACCGCCGGCTGTATCGCTGTGACCGACGAGGCGGTCGAGGAGCTCTATCGCGTGGTGAGGCCGCGCGCCGAGGTCGTGATCAAGCCGTAGAGAAACGGATCGGCGGCCGGTTTGCGTCTTGCGCCGCAAACCGAACGTGTGTATGCTTCTGGACCGAGCGTTCTGGTAGTTGTTGATGTTGTTGAAGTTGTTGCTGCTGGACTGGAGGTTGGAATGCTCAATTGTCGTATCGTCGCGGCCGCCGCGCTGCTGGTCGCATCTTGTTCACAATCACCGACGGACTCTGCTGCCGAGGACCCACAGCCGCCACCCGGCCCGGTCGATCCGGGCGAGCAGGTCGACGACAATGCGGTCGCCGACGAGCCCGGGACGCCCGATCTACCGACGGATCCGGGGGATCCTCTGCCGGAGCCTGCCGTCAGTTACTACAAAGACATCAAGCCGCTGATCGAGGGCTACTGCCTGGGCTGCCATACCAAGGGCGGCATCCGCGAGAGCGTGCCGTTTGAGACGTACGAGCAGGTGGCTGCGATGGCGCCGCTGATCCGCCAGAAGGTGGTGGACCGCGAGATGCCTCCGTACCTGGCCGGACCCGGCTGCAACGAGTACTGGTTCGACGAGCGACTGGAGGAGAGCGAGATTCAGCTGGTCTCGGATTGGGTCGACGACGGCGCGCCCGCGGGCAGCCAGACCGTGGCGCCCAACCCGACCCCCGACGTCCAGCACTCCAGCATGTCCCGGGTGGATCTGACGCTGGAGATGGCCGAGAGCTATGTGCCCGACGGATATCCCGACGACTACCGCTGCTTCCTGATCGACTGGCCGCTGGACAAAGAGGCGTTCGTGACCGGCTTCCGGGCCAACCCCGGCAATCCGACCGTCGTGCACCATGTCATCGCGTACGTCGTGCCGCCCAACATGGTGGACACCTTCCAGGGCTACGATGACGCCGATCCGGAGCACGGCTACACGTGCTTCGGCAGTCCGGGCGGCGGCGCAGCGGGCTTCACGGGGGGCGTGCGCTGGCTGGGCGGTTGGGCTCCGGGAGGCACCGGCAGCGACTTTCCGCCCGACACCGGGATCGCCATGGAGCCCGGCTCCAAGATCGCGCTGCAGGTTCACTACAACGTCCTGACCGCGGACCCCACGCCCGACCTGACCAGCATCTCGCTCAAGCTGGACGACCAGGTCGCCAAGCCCGCGTTCGTCCTGCCCTGGACCAACGTGTACTGGGTGATCAGCGACAGCATGAACATCCCGGCCGGCGACGCCGATGTGACCTACGGCTTCGCCTGGGATCCGACCTCCGTAGACCTGTTGGGTCTGACCGGCGAGCCGTTGACCATCTACTCCGCGACCCTGCACATGCACGAGCTCGGCACCGGCGGACGGATCTTCATCGATCGACAGAGCGGTGACGAAGAGTGCCTGCTGGACATCCCGCGCTGGGACTTCGGCTGGCAGCGCAGCTTCGGCCTCAAAAAGCCCACTACGCTGTATCCCGGCGACCGCCTGGGCCTGAGCTGCACATGGGACAACTCTCCGGCCAACCAGAAGTTTGTGGACGGCCAACAGCTGCCGGCCCAGGACGTCAAATGGGGAGACGGCACCCAGGATGAGATGTGCCTGGGCGTCTTCTACATGACTGTCGCGGACTGACCGTCAGGCGCGCCGCTTCAGCGTGAGGTCCTTTCGGTATCGCAGCAGCTCCGCCACCGCCTGAGCCGCAGCCCGCGAGTCCGCGCCCTTGGCCGTGCCGTGCATCCGAGGATGGTGCCGCACGGGGACCTGCTTGATCGACAGCCCCGCGTTCATCGCTTTGACAAAGATCTCCGGTCCCACCAGGTTGCCGTCGCACTTCAGCTGCAGCAGGTCCAGGGCGCGCCGATTCAGCAGCTTGAATCCGCAGTCCACGTCCTCGTAGGGCAGCCCGAGAATGGCGCGAATCGACGCGTTGTACGCGTGCCCGATCAGCAGCCGATGCAGCTCGTCGTTGCGATGCGTGCGGACCCCGGCGACCAGATCGTGCGAGCCGTGCGACATCCAGTCCATCAGCTCGTGCACCTGCCGCGGCTCGAACTGGCCGTCCCCATCCATATAGGCCACCAACTCACCGTTGGCATTAGCCAGGCCCGAGCGGACCGCGCCGCCGTAACCGCGCCGCTTCTCGTGATGAACCACGCGCAGGGGCAGGCGTCCGGTGCGACCGGCCAGGTAGTCGGCGGATCCGTCCGTGCTCCCGTCGTCGACGACCACGATCTCGACGTCACCGATGGACGCCAGCGTTTCGTCGGCCGCTGCCAGGAGCGCAGGCAGGTTCTCCCGCTCGTTGCAGCAGAGCAGGACCAGGGTCAGCGTGGGGCGTGCGATTACTCGACCGTGAAGGTGCGGTCTACCTGGTTGAAGGGGCCGGGCACGATCTGACCGCGCTGGTTGATCAGCGCCAATGACACTTTGTGCGCGCCCTTGGGCAGGTGCTCGAGCCACACCGGGCTCCAGGAGACCAGGTCGATCGGGTCCCTGTCGTCCAGCTGCAGGCGGACGCGATGGCCCACCGAGCTGAGCTTGATGTTGCTGAGGAAGAAGTCCAGCAGGATCCGGTGCCCGGCGGCGCCCTTGTAGGAGCCGACCGGCGTGGAGTACGACAGAATCGGCCGCGTCCAGTCGATCGGCATCGGGGCGTCCTTGGTGGTGCGCACGTAGAAGCTGACCTTGGCAAAAGCGTTCTCACCCTTGACCGACTCGCCCCAGGCGGTGACGGGGAAGATGCGCACCGAGTGCTGACCGGATGCCAATCCGTCGATCGTCAGCGCGTTCTCGTTGGGATCGTACCAGTCGCGGGGCTTCTCGTTGTCCAGCAGCACCCGCAGGTGGTTGCCGCCGTGCTCGCCCTTTGCGGTCTGGAAACCGTTCATGTTTACGCGCACGTTGACCGTGCCCGAGCTCAGAATCTCGTCCGGTACCGGGCTTGTGATCGCGATGATGATGTTGTCTCGCGACATCCCGGGCCAGGCCGCGTCGAACTCCTGCGCCAGGCGCAGCCCTTTTGCCACGGGGTTTACCGCGACCGGCTTGGGCGGCGGGTCGCCGACACCCGGCTCGGTCTGAGGCGGCGCGGCGGCTTGCGAGGCGGTAGCAGCGGTCGGGCGAGCGTAACCATACCCCGCTGGGCGTCCGTCCAGCGATGCGGTGGCCGCCGGAACCGGGGTGAAGGTGGCGCCGTTGAGGGCCACAAACCACTCGTCCAGCAGCTGTACGAATTTGCGCGGGTACTTGGCCCCACGACAGTCACGTCCGCGACACGTCGCGCGGGCAGGCGGGGCGTGAGTGACGGCCAGCTTGACGCCCTGGCCGTCCGGCTTGACCACGACCTCCGACACCAGGCTCCACGGGTTGGTGTCGAAGACCATGGAGCCGCGATAGGTCTGTTTGTGCGCCACGTTTGTGATCTTGAAGACGCAGGCCCCGGCGCGCGAGGTCGGCGGCGCGCTGTTCAGTCGGGTCCAGCCGGTTGAGCTCGGCACCAGCGCGTTGGAGAGCTGGTGCAGGCCGATCCCCTCACGACGGATGACGAGACCGTTGCGCGTCACGGACTCATACTGCGAGCCGCCGTGGCCCACGGGCACGTTGGCCATCCACATGGTGCCGAACAGCTTCTCGCACTCGGGGCCGGCCGAGATCCCCAGAGGAGCGCCACCGCTGGCGTATCCGCTGGTCAGCTTGCCGTCCTCCAGCGTTTGCATGTCTTTTTCGGGCGCGCGCCAGATGCTCTTGTTGAGGTTGGCCAGCGACAGGCTCATCCGCGAGCGCGTGCTCTTCGGATATCGCTTGGCCTTGCACCCCGCTCCGCGGCAGGGGGCCGCTGCGATGGCGCCGTGCTCGACGCTGACCGACACGCCGTCCGCAAGCGGGGTGACGGCCACCTGGCGCACCACGCTGTACGGGTTGGTCTCAAACGTCTCGAACGGGCCGTCATTGGTGACGTTGCGCACGTTGTAGACACAGCGGTCGCCGTCCGAGGCGCGCGATGCCGCCACAAACGTCATCGTGCGCAGGCGCGTGCGAGGGTTGCTGTCGGACACCAGGTGGATGCTGACGGCCAGCTCTTTGACGACCATGGCAAAGTCCGGACGCGACAGGCCGTAGGACGGCGCCTCCAGCTGCAGCGTAGAGCGCCAGACCGTGTTCTGCACGCGCTCGCACGGACCTGCGTTGGCCGCGACGACGTCGACCGGCTTCTTGGGCTCGACCGGCTTCGGCGTCTCGGCGACAGGCGTCTCGACGGCGGCCGCGGGGGCCTTTACCTCGGTGCCGTGCCAGCGCTTCCACGTGCCGGAGAGTGCGCTGCCGCAGCCCGGGTGACCCGAGACCGCGACGGTCAGCGCGTCGCCCTCCAGCCCCAGGGAGCCCTCGCAGGAGTGCCCGTTCTCGAAGGCCTTGAAGCCGGCGTAGTCGCCGCACTGAATGGACACGCCCTTCTCGCCCTGAATCGTGGAGACCAGGGGCAACATGCTGGCCGGGCTGCCCTCGCCGGACGGTCCGGGGACACGCGAGATGCCCGTGGCGGTGACGGCCAGCAGTGACTTCGGCGTGCCGTCGTCGGCCATCGCGTCGAACCAGACGCCGCGCATGTCGCCGGGGATGTCGATCTTGTTGCGCCCCGTGTTGCAGCGCGACTCGGAGCGGTTGATCTCCTCTGCCGTAATGGTGGCGCGCTCGGCGTAGATCGGCTGTCCTTTGCTCTTCTCCGCTTCGGCCTTCCAGTCAGTGCCCTTGCGCAGGAAGACGCCGGACATGTCGTCCGCGCACGCCCGATGCCCGGTCATGGTGACCAGCAGCATGTCGCGCTCGAGCTCCAGCGATCCACGGCACACGTCGCCGCCGCGGCCCATTGCGGTTGTGATCAGCGAGCCGCAGCCCACGATGACCACGCTCTTGCCGATGCCGCGCCCGGCGACGAGCCGCACGCTGGACTTCACGGCGTTGCCGCGCGGCCCGGGCGCCTTGCTGATGCCGGTGGCCGTGAGGTTCAGGACGCGCTTGGGGTCCGCGCTGTCTACCCAGAGGCCGCGCATGCCCTCGGGGAAGGTCAGGGGCGCGATACCCGCTTTACATCCCAGGCGGGCGGGCTTAACGCTGTTGCCCTCGGCCGCAGTGGGGTCGGTGCCGTCGGCGGGTTGGCCTTCGGCAGTCGCGGTTGCTGTGCCGGGTGCTTGATCCCCTGTGGTTGCGGCGGCGGTCGCTTCAGCGGGTGCGGGCTCCTCTGAAGGGGGCGCCTCCAGGGACTCTTCTTCGTCGCCACACGCGACCACCAACACGCATAACAACGCGATCTCAATGATGTTACGTAGCCTCATGGGGAGAGAGGGTACCCCCCCCGGAGCCGATCGGCAAACCTACGACGATTGTGTCGCGACGCGCTCCGCCAGCCGTCGGGCCAGGTTTCGGTAGAAGAGGGCAGCCAGCACCGGGTCGCGATTGGTCAGCTCGAGCAGCTTGTCGCCGCGTATCGCCAGGACGCGGCACCCCTCTGTGGCCTTGATCGTGGCGCGACGTCGTGCGCCGGGCAGGATGGCCTGCTCGCCGAAGACCGCTCCTATGGCCCATTGCCGGCTGCCGTCGTCGCTCTCGAGGGCGCCTTGCTGCAGAATGAAGAGCCGGTCGGCCGGGCTGCCGTCCTCGCACAGCACGTCGCCTGCGCGCAGGGTCAGCGCCGTCCCCAGGCGGAGAACGGCTTTGATCTGCGCCGGCGTCAAATCCTCGAAGAGCGGCTGCTCCTGAGCAAAGCCCATCGTCGAGGTTGTGGCGCGCAGCGGCGGCAGGTTCGTGGGTGTTGGGTTGGCAAAGCGGCGTATCGTGCGCTGCTGTGGGCGCGTGCGCGGCTTGCTCTGGGAGTCGTCCGAGGACGGTGACGGCGTGGATCCCGGGACCGGGGTCAGCGTTGCAGAGGTCGTGCCCGAGTCGCCCGTGAGTCCGATCAGCACCGCGGTACAGTCTGCGACGACCTGCCGCTTGGCGGCGGTGTTGACGGTGGCTGCGGCGAGCGCGGGCAAGCTGCCGTACTCCTTGCTGAGCGCCAGAAGCTGGTCGCCGCGGACGATGCCGGAGACGCCCTCGGAGATCAGCGCGATGACCGTGTTGGGCGCCAGGCGAAACGTGACCCCGTCCATCTGGACCTTGCTGCGCTGGCCCAGGGACTGGCCGCCGACGCCGCTGGGCTTGACGGCGATCCAGGTGACTTCGTCCTGCTCCTGCGGGGCGTCGTCCTCGAGCCGGTGGTCATGGGTGAGGCGCGCGACATGGCCCCCACGGATGCAATAGGCGCGCGTCTTGCCCACGTGAGCGACGGCCGCTCCGTCGCCACGCAGAAGCAGCACGGTGGCGGAGGTGTCGGGCGTACGCGCGTCGCCGAACGCGTCGCGGATGGACTGCGACGCGATCTCAAAGACCTCTTGAAAGACGCCCGTCGCAGACATCCAGCTGCCGCGGTCGTCGCTGACGATCTTGGCCAGGGTAGCGGCGTGTTGAACGAGCGTGTTCAAGAAGATACGCGACGACGGCACGCCGCCGCTGCGGTGCTCCTGACCGCTGGCCAGCGCATACAGCCCAAGGGAGGGCTCGCAAAGAGCCGCATCTACACGTCCGGTGTTCAGTTCTGCTTTTCTGGTCTCGACTGCAGCGTCGATTTTCAGGGCCATGTTGGTTTCAGGGCGATGAAGCCTCTTATTGCAGGTGGAAATAAGTCTAACACCGTTTTGCAAGAAAAAAACCGAACGAACGTCATTTCTCGCTTGACGGCGCAATCGCCCAGAGCCTACCTTCGGATCATCACTTCCGAAGAGGGAGAGAGAGTATGGAGGGACCGCCGCCGGACGGCAATCTGTCGGCCGAGCGCCCGGAGCACAGCGCAAGCTAAAGAGGAGGCGACAGTGACCTGGCTTTTGCCATGGCACGGCCCCATGATCGCATTTGCGGCAAAGCGCTATGAAGAGGGCGGCTCGGTTGACCAACCCCCCCCACCTGTCCCTGACCGGACCCAGGCGGCCCGAGCCGCTGTGAGCGCCGCTTACGAGCCAGGCGCCTTTAGATTCCACATTCGGCCCACAGCGATCGCGATGAGCGCTGCACCTGCGCTGAGCACCGCACCCATTTTTGCCGGCCCCTGATAGGGGCTGTCGCCCGGGAACGCCTCGCCGGCGACGAAGAGCGCCACGGTGAGCCCCAGACCGGCGACGATGCCGGCCGTGATCAGGTGCTTGTAGTTCATGCCCGTCGGCAGCGGGAACCCCATCATGACGCCCAGGCCGCTGAACACCGCGATGCCGATGGTCTTGCCGACCAGCAGTGACCCCAAAACGATCCAGGTGACGGCGTTGACGGAGCTGAATGCGACGCCGGCGTTGGCAAACGCAAAGAAGAAGAGCCCCAGGTCGACGGTCAGCTTCACATCGTGTTCGAAGTTGTGCAGCGGACTGTGTGCGTCTCCGAAGTGGCTGACGTCGGTGGGGTCTTCGATCTTTTCGGTCTCGGTGACGTGGTCGCTTTCACGGAACAGGCCGGTGTCGCGCTTGGGGCCCGGCATGAACGGCACGATGGCGACCAGCGCCAGCGCCGGATGGAGTGCGGAGGAGATCAGGCCGACCCAGGAGAGCGTGCCGCCGACAGCGACGTATGGGAACCAGGAGCTGACATGCATGCGACGCATGATGTAGGCGCTGACCATGCCGGCCGCCGTGACCAGCAGGTAGATGGGCTGTGCCGGATGGTCGGGGTCGGGATAGAAGACGGCGATGATGCCCAGCCCGATGGCGTCGTCGGCGACGGCGAGCAACAGCAGAAAGTTGACCGCCGGGTGGCCGTTGCCGAAGACCATGCGCGCCACCAGCCAGGCCAGGGCGATGTCCGTTGCGGTGGGGATGCCCCAGCCGTTTCTGACGGCGGCGTAGTCTGGGGACGAGCCGAAAAAGAGGTAGGCCAGCAGCAAATAGACGCCGACCGGCCCCACCACGCCGCCGATGGTGCCCAGCAATGGGTTGATCGCCTTGGACGGCGGGTTGAGGTCGCCGCCCGGCAGGCACGCCTCTGTGATCTCCTTGGCGGCGACACCGAAGAAGAGGACCATGAAGATGTCGTTGATAAGGAAGTGCGCAGTGACCGCGTGGCCGAGGATCGCGGTATTGGCGCCCAGAACGGGGAACTCCACCAACTGGTGGTACATGTGCTCGTCGATGTTTGCGACCACCAGACCCGCGATGACTCCCACGATGAGTGGGAGCGAGAATTCCTGCAGGAAGTTCGTGATTCCTTTGCTGCTCATGCCGTCCTTGTTCGGGGTGCTGCTATCTAATCGCTAGGTGTTCGCCGCGTCTTGGTTTACCCTGATCCCTGGGTCTTCGGTGGTGAGCCAACGGGGGTGAGGATGAGAAGATATCACGGTTCTTTCGCGTGCGCGCTGACGGCGCTTTTTGTCACCGGCTGCATGGCGGGTGGACCCGAGCAGCTTCCTGCTGAGGCGGCCGAGGAGGCGCCGCAGCACACCGAAGCCATGGCGGAGATCGAGGCCAACCTCGAGACCTGCGACGTCATGTGCACGATCGACAAGTGGGTCGCCGCCGAGCGCTATGCTGAAGCCCGCGAGGTGCTGAACAAGACCATCGATGCCTCGCCCGAGGACATCGCGGCCGTGCTGAAGCTCGGCTCTGTGAACATCGCTGACGAGGAGTACCAGGCCGCTTACGAGCTGGCCCAGGCGTACGTGGACCGGCCGGTCGACGGCGCCGTGGACCTGCGGGTGATGGAGCAACGCGCGCGCGCCAGCCTGATGGCGGACGACGTGGAGACCGCGGCCAACGACTACAACGAGCTGCTGGATATGCTGGAGGCCAACGAGGCGGCTGCGACGCCACGCGAGGGCCGCGCCTGGGTCGGTCTGGCCACGGCAAACTACAACCGCGGCGAGCTCGAGGCCGCTGAGAACATCGCGCGCGACCTGCTGAGCCATTCGGCCATCAAGGACCAGGTCGACCCGGCGCACGGCTGGTTCATTCTGGCTCTGGCGGCCGGGAAGAAGGGCGACGACGCCGTGTCGCGCGAGTACTACGACAAAGTGCTGGCGCGGTATCCCAACGAGCCCGCTACGCTGAACAACATCGGGTGCATCGAGTACCGGAACGGCGACCTGGACTCGGCGCTGACTTTTCACCAGAAGGCCTACGACCTGGCCGGCAAGAACCGCCGCCTGGCGGCCATCGCGTGGTCCAACGTGGCCGAGGTGGACATGCTGAACGGCCGCTACGACCTGGCCGAGGACCGCTGGCTGGAGACGCTGTCGATCTCCAAGCGCTTCGCCGCGGGGCACTTCAACCTGGCCGTTTTGTACGACCTGCTGGGCCAGGATGAGAAGTCCGCCCGCCACATGAAGACGGCGCTGGATATCGATGTGCAGGGCGTCACGCGCTGGAACACGTCCTTCTTCACGCCGGAGTGGAAACAGCACTTCCAGGCGTTGGTCGCCAACGCTCAGGGCCGCGCCGACACGGTCACGCTGTGGCAGGGCCTGGCGCAGGCCGAGGTCGAGGTTATTCGAAAGGCTGCACAACGCCACCTCCCCCGCCAGTAACCACTGGGGCCAAACGTCCGGCACGAAACTTGAACACCCCCCATCCAGCTGGGTTCGGACGACTCCACCTGTAGTGGAGCCCGCAGCTGGGGTATGTAGATGAAAATGCGTCTTGTTGTTGTTGTTATCGCTGCTGTTGCGCTGGGTTGCGCCGCCACTGAAACCACCGTCGACACCTCATCGGTAGATGCGGTCGAGGACCTGGGAGCGCTGGGCGCCAAGGCCGACGGCGAGCAGCTGCGGACCGTCGAGCTGCGGCTCGAGGCGGGCGTGACCAAACGCTACCGGGTGCGCGCCGTCAGCTTCCACGCCGCCATCGAGCAGCAGGGGGAGACGCTGGTGCAGCTGTCGGCCAAGCACTATGAGTTCGACATGTATGGGGAGCCGGCGGTGGCTGCTCAGGTTGTCGCGCAGGCGGACGACACGGTACGCAACTGGACCCTGCGTGTCGCCAACCTGGGTGAGGAGACCCTCGAGTGTACGGTCACCGTTTGGGACGGCCTGCCCGCCGAGCCCGGCGCGGACGAGCCCGAGGAGCCGGTCGAGCCTGAGGACCCGGAAGAGCCGGTCGAGCCCGAAGAGCCGGAAGAGCCGGTCGAGCCGCCGGTGATCGAGCTGGGCATCGTGTCCGACATCGACAAGACGGTGCTGCCCAAGCACGACCTGGACTCAGAGGAGACGCTGCCCGACGCGTTTGCCGGTGTCGCGGCGCTGTACACCGCGCTGGAGGGCGACAACACCGGCGACATGTATTACGTGACGGCGCGATCGGCCGACATGGTCGACGGGATCCCGCAGTGGATGGAAGAGCAGGGGCTGCCGGCAGGCCCGATCGAGACCGGCATCGCCGACCAGTTCTGGTTGGCTGAGGACGAGAAGGTCAAAGACATCTCGGAGATCTTTGACGCCAACCCGCAGCAGAACTTTGTGATGTTCGGTGACTCCAGCCACCGCGATCCCGAGGTCTACTCGCGCATTCAAGAGAAGTATGGCGAGCGCGTGCTGGGCGTCTTTATCCACAAGGTCAACAACGTGAACCCCGACCGCGTCGAGGGCATGACCTTGATCACCAGCTATGCGCAGGCCGCCGACGTGCTTGCCGATCTGGAGCTGGTCACGGCTGACGAGGCCGCGCTCGTTATCGAGCTGGCGACCGAGTAATCAGTACCAGTCGGGCCGATTGCCGCGTTCGTCGAGGGCGCCCGACTCCAGCCAGTGCAGTCCGCTGCAGCGCTCCTCTTTTGTGAGCCCGCCGCGACTGCGGAACATGCCCTCCAGCCCCTCCCGCAGGTCCTTGCGCTCTGTCTTGAACGGATATTGGGACGACTCGTAGACCGCCTGAGCGGCCTTGTCGTCGCTGATCTCCGAGTTGTGGCAGCGGTTGCAGTGGGCCTTGAAGATGGGCTCCACCGCGGGATAACGCAGCACTTCTGCCGGCGCAGGACCGCAGTTGGGGTCCGGAGCGGCCATATGCGACGTCGTGACCGCGGTTGCCACGCCGATAGTCGCGATTGCGACGATGGACCACAGGGCGATGATGACTCGCTTTCGCATAACAACAGGTTTGCCGGATGAGCGGCGCGTGCGCAATCCCGATGTTTTTGTGTTGACCGATTGCTCACGTATCAGCCGTCGATCGTGTTAATCTAAGCGCTCCAGACAACACGGAACCCGATGGCGATCCCAGAGGTTGAGGCGGTCTTTCGCACCGAGTTGGTGCGGGCGCTGCAGCGAAGCGGTGCCTACAAACGCCGGGATGCGGCTCTAGATGCGCTGCGAGCGCTGCCGGACACGTGCGCCGAGGTCGTGGTCGACACCTGGGACGATGACACTGCGGAGGCGCGCTGGCTTCACGAGTTCGGCCTGCGTCTGGAGCTGTCGGCGCTGGCGATCAAGACGGATGTTCCCGAGGACTCCTTTCACCGGTTTCTCGGGTTGCTGCACGAGCACCACTCCAGCGCGCTGGCATTGGCGGCGTCGGAGTCGGCCGCGCGGCTGACGGACGCCGGGGTCAAAGGGCTGGAGAAGACGCTGGCGCTGCTGCGCGAACAGAGCGAGGAGCGGGACCTGGCCAAAGAGCTGCGAGAGCTGAGGCTCACCCACGCCAGCGTCGTGATGCGGGACGAGCTCATCCACGATGATCGGCGGCTGCCGCGTCCGACCCGCATCGCGCTGTCACGACTGAAAAAAGACCTGTGGATGGCGACCCGGCTTCAGGACCGTGTCGTGGCTGACATCGTCTGCGCGCTGCCGATCGGGGTGGAGTTTGAGCAGCTGCTGGTCAACCTGGACATGATCGATCGCAGCGAGCTGAAGGGCGATGTGGTGCGCGTGATGTGGGCTGCCAACACCGGCGACCGTGAGCTGCTCGCCATGCTGAAGCGGCTGTACCTGGCCGATGATCTGGCGCTGACCGACCTGCCCGAGGCCGCCCGCTCGTCGGTGGCCCGAGAGCGCAAAGCGGGGGAGTGCCGCGATAATCCCGCCCGCTTCCTCGGGGCGCTGGACGCCATGGAGGACAAGGACGAATACCGCGAGCACCTGTTGATCGCGCTGACCGTCTTTCCGGATCTGCTGCGCGCCTCCGGCGGCGAGGACGCGACGCGCATCGTCGAGCTGATCAAGCGCCACAAGCAGCCCTCCGACGGGTTTGTTTGGCGCGCCGAGCTGCTGGCGGATGTGCTGGGCGACCTGGAGTCCTACGACCTGGCGACGCCGCTGGTCGGGGTGGTGACGTCCAGCGGGCGCGCGATTCGACAGCGCGTCATGCAGGTCTTTGACGCGATGGAGGCGCTGTCCCTGCCGATCCTGATGCGCATCCTCACCGAGACGGACCGGACGGCGGTCTGCAACGACGCAGCGGTGACGCTGGCCCGCATCGCGACGCCGGACTGGCTCGTCGGTCAGCTGAGCTCAAAGACGCTTCGCCCGCACACCGCGCATTATCTGCTGAAGGTGCTGGGCGAGATTGGTGATGTCCGCCACGCCGTGGGGATCAAAGGCTACCTGCGTCACAGCGAGCCGAAGGTTCGCGACGCCGCGGTGGAGGCCGCGTTCCTGTTGGGCGGCGAGAAGGCGCTCCCGGTGCTGCTGCGCGCGATTTACGACCCGAACCCCGATCTGATCTGCCGGGCCATCCACTTTCTGGAGCGCCTGGACTACAAAGACGGGCGCTATGTGAAGCGGCTGCTGAAGTTTGTGACGCCGCCGTCGGAAGAGGGTGAAGAGGCCACAAAGCCGGCGCCGGAGCTGGTGCAGGTGGCGGCAATTCGCGCGCTGGCGCGCATGGGCAGTCTCAAGCTGGGGCAGCAGGGGACGTTGGAGGAGCATCTGCTCAAGGTGCTGCCCGCGCCGGACAAGTGGAAGCGCTTTGCGATCTGGCGACAGACGGAAGAGACCGTCAGCGAGGATGTCAGAATGGCGGTGTGTGACGCCCTGGCGCGCATCGGTGGGCAGGCGTCAATGGCGCGCCTCAACGACCAGAGCGGGGAGCCCGAGCAGCGGGTGCGCGTGCGGATGAGCCGATCCGCCGCGGCGATCGAGCGTCGGCTGACCGGCGAAGGCTGAGCAATACCAACAGCAACAGCAGGGCTGCCGCCCACGGCACGGGACCCGTGTGACCTGTTTGGGAGCAGCCCCCCGAGTCCGTGTCCCGGTCGGACGAGCCGCCAGAGCCGGCGTCGGGGGCGGGCGGAGCTGGCTCGGCGGTGGCGCCGGAGTCCGGGGGCGGCGGATCCTCATCAGGCGTCGGTGGCGCGCTGCAGGTGCTCGAGTCGACCGTGACGCCGAAGACGCTGTCGATGTTGTTGGCGTAGTTGCCCTCTTCGACCGTCTTGTCGCCGTTGACGACCACCCACGTGTCGTAGACGCCGTCGGGGACCTCCTGCCATTGGTCATAGATGATCGTTATGTCCTCGCCCGGCGCCAGCCCTCCCGGTACGGGCACCAGGAAGTCCGCAAAGCCCTCCAGTCCGGGGTTTACGGGCCGGTTCTTGAAGAAGCCTACGGTAAATCCGCCTGCCGGGAAGTGGCCCGCGTTCTTGATCGACACGGCCCATGTGACGTCCGTACACACCGCCTCCGCCGTCACCTTGAGGATGGTGAGATCCGCCTCGGTGACGTTGACGAGAATGGGACCCGCCACGTTGTTCACCTCGTTGAGCTCCGACAGCTTGTTGGCGCAGTCCAGCAGCACCCAGGCAGAGTGCTGGCCGACCGGGGGACCCTTCCACTCGAGCTGCACCACGACCTTGTCGCCTGCCGCCAGGCCCGGGACCAGCTTGGTCGCGTAGCCGGGCGGTGGCTCGTTCGTGCAGGAGGGGGCGTCTTCAGAGCTGAAGAAGCCGTCCACCGAGAACTCCCCCGCAAAGCCGGTGCCCTCGTTGGCGATGGTGACCGTGTAGACGATGTCGGGGCCGTCCGACTCCCACGTGAGGCTGGTCACGGTCAGGTCCGGGAAGTCGCCCTCGAGGAGGACGCTGTAGCCCGTGCCGATCAGGCAGTTGTTGGTCTCCTCGTGCTCGATGACCTGGTCCTTTTGATGGTCCACGCACAGCCAGGGCAGGTAGCTGCCGTTGGGCGCGGGCTCCCAGACCGCCTCGAAGGGCAGGGTGCCGCCCGCCTCCAGCGCCTCGATCGAGATCAGCTCGCTGGGCAGGTCCGCCTTCTTGGGCTCGGTGTCAGAGTGTCGAAAGAACGTGATGTCGAACGGTCCGGCCGCGTCGTCGCCGTTGTTGATCACCTGCCCGGCGAACGTGACCTTGTTGCCGTCCACTTGCGCGTTGATCCAGCCGATAGTCAGGTCCGGCAGCTCTGTTTTGGGCTCGGTGACCTCTACGGTGAGGTCCGTGACGTTGTTGATCTTGGTGACCTCGTCCAGGGCCAGGGAGCTGAGCAGCGGGTCCTCGGAGAAGGAGACCGAGTCCACCATGAGCCAGGCGTGGTAGGTGCCCGGGGTCTTGAAGTCGTATTTCAGGGTCAGCTCGACCTGCTCGCCGGGCTCGATGATCTCCAGCGGCAGCGTCGTCTCGATGTCGGGCGTGCTGCCGACGTCGACCGAGGGCTGGGAGTCCGAGTTTGCAAAGACCAGGACGTTGAACAAGCCGATGGCGGTCTCCGAGGGGAGCGCCGCGACCTCGCCGAGGTTGGCCACCACGATCTCAAACGTAACTTTGTGAGAGTCCGGCACCTGCTTCCACACGGCGGTTATCGCCAGATCCGGCAGCTGCGCCTGCACGGGGGGAGCGTAGAAGAGCAGGGCCGCCAGCAGAACGATCGGCGCGCGCATCAGGTCACCGAGTCGATGAACTCGGCCAGGGCGATATCCTTGGCGCTGAGTCCACCCGCGTCGTGGGTTGAGAGCGTGATCTCGACCCGGTTGTAGACGTTGAACCACTCGGGGTGGTGACACATCTCTTCGGCTTTGAGGGCGACCCGGCTCATGAAGCCGAATGCGGCGTTGAAGTCGCCGAAGGTCACCTGCTTGAAGATGGCGTCGCGCCCCTCGACCAGCGCCCAGCCGGGCAGCTTGTCAAGGGCGGCGGCGCGCTCACCGTCGCTCAATCGCTTTGTCATGACGGCAGCGTAGCAGACTTGTAATGACAGGGCGGGCGGCGTCGCAGTACCCTGCCTGCATGTCGAGGCGATCCTGCGTGTGGCTTTTGTCGGCGGTGCTGCTCTGCGGCTGCCCCGAGACGACCACCGAAGGCAAGAGTGGACCGGACGACGCGGGCACGACCGGCGGCGATGAAGACGTTGTGGCTGACGTGGTCGTGGAGCCCGACGCCGGCCCGGACGACACGGGCACAGCCGACACGGACCCGGCCGACGTCGAGACCCCCGACGAGGTGGTCGAGGACGTCGCTGTCGGTGAGGACGCGGATGTCGAGGCCCCGGCGGACGTGCCAGATGCGGCGACCCCGGACGTGCCAGAGGATATTGCGGAAGAGGAGCTGCCGACGACGATCATCCTGGGCGCCTGCTGTGATCCGGACGGCGCGTGCGGTGACACCGCCGAGATCGAGTGCGTCGGAACGTGGCACGGCGACGCGCTGTGTGACGTGACGGACTGCCCGGGGCCGCCCGACGTCATTGGCGCGTGCTGCCTGCCGCACTTGAGCTGCGCCAACCTGAAGTCGGCCCACTGCCTTGCGGCCGAAGGGGTCTTGGGCGGCCCGTCCTCGTGCGAGGTGGTGGATTGCGGGCCGCCACTCATTCAGGGGGCGTGCTGTCTGCCGGGCTCGTCTTGCATCGAGACCGACAACCTGGACTGCGCCATCGAGGGCGGGGCCTTCAGCGCGGGCGCGGTGTGTGAACCGGACACCTGTGAGCCTGAGCCCGAGGTGACCGCCTGTTGCCTGACTGGCGGCGGCTGCCAGGAGTTCGGTGCCGCGTTGTGTGAGAGCGTGGGCGGCAAGGTCAGCGCCGCCGCAACCTGTCCGGACGCCAACTGTGCGCCCCCGACGGGCGACGGTGCGTGTTGTCTGCCCGACGGCTCCTGCGAGGCGCTTGGGGCCACCGAGTGCGTCGCTTTCGGCGGCGGCTTCTCGGCGGACGCCGCCTGCTCAGAGGTCGAGTGCGCGGCCAAGATCGACGCGTTTGCCTGCTGCATCGACGGCGGCTGCCTGGCGCTGGCGGCCGGCGTATGCAGCGAGGCCGACGGAGGCTTCTACGACGGTCTGGAGTGCCCGGACGTGGACTGCGCCGAGGCGCCCGAGACCGGGGCCTGCTGTGTGCCGTTCGGCGCCTGTGTCGACACCACCAAGTCAGCGTGCGACGGCCTGATGGGCAAGTTCCAGTCGGATGCGATCTGCGAGGAGGCGGTCTGTGAGTAAGACCATTCTAGTTGCGACCCTTTTCCTGATGGCTGTGGCGCCGCCCCGTGACGCCGCTGCGTGCAGCTGCTTTCAGACCACCGTTCAGTCCTCTTACAAGCTGGCGGACAGCGTGTTTGTGGCGCGCGTGCATTTCGCCGCCCAGGTGGGCAACACCCAGTGGTATGCGGTTCGGCTCCGAAGCACTTTCAAGGGCTGCGCCAAGGCCGGGCAGTGGGTCTACGTGAAGACCAACGTGTCCAGTGCGGCCTGCGGGGTTACCTTGAAGAAGGGGCAGTACTACCTGCTGAACGCCAAGGACCAGCCTTCAGCGTGGGGCGTATCCGTGGTGAGCATCAACTCCTGTCTGCAAAACAAGCAGGTGTCATCGCTGTCTACGGCCGACCGCAAGTGGCTGATGGGGCGCGGCGTATGCTGTGACGGCAAATGCGCCTGCGCGGACGGGACGCAGCCCGTGCAGTGTTTTGTGAGTCCTTGCACGGTCAACACCTGCCCGGCGGGCGAGTGCGTTGACAACTACTGCGGGGGTTGCAACGCCGAGTTCTACACGTCCTTTGGCGAGCAGGTGTGCCTGCCGTGCGTGACCGGAGGCGACTGCTCGTTCTCACAGGTGTGCGGCTCGACCGGCATGTGCGTGCCGGCCTGCAACGACGACAACGACTGCAACGAGGGCTTCTGGTGCCGGCAGCTGGCGGACTCGGACTCCAAAGAGTGCGTGCCGTATCAGCAAGAGGGTGAGACGTGCGGTGGCTTTGTGCCGGCCTTCCTCCAGAAGAAGTGCGATCCGTCGCTGGACTGCGCCGACGTTCCGCCGCTGCTCCCCGACCTGCCCGGCGTGTGCAAGGTGACGTGCAAGGGCACCAAAGACTGCCCCGAGGATCAGTACTGCTCGGTGACGAACCACTGCCGAGACGACGGTACCTGCTGGAAACAGAAGGACTGCACCAAGAGCGGCAACGACTACCCTCTGATCGACTGCGAGGGCAAGCTCAAGTGCACGGACAAGGTCTGCGGCATCGACTGTAAAGTCGACTAGCCTGATGACAACACCTGCATATCGGGGCCAGGATTACCTGAGCTTTCCGCAGATCGAGACGTTTGCCCGCGACCTGGCCGCGGCGCTGCCCCAGTGGGTGGCGCTGGAGGACGTCGGCGAGAGTCGTGGCGGCCGCGCGCTGCTGCTGTTGACGCTGGGCGACCAGTCGGGCGCCGTGGACGACCAGCCTGCGTTCTGGCTGGACGGCGGCACCCACGCGCCGGAGTGGACGGGCGTGATGGCCGCCCTGTTTTCGGTGTCGCGCTGGGCCGAGCAGCTGGCGTCCGGCGATGGCGCTGCGCAGGCGTGGTTTCGTGCCCACACCGTCTACTGCATGCCGTGCATCAGCCCGGACGGGCTGCAGGCGATGTTCGAGGGCCAGCCGTTTCTGCGGTCCGTCCTGCGTCCGCCGAAGCCGGGCGAGGTGCGCAGCGGGTTTGAGCCGCGTGATATCGACGGCGACGGCGCGGTGCGGTGGATGCGTTGGAAGGACCCGGCCGGACCGTTTATCGCGGACCCCGATCTGCCGCTGTTCATGCGTCCCCGGCGCATCGATGACGACCCCGCCGACGCCTGGTTTCTCGCAGACGAAGGCGAGTTTCTGGATTGGGACGGCGTGCGCTGGTCTGCGGCCACCCGCCGCTTTGGCCTGGACCTCAACCGCAACTACCCGGAGGCGTGGCGGCCATTCTCGATGTTCGGCATGGACAGCGGCGCGTTTCCGCTGAGCGAGCCCGAGAGCCGCGCCGTCGTCGACAGCTTCGCAGCGCGCCGCAACATCGCGTGCGCCTTGACCAACCACACGTACACCGGGGCGCTGTTGACCGCGCCGGCGCGCGTGGACGATCCGCTGGGCGACCAGGACGTGCGCATGCTGGAGCTGTTGGCGGATGACGCGGTGGACGGCACCCATTATCGCGTGATTCGCAAGCACCCCGACTTCACGTACGACCCCAAGAACCCGGCGATTGGCTGTTGGGACGACTGCCTGTGCAACACGTTCGGCGTGGCCGGGTACACGCTGGAGCTGTGGGATCCGTTCCGCCACGCCGGCGTCGACAACCTCACTCCCGCCAAGTTTTTCATGAAGCCGGATCCGGCCAAGATCCGCGCGCTCATCGCCAAGTTTGCGGAGGATCCGGAGGCTACTCGCCCGTGGCAGCCGTTTGACCACCCGCAGCTGGGCCCTGTCGAGATCGGCGGCATCGACTACATGCGGACGATGCGCAATCCGCCCGTGGCCCTGCTGGAGGCGGAATGTGAGCGCGGCTATACCGTGGCTGACCGCCTGCGTCGGGCTCTGCCGAGAGCGCATGCCACCGCCACAGTCGCGGCGCGCGGGGACAAGGTGTACGAGGTGCGGTTTGTACTGGAAAACCGGGGCTTTCTGCCGACCGGCAGCCTGGCGTTTGCCGAGGAGAAGGGCATGACGCTGCCGGTCTCAGCCGCTCTCGAGACGCCCGACGGCGTGCAGCAGCTCTCCGGTACCCGCGCGCGTGCGCTAACGCATATGGACGGCTGGGGCACGCTGCGCGTCAGCTCGTCGACCAACGCGCTTTATCCGTCGCTGCCGTCGCGCGGCAACCGGGCTCATACATCGTGGCTGGTTCGTGGGAAAGGCGCCGTGCGCATCGCGTGGCAGGCCGGCCGCGCCGGCCGCGGGCAGCTGACCGTGGAGCTCAGTTGATCGGCAGGCCGATCTCGACAACCGCGGGCACCCGCACACCGCGGGACAGCAGCTTGCCGCTCGGGTCAAAGCGATACGTGTACTTGCTGCCGTCCAGCTCGACCTTGACGCCGTAGACGTCGATCTTGGGGCCCTTCTTGTGCTCCGCGGAGATGATCTTGCCCTTGCCCGCAGCCTTCGTCGCGGCCGCACTCACGGCGGCAGGCAGCTTTGCCGGCTTGAAGTACCGCTCGACGTAGCGCAGCGCGCCGTCCTTGCCCACGCTGACCTCGGCTCGGCCGCCGTCGGCCAGCTTGCCCTCGACCTCGTAAACGGCGCCGCCCTCGGCGTACAGCTCGGTCTCGTAGCGGTCGATCGTCAGCCCCGGCAGCTTTTTCAGCGCGAGCTTGCTGACCGCAGCGGGGATGGCGCCGGCGTCCTTGTGGTAGACGGCGATCTTCCACACCGAGCCATCCGGCGACGTGTAGATCTTGATGCTCTGCGTCCCGGCGGCGGTGGCCGCGGTATGCAGCATCGACTTGTCCAGCTGCCCGGGCGGGCCGGCGGATGCGGCGGTGGTCATCAGAAGGGAAAAAACGGCTGCGTAAAGTGTCTTCATGTCGGCCTTCTAATAGCGGACGGTGGCCTTGAGCGCCAGCGACTGGTAAACGACCGTCGCCTACGTTCGGCGCGGTCTGCGGTTGCCCTCGACCGCCGTACGCAGCGCGTCACGCAGCTCGTCGTAACGGGCCGGCTCCAGAGTGTGGCCCTCCATCGTGGACGCCGACGTGGCGACCGGCGCCAGGCCCACTTGAAGGCCGAACGGTGCGAGCACCCGGTTCAGTGTGCCGACGCGCGGATCGGCTGTGGCGTTCTCGATCTTGGCCAACTGCCGCTCGGAGATGCCGACCAGCGAGGCGAAGCGGGCGCGCTTCACGCCGAGATATGCGCATCTGAGCGCCCGGATCGCGTCGCCCAGTCTCAGGTCCCCGCGCGAGACCGCCATCCGGATCGCCTGCAGCACGTCCCGGCGATCCGACGCGCTCAGCGCGCTCGCGTTGAGTGCGATCACATCAGCCCCCAGCGTTCCAGGCGCTCAGACGTTGCCACCAGGTTGATGGCCTCGAACGTCTCGTCCGGCAGGCCGAGATCTCCAAGCAGCTCCGGCAGGTGCCGAAGCTCGGCGGCGAAGTCCCGCAGCTGCGTCATGAGCTTGTCCGGGTCGGCGCACGCTCTCAAGCTCGCCGCCGCGCCGTCCCAGGCGACGAACCCGCCTTGCTGCTCCAGGACGTAGTCCATGTGGTACGACAGGTCGCATGGGCCGTTCGGGCCGCGCGCCGGGTCTGAGAAGTCCGTCGCGGCGACATCGCGCCAGCCATCGGCGCGCATCATTTGAACGGCAAGCCGATTCATCTAAGTGCACTATAGTTCATTAACAGGATCTGGGAAAGCTAATAGCGGACGGTGGCTTTGAGCACCAGCGACTGGAAGAGGTAGTCGCCGTCTTCGTTGAGGTCGAGCTGGTAAACCAGAAAGATGTCGCTTCCGGGCAGGTAGGTCAGGCGCAGCCGGGTCTGCAGCTCGACCAGGTCCGACAGGTGGTTCCAGCCGCCGTACATGCTGAGCCCCAGATCGGGGGTGAAGCCCAGCGTCAGCCGTGAATTGACGATGACCGACTGAAAGCTGTCGTCGTCGTCAAACAGCGCATACGCGTACTCGCCCCCGACGTCGATGCGGGCCCACGCGGCCGGCTGGGCCGTGAACGACATCTCGCTGCTGAAGAGCTCGCCGCCGAAATACGGCTCGTACTCCAGCTCGGCCGTGAACGTGACCGGCCACATGTGCGGTGCACCGACGCTCAACTCCACCTCGGGACCGTCGTACGTGCCCGCCGCGATGGGCGTGTTCCTGCCGACCGTGAACGCGCGCTGCACGGTCTCCGATGTATAGGCGCCGACCAGCTCCACATCCCAGCCGGACTCCCAGTAGGCTTTGACCGACGCGCCGGCGTTCCAGTCCAGCAGGTCCGAGGCGTCGTCGTCGGTCAGTGCGGCGGCCTTGGTGGTGACGTTGATCTTCTCCAGCCCGCCCTTGCCGATGCGCGGCTCAAAGGCCACCGCGGCGGTGCCCTGCTGTACTCCGACGCGACGGAAGAAGCCCAGGTCCGTGCGCATGCCCTCGCTGTACCAGCTGTACTCCAGTGACGGACGGATCAGCTCGCCGCGCCAGGCCATGCGTACATTAGCGCCCGGCGCGGGCTCGTCGGCGTCCAGATCCGTGTCCAGCCCGCCGGTCGCCGACAGCGGGGGCGCGGCGTCCCGGCCGGTCATGGACACCATGGCGATGGCCTCTACGAGCAGGGGGATGTCGTCCGTGCCGCGCCAGGCGCCGTCCAGGCCGACCACGACGTTGCGGTCCTCCACGTTGTCCAGCGCCTGGCGGTGGGTGAGCATGACGCCGACGTTGGAGCCGCCGCCCAGCTCGACCAGCCCGCGCGCCACCAGGTGCGACGTCCACGGCGTGCCGTTGTGCTCGCGGGTTGTGACCTGCAGCAGGCCGAACCTGAGCGTATCCATGGGCCGCCCGGCCACCTTCAGGCCCGTCAGGATCGGGATCGGCTCACCGCCGTCACCCAGCCCGATGCGGCGGGTATGCAGCAGCTGGGAGCTGCCGTAACGCCCGAAACTAAAGACCTCGAGGTCGTTGAGAAAGAAGTCGCGCTTTTCGGGCAGAAACAGGCCGAAGCGATCCAGATTGACCACCTGATCGTCCAGGTCGACCTGCGCGAAGTCCGTGTTCACAGTCAGCTGCCCCAGCCAGCCGCCGCCGAGCTCGGACGTGATGTCCAGGCCGGTGTTGAAGTCGGTCGCCGCATCGGTGTCGGGACCGTCGCGGAAGGCGCCGGAGAAATACGGGACCAGCACCGTGCCGCGCCGGCCGGTCTTGCTTTGGTCGCGGGCCCGATCCGCCAGTATTTCGAACCCGGTCACGCGGCCGTACAGGCTGGCGGAGATGGGCCGATACGGCGGCGGCATCAGCGCCCAGTCGTAGGTGGCGTTGCGCCGGGGATGGTCGCGGCTGAAGTTCAAGCCCATGGCCGTCAGCGGCGTTGTCGGGTCGATGCCCAGCGCCGCCCACGGCAGCCGAAACTCGGCTGTCCACCCGGTCTTTGTGACTGTGCCGGCGCCGGTCCACACCGCGTCGAACTCCACCCGGAAGTCGGCCTCGTTGATGCCCCGATAATCCAGGCGTCCACCCACGGCGTTGACTCCGAAGCCCAGTGTGGTCCGCTTGTCGAGCGCCGCGTCGATCTTCACGCTGAGCGCGTCGTCCCTGAAGATATTGAAGCTGTCGCGCGTGCGGGTCAGACCGCGGATGGTGTCGGGCTGCGAGTCCTCCATCCACACGGCGATGTAGAGGGCGTCGGCGTCGAAGAGCACGGCAAACGAGGTGTCGTCGGCGGGCTTGGCGCGCAGGTGTGGCTTGCGCTCGATGAAGCCTCTTGTCCGCTTCACGTCTCGCCACACGGCGTCGTCCAGGCGGCCGTCTACCTTGGGCACCTTGTCCGTCCACAACGCGCGCACACTGGGCCGATCCGCCGCAGCCGAGGCCGCCGACAGCACTACGAGTGCGGCCAGAAGAGAGCGAGACATGTCGGGACGAACTCTCAGGCGCGAGTCGTGAAGAAGCAGATGCCCGGGCCCACGGCGACAATCGGGGAAAGCACGAGGGCACATAAAACGCCTGCTGCGGTCGCTATTCTCATGGGCGCATGGTTGTGCGAACCGAAACCGATTGCAAGAAGCTCAAGAGGTTTGCCGTGTGGTTCGATGAACTTACCTGACGTGGGCTCAATGTGTACCATTGCCGCCATGCTTCGCTTTCACGTAGTCATGGCCATCATCGCGGTTTCCTTTCTCGGTTGCGGCACCGACAACGCAGACCTGTGCAACAACACGGCGTTGACGACCCAGACACAGGCTGACTCGCCGGTGGTCCTGAACGAGCTGCGCGCCAAGGCTGCCAACAAGGCGCCCGACTGGATCGAGCTGTTCAACAAGAGCGACGCCGAGGTGGACGTCGGCTGCTGGGCTATCCGCGACAAAAGCGACAAGCACACGCCCTTCTATATCGCTCCGGGCACGACGTTGGCGCCGGGCGGCTTCCTGGTCGTGCGCCGCGACAAGAGCGGCCAAAACGGCTTCAAGTGGGGCCTGGGCGTGAAGGGCGACATCGCTACGCTCTGGAACGCCGCGGGCAAGATCGCTGACGAGACCGCCTATGACGCCGCCCAGGCGCAAGAGGGCAACAGCTGGGGACGTTCACCCGACGGCACCGGCGCCTTTACGACGCTTTTGGAGCCTACTGACGGCACAGCCAACAGCGATCCCGATCCGAACCCGCCGCCGGCGCCACCGGAAGAGCCAAAGTCATGATCATCCGAATCGTCGCCGTCTTCATCCTCGGGCTGCCGCTGGCCGGCTGCTTGACCGCTCCGCCGGACGAGTTTGACGAGAAGAGCGACGAGTGCGCGCTGCTGCCGCGCCTGAACCTGGACTCCGTGGCCGTCGAGGCGCCTGGCCCCAGCGAGAAGAATGCGTCGATCTACGCCGCCCATACGACCGTCGACTTTCGCATCGAGCTGACGGCCTACGCCTGGGACACGCTCATGAAGTACAAGGAGCAGCGCCGCAAGAGCGTGGTGCCTGCCATCTTCGAGTTCGACGGCGAGCGGGTCATGACCGCGGCGCTCCGGCTCAAGGGCAACTCCGAGCGCTGGGGACCCGATAAGAAGAACCAGTTCGTCATCCGCTTCGACTACTTCAACGGCGAGGCCAAGGGCCGCTTTCGTGGGCTGCGACGCCTGAATCTGGACCACGAGGGCCTCTCTCCGCTGCGCAATCAGCTGGGCATGCGCGTCATGTCCGAGGCCGGTATCCCGGCGCCGCGCGTCAATCACGCCCGTCTGCACATCACGGTGACCGACTCCGATGACCCGGCCTATCCGCACGGCTACTACGGCCTGTACGAGAACATCGAGGTGATCGATCGCGAGTTTCTGGAAGATCGCTTCGCCGACCCGACCGGCAACCTCTACAAGCACGGCAACGAGCTCAAGACCAACAAGGACATCGGCAACGTCTGCGACCTCGATCTGCTCTACCAGCTTGTCGAAGACACCGATGTCGACGGCGACCACAGCGCGTTCTGGGCGCGGCTGCCGCAGTTGACCGACATCGACTGGCTGCTGACATACATGGCCGCCGAGGCGGTGATGGCGCTGGGGGACAACCACTGGGCAGGCGGCAACAACTTCTACTACTACAACGATCCGCAGCGCGGCATGGTGCTGCTGCCCTGGGATGTGGACGACATCCTCTCGCCGGTCAGCCCACCTCAAGCGGACATCTACGACTTCTCGGGTGTGGTGCGGCTGGGCGCGCTGCCCAATCGGCTGTGGGCTGTGGCGCGTGAGAACCCGGCATGGCGCGACCAGTTCGCCGCCGAAGTGGCGCGGATCACCAACCTCAGCTTCAGAGGGCTGGGCCCGGTTATCGGCGCTGAGTGCGCCCGCATCCGAGAGGATGTGATGGGCGACCCCAACCGCCGCTTCACCATGGACGACTTCGATTGGGATTGCGATCACATGCAGCAGCGCGTCAGCGATCGCACGGACTACCTGGACGGGGTGTTGGCCAATTAAGATCATCTCCCGTCTGGCTCCTCTGGGGCTGTCGCTGGCGCTTGCCGCCTGCATCACCACCGAGCTTCCCGCTGAGTTGGTGTGCGACGACAACTTCGACGACGACCGCAATGGGCTGGTCGATTGCCAGGACCCGAACTGTGCGTCATTTCCGAGCTGCGGCCAGAGCAGCAACGCCTGCGATGAGGTCATCATCAGCGATATCAGCTGTGGGCAGACCATCAGCGACACGACCGCCGCCGGCGCGTCTCGGATGCACTGGTACGGCTGTCGCGAGGACACGCCGTTTCTCGGACCCGAAGTCGTCTATCGGTTTGTGCCGCCGGTCAGCGGGATCTATCACGTGTCGACCACCCACGGAGAGGTCATCGCGCTCACCGATGGCCCGCGCGGCTGCGATCCGGCCGAGTGTCTGGCCATGGGGGCCCAAACGTCGTTTCTGGCGGGGCCCACGGCGGTCACTTATCTGGTTGTAGACGGTGTCAGCGCCGGCGACTTCGCGCTGACGGTCACGTGCCCCGCGGGCATCGTAGGCGAGACGCTGTGCGATGACGGCAAGGACAACGATGGGGACCAGACGGCCGACTGCGACGACCCGGACTGCGCGACAGCGCCCGCCTGTGGTGGGGCTGTAGCCTGCGTCACCGAGCAGACGTTTGGCTGCGGCACGCCGGCAGCGGGAGTGCACGACGGTACAGACGACATCCGCTTCTACCAATGCGACGAGGATCTGGAGCCGATGCCGTACTCCGAGACGGTGCTGCGCTTCGATGCGCCGCATGCCGGCAACTATCGCTTCTGGCTGAACGGCGACGGTGGGGCAAAGCACGAGTTGGTGCTGTTGGGCGAGACTGACGACAAGACGTGTAGTCCGACGCGCTGCGACACGATCGGCCCGGAGCTGCTGTGGGTCATGGGCCAGGGCGAGTCGGTCTACATCGCGGTCGAGGGACCACCCGGCGAGAGCTGGTCGGTGACCGCGGATTGTCCTGCGCCTCCAGACCCCAGTGTCGAGTCGTGCGATCCCGGCGGCACACTGCAGTGCGAGGCGCCGCTCATTTTGACACCGCAGCAGGGCGGGCCCAGCGCATACTCGTGTGACTCCACAGGCGACTACAGCGGTCCGCAGGCCGTGGCGCAGTTCACCGCGAGCACGTTCACCGATTTGGCGCTCAGCGTCAGCGCCGTGGAGGGCCCGCCGGCCGATCGCTCCGAGAGCCCATGGTCTCATGTGCTGCTCAAGGATCAGGGCGCGGGCTGCGCGACCGACACCTGCATCGACGACGGCAAAGAGACGCGCGTGACGCTGCAGCCCGGCGAGACCGTATACGTGGTCGCGGACAGCGGCGCCGGCGACGAGGTCACCGAGGTGACGTTCAACGCGGAGTGCAGCGACCCGTTTGACAGCTGCCTGGCGGATGAGTCGATCAGCTGCGGCGGCGCCGTCCTGCTGGCCCCTCAGGAGGGCCGCGCCTCCGCGTATCTGTGCCAGGATGACGGCAAGCGCGCCCCTGAGCTGATCACCGGCTTCTACGGCCCGGAGGCCGCGGTGTGGTTTGAGCCGACCGCCAACACCTGGGTCACGTTTGCCGGCAGCGAGGGCGACATCTTTCTGCTCGAGGGCTCGCCGGTCGGGGCTCAGGTCTGTGACCCGACCAAATGCAGCGGCCTGTCCAAAGCGCTGACAAGACAGGTGAAGGCCGGTCAGCGTGTGTATGCGGTGCTGGAGGTGGATGACGCCGGCGACTCCGCGACGATCTCCGCCAAGTGCCACGACCCCACAAACCTGGGCGCGTGCACGGCCAAGACGGCGCTGAAGTGTGGTCAAACGTCGACGCTCACCAGCGCGCCCCAGTCCGATATCGATGTGTACAGCTGCGGCGGCGACGTCGTAGGCGGCTATTACGGTCGAGAGGTCGTGGCGTCGTTCACAGCGGAGAACGCGACCACTGTGACGTTTGACCTGCCCGCCAAGAGCCACGGTTTCCTGCTGCGCGACGATGGGCAGGGTTGCCGGCTGGAGGCCTGCGAAGACGACGGCGAGTCGCTGACCGCTGTGCTGGAGCAGGGCGAGACAGTCTACGTGGTGGTCGACAGCTTCAATCCAGATCCGGACGAGTCCGCGCTGGACGCCGTGAGTGTGGATGTCAGCTGCGCCAGCCCATTCGGGCAGTGCCAGGACAAGACGACCATCGGGTGCGGCGAGACCGTCGAGCTTCCCGTAACGACGTCCAACATCGCTGCCTACTTGTGCGGCGACCCGTCCGAAAAAGAGTTTGTCGGCGGCCAGACCGGCGCGGAAGCGGGCCTGGTCTTCACCGCGCCGGAGGACACCAGCGTGCGTATCGCCACCCCCGAGGGCGACATGTTTCTGGTCACGGAGGACTGCGGCTCCGAGCAGTGTCACAAATACGGCGGCGATCTGGACCTGCAGCTGGCACAGGGGACGACCGTGACCCTGATCGCTGACTCGGACGACCCGAAAGCCAAGACGCTGACTGTGGCGGCGACCTGCGTGTCCGAGGGCACTCTGCCGCCATGCGAGGCCGACCTGGTGGTCTCGTGCGGCGACAAGGTTGCGCAGCCGGCCAAACCCTCGCGGACCAGCGCGTTCAGCTGCCCCGGCGGAATCATCTATGGCGACTACGACGGGCCCGAGCTGGTCGCGGAGTTTGTTGCCGAAGAAGAGCTGGAGCTGACCGTGGACTTTGACGCGGGGGTCGGGCTTCTGATCGTCGATGAGGGGCTGGGCTGTCATCCCATGTCCTGCGCCGACGTCGGCAAGAAGCAGGTCACACACAAACTTCAGGCGGGGCAGAAGGCGTGGGTGATCGCAGAGAGCAGCGCGGCCGCGCCAATCGACGAAGCGCAGTTCAGCGTCTCCTGCAAAAACACCAACTAACATCGCCGGTTGACCGTGATCTGCCCCACGCTGTAGAACGGGTGCGTGGCCTTTGAACGGCGGTTTACGGACGACCTGGACGCTCTGCGGAGTCGCCTTGAAGAGCTGCGTACGCTTCCAGAAGAGCGTCGCGCGGCCGCAATAGATAACCTTGTCACGATGGCGGACCGCATTCGCGCCCAGGGGTCGATCCTGCGGTCGGTCCTGGACAGCATGGGCGAGGGCGTCATCGTCGTCGACGAGGACGGCAGGTACATCCTGGTCAACCACGCGGCGCGGCGGCTGGGCGTCAACCCCGACGTCGAGCGGCCGGTGGCTGCCTGGAGCGCCGACTCCGGTATCTTTGACCCGGACACGCTGGCGCACTACGAGACCGACCAGCTGCCGATCAACCGCGCGCTCACGGGAGAGTCGGTAGACGATGACGTGGCCTTTGTGCGCTTTTCAGGTCGCCCGGAGGGGATGTGGATCCGCTCCAGCGCGCGCCCGCTGCAGGCCGAGAATCACGGGCAGGGCGGCGCAGTGACCGTCTTCAGGGACGTCACCGAGCAGGTGCAGGCGCGCGAGGAGCTGTCCGAGCGGGCCGAGGCGCTGTCGCGGTCCAACTCCGCGCTGGAAGAGTTTGCGTATGTCACCTCCCACGATCTCCAGCAGCCGGTGCGCACGATGTCCAGCTACGCCCAGCTGCTTCGTGAGGACTACAGCGAGGTGTTGGATCCGGTCGCGCAGAAGTACCTGGCGTTCATCATCGACGGGGCGCAGCGGCTGCACGAGCTGATCCGCGACCTGCTGGCGTTCGCGCGCGCGGGCCAGACGGACGCCGATCTGGAGCAGGTCAACCTCAACGACGTGCTCGTGAACGTGCAGGCGAACCTGGGCCAGGAGATCGCGGAGTCACGCGCGGTCGTCGAGTGCGGCAAGCTGCCGACGGTGCCCGGTCGTCGCTCGCTGCTGACCCAGATCTTCCAGAACCTGATCGGCAACGCGATCAAGTACCGGGGCGAGGCGTCGCCGATCGTGCGGGTCCAGGCCATCGCTCATGCGCGAGTGTGGCTGGTCTCGGTAGCCGACAACGGGATCGGCATCGAGCCCGACAAGCGCGAGCAGATCTTCCGCATTTTCCAGCGCCTGCACACCCGCACCGAGTACACCGGCACCGGGATTGGCCTGGCGATCACGCGACGGATCGTCGAACATTACGGCGGTAGGATCTGGGTCGACGCCAGCGGGCAGGGCGGCTCGATCTTTGAGTTCACGTGGCCCCGAGAGGTGGTCGGACCATGAGTCAGACCCGTCATATTCTGCTGGTGGATGACGAGGAGTCCGATGCGGATCTCACCCGTGTCGCCTTTCAGAAGGCGGGCGGTGATTACACGATTCACGTCTGTCGCGACGGCGCCGCAGCGCTGCGGTTCTTGAACCAGCACCAGGAGTACGCGGATGCGCCGCGGCCGTCTTTGGTTCTGCTCGATCTCAACATGCCCCTGCTCGGCGGCCGCGAGGTGATCAAAGCGCTGAAGCAGGCGCCCGGCCTGAACCGCATCCCAGTGGTGGTGCTGACGTCATCAGAAGCCGACCGCGACATACGCGACGCCTACTCGCTGGGGGCCAATGCATATATTGCTAAGTCCCCGGACTTCTTGAGGTTTGTGGCCGACGTCAAGTCGGTTTGTCTGTTCTGGTTCGAGACGGTTTCGCTGCCGGACTAGTCCAGCCCGCCCGGCACATAATCCGCTTCGTTTGTGATCACAATTCGTGACACTGCGCCGGGTTCGCGCCTGAAGAAGGTGATGGTGTGCGGGCCCTTGTCCCAGTCCTGCAGCCACGGGTCCGTGACGTACTCGCAGACAGGCGCCTCGATCGCGCGCTGGTTCAGGCGGGTCCACTTGTAGTCATCGCCCTGGCCGGTGCAGTCCACCTCGAAGATCAGCGCCGGGTTTGGTTGGCCGTCGACCTGCACGAAGTGCGAGTCTGAGCTGCCCTGGTCGCGCCCGCGGACCCAGACGGTGAAGGTGTCCTTGCAGGGCAAATCAATGTTGAATGTGGCGCTGCCGTCGCTGTTCTCGGGGCCGTAGATCACAAAGTCCTCGCCGGGAAACGAGCTCTCGACGATCTCCCAGCCGTCCAGCGTGGCGTCGTCGGCCTCCAGCGTGATGCGGATATCGTCCGTGCACTTGGAGAAGAAGTCGACCGTGGTGTCGTCCAGGTCGAAGTCGGTCGTGCCGTCCTCCGGGGGATCGGGCTCTGTGTCGTCCGCCCCGCCCCCGGTGTCCTCGCCGCCCTCGGGCGTAGGCGTGGCCTCTTCGCCTCCCGTGTCCGCCTCGGCTCCGTCAGTGGATCCGTCGCCGGTCACCTGCTGGTGGACCTGGAGATCGGCCCCTTCCGGGTCCTCCGAGCCGCATGCGGCCAGCACCGCCGCGCAAAGTACTGAGCACCATCGTGTGCGCATCATCATGGGCGCATCATACCGCAACTCATCGCACCTGCAGTTGCACGCGTACGCGCCACCCGTCGGGGTCCAGGGCGCCCGCGCCCGGCACAGGGCGGTGCAGTAGGCCGACGTCGATGGTGGCGCGCAGGTGCCGGCCGAAAAAGTAGCCGTTCAGGGCCGCGGTCGCCTCGTACCAGGTGTCGGTGTCGCTGGGGAAGAGGCCGGCCCACCGTCCTGCGATCTCCAGCTGGTCGATGAATCGGTAGGCGGCGTGCGCGTACAGGCCCATAGCGTCCTCAGCGTCGGTGCCGTCAGCGCCGGAGACCTGCACGCTGAGCGTCGCGCCGCGCAGCTTGGCGATGGCGTCGGCCTCCCATCTCAGGCCCTCGCTGGGCCCCGTATCGTCCAAGAAGTACATCGCCGCCGCGGCGCCACCGACCCGCAGCGGGCCCCGGGCGGCGTCCGTCTCCGAGAACCCGCGCAGACCGGGCATGGCGCATTCGATACGGCCCGCCAGCATTGGATGAAACTGCGGGAAGCCCTCTTCGCGGGTGTCCAGATAGCGGTCCAGGTCGAAGTCGCTGAACACGCCAAACGCCCACTTCAGCCCGCTGCCGCGCCTGAAGCGGTTGTGCAGCATGAGGCCGATGTCACGCCCCGAGCCGAACACGCTCTTGAGCAGCGTTCGGTCCGCCGCGCCCTGATTTGCGGCGGTCGTCAGGCGTTGCCGGCTGAAGGGCCGCTTGAAGTGCCCGACGCGCACCTGAAGGTGCTTCTTGATGGCCCGCACGTCGGTGTAGGCGTTTTTCAGCTCCACCGCGAAGTCGCCGAAGTCGACGCTGAAGTTGTAGCGCAGCGCTTTGCCGAAGCGGCCCTTGAGCTTGAGCCGCGCGCGAGGAATCGTCAGTTGGGTGTCGGGTGCGTCCTGTTCGTCCCACAGAAGACGCGTCTGCAGCAGCGCCTGCACGCGCACGCTGTCGGTGTCATCGGCCGGAGGCTTCTCCGCCATGGCCGGCAGCGCGGCCAGCAGCACGAGCAGCGGCGCGACCCCCCTCAATGCCGCAGCTTCTTTTCGACGAGCAACAGCCCGCCGAGCAGCGCCAGAATACCGCCGAAGACCAGCCAGCTGGACGTGTCCAGGTCGGCGCCGTTCCCGGTTAGCTCGGCGGCGGCCTCGATCAAGGGCTTGGGGTCCTCGCGGGAGTAGTCCGCCAGCGGGGGCAGCGCTTTGAGCAGCGCCTTTGGCCCGATGACGATGCCCGCCGGACCCGGCATCGGCGTGTACGTGGCCAGGTCGATGGGCACGTCCGTACGCGTGTGCTGCAGCGTGACCCGGTCTGACTGCAGCGCCTTCTGAGAGCCGTTCTGCCACAGCAGGCACCGGGTCAGGGTGGCGCTGCCCGCAACTGTTCCCCGCCGTGCCGCCGCCTGCACTCCGGCGCGCCGCGAGAACGCGATGACGGTCGCGCTGGCGTTGATCTGGGAGCCCTCAAAGGTCGAGATGCCTCGGCCGCTCTCGATCAGAAAGGACTCGGACAGGTCCAGCGTCGAGCTCTGACCCACGCTGATGCCCTTGCCGCCCGCGCGCTGCACCATCGTATAGCTGACCGAGAACATGCTCTCTTCGCCGGCGTCCACAGCGTCGTCACCGATGTCCCGCAGCTCGCAGTTCTCGATGCGGCCGGTGCTGCGCTCCAGATCGATGCCGTCGGAGGCCGCGTTGAACACGCCCGTGTTGGTGATGGTCACCATGGCGCGCTCGACGTGCACGGCGTCCTCACCGCGGGAGTCGTCAAAGCGGCAGTTGTCGATGACGGCCTCGGTGTCGATGAGCGTGAGCGAGCCATTCAGGTCCTCAGCGCCCGCAAACCATTGTGAGCCGCGGACGAAGTGCGTCCCCTGCAGCTTGGAGCCGGCGGACCCCTGCCCGAGCAATGCGACCACGCCCCACGGCCCCTCGCCGGCGGGCCGGATGGTGACGGGCGACTCGTTGGTGCCGTGCGCGATCAGGCGGCCGAACGCGAAGATGTTTCGGCTGGGCGCCAGATAGAGGGTGGTGCCTGCGCGCAGGTGCAGGGTGGCCCCGCGCGGCACGATGAGGTCGCGATCCAGCGTCCAGGCGCCCCGAGGGATCTCGTACTCCTTGGACTCGGCCAGCGGGATAAGGTTGGGGATGGCCTTGGCCCAGTCGGCGGCCTCGCGATCCGCCTCGAGGTGCGGGTCGGTGCCCTTGGGACGCTTGAGCGACCGGACGGCCGCGACGACGGCCTCGCCGGTCTCGCGCCGGACCAGCTCCAGATCCAGCGTTCGCGAAAGCTTGCGGCGGGCCGAAAGGCGCATCCAGGTGGTGTCCACCGGCGCCGCGACCAGCAGCCGGCTGGTCGGCAGGCCGATCCGGTCGCCTTTCCATTCATAACGCGCGGGGCCATCGCGGTCGGCGGCGACCATCCGCATGCGCACGATGACGTCTCGGCTGCTGTCGTCTGTGACCAGGACCAGCTCGGACGGGTCGCCTGGCTTGTCCGGCGCCGGTAGGGCGATGCGCTTGATCGCCACAGGGATCACTCCCGAGTCATCACCGATGGACAGCGCGATGATCGGCGCCAGCGTGTCCGTTACGGCGGGCGGGGTCGCGATGCCCTGCACTTCGACCGGGACCGCCGTGGGCACGAGCAGCGCCAGGACGACGAGGGAGGTCAAAGCTCGATCTCCTCCCGCGTCGCGGTGAGGTGCACGTCCTGGACGCCGTCGATGCTCTGCAGCTGAACGATGGCGGGCTGCGGCTCTCCGCTCAGACTGACCAGGTAGGTCGCTTCGATACCCCTGTCCCCGTCAAAGCCCTGCAGCGTCAGGACCACAGCGCGCTTGGCGAGGCTGGCCAGCAGCTGTGGTACCGAGGCGGCCGCGGTCTCTCCCGTGTAGACGATGCGCAGCAGATAGTCGTCGCGCACGCGCGAGCCGAAGCGCAGCCACACCAGGACGATGATGACCCCCGAGATGATGACCGTGCCCGCCAGCGCGACGAGAAACCGCCCCGTGCCGGCGGCCATACCGATGGCCAGCACCAGAAACACGTAGGCGATGTCCTTGGGGTCTTTGACAGCCGTTCTGAAGCGCACCAGTGAGAGGGCGCCGAAGACGCCGAATGCGCGTGCCAGCGAGTCGCCGATGACCATCATGACCAGTGTGCCGACCGCAGCCAGCATCACAAGTGTGAGGGCAAAGGACGCCGAATACTGCATGCCGCGGTGGGTGCCGCGATAGACCATGGCGACCACAATGGCCAGGACCACCGCGACGAGCACGCTGGTGCTGGCGCGTAGGGCGAGCTGAACCGGATCGCCGACGTCGGCGCCGGCCAGGTCGCTGGTAAACGGGTTGGAGATGAGGAGGGTGATCACTGAGCACTCCTATCAGGTGCGGCGTCTTGGCGCGTGGTAGAGAAATGCGGTCGCGGGCCAGGTCAGCCCTTCGTCGATCAGCGCGTGGCCGCGACGGGACTCGAAGAGAGGCGCGACCGTGTCCATGACATGGGTGTATTTCGAGACGGCCTGTGGCTGCAGATCCATGCCGTGGATGATGTGCTGCATCCAGTTGGGCATGCATTGCGTGAACTTGATCTCCATCACAAAGCCGCCGACTGCGGGTCGCAGGCCGAAGCCGTTGCGATGCGGGTGCAGCACGTCCGTGTTGCGCCCGGAGATCTGAGAGTCGAACGTGATCCGCAGCCGCCGCGGCCCGGGCTCGGTGTAGGCGCGGCGCCGGTAGCTGACCAGCACGGTTGGGCGCAGCCCCGGGTAGCACAGCGTCCGCCAGATGTTGCGGTGGCTGGCGGAGTCGTCGGGGCGCCAGTTGAAGCGCAGCCATCGCAGCAGGCCCTCGCCGTCGAGCTCGGTCGGGGCCTCGGCCGGCAGCACCAGGCGACTCTTGTAGCCCAGCCCGCCGCGCTTGTGTTTCAACTCCAGAAACACGACGTCGCCGGGGTTGTTGTCCGTCCCATAACGGCGCAAGCGCACCTTGATGCGGCCCCAGACGCCGGCCAGCTTGCTGTCGTAGCACTCCAGGGTCGGCGTATCGAAGTACAGCGACCGGATCAGGTAGTTTTCGGCGCCCGGCGGGGTGTGTTTGTCCAGCGTCATGTGCGGGTCGACGGCCGCCATAACACGCTGGGCCTTCTCTTCCGTCAGCCGGTACTTGAACTCGTAACGCAGGATCATTCGACGCCATCGTATGCGCTACATCCCTTTGCATCCAGATCGTGACACGTGGTAAGCGGTTGACCCCATGCGGCTATCAGTACTGTTAATTGCGGCCATCACGCTCATGGCCTCTGTCGCGTCGGCGGAAGTGAAGACGAAAGTCTTTCTGAACGGCGTGCCCACCCCGGTCTATTTCAACGACGGCGACAGCTTTCGGGTGCTCGGCGGCAAGCTGAAGGGCAGCAAGGCGCGCCTGGCCGGCTTCAACACCCTGGAGAGCTACGGTCCGGCCCACCTGTGGGGCACCTGGACGATGGATGAGCTGTCCCGCTATGCCACGCTGGGGACGCTGAACGCGCGTCGCGGCACCTGGCGGTGCACGTCGAACATGGAGAAGGACGGCTACGGGCGCATCCTGTGGGACTGCCCGCAGCTGCAAGTGGACCAGGTGCGCAAGGGCCTGGCGCATGCGATGACCGTGACCAAGGACCCTGCGGCTCCGGAGCTGGTCAAGGCGCAGGCTGAAGCGATCAAGGAGCGTCGCGGCATCTGGGCGCACGGTGTGCCTCCGTTTGTGATGACGTCGCTGCACTCCAGCACCGAGGGCAGCAGCAAGGGTCCGTACAACCGGCTGATCTCTTCGGCTGACGGCCACTCGGAGTCCTGGCAGCACACCGACGCCTACCGGGAGTGCCAGAAGGTCTGCCAGCCTGCTGATGACGCTGATGACTCCAAGGTGGCCGCGTTTATCGTGGACCTGCGCGAGGCCGCGGACATGAAGGACGCCCTGAGCGGCTACACCGACGACGCGCTGACAGCGCTGGTCAAAGCCTTTGTCACCGACGGCTCGATCAGGGCCGGTCTGCAGGACGAGTCGCGGCGCGGCATCATCGAGCTCCACGTCTCGCGCGCAGCGGCGGCCGGCCGGCTGACCACGAGCGGGCGGCCGGTGTCGTGCATGGTCTACGTCAACTACAAGCGCCGTTACGGCCCGACCCGCGCGAGCTGTCTGCAGTGAGCCGCCCTCAGTTGAAGCGGCTGCCCAAGGCGGTCGCGTTGCTTCTGGCCGTGTATGCGCTGCCGTTGGGCATTCGCGCGTGCAACTACGTCAGCCCGACGCAGCCTGTGCTGGGCTACGAAAACAACGACCAGTACTGCGAAGACGGGCTGGACAACGACCACGACGGGCTGGTGGACTGCGAGGATCCGCACTGCATCCAGTTTTCGGTCCATTGCGGCGAGCACGTGCCGCTGGCGCCGTACACGGAGCCCGAGGGCTGGCCGCTGAAGCCGCCGTACTCACTGATGACGTGCCATGACTTCATCGACAACGATCAGGACGGGCAGTTCGACTGCGGCGACTCCGGGTGTCAGCTGATCGCCGAGAACTGCTGCAGCCGGGAGAACGACAACGTCACCTGCAGTGACGGCATCGACAACGATGAGTCCGGGCGTACCGACTGCGAGCAGCGCAGCTGTTACAACAGCGGGTTTGTGGCCGTGTGCGAGGACGATGAGACCGGCTCGTTCGACTGCACCGACGGCCACGATAACGACCAGAACGGGCTGATCGACTGCGACGATCCGCAGTGTGCGTCGCTGTCCACGTGCGAGCCCAAGGCGGCCTGTCCCACCCCGGTCGACTGCTCGGTGGCGGCTTGCGTCGAGGCGGGCTTGTGCTCAGAAAGCGACTGTGCGGACACGCTGGACAACGACGGCGACACGTTGGCCGACTGCGAGGATCCGGACTGCGCCGAGGGCTGCAACAACCCGCTGGGGCCGCAGGGCCAGGAGGTCACGTACGAGGCCTGCCGCGACGGGATCGACAACGACGAGAACGGCTTCACTGACTGCAAGGACTTCAGCTGCCAGGGCTCCGACGATCCCAAGGCCATCGCCTGGTGCGACCACTTCCTGGAGGCCTCGGTGGCCAAGTGCGGCGACGGCATCGACAACGACGGCAACGGCTTCACCGACTGCAACGACTTCTCGTGCTCCAAGTCCCAGAAGCCCGAGGTCATCGCGCACTGTGAGTCGGTGCTGGAGCTGGATGTGCCGTCGTGCACCGACGGCGTGGACAACGACGGCAACGGCTTTACCGACTGCGACGACTTCTCGTGCTCGCAGTCCGAGGATCAGGCGGTTCTGGATGCCTGCGCGGACTTCAAGGAGCTGGGGCTGGAGAAGTGCAGCGACGGCGTGGATAACGACGGCAACGGCTACTCCGACTGCGGCGACAACTCCTGCTCGGGTTCGCTGGAGCCCGACGTCATGGAGCACTGCGACAAGACGACCGAGCGCAGCATGGAGAAGTGCACGGACGGCATCGACAACGACGGCAACGGCTACGGCGACTGTCGCGACTTCTCGTGCCGCAACTCCACCGACGAGGAGGTGGCCTCGTTCTGCACCGAGGGCTACGTGATCAAGGACGGGGTCATCGATATCGAGGCGTCGATCGCGGAGTGCACCGACGGCATCGACAACAACAACGACGCGTACACCGACTGTGCTGACCGCGGGTGTCTGCGTGACGCACACGATATCGCTGTAGGGCGAGCCTGCCAGGAGAGCCTGGTCGAAGAGAAGTCAGAGCTGGACGCGCGCTGCTGCGACGGACTGGACAACGACAACGACGGATTTACGGACTGCGAAGATTTCGACTGCAGCTACCACCCCGACATCAGCGTCTGCGTCATCACGGTGGAAGCCGCGTGCGCGACGGGCGGCGAGGGGCTGCAGAAGGTCTGCGACAACAAGGGCATCGCCTGTAATCGCCGAGAAGATAGGAAGAAGATTTGCGAGTAGGAATTACCAGCGTAGGAATTGCGAAGGGCCTGGTTGTGGCGGCGGTGCTGCTGCTGACGCCTGCGGTGTGCGGCGCTCAAGTAAAGACCGAGACCAACTGCTCGGACCGCAAGGACAACGACGGCGACGGGCTGGCGGACTGCGGTGACGCGGACTGCGCCGGCAAGCCGGAGTGCAAGCCGGACGGCAGCGCTGAGAACACCGAGGCCAAGTGCAGTGACTGGATCGACAACGACGAAGACGGCTACGTCGACTGCGACGACCACGACTGCGAGCGGGCCAAAGTGGCGCATTGCGCCGGGTCGTGGAAGGGCAGCCCCAACCGCAACGTGCGCTCCGGTCCGTGGGACAAGGCCGGCAACAAGCCGTCCGAGGAGGAGCTGCCGCAGCTGGGCGAGGGCCAGTCGGTCGAGGATCTGATCGGCAAGGGCGACGACAAGGACGGCGAGCGCAACGACATCCTGTGCAGCGACGGCGTGGACAACGACGGCGACGGGCGCATCGACTGCGCGGACTTCGGGTGTCGCTTCGATCCCGGCGTGCGCGTGTGTGAGGGCTCGCCCGGCATGCGCTTCAGCATCGTCGCTGCGGTCGGCGCCGGCTACACCTTCGTGCGCGACACCACGGCCGATCCGATCGAGAACGAGCCGTTTGTGGAGTTCAGCAAGCTGCAGCTGCGCAGCTTCGGGCCCATCCCGTACGTGCAGGACTCTTTCTACCTGCTCAGCATGCGCGCGGAGAAGACGCCTCGCCTGACCTTTGCCATGTTCCAGGTTCCGCTGACGCGCGGGCACTTTCTGAACATCAACAGCGGCTCCGGTGGTCTGTCCAAGGCGCTGGTGCTGTCGGCCGCCAAGCAGCTGCTGCTCAGCCCGCCGTTTTACCTGTACTCGGCGTTTGAGCAGGGCAACAGCGCGGCGGCGGAGTTCTCGGGGCCGATCGACAAAAAGGGCTTCGCGCGCTACCGGGCGTATGTGGCCGGCGGGGCAGGGCGCTCGACGGGCAACGTGGGCGGGCGCTTTTTCGGCTTCGACTCGACCAACTTCACCTGGGGCGTGGGCGGCATCGTGCAGCTCAACATTTTGGGGCGCTACAGCGGCTGGGACAGCCAGTTCCTGTTCACCGCGTCGCCGCCCACCCTGGCGGTGAACCTGGGCGTCAAGTACGACGAGCGGTCACAGGAGCGGTATGTCGCCATGAACAGCAGCGTGAACTTCCGCTGGGGCCGCGTTGCCGTCGCCGCTGAGAACTACACCAAGCGCGAGTTCGAGTTCGAGAGCTGGTCCACGGCGTACAACGCGCGCGTGGGCGTTCTCTTGATTCGCAAGTGGCTCATGCTGGGCGCCGACTTTGGCGAGTTCATCGCCGGTGAGCCCGAGAAGGCCCCGGTGGTCCAGGAGACCGACCTGCGCCGCCAGCTGAACGAGTTGACCTGGCGCGCCGCCCTCCACCTGTACTGGTATCGCAACGTGGGCGTGGCGTCGCTGATGTACACGGACCGCGAGGTCGAGCCGAGCAAGGCCGGCCAGGAGGGCGCCGATCGCGAGCGCAGCCTGCGCTTCTCAGTGCAGTACCGCTTCTAAGACGGCGCTGGGGTGGTTATTCGAGTCATGGACGCAGAGACGGTTTCTCCGGTCGTGGTTCTCGCGTTTGTTGCGCTGTTCGGCTGCAGTCCCGCGGGCGGGGGCGGCGGTGCGAGCGCCGGCAGCACGACCGGCACGACAAGTGACTGCGACGAAGACGCGGGTGTGGTGTGTGGCGAGACCGGGGACGACGGGACGGGGGATCCGACGCCGCCGCCGCCGGGCGGACAGTGCTCGCCGAGCTGCGGTGAGAGCACCATCTCGATGACGATCAGCGGCGCCATCAATAAGACGGTCAGCTACGAGATCAACCAGTGCGGGTTGATGTATTGCACGACCCCGCCAGAGGGCGCGGGAATCAGCTGCATCGCCGCCAGGACGGTGGCCGGGGGCACGGAGGACGTCGCGTCCTTCTTCATGACCGACTACAGCGAGGGCAAGACCTCGTACACGTTGGACAAGCTCGCCCAGTTCTCGTTTCAAGAGAAGAGCGGCAACCCGCACTGGTGCCCTGCGGTGGCGCCGGCGGATGGTGGAGACGTCCTGGCGTACGTGCTGCTGCCGACCGAGGTGTCGCCGGAGACCTGCAATCTGACTATCGAGCGGCAGGGCGCCGCGCAGGTCGGCTCCTTCAACTGCGCGACTCTGCGCAACGTCGACAAGCCCGTGAAGGAAAAGATCGCCATTGAGGGGACGTTCCGGCTGTGCCACGAGGATCTGGAGGCGCTCGTCACCACGCCGCTGTGTGCGGGGTCGGCCGAATAATCGCTAAAGCGTCTTCATGTAGTCGACCAGATCCAGCAGCTGGCTCTGGTCGAGATCGCCCACATATCCCATCTTCTCTTCGGTCTGGATCAGCACGTCGTAGAGCGTCTTGGCGCTGCCGTCGTGCAGGTACGGCGCCGTGGCAAAGACGTCGCGCAGCGAGGGCGTGTTGTGGGTCACCGCCTTCGTATCATTGTTCTTGAGCTGGCCCATGAAGTCGGCGATGTCCAGCTCCAGGTCCGTGGCGGTGCCCACGTTGTGGTTCAGGCCGTCCGTCAGGGCCGGGCCCGCGTGGCAGCTGGAGCAGCCGACGACCGGGTCGAAGAAGAGCGTCCGGCCGCGCTCCTGCGCCGGGGTCAGGCCGCCGCCGGGGAGCAGGTTCGGGTTCACGGGAGGCTCCATGCCGGTGAGCAGAAAGGCCTCCAGCTGCTCGAGCTCGGGCTCGGTCAGGCCTTCGCCGCCCAGGCGCTGGATGGTCTCCGCCATGTTGGCCGTCAGACCGCCGCCGCCGCCCTTCCAGTTGAACGGGGCCGTATCCGACAGGCGTGCTGCCAGGGCGGGCGTCTGCAGTCCGCCGCTGGAGGTGGGCCAGACCAACGCATCCTCACCGCCGTCGATGTGACAGCCCGCGCAGGCAAACTCGCCGCCGTGGCTGGTTTTGGGGCTGGTGGCGTTGGTGAAGAGCCGCCGGCCCAGGCGCGTCTTCTCGTCGAAGGGATCCTGACCGATGGCCACCGGGTGCGTCGCCTTCAGGTGCAGCGCCTCCACGTGCTTGGCGTCCACGTTGAACGGCGTGCTGGCGGCGTTGAGGTGGTGGTGGCCCAGCGCCCACTCGGTGACGATCGGCATCTGCATCAGCGGGCGCAGGTCCAGCCGGCTGACCGTGTACGCGTGCGCGTTCAAGACATAGGCGGTCTCCCCGTCCGGGCTGAAGGCCACACCTTTGGGGGCCCAACCCGTGTCAAAGGCCGCGATGGGCGACCGCATCGGGTCCTGCACCGCCGTGTTCAGCACCAGCACCGTGTCGCTGCCCAGGCCCGTGACAAACGCCAGCGACCAGGACGGGTGCATGGAGATCGACCACGGTACCGCGATCAGGTTGGTCATCGGCTGGCCGCTGGACCCGTCGCGAATCGGCTTGGCCTTCTGTGCCGGGGTCACGGCTCCGTTTGTCGAGAGCTTGGTGACCGAGAACTCCAGCTTGCGATCGATCGGCTCGTACTCGGTCATCTGCGCCGCGCCGTAGCCGCCGCCGAGCTCGTCCGGGTCCAAGTTGAACTCCTCGGCCTGGGCGATGTTGAACGCGGCCTCCGCCATGGTGCCCTTGTCGAGCTGCACGACGCTGTGATGCAGCACCAGCGCCTTATCGCTGACCGGGTCGATCGCCACGCCCATCGCGCGATTGGCCACCGCCAGCTTTGTACGCTGCGGTCTAAAGAAGAGGTCCGCCGGCTGCACGGTGCGCAGCTGCGCGGTCGGACCGACTGAGAACTGGCGCTTCTCCGCGTCCAGCGAGACCACCAGGGCCGTATCGCCGCGGCGCGTGACGGTGACGTGCCCATCGGCGTGGACCGCGACCGCCCGCGGCTGGTTCAGCCCGTCCACCCGGGCCAGCTCCTTCAGCGTCGACGCATCCAGCGCCAGCAGCGCGCCCTCGGCGCGAAGCGTCACATAAAGCACGTTGATCTCGGGCGCCAGTGCCAGGCCGAACGGCTCGACACCCACTGTCGCCATCGTCGCTATCGTCTCTCGCCCGGGTGTTACGACGCTGACCGTGCCGGCACGCGGCGCTGTAATCCACGCTGTGCCGTCAGGGCCTACGACGACCTGCTCGGGCCTGCCTGCCACCTCGATCGCCCGCACAACTTCGTTCTCTGTCCGGTCGACCACCACAAGCATGTCGTTGTCGCTGTCCACGGCGAAGACCTCGTCCTCGGTGGCGGCGATGGCCTGTCCGGCGCTCCAGGGCCGGTAGTTTGGGTCCTCCAGCACCGAGGGCGCCTCGGCGAGCTCAAAAGGAAAGGCGTCGATCTGTCCGAAGCTGTCGGTGCCCATGTCGTCGCAGCCGACGTCGCAGAACTCCTCTTCCTCCCACCACTCATCTTCTTCCTGCTGCGGCTCCGGGTCCTCGGTCGTCTTGGGGTGCTCCTCCAGGAAGACCTGGTACGGCCCCATCTCGAAGGGGCTCACGCCGCGCTCCGTTCCGGAGCAGGATGCGGTGGCGATGGCTGCAAAGACGACCAGCTTCTTCATGACTTCCCTCAATGCTGTGATTAGTCCCGGTCCGTGAATTTGCAAACGCCGGTCCAGAACCCTGCACACGCGCAGTACCCCGTTTGCTGGATAATCGGCCGTTTGACCGATGTAGAGATCGTCTACACTGAGTGCACATCGTGCCGCCGAAACCGCCGCCCCCGATCCCGTGCGATCGCTGCTCCATCCCGCTGACGCCGGGTGCGCCCCGCTACGTCATGACCCTGCGCATGACCTCTGACTTTGACGGTTATCTGCCTGAGCCGCCGCCCGGTGAGACGGCTCACACGTTGTTGGCCCAGCTGCAGGCAGCGGACGCCGAGGATCTCGAGGCGGAGGTCGATCTCAAGCGCGTCTACACCGTGTGCCCGTCGTGCCGCGTCGTCATTTTGTCCAACCCGCTGCAGAGGGTCGGCGGCGAGGGGCCGTCGGGCGCGCTTCAGTAGGCGGTCGCGCCGGGTTGTCAGCGCGGCTGCGTCTGGGCATAACCGCATCTGATTGTGACCCGCTTTTTTCTCGTATTGGCCCTGTTGGGTGCCGCTGCCGACGTGTCCGCGCACGATGGGGGCGGCGTGGCTCTGTCGCCCGACGCCGCATCGGGGCGTGCCGTTCGGTGCGTGCACTTTGCCGGGCTGGAGCGCACCCGCCCCTACGTGCTGGAGCGCGAGCTGACCTTCAAAGTCGGTGCTCCGCTGGCCCCGGAGACGCTGCGTGAGAGCGTGCAGCGCCTGAAGAATCTGCAGATCTTCTGGGAGGTCACGCCTACACTGCATGCGGTGGACGACGGCGTCTCGGTGACGCTGACCGTCGAGGAGAAGTGGACGCTGATCCCCATCGGCAAGATCGGCGGTGGCGAGGGCTTTTTCCACGGCGTGGTCGGCGGCTACGACGTCAACGTGGCCGGCCATCTGATCGAGATCGGCATGCAGTACGAGTACCTGGCCGGCGCCCACTCCGGCGGCGGCTGGCTGCGGCTGCCCCGCCTGGGCGGGCGCTACAATGTCGGTCTGGACATCGGCGCTATCGGGCGCATCCGATCCCTCTTTGACGCGGGCGGCGCACTGGAGGCCGGCTTCTTCACGCGTCGCTTTCAGGTCAACACCTTCTTCACCGCCGAGGTGTGGTGGTGGCTGGTGGTGGGCGCGCGCTTGGAGATCGACCTGGACGACTTTGACGACGACCTGCTCAACGCGCGCCAGGCCGCGGCCAACGTCGCGCAGGACTTTGTTCTGCCCGGGGGCGGGCGCAGCGTGATCGCCGGGCTGACGGCCGTGGTCGGGCGCCTGGACTTCGAGGACTGGCTGGTCTCAGGCGTACGCTTGGACCTGGCGCTGGATCTGGCCTGGGAGGGGCTCGGCTCCGAGTTCGAATTCGTGCGCTTCACGGCCAAGACCACCGGCTTTCTGCGCCTGCCGTGGCGCGGCAACCTGGGCGGCAACCTGGCCTTTGGACACACCACCAGCGACGCCCTACAGCACCTGTTCTACAAAGGCGGTCTGGACGCCATCCGCGGCGTGCACGAGACCCGCCTGTACGGCAGCACCTGGTGGGGCGCCAACGCGGAGTACCGGATCCCGAGCCTGGCCACCAGCTGGCTGGTCATCCAGCACGGCATCTGGACCGACATCGGCCACGCGGGCGACGAGTTTGCGGGCCTGTTCGATCACGCGGTCTTCAGCGCGGGCACCGGCATCCGCCTGATCTCTCCGCGCGTGTACCGGCTGGTCGTGCGCTTTGACTACGCCGCGACCTTTGGCCCGGACCTGCGCCACAGCTTCTCATTTGGCGCCACGCAGTTCTTCTGAGCGGTGCTACAGTCCCCCAACGGACGCTGGTTCGGCCCTCGGGTCATTGACACGGCCGCTCAGGCGATCTACGCCCGTCTGGCGCGCATGCTTAAGTATAAAGCCGACAGGCGGACCCTCGGGTTCGTCACCACCTACTTCATTCTGGTCGCTATCGCCTGGAATGTGGCCATGCCCCTGTGGGCCCAGGCGCTGATGTTCCTCGCGGTGTGCAGCTTCTCGTGGTTCTGCGCCGTCATCACCCACAACACCGTCCACTGCCCCATCTTTCACAACCGCACGCTCAACAAGGTGTTTCAGGTGGTGCTGACCCAGTGCTACGGCCACCCGGTCAGCACCTTCGTACCGGGCCATAACCTCAGCCACCATCGCTACACTGAAGAGCCCAAGGACGTCATGCGCACCACCAAGATGCGCTACTCGTGGAACGCCTTGAACGGGCTGCTCTTCTTCCCGACCGTTGCCGGGGGCATCGTCAAAGGTGAGCGCGCCTTCGTCAGCTCCATGCGCAAGCGCAAGCCGCGCTGGTTTCGCCAGCTGCTGATCGAAGCCGGTTTTTTCGTAGGCATCATGATCGTTTTGGCGGTCATCGACTGGCGCAAGTTTCTGGTGTGGTGGTACCTGCCGCACTTGTGGGCCGCGTTTGGCATCGTCACCATAAACCTGCTGCAGCACGACGGCTGCGACCCCGAGCACCCCGTGAACCACAGTCGCAACTTCACGGGCCACTTCTTTGGCTGGTGGACGTTCAACAACGGCTTTCACGCCATCCATCACATGCAGCCGACGCTGCACTGGAGCCTGACCCGCGCTGTCCATGACGCCGAGGTTGCGCCCCACAATCACCCCAACCTGGATCAGCCCTCGATCTTCCTCTACATCTGGCGCGCCTACGTGTGGCCCGGCAAGCGACTGCGCTTCGACGGAGCCCCCGTGCAGCTGCCGGCAAAGATGATCGACGAGAGCTGGGTACCGGCCCCAAATCAGCCGCTGGAGCAGATGTCGTATGGCGCCGAAGCTTGATAGAATACGCCGTATGCTGACTCGCGTACCCGTTTTGCTGATCGTGTTGGCGTTGTGCGCCTGCACGCAGCGCGGGGCCGAGGACGTGTACGGCGGATGCCCCGCCCGCACCGCTGCCGTCCCAGGACCCGGGGGCGACCGCGCCAGCGACGCGATCTACAGCGATAAGAACGTCGTCGACGCCAACGTCGGCATCACCCAGGCCGACTGGACCGCGCTGATGGCTGTGCGCAGCAAGTGCGGCGGCCTGCACCGGTGCGAGGACGTGGATCCCGGCGTCATCGAGCCGTGTTGCAAAGAGAAGGAGCGCGAGGTCTACGTCCCGGTCACCTTCACCTTCGACAACGACGTCAACACCCTCCAGGAGGCCGAGCTGCGCCTCAAGGGCAACCCCCGCGACTGGAAGCCCGACAAGAAGCCGCAGTTCATCATCCGCTTCAGCGTGCAGCACAAGTCTCCGCCCGGCTTCCGTGGCGTGCATCGCCTGAACCTGGAGGCCAACCCGGCCGACCGCACCCTGATTCGCAACAACGTGGCTATGCTTCTGATGCGCGAGTCCGGCATTGTCGCGCCCCGCACAAATCATCTGCGGCTCAGCATCAACGGGCAGCTGTTCGGCGTGTACGAGAACATCGAGTCCGTCGACTCCGAGTTCATCAAGCACCACTTCGGCGACCCCAACGGCAACCTCTACAAGCACGGCTTCACGGAGAACCTGAAGTCAGCGCTGCCCGAGCCGGACATCACCGATCTGGACGACCTGGAGGACATCTTCGAGCGCAGCGACGAGTTCCTGTTCGAGGGCCTGGACTGCCTGGCGGACGTCAACGGCTGGCTGCGGCTCCTGGCGGCGGAGGCGGTGCTGCCCGCCACCGACAACTTCTGGTCGTCGGGCTCCAACTTCTACTTCTACAGCCGCCCCGCCGGCGGCTTCTCGGTCATCCCGTGGGACCTGGACGACGTGATCTACTCCAGCGCCGAGTGGGACACCGACCTCTTCACGCTCAAGAACCGCCGCCACGACCCCAACGATCGCCCCGAGGCCAGCCGCTACTGGCGAACCATGCAAAACAACCTGACGTGGCGTAATCGCTTCCTGCAATACGTCACCGACATTCTCGACGGCTCATACGCGCAGCTGGACGCCCGCATCGACACGGTGTGCTGCAACATGCGCCAGCACATCGTCGCCGCCGGCGCCTCCAAGCACCCCTTCCGCGAGCAGAGCTCCATCATCGACCTGTGGAGGTTTGAGGACGCCTGCGCCGAGCTCATCGCCCGCGTGCGCTGCCGGCGCTCTTTCCTCAACGCCACGCTGAAGTTCGGCGACGCCGAGGACCTGACGTGCGCGACAGACAACGACCAGATACCGGCCAGCGCGCGCCTCAGCTGCGCGGACGAGCCCGTCGCGATCGACGGCGATGCGGTCCTGGGCGACTTCGTGATCAACGAGCTGTCCGCGTCGACCGGGCGCATCGAGATCGTCAATCGCGGCAACAAAGCGGCGTCGCTGACCGGCTGGACGCTGACCAAGCTGCCGCCGGACGGCACACCCCGCACCGGGGAGCTGCTGCAGGCGGGCATTCTTCAGCCGGGCGAGCGCGTCTGCCTGACCGAGCTGGAGCACGGCGTCAGCCTTCCCGGGACCGGCACCGTGCATCTGGTCACCCCGGCCGGCGACGCCCACGACACCGTGAGCTGGTGCGACGGCGCGGCCGAGCCGTCCTGGTGCCGCTTTCCGGACGGCACGGGCGACTTCCAGGTCTGCCCTGAGGCGACCTTTTGCGACGCCAACGTCGGCGTCTCCAATGACGCTCGCGTACTGCCGACGTACGAGCTGTTAGTCGTCGACGCGGACAACCCGCTGTACCAGTTTGAGCCCGAGCACCTGGCGTTTGCCTCTGACGGGCGGCTGTGGGCTGCCGAGCCCGACCAGAACCGGGTGCACGTGTGGGATTTGGGGGATACGCGGTTCACCGTGCCCGTCGCTGAGCCGCAGGCTGTCGCGGCGGACGCCAACGGCCTGATGTATGTCGTGGACGGCGCTCACCAGCACGTGAAAGTGTTCTCAGCCGCCGCCTGCACCGCCGCCGACTGCGCGCCTGTCGCCGAGCTGACCTGCGACTCGCCCGACTGGGACGATCCACGCGGGCTGGCCGTTACCAGCGCCGGCCAGCTGTTTGTCGCCCAGCACGATACCGGCCGCATCTTCCGGATCGCGGGCGGCGCATGCACGGCGGTCGGAGACGCGGACACGGCGACCTTCGTGGACGCAGAGACGCTGACCCTGGACGAGGGCCGCGGGCTGCTGTTCGTGGGCACTCGGGTCCCGCCGCGCGTGGATGTATTCGACTTGAACGGGGCCTCGATACTGGGCGCGGTCGGCGAGCTTCAGTCGGGTGCCTCGCCGGAGCCGGGCCGCTTCGCGTCGCGTTTGTCGGACGTCGGCGTGGACGCCGCAGCGGGCATCCTGTTCCTGAACGACGAGAAGAATGACCGCGTGATGCTGCACGACCTGAAGCAGCCGGGGGCCCTGGTGTCCGCGGACAGCGACTTCGCTTTTTTGGCGGCCTTTGGCCGTGGCGCCGGAAGCTGCGCCACGCTGGATAGTCCTCGTGGCGTGGCTGTGTCCCGCGACGGCGCCTGGGTGGCGGTTGCCGACGAGGGCAACGAGCGCGTGCTGGTCTTTGCGACCGGCGAGGTCTACCAGGCGACGGGAGTTCAGTAATGCGCCGGCTTTTGGCAGGCCTCGGCCTGATCGCGCTCGGGTGCGTCTCCGACGGGCCGGAGGATTTGCCTCCGGGCGGCGTCCTGGAGGGCAGCCCGGTCGTTATCAACGAGGTCTCCGCGTCAGGTGACGACGAGCTGGAGCTGTACAACCGATCGGGCGCCGCTGTGGACATCAGCGGCTGGTACATCACCGACGACGCGAAATCCGTCAGTGACGCCTATGTCTTTCCGGCGGGCACCTCGCTGGCTTCGGGCGCGTTTCTGGCGCTGACTCGCGGACAGCATCACCAGTTCGGCTTCGGCAAGGACGACGCGGCTTACCTGTTCGACCCCGAGGGGCGCCAGGCCGACGTGGCGGACTGGGGCTCGGACGGCGCGGCTGTCGCGTGGTGCCGGGTGCCGGATGGGTCGGGGGAGTTTCGCACGTGCCTGCAGCAGAGCTTCGGCGCCTCAAACCCGGCGGAGGTCGAGGGGCAGTCCGGTGTAGTCGAGCCCAACTGGATTGGCGAGGCCCCGGACATCGCGGGTTTGGAGCCGGACGATCTGGGCTGGGACGCCAAGGGCAACCTGTGGGTCGGTGACAAGACAAAGCTGCGCGTGGTCATCTTTGATGCGGATGGCAAGCACCTGGGCGAGGTGGGCGGCGCGGGCTCCGGGCTGGGCGAGTTTTTTGACGATGGCGGCTCCAATGTCGGGCCGCACGCCATCCGGGCGACCCCGGACAACGTCGTGTACGTCACCGACCGCGGCGGCCAGCGCCTGAACATCTACGACGGCGACACGTTTACGGCGACGGGCGTGGTGGCGACGCCGGATTTTCGCGATCCGAAGGGGTTGGAGATCGGCACGGACGGGACGATCTACGTGTCCGATCAGTCCACGGACCGGGTCTACGTTTTCGACAAGGACGGCACGCAGACCGCGACCTGGGAGCCGCCGGCGCTGACGGTGATCGACATCGACGGCGCACCCTGCCAGGTGCCGTGCGCGGCGGAGACGCTTGCGTTGGACGAGGCGCACGACCGGATGTTTGTGACGTCGGCCAACGCCGGGCGCATCGAGGTGTACCAGCTGTCGACCGGGCAGCACCTCGACCAGCACGTTTTGGAACCGCAGGCCGGCAATCAGATCCAGGACGGGCGGGTGCGCGATGAGGTCGAAGGCCTCGCCATTGACGTCGCGCGCGATCTGCTCTTTGCGGTGGACGAGCACAACGGACGTATTTTGGTGCATGATCTGAGCTCGCCGGATTTGACCAACCCTGATGCGGACTTCGCCTTTATCGGCGCGTTCGGCAAACAGGGAGACGCGCCTGGCGAGCTGAGTGGGACAGATGGGCTCCACGTCGATCCGACGGGTCAGCTGTTGGCGGTGGCTGACCAGGAGAACGAGCGAGTTCAGGTGTTTGCGATCGCGGCGATCACCGCTGCGATTGGGGAGTAGAGGATGCGCAAGGCTATTTATGTTGCGGGGCTGCTGTTGGCGGTCGGGTGCGTGGACGAGATCGACGGCGTTGTCGAAGAAGGCGAAACCGACGACGTCATCGTGATCGATGTCGAGCCCAACCTGCACTGCGACAACACCAACGAGTGCTTGGAGGAGGGGCTGTGTACGCAGAAGAACCTCACCTGCATCGCGGGCAGCAACGACGACTGCAAGGACTCGCAGGTCTGCGCGACCGAGGGCCTGTGCACCGCCGAAAACGACGTCTGCATCGCCGGCAAGACCAAGGACTGCCTGGACTCTGAGGTCTGTGAGGACGAGCTGAAGTGCATCGCCCAGGACGGCGTGTGCGTGTCGGCAAACGGCTGCAACGACTCGGACGCCTGCGCGGTCGAGGGCAAGTGCTACCTGGTGGCGGGCGTCTGCGTGGCGCAGGATCCGGCGGACTGCAAGACGTCCAAGAACTGCGCGGTGTTTGGCGAGTGCACGTTGGATGGCGAGCAGTGCGTCGTGGGCGGCAGCAACGACTGCAAAGCGGCCGAGGTGTGCGTGCTCAAGGGTCAGTGCGACGCGGTGGACGGGGTCTGCGAGGCGCTGTCCGAGGAGCAGTGCAAGGGCTCGGTCGCGTGCGCCAAGGCGGGGCTGTGTGGCTTTGACTCCGGCCTGTGCATCGCGGCGTCGGACGACGACTGCGACCCGTCCGAGGGCTGCAAAGAGCATGGCGCATGTACAGCGGCGGGCGGCGTGTGCGTCGTCGGATCCAACGAGGACTGCGAGGGCTCGACGGACTGCACCGTGCTGGGTCTGTGCGGTGCGGTGGACGGCAAGTGCGAGGTCGTGCCGGACTGCTCGATTTTGCCCGGGTGCGCCGAAAAGGGTGACTGCACGGCGGTCAACGGCAAGTGCGGACCGGGCTCGGACGCGGACTGCATGGCGTCGGACGCGTGCGCTAAGAAAGGCGCATGTACGGCGCAGGCCGGGGCGTGTGTCGCCGGGTCGGACGAGGACTGCCAGTCGTCTGCGAAGTGTCTCAACAGCGGCGAGTGCAGCGAGGTCAACGGGGCGTGCGTGGTGCTCTCGGACGCGGACTGCGCGCTGAGCGCCGACTGCCTGCAGGACGGCAAGTGCACGGCGCTTGACGGGGTGTGCGTCGAGTTTGCCAACTGCTTCGGCACGCCGGCCTGCCTGTCGGACGGCAAGTGCGCGCTGGACGGCAACAACTGCGTGGCGGGCAGCGATGCGGACTGTGAGGCGTCCACCAACTGCGCTGACAAGGGCCGCTGTACCGCGGTCGACGGCAAGTGCACCGCTGCGGACGACGAGGACTGCCAGGGGTCGAATCGATGTCAGACCAAGGGTAAGTGCACCGCCCAGGCGGGCGAGTGCGTGGTCGCCAGCGACGCGGACTGCGCGGGCAGCGATGAGTGCCTGCTCTCGGGTAACTGCTCGGCGCTGAACGGGGAGTGCGTGGAGTTTGCGGTCTGTGAGGGGACGCCGCCATGCCTGAAGAAGGGCGAGTGCACGCTGTCCGGCAACGAGTGCATCGCGGGCAACGACGAGGACTGCGCCGGGGCCGAATACTGCCAGACCAAGGGCCTGTGCTCTGCGGTGGATGAGGTCTGCGTGGCCCAGTTCGACGAGGACTGCGCGTCCAGCGACAACTGCAAGAGCGACGGGGAGTGCTCCGCGGTCGACGGCGCCTGCGTGGTGGCGGACGACGCGGACTGCGCGGAGAGCACGGACTGCACCCTCAGCGGCAAGTGCACCGCGCTGGAGGGCAAATGCGTGAAGACCGCGGTGTGCGTGGGCACGCCGGACTGCTTGCTGGACGGCGAGTGCACGCTTGACGGGACCAAGTGCATCGCGGCGGACGACGCGGACTGCCAGGGCTCGGCCAACTGCCCCAAAAAGGGCCACTGTTCGGCGGTTGACGGCAAGTGCGTCGCCGATGACGCGCCGGATTGCGCGGGGTCCCTGAGCTGCCAGAAAGACGGCGAGTGCTCGGCGGTGGACGGCGAGTGCATCGCGGCCAACGATGCGGACTGCGCCGGGTCGCTGGGCTGCATCGACAGCGGCAACTGCACCGCCATCGACGGCAAGTGCATCGAGACCACGGACTGCGCGGCGTCGACCAAGTGCGCCGAGAAGGGGGAGTGCACCTTCTTGAACGGCAAGTGCATCGCGTTTGATGACGCGGACTGCGTGTCGTCGGACGCGTGCCAGATCAAGGGTCGCTGCTCCGCCGCGGGCGGCAAGTGCGTGGCGACCAACGACGCCGACTGCCTGCTCTCGCTCGGGTGCGCGCAGGACGGTGAGTGCTCGGTGTTTGCCGGGGAGTGCGTGGTCGGTGGGGACGCGGACTGTGCGTTGTCGCTGGACTGCATTCAGGACAAGAAGTGCACCGCGCTGGACGGCGAATGCGTCGAGGTGGCGGTGTGCGCGGGCAGCCCGGACTGCATCAAGAACGGGGAGTGCACGGTGCTGGCCGACAAGTGCATCGCGGGCGACGACGCCGACTGTCTGGGGTCCAGCGACTGCGCAGCCCAGGGGGAGTGCTCGGCGGTGGACGGCAAGTGCGTGGCCGGCTCGGACGCGGACTGTACCGGCGGGACGAGCTGTGTGCATCACGGGGAGTGCTCGGCGGTCGACGGTGTGTGTGTGGTGGTGGACGACGCGGACTGCGCGGGCTCGCTGGACTGCGAGCTGGACGGCAAGTGCACGGCGCTGCAGGGCAAGTGCGTACTGGTTGCGGACTGCGCGGGTGGTGAGCAGTGTCTCAAGAACGGGCTGTGCACGGCGGACGGGGCGGACTGCATCGCGGCGGGCGACGCGGATTGCGCGCCCAGCTCGGACTGCCTGGAGCACGGCGAGTGCGACGCAGTTGCGGGCGTGTGCATCGTGGGCGACGCCGAGGATTGCTCCAACTCACAGAACTGCAAGACCGACGGCGAGTGCACCTTCGACAACGGGGTGTGCATTGTCGCGGACGACGAGGACTGCGCCGGGTCGCTGGACTGCCTGGACAACCAGAAATGCACGGCCCTGGAGGGCAAGTGCGTGGAGGTGCCCGACTGCGGCGCCACGGTGGACTGCTTGAAGCACGGCGAGTGCACGGTCGACGGCAGCAGCTGTATCGCAGGCAACGACGCGGACTGCGCGCAGGCGCTGGACTGCCTGGAGAAAGGCGAGTGTACGGCGGTCGATGGCGCGTGCGCCGTGACCGGGGATGCGGACTGCACCGACTCGGAGGCGTGCAAGGCCGAGGGCGAGTGCACCGCGACGGACGGCGCTTGTGTGGTGGGCAGTGACGCGGACTGCGCCCAATCGCTGGACTGCACGGTGTCGGGCAAGTGCTTCGCCCTGGATGGGGCGTGCGTGAAGTTTACGACCTGCGCCGGCATCCCGGCGTGCCTGGAGGACGGCGAGTGCACGCTGGTCGAGGGCGACTGCATCGCGGGCTCGGACGCGGACTGCGCGGGCTCGACGGCTTGTCTGCAGAGCGGCGACTGCACGGCCATCGACGGCAAATGTGTGGTAGCCGACGACGCGGACTGCGCGCTGTCCGCCAAGTGCCTGGAGCAGGGCAAGTGCACGTTCCACCAGGACGGCTGCATCGTGGCCAATGACGCGGACTGCGCCAAGAGCCTGAAGTGCACAGTGGAGAGCAAGTGCCTGCACTTCAACGGCGAGTGCGTGGAGGTGCTGGACTGCGCCGCGACCATCGCGTGCACGAAGAACGGCGAGTGCACGTTTGACAACGGCGACTGTGTGGCGGCCAACGACGCGGACTGCGCCGGGTCGACGGACTGCGTCGGGGACGGCGAGTGCACGGCCATCGACGGCAAGTGCATCGTGGCCAGCGACGCCGACTGCGCCCAGTCAACCAAGTGCGCCGACAAGGGCCTGTGCTCGCAGGGACCGGGGGTCTGCATTGCGGCCTCGGACGCGGACTGCGCCGGCTCGGACGCGTGCGTGACGGGCGGTGAGTGCTCGGCGATCGACGGCGCGTGTGTGGCGGTGGCGGACTGCGCGGCGGCTGCGGACTGCGCCAAGAACGGCGAGTGCTCGCTGGTGGACGGCAACTGTATCGCGGCCAACGACGCGGACTGCGTGCCCAGCACGGACTGCCTGGCCAAGGGCGAGTGCACGGCGGTCGGCGGCAAGTGCGTGGTCGGCGACTCCCTGGACTGCCAGAGCAGCTCGGGCTGCAAGCTGGACGCGGAGTGCACGGCGCAGGACGGCGTGTGCATCATCTTCAGCGACGCGGACTGTCAGCAGTCCGACCAGTGCGTGGTGAAGAACAAGTGCTTTGCGGGCAAGGACGAGTGCTTGGAGATCATCGACTGTGCGGCGTCCGCGGGCTGCCTCAAGAACGGCGAGTGCACGCTGGTCGACGGCAGCTGTGTGGCGGCCGGCGATGCGGACTGCGCGGCCAGCACGGACTGTGGCCAGAACGGCGAGTGCACCGCGGTCAACGGTACCTGCGCGGTGGTTACGGACGCGGACTGCGCGCTGTCCAAGAAGTGCCTTGAGGACGGCAAGTGCGAGGCGTTCTTCGGCGCTTGCATCGTCACGAGCTTCTGCCCGGACGGGCCCGAGTGTCTCAGCGACGGGCATTGCTCGCTGCTGGGCGAGGACTGCATCGCGGGTGAGGACGCCGACTGCCTGCCCTCCACGGCGTGCAAGGAGAAGGGCAAGTGCAAGGCAGCCAACGGCAAGTGCATCGTGGGCGGGGACGCGGATTGCGCTGACTCCGACGGCTGCCACAACGACGGGGAGTGCACGGCCGCGGGCGGGATCTGCTCGGTGGTGACCGACGCGGACTGCGCGCAAGCACTCAAGTGCACAGATGAGGGCAAGTGTGTGGCTTTCCAGGGTGAGTGCGTGACGACGACGGACTGCTCGCTGACGGCCGATTGCGCCAAGAACGGTGAGTGCACCTTCCAAAACGGCAAGTGCATCGCGCTGGACGACACGGACTGCGCCGGGTCTACCGACTGCGCGACCAAGGGTGAGTGCTCGGAGCTGGACGGCGGGTGCGTCGTCGGTGACGGAGCGGACTGCGCCGGCTCGAGCGGCTGCACCCAGGACGGCGAGTGCTCGGCGGTCGGCGGCGCTTGCATCGTTGCCCAGGACTCGGACTGTGCTCAGTCGGCCAAGTGCCTGCAGGACGGCAAGTGCGTGGCGTTTGAGGGCGCGTGTATTGCGGCGACGGTTTGCGGGCCGACGCTGGGCTGCCTGGACAAGGGCGAGTGCACGTTCTTGGATGGTGAGTGTGTGGTGGGCGGCAACGCGGACTGCCAGCAGAGCACGGACTGCCTGACCAGCGGCAAATGCACCGCGGTGGCGGGCGCTTGCGAGGTCACCGAGGACGCCGACTGTGCTCAGTCGACGGATTGCACGGCGGACGGCAAGTGCACGGCGTTCCAGGGCGACTGTGTCGAGACGACCGATTGCGCGGCCTCGCCCGCGTGCGCGAAGAAAGGCGAGTGCACCTTTGACAACGGCAAGTGCATCGCGGGCAGTGACGCGGACTGTGCGGGCTCTGCCGACTGCGCCAAGTCCGGTGAGTGTTCGGCTGTCGGAGGCGTGTGCGTGATCGCTGACAGCGCGGACTGCGCGGCGTCGGCCAACTGCGCGTCGGACGGCGAGTGCACGGCCTTGGATGGTGCGTGCGTGGTGGCCTCCGACGAGGACTGCGCCGGCTCCGCCAAGTGCCTGGAGGATGGCAAGTGTGAGGCGTTCTCCGGCAGCTGCATCGTGACGAGCTCCTGCCCGGATGGTCCCAAGTGCGCCAGCGAGGGCCTGTGTTCGCTGCAGGGCGAGGACTGCATCGCCGGTGAGGACGCGGACTGCGCGCCGTCGACGGTGTGCCAGGTCAAGGGCCGGTGCACGGCCGCGGGCGGGGAGTGTACGGTGGGCGGCGATGCCGACTGCGAGCAGAGCACCGACTGCTTGAGCAACGGCGAGTGCAGCGCGGTGGGTGGCGTGTGTGTGGTGGTGGATGACGCGGACTGCGCGCTGTCGACGGACTGCACGGCGGACGGCAAGTGCACCGCCTTCCAGGGCGACTGCATCGTGACGACCAACTGCGCGGTGACCAGCGGGTGCGTCGAGAAGGGCGAGTGCACGTTCGACAACGGCGACTGCATCGCAGCCGACAACGCGGACTGCTCGGGCTCCACGGACTGCGCCAAGAGCGGGCAGTGTACGGCGCAGAACGGGGTGTGCGTGGTGGGCAGCAGTCTGGACTGCGCGACCTCCTCCAACTGCGCGGCGGACGGCGAGTGCAGCCAGGCCGGTGATGTGTGCGCCGTGGTCTCGGACGCGGACTGCGTCGCGTCGGACAAGTGCACGGTGGACGGCAAGTGCACGGCGTTCAACGGCGAGTGTGTGGCCACGACCACGTGCGCCGCCACGACGGACTGCACCAAGAACGGCGAGTGCACGTTTGAGAACGGCAAGTGCATCGCGGCGGACGACGCCGACTGCGCGGGCAGCACGGATTGCGTCGACAAGGGCCAATGCACGGCGGATCAGGGCAAGTGCATCGTGAGCTCGGACGCGGACTGCGCCGGCTCCGCGAATTGCGCGGCGGACGGTGAGTGCAGCCTGGTGGGCGGCGAGTGCGTCGTGGCCGGCGACGCGGACTGCGCCCTGTCCGACAATTGACAGCAGGACGGAGAGTGCACGGCCTTCAACGGCGCCTGCATCATCACGGCCGACTGCGCGTCCACCCAGGGCTGTGCGGATGGCGGCGAGTGCACGTTTGATAATGGCGCGTGCATCGTGGGCAGCGACGCGGACTGCGAGCAGAGCAACGACTGTCTGTCGGACGGCAAGTGCAGCCTGGTCGCGGGCGAGTGCGTCGTGCTGGACGACGCGGATTGCGCTCTGTCGGCCGATTGCACGCAGGCCGGCAAGTGCATCGCCTGGCAGGGCACGTGCATCGAGACGCTCGACTGCGACGCCTCGCTGGATTGCTTCAAGAAGGGTTATTGCACGTTTGAGAACGGCGACTGCCTGGCGGCATCGGACGCGGACTGCGCCGGCTCCACGGACTGTGGCAAGAACGGCGAGTGCTCGGCGGTGGCCGGCAAGTGCGTCGTGGTCGACGACGAAGACTGCGCGGGCTCGACGGATTGCACGCAAGACGGCAACTGCGTTGCCTGGCAGGGCCAGTGCATCGAGACGCTTGATTGCGCCCCGACGACCGATTGCGTCAAGAACGGCGAGTGCACCTTCGACGACGGCAGCTGCGTTGCCACCGAGGCAGCGGACTGCGAGGCGTCCACCGACTGCAGCAAGAAGGGCGAGTGCTCGGTGCAGTTCGGCGAGTGCGTCGTGCTGACGGATGAGGACTGTGCCGGCTCGCAGGCGTGCATCGAGGACGGCGAGTGCACCGCGCAAAACGGCGAGTGCGTCGTCGGTCCGTAGCTCCTTTCATCCCACCAAAATAGCCCTGTTTCTGCGGCCCTTTGGCGACTCGCGCCGTGCCATTCGTGCGACTGCGGCGTGGCGCGCAATTTTCTGCTTGACTTAAAACCAAAAGCGCAGAAAACTGCGTACATGCCTGATGCACATAGCGAAGAATTGCTAAGTCCGGACGGCCAGCCGGTTTCGCGGCTGGAGTTCGAGACGCGCGTGCTGTACTCGCTGCTTTTGCCGGCGGTTCGGTTTGCGCACAAGTGCCGGATCCCGTTGGATCGCGTCACGGAGATGGCGACATTGGCGTATCTCGGGGACGTACGGCGCACCGGCGTGACCCTGAAGGAGTCCGCGTCCATCCTGGGGAAGTCGCTGCGTACGGTGACCACGATCTCCAAGCGGCTGCGCGAGGACTTCTTCGCGCCCGAGGAAGAGCATGGTCTGCCGCGCAAGATCGAGTTTCACCTGGCCGTCGGTCCGCAGACGCTGGAGCGGCTGTTGGACGCGCTGGGACCGGCCGTCGTGTCGGGCGATACGCTTGATAACGCCCAGCTTGAGGCCGCTTTGGCGTCGCTGCTGGAAGAGGGGCGAATCAAGCGGCGGCACGAGACCGACGGTCGGATCGTCTACGAGGTGGCGTCCAGCTACTCCAACCTGGTGCGGCGCAACCTGAACCGTCGCATCGACGGGCTGAACCACCTGTTCGAGGCCGTGCTGGACACCGTTCTGGCGCGCTTCTTCGATGAGGACGAGCAGGCGTTTGCGCGCGCGCTGACCTTTGCAGCCCCGGCGGAGGGCGTCGGGAAGGTCCGCCAGGACATCTACAATCAGCTGCGTCTCGCTGCGAGCGACCTGGAGGAGGTCGCCGCGGACGAGGGGCTCTCAGATCAGAAGTACTCCATCGTTTTTTGTGTCACACCTGTCCGGGGGGACTGAGTCATGTTGAGGACATCCTTTATCGTTTTGGCCGTATTGGCCTCTTTGGCCCTGATCAACGCGTCGTGCGCGGACACCGCGGAGCAGACACCGGACCCGTGCGGCTTCGACGGCGAGCTGCACACAACCGACGCCGGCGAGCGCTATTGCTCGTGGGCCAAGACCGCCGGCGCGGTGCAGGAGTCGGGCTTTATCTGCCCGCCGCAGATGCAGAACTACTTCGAGTCCGCGCAGGCCTTCATCTGCGCCGAGTTCGACAAGGCGCTGCCGGGTTGGACGCCGTCCGATCTGGCCAGCTTCCAGCAATCGCCGGAGGATCCGGGGCCGGACACGCCCGGCGACGATCCCGTGGTGGACCCGCCCGAGACCGGCACCGAGCCGCCGGCGGCCAATGCGTTGGACGTGCTGCTGGTGGTCGATAACTCGGCGTCAATGTGCCAGGAGCAGGCCGCATTGGCGGCGGCGGTGGAGCCGTTTGTGACCTCGCTGGAGGGCGTGGACTATCAGATCGCGGTGGTCACGACCGATATGTTGTCTCCGGACCACCTGGGCCAGTTCCGGCACCACAAGACCACCGAGTTCCCGTTCGCGTGCGCCGAGCAGCGCATCATGTACTGCCTGCGGGGCGACGATCAGGCCTGCATCGACGAGATGGGCAGCGAAAACTGGATCTGCGACGCGCCCGACAAGCAGCTGAACATCACCAACTGCAACGGCAGCTTGAACTCCAAATGCCGCAAGCTCTGCACGGCTGACGCGGAGTGCGACACCGAGTTTCTGGGCGGCGTCCAGGGCGGCGTGTGCGAGGCGGACCCGACCAAGTGCCGGTACAAGTGCCTGGCGCCGTCCGGCGATCCCAACAACTCGGGCTGCGTCCTGCGCCCGGAGAGCGGTGGCTGTCCCGACTCGGACGAGCTGCCGTCCATCTTCACGCCCGACACCGCCATGGACCTGTTGCCCTGCGTGAGCACGGTGGGCGCCGAGCAGCACAACAACGCCAATCTGGAGCAGGGTCTGGGCGCCGCCGTCAACGCGCTGGATCCCAACGGCCCGAACGCCGCGCAGGCCAAGGGCTTCCTGCGCGAGGGCGCCCGTTTGCTGGTGGTCTTTGTCAGCGATGAGGACGACTGCAGCGTCAAGGCCGGGTCCACACTGAAGAAGCAGTTCTACGGCACCTGCACGTGCCTGCCGGACGAGGACGAGGATCCTGAGGGGAAGCTCGCGTCACCGGCCAAACTGGCAGCTCAGCTCAAGTCCGTGAAGGCTGACCCCAGCCTGATTACCGTGGCCGCGATCGTCGGCGACTCCAAGGCCACCGGCATGGCCGACATCACGGTCGACCGCGAGTCGTACATGGCCTCCAAGTGCACGATGTGCGCAAACCCGGCGGAGGAGCACCCCATCCTTTTCAACACCTACATCTGCTCCTCGGACTCCGGCAAGGCGGACCTGGGCAGTCGCTACATCAGCTTTGTGCAGGAGTTTGGGGCGCAGGGCCACTTGTACAACATCTGTGACACGTTGGGCTTTGCCCCGGCGCTGGCTGAGATCGGTCAGCAGATCGCCGAGACGCTCAAGCCGACACCGTAGTTGAACAGTAATGTGGACACTCGCTGAGGCCAAATGTCACACCAAGATGCATTTATTGCCAGTGTAAAGTAAACGATTTACATAATTTACACAGAGGCTGCGGCGCAGCGCCTGAAAGTGGCCGACCTCTTGCATCTGGACAGTCCGAACTCTGAAAGGGAGGACACGATGACATGTGAGAACACCACGACGGCCACGAGAGATGGCCACGGCCCTCCCCGCGCCCTGATCATCACCCCGAACGCTGACCGATCGGCCTCCCTGCACGTTCGCCTGCGCGACAAGGGTTACGCCCCTGTCTGGGCCAGCACCGGCCTCGAGGCGTTGAACCTGCTGCGGATGGGGGTGCGCGGCCCCGTGCTGTTCGACTCCAATCTTCCGGACGTCGATCCCGACACGGTTCTGGATCGCATCGCCCGGGTCATGCCGAGCGCGCTGCTGGTGCTGCTGTCAGGGCCCGCCAACGACGACGATGCCATTCACCTGATGCATGAGACGGCCTAGCGCTCGGACCACCATGAGCTGAGCTCATCGAAGTCGATGACGCCGTTGCCGTCGGTGTCGATGATCTTGAACCCTAGATCGATCTCCTCCGCAGTCATTTCCGCCCCAAGCGCTTCCATGATCTGCGCGAACTCCTGCCGGTCGATGGCGCCGTTGCTGTCCTTGTCGAAGTGGTCGAACGTCTCGCGTAATTCGCTCATAGATCCGGCACTAGCACGTCGTTTGTGGAGCGACAAGCCGGTGGGGGCGATCCACTCTCGCCAATCGAGCATCCGTTCGGTTACACTGGCCGCCGGGGGTGTCCATGAAGGTCGCTCAGTTGTGCGGTTTCATCTTTCTTTTCGGTAGTTTGTCCTGCGTCCAGGAGCGAGGTGAGGCGACAGCGCCGTCCGATGCCCTGACGACCCGCACCGCTGCACTCGAGCAGGCCCGCGAGCCCGTCGATCGGCGTGCAGAGGCGCTGTGGCAGGCGATACAGCAGTCGGCCGACGCCAAGCAGCGCGTCCGCCTGTTTGTGCGCGTGGAGGGCGATCGAGCGCCGCTGCGGACGTTCGTGACAGCGCGCGGCGCCCATATCGCCTATGAGTACACGCTGCTGCCGGATGTCGTCGCAGTGCGCGAGTTTCCGATGTCGCAATTGGACGATCTGACGCGCATTAAAGGCGTGACTGAGCTGCTGCCGGACGGCACCAAACACGCGATCATGACCGAGAGCCTGGGGCAGATTCAGGGCGACCCGGCCACCATGGTCGGCCTGTCTGACGGCTCTGGGGTCATCGTGTGTGTCCTGGACACGGGCATCAACAAGACCCATCCGGCGTTTGCGGGCGCGCTGGTGGCGGAAAAGGACTTCTCCAATGGGGACGACGACGCCACCGACGACCAGGGCCACGGGTCCCACGTGTCGGGTACGGTGTTGTCCCGCGATCTGACGTGGGTGCGGCTCTCCTGGAACGACGGCATGACTCTCCTACCTGATCGGGCGTAAA
>CAZJHX010000006.1:0-94666 GCA_964545715.1 uncultured Myxococcales bacterium
TCCGTGCCCGGATCATCCGTGCCCGTGTCGTCCGTGCCCGGATCATCCGTGCCCGTGTCGTCGGCAGGCTCCGTATCGGCGCCTGTGTCATCGGCCGCCTCGGTATCGGCTCCGGTGTCGTCGCCGGCATCATCGCCGGTGTGTGTGGCATGCGTGTCAGGGTTGTCGATGGGCGGCGGATCGTCGTCCCCACAGCCAACGACAAAACCAAACATCAGAATAAGAGAGAAAAAGATAATAAGTTTCCGCATTTACGCCTCCGTGTCATAGCGGAGGAGCCGGGTTTGTGGCCAGGCTCCAAAAACCATCGCGGGGCTCATGCGTAGCAGTCACTGTGCCATATTGAGACAAGTCACTGATATTGCTCAGACTACTTCCGAACGTTTACTCGGTGATGGTGGCCAGGACCACGGTCAGATAGCGACCTTCGCGAAACGCGGCGGGCGTCACGTGGTCCGGACCGGCGCCCGACACGCGGTGCACAAGCGCCCGGCGGTTGGCCAGACGGGCCGCGTCGGTGATCATCCGCAGGAACATGTCTTCGTCCACCATGCCCGAGCAGGAGCACGTCACCAACAGCCCGCCGGGCGTCACATGCTGGATGCCCGCCACGTTGATCGCGCGGTACTTCAGATAGGCGTCGTCCAGGTTGGCTTTGCCTTTGGCCAGCTTGGGCGGGTCCAGGATGACCATGTCGTAGCGCTGGTCGCCGACGCTCTTCAGATAGCGCATGACGTCCTCTTTGTGGAACGTCGCGTTGCTGATGTCGTTGTTCTTGGCTGTGCCCGCGGCCACGCTGACCGCCGGCCCTGAGCTGTCGACGCCGATGACCTCGGTGGCGCCGCCCCGCGCCGCGTTCAACGCAAAGCCGCCCGTGTAGCAGAAGCAGTCCAGCACCGTGCCGCCGCCCGCCAGGTCGCGCACCATGCGCCGATTTTCACGCTGGTCGGTGTAGAAACCGGTCTTCTGACCGCGCCCGGGCCGCAGGTTCCAGCTCAGGCCGTTCTCCAGCAGCGGGATGTGCTCTTCGAAGTCCCCGCGCCCCAGGCGCTCCCCGGGCGGGATGTTCTCCATGCGCGCCGAGTCCGCAGGCACGTGGACGTGGACGCACGAAGACCACTGGCTCAGGGTCTCCATCACCACCGGAAGCCAGCGCTCAGCGCCCGCCGTCGTGATCTGGACCGCCGCCAGATCGCCCAGTACGTCGCAGATGAGCCCCGGCAGGCCGTCGCCCTCCCCGTTGATCAGCCGATACGCATTGGTCTCGTCGTTGGGCAGCCCAAACCGCTTGCGCAGCGCGCGCGCAGCATGGATGCGGTCCTTTACGAGCGCGCTGACACCGCCGTCCGGAAGAGCGCGGGCAAGCATGCGCACGGCGATGCGGGCTTTTGGATGGTAGGTGCCGACCCCGATCGGTCCGCCCCGGTCATCGCAGACCTGGATCAGCCCCCCGGGCTCATCGTCGGGATGTCCCTCGATGCGCTCGATGGCGCCACTGTAGATCCAGGGGTGGCCGGCCCAGACCGGCTTGGCCTTGCCGCGCTTCAGAATCAGCCGGGCGGGCTTACTCGTCTGTTGCCTCGTCGGCGGTGTCTGCAGCCTCATCGGCGTCGGTGGCGTCGTCGTCCGAATCGCCGTCCTCAGCCTCCGCGAACTCCTCGACCGGCGCGTCGTCCTGCTCCAGCCCTTCGATCTCGTCGTCCTCGTCGATGTCGGTGAGCCGCTCACAGGCCACGACGGACGCGCCATCGCCCAGACGCACCAGGCGCACGCCCATCGTGTTGCGCCCGATGGACCGCACGTCGCTGACCTTGAAGCGGATGATGACGCCGCCGTTGGTCACGAGCAGCGCCTGATCATCGTCGGAGACCTGCATGGCGCCGACCACATCGCCGTTACGCTCGTTGGTGACGATGGTGATGATGCCGTAACCACCGCGGTTCTGGTGACGATACTGATCCAACGTAGTGCGCTTGCCGAACCCGTTGGTGGTGACCACCATGACCTCTTTCTCAGGATCGAGGAGCGACATGCCGACAACCGCATCGCCCTCGCGCAGCCGAATGCCCCGCACTCCGCGGGTGTCGCGTCCCATGGGGCGCACATCGCTGTTGCTGAAGCGGCACGACTGCCCCTTCTGGGTCGTCAGCATGATCTCCTGATCCGCCAGCTGCTTCACGGTCACCAACTCGTCGCCCTCGACGATGGAGATGGCGATCAGCCCGTTGGACCGCACTCGGCTGTAGGCCATCAGGTCGGTCTTCTTCACCGTGCCGTTGCGCGTGGCAAAGATCAGGTACTCGCCGTCCGTGAACTCCTTCACGGCCAGAATCGACATGACCTCCTCTTCGCCATCCAGCTGAATCAGGTTGACCACCGGCTTGCCGCGCGCGTAGCGGCCACCCTCCGGGACCTGCCACACCTTCAGCGCAAACACCCTTCCACGCGTGGTGAATGCCAGCAGCGTGTTGTGGTTAGTCGCGGAGAACATGTCGACGACATAGTCCTCTTCCTTGGTCGTCGCCCCGATCTTGCCGCGCCCCGCGCGACGCTGGGTCGAGTACTCGGACAGCGGCGTGCGCTTGATGTAACCCGTGTTGCTGAACGTGACGACCACGTCGTCGTCCGCAATCAGGTCCTCCATGCTGAGATCACCCTCGAAGGGCAGGATCTCGGTGCGACGGTCGTTGGAGTACTTGCCACGAATGGCCTGCATCTCCTCGACGATGAGGTCCAGCAAAAGGCGGTCGTCGCTGAGGATCGCCTTGAGGTAGGCGATAGCCTCGCGGATCTCGGCCAACTCCGCGTGGATTTTGTCGCGCTCCAGACCTGTCAGGCGCTGCAACCGCATCTGCAGGATTTCACGCGCCTGGATCTCGCTGAGCCCGAACTCGCTGATCAGCTCGGCGCGGGCGTCGTCCGGCGACGCGCTGGCCTTGATCAGCTCGATGATGCGGTCGATGTTGTCGAGCGCGATGACATAGCCCAGCAGGATGTGCTCGCGGGCCTCTTTCTGACGCAGCTCGTGCAGGCAGCGTCGGGTCACCACGTCGCGGCGGTGATCCACAAAGTGCTGCAGGATCTCTTTGAGCGTCAGCACCTTCGGACGCCCGCGCACGATGGCCAGGTTCAAGATGCCAAACGTGGTCTGCAGCGACGTCGCCTTGTACAGCGTGTTCAGGACGATCTGCGGCATCGCCTCCCGCTTGCACTCGATGACCATGCGCATGCCCTCGCGATCGGACTCGTCGCGCAGGTCACGGATGCCCTCGACCTTCTTGTCTTTCACCAGATTGGCGATGTGCTCGAGGAGCCGCGCCTTGTTCACCTGGTACGGCAGCTCGGTCACGACGATCGTGTCCTCGTCGCCATCGCCGTGGCGAGACTCAAAGTGCGCCTTGGCCCGGATGCGGACCTTGCCGCGCCCCGTGGTGTAAGCGTCGACGATGCCCTTGGTCCCGAAGATCGTCCCCGCGGTCGGGAAGTCCGGCCCCGGGATCCACTCCATCAGGTCCATCGACGTGAGCTCAGGGTTGTTGATGAGCTCGATGCAGCCGTCGACGACCTCGCCCAGGTTGTGCGGCGCCATGTTGGTCGCCATGCCGACCGCGATCCCCGCCGACCCGTTCACGAGCAGGTTGGGATACGGCGCCGGCAGCACGGACGGCTCGGACTCGGAGCCGTCGTAGTTGGGGATGTAGTCGACCGTGTCCTTGTCCAGGTCCGTCAGCAGCGTCCCGGCCAGCTGGGTCAGCCGAACCTCGGTGTAACGCATGGCCGCCGCGCGGTCGCCGTCCACAGAGCCGAAGTTGCCCTGGCCGTCGACCAGCGGCTCACGCATGGCAAAATCCTGAGCCATGCGCACCAGCGTGTCGTAGACCGCCGAGTCACCGTGCGGGTGGTACTTGCCGATGACGTCGCCCACAACACGCGCCGACTTTTTGTACGCCTGGTTGTAGAAGTTCTTCAGGTCGTACATGGCGTAGAGCACGCGACGATGGACAGGCTTCAGCCCGTCCCGCACGTCCGGCAGCGCACGTCCGACGATGACGGACATCGCGTAGTCCATGTAGGACTTGCGCATCTCGTCTTCGATGTTGATGGGGACGGGCAGCCGTCCCGGTTCGTCGACCAAAAGGTGGTCCTCCGTAGCGAAAAAACGCCGAACCGTACCACGATCGCACCCTGTGTCAACCGCGCGCACACGCATGTGCGCACATGCGCGCGCGCGAGAGCCACGCTTTTTGGAAATTAACTCAGCATTGACCGGCTGGGGCCGCTCGGTTACAAGCACGCTGTGAGCGGCGACCCGATCAGCTACCGGAAAGCCGGCGTGGACATCGAGGCAGGGGACCGCTTTGCCTCGGGTATTGCTTCAATCGCCAAGCGTGCGCACCGCCCGGAGGTCTTGTCCGGCATCGGCGGCTTCGCCGGCCTGTTCCGTCTCAACACGACCGAGATGGCGGAGCCCGTGCTGGTCAGCGGCACGGATGGCGTCGGCACCAAACTGCTGATCGCCCAGCGCGCCGGCTGCCACGACACCATCGGCATCGATCTGGTGGCCATGTGCGTCAACGACGTGCTCACCATCGGCGCCGAGCCGCTGTTCTTTCTGGACTATTACGCCACGGGCCGCCTGGAGCCCGGCGTCGGCAAGCAGGTGCTCGACGGCATCGTCACGGGCTGTGAGCAGGCCGGGTGCGCGCTGCTGGGCGGCGAGACGGCCGAGATGCCGGGCATGTACCCGGACGGCAAATACGACCTGGCCGGCTTCTGCGTCGGCGTCGTGGACCGGCCCAAGATCGTAGACGGCTCACGTATCGCGGCCGGCGACGCGGTGCTGGGCGTGGCCTCCAGCGGGCTGCACAGCAACGGCTTCTCTCTGGTCCGCCACGTGCTCTTCGAGCATCACGACATCGCGCTGGACGCGCAGCCCGACGAGCTGGACGCCACGCTGGCCGAGGTGCTGCTGCGGCCAACCCGGATCTACGCCAAGGCCGTCAAAGCGATCGTGGGCAAGCACGACATTCACGGACTAGCGCACATCACGGGCGGCGGGCTGATGGGCAACATCCAGCGCGTCGTCCCCGAGGGCCTGATCGCTCAGATCGAGCGCGGCAGCTGGGACGAGCCCGGCATCTTCCAGCTGATGCGGCGCCTGGGCGTGCCTGACGCCGAGATGGACGCGGCCTTCAACCTGGGGCTGGGCCTGACAGTGGTGTGTCCCGACTCAGAGGCGGACGCGGTCATGAGCAGCCTTCGCGAAGCCGGCGAGACGGTCTGGCGCGTCGGCACCATCGGAGCGGGCTAGATGTCCTCGGCAGAAATAGCGACCCATTGGCGGGCCGCCTCACCGCCTCGCTGCGTTGGGTCGCTTCGCTCTCGCTCGACGGGGCACCACCCCGCCTTCGCTCGCCCGCCTTGCGAGGCGACGAGCCGTCCGCGCCAATGCGTCACCATTTCTGCCGAGGACACCTAGAGTGCGGCTGGGCATCCTGATCAGCGGGCGCGGCTCCAACATGCGCGCCATCGTCGGCGCGGTGGAGCGCGGCGAGCTGGATGCCGAGATCGCGGTGGTGGCCAGCAACAAACGCAACGCGGACGGCCTGCGCTGGGCCCGGGAGAGAGGCCTGCACACGGCCTTTGCCAGCCATCGGGGTCGCGAGCGCGAGGACTTCGAGCGCGAGCTGGACGGCATACTGACCGAGGCCCGCGTGGACCTGGTCGTGCTGGCCGGCTTCATGCGCATCCTGTCGCCGTTTCTGGTCAACCGTCGGCGCATCGTGAACATTCATCCCAGCCTGCTGCCCTTGTACCCGGGCATGGACGCCCAGCGACAGGCGCTTGCGGCCGGGGCCACGGTCTCGGGCTGCACGGTCCACTTTGTCGACGAGGGCACGGACACGGGTCCGGTCATCGCACAGACGCAGGTGCCGATCCTGCCCGGTGACGACGAAGACAGCCTGTCGCAGCGCATTCTGGCGGAGGAGCACAAGCTGTTTCCGCGGGCGATCCAGATGGTCGCCGAGGGACGCGTAGGGCATGGCTGAGCGACGGCGCACATTGGTCAGCGCCTGCCTGGTGGGCGTGCGGTGCCGCTATGACGGCCGCGACAAGCGGTATGACTTGGCAACGGATGGCGAGCTCGTGCCGGTGTGTCCCGAGGTGATGGCGGGCTTCGGCGTGCCGCGACCGGCGATCGAGCGCAGCGCGGACGGCACGGTGCGTGAGGTGGAGAGCCGCAAAGACGTCACTGCGGCGCTGGAAGACGCCTGTGCGCGGATCGTCACGATGGCACACGACCTCGACATCAAAGACGCCGTGCTCAAGCAGAACAGCCCCAGCTGCGGGAGCACGCACACGTGGCGGGACGGGGCGCTGCTACCGGGCTTTGGGCTGCTGACCGAGCGTCTTCGGGCCGCAGGCGTTACTGTAGGGTCCGAATGAGCGACGCTTATTACGATGTCGTGATCGTCGGGACCGAGCTACCGGGCCTGATCACCGGCGCCATGCTGGCGAAAAAGGGCTACCGCGTGCTGGTTATCGGCCACGGACACAAGACCAACCACTTCGCCTTTGAGGGCTTTCAGTTCGTCCGGCGGCCCTGGCTGTTCAACGGGTTTGAGACGTCCAAGCCGATCAAGCGCGTGTTCGCGGACCTGTCGCTGAGCCTGGAGATGCACAACAGGCCCAAGCCGTTTGACCCGTTCTACCAGGTGGTGATGCCGGGCCGGCGCGTGAACGTGGTGTCCAGGGAGACCGTGTTCGATCGGGAGCTGAGCCGGGAGTTCCCGGGGCAGTCGGAGCTGATACAGACGTTCTATCGCACGGTGCGCGAGCAGAACGAGGCGCTGTCGCAGATCCTGGAGTCGCCGATGGTCATGCCGCCGCAGGGCTTCATGGAGCAGCGCGCCTTCAAAAAGCTGATGGGCGAGACCATGGAGACCACTGTGGACCCGCTGTCGGTCTTTCCGCCCGGTCATCCGTTCCGGCCGTTTGTGCTGGCCCCGCTGATGTTCGGCAGCGGGTGCCACAGCAAGCCGTACTCCGCGATCCAGTTGATCCGGTCGGTCACGCACTTCGGGCGCGGCCTGTACCAGATCGAGGGCGGCATCGACGCGCTCAAGCGGATCTTCATCGACAAAGTCAGCGACAACTGCGGCGACTACCGCGAGAAAGCGCAGGTCGACCGCTTTGTGATGAAGCGCGGCAAGGTCAAAGAGCTGGTCATCCGCGACCGGCGCGAGGTGATCGGCTGCGATGTGGTGGTCTGCAACACCGACGTAAAGAAGTTCTTCAATCTGATTCCGGAAGAGGACCAGAAAGAGCGCTTTCACCTGACGCTTCTGGAGCTGCAGCCCAGCCACATGATGTACACGACCAACTTTGCGCTCCGGCGCGAGGCCATCCCCGAGGGCATGGGGCGGCACGCGTTCATCGTGGAGGACGAGCGGAAGCCGCTGGACGGTGACAATCTGCTGCTGTGCTGCGTCGATCCGGCACACCAGCCGCCCGAGCAGGACAGCGTGGTGCTGTCGGTGACAGCGCGGCTGCCCATGCGGCTGGTGCGGGCGACGCTGGAGAACGTGGAGCACCACGACCAGCGCATCATGTCGCGGGTGCGTACGCTGATTCCGTTTTTTGATGAGCATCTGCTGGCGCGCTCGTCGGCCTGGGTCGGCTACCAGAAGCGCACGAACCAGCCGTTTGTGGACACGTCGCAGTTCATCCCCAGCTACAACCGGCCGCTGCCCGATACGATGGAGGCAACGCCGGTCGCCTGCCGCACGGCATACAAAAACGTGCTGATCACAGGTGACCACCTGCACGGCGGGCTGGGCTTCGAGGGCGCCTTCCTGGGCAGCTTGAACGCGGTCCAATTGACCACCGATCTAGTGACTCGCAAGAGCCTCCTCAACTAACAGCTACAATTCACCGTACAGCGTCCCGATTATCTCCGTGACGAGGAGATGTCGATGTCCGCAGATCGTTCGAAAGGGTTCACGCTGGTTGAGTTGATGATCGTGGTGGCGATCCTGGGCGTGTTAGCCGTCGTGGCCGTGCCCGCGTACGTCAAGTACATGCGACGCGCCAAGACCGCCGAGGCGCTGGACCAGATGACGAAGATCTGGAAGTCGGGCGCCGCCTATTTCATGACGCCGCACGTCGAGAAGGACACCGGGCACTTGCAGGAGTGTCAGTTTCCCGCCAATCAAGACATGACCCCCGAGATCACCGCGCAACGCTGCTGCGGCGGTGTGCTGGACAGCGACAAAGACGACCGCTGCGACGTTGATACATCTCAATGAACGACCGAAACCTGGTCGGCGCTGAATTTCCAGATGAACGACCAGCACTACTACGGCTACGGCGTGGACAGCCTGCCCGTCGCGGGCGGATATCTGTTTCGCGTGTACGCGCAAGGGGACCTGGACTGTGACGGCGTCACCTCGACCATGGGCATGGGCGGGCGCGGCACACACCAGAACTCCTGGGGCGACTGCCAGGTACAGTCAGCGAGCGGGATCTACTACCGGCTGGCCACCGAGTAACCAACGCTCGCATCCGACGGGCGACCTGCGCTATGGTCCGCCCCATGCTCATTCGATACACAGTCACACTGTTAGCAGCGTCTTTGATGGCGTGCTCCTCGGGATCGGGCAGCACCGGCAAGGATAAGGACGCGTCTGAGGCCACGGACGACACCGGCGCCGACACCACCGACACGGGTGATACCGGCGACGCCGGCGACACGACCGACACCGGCGACACGACGGATACCACCGACACCGGCACCGCCGACACGGGTGATACCGGCGACACGGGCGAGGTCTCGTGCCCCGATCCGATCGGCGAGCGACCGCCGGCGCTGTCGGAGCACTTCGGCGTCTTCGACCCGGTGAAAGAGCGCATGGTGTTCTTTGGCGGCAACCCGGAGTTCCCGGTGCAATGCATCGGCAAGAACGCGTACTCGGGCGAGACCTGGGCCTACTGGCCTCGGTGCAACCAGTGGGAGAGGCTGGCCGAGGGCACCGGACCGACCCCGCGTGGTCGGGCGCGCGCCGTGTACGACGCCGGGAATCACGCGATGGTCTTCTTTGGCGGCCGCTTTCGGGCCAAGGGAGCGGACGGCTTCTCCAAGTACACGCTGTACGACGAGACCTGGAAGCTGGACCTGACCACCGACACCTGGACGCAGGTCCAGACCACGGGCACGCCCCCGTCCAAACGCATCCTGGCGTCCGCGATCTACGATGGCGGGCGCATGCTGGTGTTCGGCGGCTCGACCGCAGACACGGGACTGGACTTCTTTCCGCAAAACGACGTGCACGCGCTGGATCTGACGACCAACGAGTGGACCAAGCTGAACCCCGGTGGCCAGGCGCCCGCCCCACGCCAGTACCACATGGCGGTCTACGATCCGGTCGACCACGCGATGGTCGTGAGCCATGGTGGCGACGCGGCAGCGTTCACGGGCCCGTTCCTGGGCGACACCTGGACGCTGGACCTGAAGACCGAGACCTGGAAGCAGCTGGACGCGGGCACAAACGGTCCGGACCGGCGCATCTGGGGCAAGGCCGTCTACGGGAGCAAGGCCGACCGCATGGTCATGTTCGGGGGGCACGACGACCTGGCGCTGGGCAACCGCAACGACCTGTGGGTCTTTGATATCCGCAACGGCGCCTGGAGCATGATCACGACCGGCGACCAGATCAACAACGGCAACGTCGGCTTCTGCGATTTCCCCGCGGACTTCACGACCCTGGAGGAGGGCACGCCCGAGCGGCGCGGCGCACACCTGATGGTCTTCTGGGAGGCTGAGAACAAGGTCCTGATCCACGGCGGCAAGACCGACTGCGGCCTCATCGACGACGTGTGGGAGCTGGATCTCGAGACGTTTGAGTGGACCGACCACGAGCCCGCCAGCATCGGCGAGTCGTGCCTGCGCTACTCGGACACCTGCGCGAGCCATTGCGGCTAAACTCCTCCCCAGCGGCATGCGCGTAACTCTTGGGCAGATAAACACGACGGTCGGCGATCTGGCGGGCAACCTGGCTCGCATGAGCGCCGTTGTGTCGGCGGCTATGGACGGCTCGGCCGACCTCGTGGTCTTCCCGGAGCTGTGCGTGACCGGCTATCCCCCGCTGGACCTGCTGGAGAAGCGGGACTTTGCGGTGGAGGCGCGCCGGGCGCTGGACCGCTGGCTGATGACGCTGCCGCAGGGGGCGCCGCCGCTGATCGTCGGATCCGTGGAGCTGAACCCGAGCCCAACGGGGCGACGACTGCTAAACGCGGCGCTGTTCTGCGAGCACGGCCGCGTTGTGTCGGTGCACCCCAAGACCCTGTTACCCACCTACGACGTGTTTGACGAGGACCGCTGGTTTGAGCCGCTGTCGGGCGCGCCGGCGTTGGTGCAGGTCGCGGGACGCCGGGTCGGGCTCACCGTGTGCGAAGACCTGTGGGCCGAGTCGGGTGCCGCCGCACGCTACGACGTGGACCCGATCGCGCGCTGCGTGGAGGCCGGCGCCGATGTGATGGTCAACATCTCCGCCAGCCCGTTTTCCATGGGCAAGGAGCAGGTACGCTGGGACCTGGTGCGGGGCGCGGCAGAGCGACATGATGTGCCGGTCGTCTACGTAAACAGCGTGGGCGGCAACGACAGCCTGATCTTTGATGGGCGCAGCCTGGTGTCGGATGCCGCCGGCAGGGCGATCGCGATCGGCGCGGCGTTTACGCAGGACACGCTGACGGTCAACCTGGACGGCGCCCCGGTCGCCCTGCCGGCGCGCGATATCGAGCAGGACATCGTGGACGCGCTGGTGCTCGGCGTACGCGACTATTTCCGCAAGATCGGGGTCAAGACCGCCGTACTGGGGCTCAGCGGCGGCATCGACTCAGCGCTGACGGCCGTGATCGCGGCGGACGCGCTGGGCCCGGAAAACGTGGTGGGTATTGCAATGCCCAGCGAGTTCTCCAGCGACCACAGCCTGGCGGATGCGAAGGCGCTGGCGGCCAATCTGGGCATCGAGTACCACGTGGCGCCGATTCAAGAGGGGCTTGGCACGATGCGAGCGTCGCTGGAGCCGCTGCTGGGACCAAAGCCGTGGGGTGTCGCGGACGAGAACCTGCAGGCCCGGCTGCGCGGCATGATCCTGATGGCCTTCAGCAATCGGCGCGGCCATCTGGTGCTGTCGACGGGAAACAAGAGCGAGCTGGCGGTTGGGTATTGCACCCTGTACGGCGACATGTGCGGCGGCCTGGCGGTGATCAGCGATGTACCAAAGACCACCGTGTACGACGTGGCCCGGCACATCAACCGCGACGTTGAGCGCATCCCCAGCAACACGATCGACAAGCCGCCGTCCGCAGAGCTGCGTCCGGATCAGCGCGACGATCAGAGCCTGCCGCCGTATGACGTGCTGGACGCTGTGCTGGCGGCCTATGTGGAGGAGCGGCTCGAGGTCGCGGCCATCGTAGAGCGCGGCTACGAGGCGGCCATGGTGCAGCGTATCGTGACGATGGTGGACCGGGCCGAGTACAAGCGCCGGCAGATGCCGGTGGGCCTGCGGGTGACCGGCAAGGCGTTTGGGACCGGACGGCGGCTGCCGATCGCCCAGCGCTGGACCTGTCAGCGCAAGCGCGGAGGTGACGGCGCATGACGCTCACGCCGTTTCACCTGGCGTTTGCGGTGCACGATCTGGCCGCTGCGCGCCGCTTCTATGGCGGCCTGTTGGGCTGTCCGGAGGGGCGCTCGAGCGAGCGCTGGGTCGACTTTGACTTGTTTGGCCACCAGATCGTCGCCCACCAGACCGAAAGCGCTGCGGCGGTGGAGACCAACCCCGTGGACGGCGACGACGTGCCGGTCCCACACTTTGGCGTGGTGCTGCCGTGGGACGACTTCCAGGCGCTGGCGGCCCGGCTGACCGAGGGCGGGATGAGCTTTGTCATCGCGCCGCGCATCCGATTTGCGGGTGAGGCGGGCGAGCAGTCGACGATGTTCTTTCTGGATCCCAGCGGCAACGCGCTGGAGTTCAAGGCCTTTCGCGATCCGGCGCGGATCTTTGCCAAATGAAGTTACTGCAGGTCGATTGGCAGGGGCTGCTGGACGCCCATCAGGGCTTTGAGCCGGACGACCCTGAGCTTCAGCCGCTGCTGCGCCTGGATTCGGGCCTGGTGACGTGCCCGATGCTGTTGGGCGAGGACCAGATCGAGACGCTGCCGGTGCCGATCAAGGGCGCCAGAAACGGGTGGAAGCAGCGCGCGGACTTCGCTAACGGCCTGTGCGATGCGGACCTGAGGGAGCGCGCGGTGGCGGCGCTGTCCGGCGACAACCCCTTCTTCGCGTTTCAGTCGGCGCTGGAGACGGTGCCGGTCGAGGCGGCTCGATGGATTGAAGAGGAGCGGCTCTCAGACGTCGAAACCCTGTACGCGTGGCTTGTGAAGGCGGGGATTCAGCCCGACCCGATCCCGCCGCGAGGACGCACGATCATCGAATTTCCGTTGAAGCGCGAAAAGGCCTAGACTGCCGCAATGCTTGTCAGTTTTCTGGTGCTGACCCTGACCGGGACAGCCGTGACCGGAGACGATCCGGCGCCGTGGTCACTGCAGGAATGCCAGCGGATCGCCGTGGCTCAGAGCCCGATGGTGCGCGCCGCCAAGTTTGGCGTTCAGACCATCGAGGAGCAGGAGCGCGAGCTGTGGTGGACCACCTGGATACCCACGCTGAAGCTGCGGTCGCTGGCGATCCTCATCCCGCCGCAGGGTGACTCTGACCCCAGCGACGGCCCGGACCTCTCGGAGCTGAACTTCTGGAGCCGCACCGACATCGAGGCGTACCTGCCCGTATACACGTTTGGCAAGCTGAGCGCCGCACGGGACATGGCCGAGCACGGCATCGACGCGGCCAACGCCATCCTGGGCGCGACGCGCAACGAGCTGGCCTATCAAGTGGCCCGGGCCTGGTACAGCATTCAGCTGGCCAACGGACTGGCGGAGCTGATCGTGGACGGCGAGGACAAGATCCAAAAGGCGCGGGAGAAGCTGGAGCAGCTGGAGGAAGACGACTCCGAGGACTACGACCAGGCGGACACGTTTCGGCTGCGCATCTACGAGGCCGAGGTCCGCAAGCTGGTGCTGGGCAACGCCAAGCTGGACGCGGTGTCGAAGACCGGGTTGAAGGCGGCGATGGGCCTGGCGCGCACGGCTGAGCTGCGGCTGCCGGCGGAGAACGCGCTGGACCCGATCGAGGTCGACATCGCGTCGCTGGAGAAGCTGATCGAGCTGGCCAGCCGGCATCGCCCGGAGCTTGCGGCGCAGCGGCATCGCATCGAGATCGCCCGATCCCAGGTCGACCTGCGGTGGTCCGAGTTCTTTCCCGATATCTTTGTCGCGGGGTCGTTCACGGTCGCCGCCTCCACAGTCGACAACAGCGACTCCGAGAACGTCTTCGAAGGCGCCGTGTTCAACGCCATCGGCGGCGGCGCCACGTTCGGTTTGCAGCTGACGCTGGACTACCCGCAGAAGATCCACCGCTATCACCGCGCCCAGGCAGAGCTGAACCGGGCGCGGGCCGAGGTCGAGGGCCGCCTGGCGCTGCTGGGTGTCGAGTTGGAAGAGGTGTGGCGGGATGCCAAGGCCCACCAGGAGATGCTCGAATATCGTCGCCGAGCGATGCGCGCGGCCAAGTCGCTGCTGACGCTGAACGCCCACGAATACGAGAACGGCATCGACGACAGCACGACCTTCAAGATGGTGCTGGACGCCAGCGTGACGTACCTGTCGCAGAAATCGGAATGGCTAAAGGCCGTCCACGCGTTCAATCTCAGTGTCGCTCGGCTCAGCCGCACCGTCGGAGTGAACATCGTCGGCGTAGACATCACGGAGCAATCCAAATGATCCAGCGAATCTCCCTCCCCCTGCTCGTGCTCACCCTGTTTTTGGCGGTGGGCCTCAAGGCGAACGCCGCAGAGCCCGACGCCAAAGCGATGGTTGAAGGCAAGTACGCCGAGATCACCAACATCGTGACCACCGACAAGACCGACGCGGGCGTCCGCACCAAGGTCGTCGCTGTGCTGGAGTCGTTCACCGACTTCAACGAGTTCGGTCGCCTGACCCTCAAGCGCCACTGGGACAGCCTGAAGCCCAAGCAGCAGGAGCTGTTCGTCGGCAAGTACCGCCAGCTGATTCACAAGAGCTACGTAAAGCACTTCAAGGCCAACAAGCCGCTGAAGCTGACCTTTCGCGAAGACCCGATCTACCGGAAAGGTAAGGCGCTGGTGAAGACGCGCGTGAAGTCCGGCAAGACCACGGCGCTGGTCGACTACAAGCTGCACCCGGTAAAGGACGGCCTGATGGCGTACGACATCGTGATCGACGACGTCAGCCTGATGCGCTCCTACCGCAAGCAGTTCGGCCGCATCATGAAGAAAGACGGCTTCGACGTGCTGATCGACAAGATGACGCGCAAGATCGAAAAGGGCGAAGGCGAGATCGCAGACCCTTAGAATCTAGGCGGAGAAGCTGCGCTCGAACAGGGCCTTGATGGCCGCGGTACCGGACTCGCTCGGAAAGCGGGTGCCGGTGCCGGTGAAGCGGCGCGCCGTGATGGTTGGCGGCTCTTCGGTCTGCCAGCCATCGTTCACCCAGCGCTTCCACTCGTCGGTGTTCTGATCGAACACGTGCAGCGGCTTGGCCAGATGCTTGGCCAGCTCGGCTGCCCATCCGGTGCCGCCCTTGACGGTGCCGTCCTCGTTGATGACGCCCACGACAAAGACCTGGCCGGCGGTGTTCACCTGGTGCCAGATCGACCGCAGGATCTTCCGGAAGGCCGGGGTGTCCGGGTAGTTGCGGTGCATGTGCGCTTCCACATACCGCCCGCTGACGGCGCCCTTCTGCAGCTCATTTTCCGACAGCAGGCACAGACCGCGACTGCGGGTCGGTGCGGGGCGTCCCTCGAATGTGAAGTTGATCTCGCCAAGGCCCCACTGCTCGGCGCACTCGCCAAACGCCTGCTCTGAGCCGCGCGCGGCCCCCGACAACAGCGTGCACGACCCTGAAGGCGGCGTGATTTGCGCTTTGGCGCCGCCGACCTGCACCAGCCGCATCGTGTCGGGCTGCAGCTCCAGGTTGGTGTCGGCCACCTCCGCGTGGTCATGGTCTTTCAGCAGGCGAATCGACACGTGGTCACCCTGCGGCTCGAGCAGCAGCGCAACGTCGATGTGCTCGATCCACGCGGCACACGGCTTGGGCACCGCCATCGGGTGGGCTCCGGTCTCCTCACGGTGGGTCCGCGCGGTCAGCCACAGCTCAGCCTCCAGCCGCTTGGCGGCCGACTTCAGCGCGCGCAGATCGGCCTCGACCAGCTCGGGATCGGCCTCCCAGTCCAGCCCGTCGACCAGCAGCGCCTGCGGGCGGAAGTCCAGCTTGTCGCCGAACAGCGCCAGGCTGTTCTCCAGCCGCTCCGAGGTCAGCACGGTCTCGGGGTGGGCCTGGATCATGCGCCGCCGGTCCACCTGGTCATGGACGACCAGCGGCCGCTCCAGGTGCGTGACGTGCGCCATGTCCGTGAACAGGGCGTCGTACCACTCACGCACGTGCTTGAGGCTGTGCTCGCCCAGGGCGATATGCAGCACGTTTCGCTCACGCATGAGATCGTCCAGACCGATCTGCACCAGCGCGGCCGTCTTGCCGACACCTGCCCGCGCCATCACAACGCCAAGGTTGCCGGGCCCAAGGCCACCGTGAATCGACTGCTCCAAGATGCGCAGCGGAGACTGCTCGTTGACTTCCTTGCGATACATCAGGCTACCTCCGCCTTCTCCAGCAACTCTTTGGCGATGGACTCGGGAACCGGGGCGTAGCGCGAGAACTCCATGGAGAACTCCGCTTTACCTTGGGTCGCCGAGCGCAACGTGGTGGCGTAACCGAACATCTCGGCCAACGGCACTTCGGCCTCCACGCGGCACATGCCCTCTTCTTCCTGGGTGCCGACGATGATACCGCGTCGCGACATCAGCGTAGACAGCATATTGCCGTTGTGCTCAGGCGGCCCTTCGACCGACACCTTCATAACCGGCTCCATTATCTGCGGCTTGGCGCGCCGGTAGGCCTCTCGCCAGGCGCCGCGGGCGGCCTCCTGGAAGGCCATCTCCGACGAGTCGACCGTGTGCGTCTTGCCGTCGTTCAGCAGGATCCGCACGTTGACGACCGGGTGCCCGATAAGCAGCCCCTTGGCCAGCATGGACTTGAAGCCCTTCTGGACCGAGCTGATGAACTGCTTGGGGATGGAGCCCCCGACAATCTGGTCCTCAAACTCAAACTCGTCTTCAAGCGAGGGCTCGATGGCGCCCATGATGCGACCGAACTGACCGGAGCCACCCGTCTGCTTCTTGTGGGTGTAGTCGAAGTCGGCCCGCTTTGTGACCGTCTCCCGATACGCGACCTGCGGTGCGGACGTCTCGACCTCGGCGTTGTACTCGCGTCGCATGCGCTCCACGTAGACGTCCAGGTGAAGCTCGCCCATGCCGCTGATGATCGTCTCGTTGGACTCGGGGTCCTGAGACACGCGGAAGGTCGGGTCCTCCTTGCGGAAGCGGTTCAGCGCCTTGGCCACGTTGGGCTCGGCCTTGCGATCCTTGGGCCGAATCGACAGCGAGATAACCGGGTCCGGCACATGCATCGACGTCATCGTCACGTTGAGCCCATCTGTGAACGTGTCGCCGCTGTGGCAGTCGATGCCGAACATCGCGACGATATCGCCCGAGGCGGCCACCGTGACCTCTTCGGCCTCATCGGAGTGCATTCGAACCAGCCGCCCGATGCGATGCTTGCGGCCGCTGCGGGTGTTGATGATGGTGCCGTCACGCTTGAGCATGCCCTGGTACACGCGCAGATAAGTGAGCTGCCCGTATCGGCCATCCTCCAGCTTGAAAGCCAGCGCCACGGTGTTGTCGCTGTCCTTTCCGCTCAGCGTCACCGGCTGCTCGTCGTTGTCCAGGTCCAGCGCCTCGTTCTCCACCTCGGTGGGATTGGGCAGGTAGGCCACAACGGCGTCCAACAGCGGCTGCACACCCTTGTTTTTGTAGGCAGAGCCCAGCAGCACCGGCGTGAGCTGCCGGGTCAGCGTGCCCTGACGGATGGCGTTGTGGACGAGCTCAGGTGAGATCTCCTGCTCTTCCAGCATCGCCTCGAGCAGCTCGTCGCAGAACATGCTGACGATATCGAGCAGCTCCTCACGGGCCGCGTCGGCGTCATCCTGCAGCTCGGCCGGGATGGGCCCCCGCGTGATGTTCTCGCCGTTCTCGCCGCCAAACAAGACGGCCTCCATGGTGATGAGGTCCACCACGCCCTCGTGCTTGTCCTCCAGGCCAATCGGCAGCTGCAGCAGCACCGGGTTGTGCCCCAGCTGCTCGCGAAGCTGATTCTTCACTTTCACAGGGTTGGCGCCCGTGCGGTCGCACTTGTTGACGAAGGCGATGCGCGGCACGTTGTACCGCTTCATCTGGCGGTCGACGGTCAGCGACTGGCTCTGCACGCCGGCCACCGAGCAGAGCACCAGCACAGCACCGTCGAGCACGCGCAGGGAGCGCTCCACCTCGATGGTGAAGTCCACGTGCCCCGGGGTGTCGATGATGTTGATGTGGTGGTCGAGCCACTCGCAGTGGGTGGCGGCGCTGGCGATGGTGATCCCTCGCTCGCGCTCCAGCTCCATGGAGTCCATCTTGGCGCCCACGCCGTCCTTTCCGCGGACGTCGTGAATCGCGTGGATGCGATCCGTATAGAAGAGAATACGTTCCGTCAGCGTCGTTTTGCCGCTGTCGATGTGAGCCGAGATGCCGATATTTCTCAGACAGTCGACGTTTACCGCGCTCATGACAAACCCTCCGTGGGAGTCCTGGCCTCATGCCCAATGGACACGCGCGGCGGCTTTTACGCAATTTTCTTTAGAAGGTCAAAGCAATTACCGTCCGAGAATGTACCGGCAGTCCTTCATGCACTGCTTCAGGAACGGCTCGCGGTCGCCCGTGCTGTCGTTTGGAGCCTGTCTCTCGCACACCGTCGTGCAGGACTCGCCTTCGGCATAAGCCGGCGCGTCATCAAAGAGCAGGACCGTCCCGATCACCGCGATGACCAGCGCCGCCAGGGCCGCGATCCGCCACCCCTTGCCCCCGGACATGCGCACATCGGCCAGGCTCATTCTCTTTTTGGCGGTCTTCGTGACGACGGGCGCCCGCTTCATCGGCACGAGTGAGCCACAGCGAAAACACTTGGTGACGCGATCGGGCTGCGCGGGTGAGCCGCATCGGGCGCAGGCATGGGCGTGTTGGTCGCTCATGGCCTACTTACTCCGTGGGAGCGTTGACAAAGAACGCCGACGATCCCTCCAGCTTGCAGTGGTTGGTGGACTCCTCACGGGTGAGCTTTCCGGCGCGCACAAACGTAGAGATGGTACTGTCGCAGTCCAGATCCGCGTGGGCGCGCGCGTAGATGGACGCGCTGCTCCCGGCGACCCCCAGCTGGTCCTCAAACGCATAACCAAAGTAGTGCTGGTCACGCATCTCGAAGTTCAGCGCGGCCCAGCCGGCGTTGTTCCACAGCGCGGGGGTCACGTCACAGCGGTCGTCCTTGTCGGCATCCAGCGTCCCACCGCAGCAGCGCTGATTCGTGATGTCCGGCGTGAGGTCGACCATGCCGATCCCGGGGCAGCCCAGGTAGACCCCGGACCCCTCGGCCACCTTGGGCGTCGAGTAGTAGACCGCGGCCGACTTGTACATCTTGTCGATCTGGTCGATGGCCTCGGAGGTCTTGGCGCGCCGCATGTACTTGATGTAGGCAGGCACGGCGACGACGGCGAGCACACTGAGGATGGCCACCACGATCATCAGCTCGATGAGGGTGAAACCAGAAGGGGCTGAGTCTTTTCGCATGCTTGGAACATCGGCATGCGGACGCTCGAGCTTCAGTAAAAAACCGGCGCGCTCAGCCGTTCAACAGCACACGGGTCATCACGCGCGTCATCATGTCCACGTCGTGTGCCCCCGCGCACTCCCGAATGGAGTGCATCGACAGCATCGCGGAGCCGACATCCACGCCCTGAATCGCCAGCTGCGCGGCGCTGATCGGGCCGATGGTGCTGCCGCACGCGAGGTCGGACCGATTGATGAACTCCTGGTAGGGCACGTCCTCCTGCCGGCAGGCAGCCCGGAAGCGCGCGGCGGTGTCCGCATCGGTGCTGTACCGCATGTTCACGTTGGTCTTGATGACGGGCCCGCCGTTCAGCATCGGGCGGTGGCGCTTGTCGTGCTTGTCGGCGTAGTTGGGGTGCACGCCGTGAGCCATGTCGGCTGAGACCATCCAGCTGTTGGCGGCGGCGCGCTCGATGCCACCGGCAGCGGCGATCGTGTGGTCGCGCTCCAACCGAACCAGCACGTTTCGCAGCATGGTGCTCGCCGCGCCACGGTCGGACCCGGAGCCGACCTCCTCGTGGTCAAACAAGGCGACGACGCTCGTGTGTGCTGTCTTGCCCTCCGCGGCGATAATCGCCTCCAGCGCCGAATAGCAGCTGCCCTGGTTGTCCAGACGCGGCGCAAAGACGAAGTCCCCGTTTACGCCGCCAAGCGCCGGCGGCACCACGTCGTGCAGCCCCAGGTCCCAGCCGACAAGGTCCGCAGGATCGCAGCCGACCTCGTCGGCCAGCAGCTTGGCCAGCAGCCCGGGCTCACTCAGCTCGCCCGCGCATGCGACCATCGGCGGGAGGTGCTTTTGCTTGTTCAGCTTCAGCCCGTCGTCGTTGACCTTGCGGTTCAGGTGAATCGCCAGGTTGGACACGCGCGCGATCGGGCGATCGATGCGCACCAGACGCAGAGACGCGCTGTCCCCATCGCGTACGGACACGCGCCCGGACAGGCCCAGGTCGCGGTCGGCCCACGTGGCCAGCAGCACCCCGCCGTACGGCTCGATACCCCACTGCGCGTAGCCCTCGCTGACGTACTCCGCGTTGGGCTTCAAGCGCAGGTTGGGCGAGTCCGTGTGCGCGCCGAGCAACCGAAACCCTGTCACTGCGGGCGCATCCTGTCCGGCGCGCCAGGCGATCAGGGTCCCCGCGCGGGCGACATAGCCGGCGTGGCCTGGGTGGATGTTGACCGGCTCAGAGCCCTCATCGACGGCGGAGAAGCCGGCCGCTTCGAGGCGACGGACGGACTCAGCTACACAATGAAAAGGGGATGGGCCGGCGGCGATGTAATCGAGGAGATCCTGGGCGGACATAGGGTCCTAGTAACAAGTTTTGACCTCGATGTCGTCGATGTAGATGCCCTCGCCGTCGTTGAAGTTGGCGTCGATCGAGTTGAAGTGGAAGCGCACGTTGATCTGCTGGCCCACAAACGCGCTCAGGTCGACCGAGATTGGGACCCACTCGTTGTAGGTTGCGATGTCGCACTTATCCAGGACGACGATGCCGTGCAGCTTGGGCGTGTCGATGACGACGCGGAAGATGTCGAACGAGAAGCTGTCGCCCTCGCAGTCTTCCACATCCAGCCACAGCTGAAAGTCCAGGCTGGCCGTCGAGGCGTCCTTGGTCAGCTTGAAAGTAGGTGACGCGATGTCGGCCAGCGTCTTGATATGTAGCTCTTCGTTGGATTGGGGGTGGTTCAGGTAGCTGCCCGACACGGTGTCGCCCATGTACAGCGCGCTGGGCGGCGACACGGAGCGGCCGGTCCACAGCTGCCAGGAGACCGCCTCTTTTTCGTCGACCTGCGTCCAGTCAGCCAGGTCCGAGGCGTCGGTGAAGTCGTTGGCAAACGCTGTCTCGCAGCAGCCCGGGATCGACTCGTTGACGCACTTGGCGCCCTTCTGTGTGGACACACAGATGTCGGCGGTGCAGGCGTTGTCGTCGTTGCAGGCCTCGTCGCCCGTGCAGCAGTTGGCCAGCAGGTCGACAGCACACAGGTTCTCCTGGCAGATGCCCGGCGAGCACTGCCCGCTGTCGGGACACTGCGAGTCCTTGGTGCAACAGCCGAGCTTGACCTCGTGTTTGCAGGCGTTGGTCTTGGACGAGCAGATGTCCTTGGTGCAGTAATCCCCGTCGTCGCAGTCCTGCGGGCCGGAGCACTTGTCGGCGGGATCGTCCGGCGTACCCGTGGGGTCGTCCGGATCGCCGGGATCGGTGACCGGATCAGGTGTCGGTCCCGGCTCGACGGGATCTTTGTCATCCGGATCCGCGACGGGATCCGGCGTAGTCGGCTCTTTTATCTGCGGGTCAGCGGGCTCATCGGGCTCCACCCAGGTCGGCACCTGGCCGATGCTCTTGGAAACCACCAGCGCCGGGCTGTTGGTGTCGTCGTCGGTGCAGCTTGCCGCGAGAAAAAAGAGCGCGCTCAAAACAATACGTCGAAGAAGCAATCCAGCCTCCGTAAGCGGATCTCTGCCCACCTGGCGCCTGCCGCCGGTGGGGTCAGTCGACCCTCCACAAAGGTCTTTCGGTCCTTTTGCGGTGGGACAAAAGCGAACAGTTCCTCTGAAATTCGATACACGCACCGGCCATGGCATGGGTTGTGCTTTGTCATCCACCCACCAGACGACCCCGGTAATCGAGGAAACACGACCATGAGCAAGCTCCAATTCAGCGGCCGAACCGACATCGGAATGCGGCGCGATCACAACGAAGACACCTTCGGCGCGATCCCGCACAACAATCTCTTTGTGGTCGCGGACGGGCTGGGCGGATACGCCGCGGGCGAGGTCGCCTCCAAGATCGCCGTGGATACGGTCGCCGACTTTTACGAGGACATGCGCGAAGACTCGGACATGACGTGGCCCTCTGACGGCGACGACGACCTCAGCTTTGAGGAGAACGTCTTCGTCAACGCCGTGCTGTCGGCCAACCAGCGCATCTTCCACGTCGCACAGAAGTACGCCGCGTTTCAGGGCATGAGCACCACGTTTGTGGGCGCCCACTTCGAGGGCAAGCGCGTCTACATCGCCCATGTCGGCGACTCCCGCTGCTACCGGGTGCGGGACGGAAAGCTGGAGCAGCTGACCGAAGACCACTCCCTGCTGAACGCCTTCATCAAACTGAACGACATGGACGCCGAAGCCATCGAGCGCTTCCCCTACAAAAACGTGATCCTGCGCGCCATCGGCAACCGCGCAGAGGTCGAGGTCGAGGTGGCCGCGTACGACTGGCAGCCGGGCGACCTGTACCTGCTGTGCACCGACGGGCTGTCGGGCGAGGTGAAGGACGCTGAGATCTCAGAGCTGGTCGAGAAGTACGGCGCGCACCTGGACCTGCTCACCGCCGGTATGATCAAGGCAGCCAACGACAACGGCGGCAGCGACAACGTCACCGTGCTGGCCGTGCGCGTGCCCCACGACATCTCGGGCGTCATCACGCGCGGCGAGAGCAAGCAGCGCGTGGTCGAGAGCGACTCCAGCTACCACAAGGCCCAGCCGATCTCGATCGCGATGTAAGTCAGCTTCGCTCGATAACCAGGACGAGGAAGCCGGCAAAGCGCCTGAGCGGACTCGCCGACAGCGCATCCTCCAGCGCAGTCCACGCCTTTCCCAGCACCGGAACCCGAAAGACCTGCGGCATCACCGTCGCCACGCGCAGCCCCTCAATGCCCACAAGTGACGCGTTGTCAGGCAGCAGGCGCTGCAGGTCTGACAATGCGTCAAAGCGAGTGAACACATCGCCCTCGGTGGTACCGGGGCCGACCTTGCCGTCCGGGCGCAGCCGCCGAATCAGATAGCGCAGGCTGCTGCGATTGTAGAACTCGAGCACCAGCCGGCCGCCGGGCCGGGTCACGCGCACCATCTCGGCGACGGCGCGCGCGATATCGGGCACATGCGCCAGCACTTTGAACGAGTAGACCAGGTCGAACACCGCGTCATCGAACGGCAGCGAGTCCGCCGAAGCCTCCACCACCGTCAAGGAGCGATCCGCCGCAGCCCGCAGCATGCCGTGACTGAGATCCAGGCCGACCGCCTGGCTTGCCACCGGGGCTGTCTCTTTGAGCAGCAGGCCCGTGCCGCAGCCGACCTCCAGCACGCGCTGATCCCGGGCGCGCTCCTTGACCATGGCCACGCTGCGCTGGTCCAACCACAGGTGGTAGCCATGGTGACGCTCCGCCTCGTAGATGTCGGCGAAGGTGTCGTAATAGTCTCGGCTCTGTTCGCGGCTCACGTCAGGATCTCGTCGTACAGGGCTTCGTAGTCCAACGCCATCTTTGTGGCGTCGTAGCGCTCGTGCAGACTGGCCGTCCTGCCGGCAGCCAGTGCGTCACAGAGCGCCTTGGACAGCGCCTCGACATCGCCCGGCGGCGTGCTCGTGACGCCGGGAGACCGCAGCTCGTTGATGGGCGCGATATCCGAGATCACCGCCGGCACGCCCGCCCTCAGCCCCTCCAGCAGCACCAGCGGCAGGTCGACCTTGGCCAGCAGGTCCGTGGCCGGCAGACATTGGACGTCTACGGCGGCATACACCCGCTCCATATTGGGCACCACTCCAAGCCAGGTCGCCCGATCACCCAGACGCGCCGACAGCGCAGCGCGGCGCTCAGCAAAGCCCTGGCCCTTTGGACGACAAGCAAAGACCGCGTGCACGCCGTCCAGCGCATCCAGCGCGTCGGCCAGCACATCCGCGCCGCCGCTGTCGACCAGGTCGCCGGCGAACAGTACGGAGGGTGCGTCCGGCAGCCCCATGTCGCGACGCGCCACGGCCTTCTCGATCGGGTCGGCGTGCGGCGCGATCCCCGGCGGTATCACGCGCACATCCGGCGCTCCCGCCGCGCGCAGCTGCTCAGCGGTCGCCTCGGTCAGCGCCACGTGTGTGTCCGCAAACCAGGTCGTCACCTCGCCGCTAGGTCGCGAACACACGGTGTGCACCACCCGGCGCGGACGCAGCCGCAGCAGCGCCGCCAGCACCTGATTGGTGCGCGGGTTTGGGGCAAAAAAGAAGTGCGCCAACGGGACGCTGCGGGGACTGAGCAGGCGCGCGGCCGCCAGCATGCGCCAGGCCCGCTTGACCCCGGCGATCTGCTGAAAACGATAGCGCGTCGCGTGATGGCAGAGCTCTCGCGCCAGGACCTTGGAGCCGTCATGCCACGGCGGGTCCAGGGGCTTCGAGATCAGCAGAATCTCATCCACCGCGTAGGCTGGCTCCGACGGCGCCTTCGACGTGCTTGATCATCTTCTTCACACGCTTGTGGACCTCTTTGTCCTTGAGCGACCGCTCGTCGGACCGGAAGTCCAGGTGGAAGCTGACGCTCTTCTTGCCGTCGCCCAGGTGGTAGTTGTCGAAGAGCGCGCACTGGCGCAGCAGCTCCCAGTCCTTCAGACCGGCGCGGATCTCCGCCACCAGCGCGTCCGCCGTCACCGCCTCGGTGACCTCGAAGCTGACGTCAAACCCGATCCCGGGATACTTGGGCACGGCCTCATAGCGCGGCTCGGCCTCGCCGGCGGTCAGCAGCACATCCAGGTCGATCTCGGCCAGCGCAACCTGGCCCTTGATGTCGTCCAACACCTTGGCGGCGCGCGGATGCAGCAGCGTGATGTAGCCCACATCGATCCCGCCCGCCGACACGACGGCCGACCGCTTGGGGTGGACCCAGGCAGCCCGCCAGCCGATCTCGTCCGCTGTCGGGCGCCGATACGTGACGTCCGGCGCGCCCACGTCCGCAAGCAGCCCGTCGACGGTGCCACGCAGCTGGCGATACTGCGCCTCAGCGCCCGTGTCGTCGTCCGGATGAACGACCAGCAGCGTCACGTGCCGGTTCTGGTTGGGCAGCTCACCCTCGATCGGCTGAAAGGCCCGACCGACCTCATACAGCCCAAACGCCTCGTAATACCGAGAGTTCTCCTCGGCGAACTTCAGCAGGTTGGGCACCAGCGACCGGCGCATGCGGTCCATGTCGGCGCTGATCGTGTTGGCCATGATCAGGCGCCCACCGAGATCGGCGCCCAGGCGCTCCAGCATCGGCTTCCACGTGAACGCGTAGCTCAACACCTCGTGCATGCCGCAGCCGGCGCTCAAATACCGGCGCGCGGCCCGGTCCTGCTCCTTGCCCTTGGACCGCTGGGGCTTGGTGATCAGCACCCGTGGCGGCTTGGGCGGAATGTTGAGATACCCGTGCACGCGCCCGATCTCCTCGATGAGATCCTCGGGGATCGAGACGTCGCGGGTCGCGCGCCACGACGGGACCAAGACGTGCAGCTCGCCGCTGGAGCGATCCTGCACCTGGAAGCCCAGGCCCATCAGCACGCTGCGGATCTGCCCGATCGGCACATCGATGCCCAGACGCTCGGAGACAGCGTCCGGGTGCAGCCTGATCGCGGGCGGTGTCTGCATGCGTGCGGCCACATCGACCAGCGGCGACACCACCTTGCAGCCCTCGATCAGCGACTCCATCAAGTGCGTGAACAGCCGGGCCGCACCGGCCGCGCCGACCGGATCCAGCGCCTTCTCGAAGCGCGCGGAGGCATCTGTCCGCAGCCCCAGCCGCACCGACGTCTTGCGAACGTTGCCGGCGTTGAAGTTGGCGGCCTCCAAAATGACCTCGTGCGTGTCCGGCGAGATCTCTGAGTTCTCTCCGCCCATCACGCCGGCGATGGCTACCGGGCGCTCCGCGTCACAGATCAGCAGCGTGTCCGCGTCGCATTTACGGTCCTGGCCGTCCAGGGTCTTGACGATCTCGCCATCCTCGGCGCGCCGCACGACGATCTTGTTGCCGCTGACGTCCTTGGCGTCGAACGCGTGCATGGGGTTGCCCACGTCCAGCATGACGAAGTTGGTGAAGTCGACCACGTTGGAGATCGGCCGGATCCCGGTGGCGCGCAGCAGGCACTGCATCCACTGCGGAGACGACTCAATGCGCACGCCCGTGAAATACGCCGCACAATAACGCGGGCACAGGTCCGGATCGTCCACCACGACCTCGACCCGGTCCTCGCTGCCGTAGACCGGCTCGTAGTCCAGCGGCTTGAGCTTGCGACCGACCAGCAACGCGACCTCACGGGCGATCCCACGATGGCCCCACAGGTCCGGACGATGGGTGATCGCCTTGTTGTCGACCTCCCACACAAAGTCGTGCACCGGCACCGCCTGGGGCAGCGCCTGACCGGGAGTGACCGCGCTGTCGAACAACAGGATCCCGTCGTGGTTATCCGACAAGCCCAGCTCTTTTTCGCTGGCCAGCATGCCGCTGCTCTCGACGCCGCGAATCGTCGCCTGCTTGATCTCGGTCCCGTCCGGCAGCGTGCAGCCGGCCGGAGCGAGCACCGCCACGCAGCCGACCGACTCCTTGGCGTTGGGCGCGCCGCACACCACGGTCACCGTGCCTTCGCCGTCCTGCACGGTCACCTGCGTCAGGTGATCGGAGCCTTCGACCGGCGCGACCGCCTCGACTCGCACCGTGCGAAACTTGTCCAGACCGCCGCCGATCTCCTCGACGCCCTCCAGCTCGGCGCACTTGAGCGTGAACTCTTCCCCGACCACGTGCGGGTCCAGCCCGCTGAGGTCCACGTGCCTGTTCAACCAATTCCAGCTGATATACATCGCCTTACCCGAACTGCCGCAAGAAGCGGATGTCGCCACCCATGAGGTGGCGGATGTCGTCAATGCCGTACCGCATCATCACCAAGCGCGAGAGGCCCATGCCGAAGGCCCAGCCCTGCCACTTGTCCGAATCGATGCCCGCCGCCCGAAACACGTTCGGGTGGATGAGCCCGCAGCCCAGAAACTCGACCCAGCCGCTCTGCTTGCAGACCCGGCAGCCATCCCCGTTACAGATCAAGCAGCCCATATCGAGTTCGAAGCCCGGCTCGACAAACGGGAAGTAACCGGGCCGCAGCCGAATGGTGACCTCGCGCCCGAAGATCTCGCTCAGGCAGATCTTCATCGCGCTGATCAGGTTGGCCGCTGAGACCACCTTGTCGACCATGATCCCTTCGATCTGGTGAAACGTATGCTCATGCGAGGCGTCGATGGCCTCGTAGCGGAAGACCTTGCCCGGGAACACGGCGCGAAACGGCAGCTCGTACTCCTGCAGCGCCCGAATCTGACCCGGCGACGTGTGCGTGCGCAGCAGGTGCCCGCTCTCCAGCCAGAAGGTGTCCTGCATGTCGCGCGCAGGATGGTCCTCAGGGATGTTGAGCGCCTGAAAGTTGTGAAAGTCGTCCTCGACCTCGGGGTAGTCGAACACGTGGTAGCCCATCGACTGGAAGATCTCTTCCACCCGATCCTGCACCTGGGTCAGCGGGTGCAGCGTGCCGCCCTTCGTCCTGGTGCCGGGCAGCGTGACGTCAAACGTGTCGTCGGTCAGCTCCGCCGTGATCGCCGCGTCCTGCAGCGCCGCGCGCCGGGACTCGATGCCCGTCACCACCGCGGTTTTGACGGCGTTGGCCGCCTGCCCGTACTCGCGCTTCTGCTCGTTGGGCACCTCTCGGATGCCTTTGGACAGCGCCGTCACGGTGCCTTTCTTGCCCAGCAGCTGGACCTCCAGGGTCCGCAGGGCCGCCGCGTCCGACGCATCACCGATCGCCGCAAGCGCCTCGGCCTGCAGCGTCTCCATGTTCGAAAGATCCATGATCTAGTCTTCTTCCATCCGCGCCAGCAGCTGGCCGTCTTTCACCGGGTCGCCCTCTTTGACCGCGATCTCGAGCAGCTTGCCGTCAAACGGCGCCTCGATCGGGATCTCCATCTTCATGGACTCCAGGATCATGATGACGTCGTCTTCATCCAGGGCGTCGCCCGGCTTGGTCTCGATCTTCCAGACGGTGCCGGTGAGCGGCGCGTTGATGTCCTCAGGCATTGAAGTGTTCCTTGACGAAGTTGGTGGTCAGGTCGCCGTCGTTGAAGGCGGAATTTGTGCACAGCCACCGGTGAAACGCCAGGTTGCTGGTCAGCCCGTCCAGCTGCGTCTCCTCGAGCGCCTGCGCAAGTGTTGAAATCGCCGCGGCGCGGTCCTCGCCCCACACGATGAGCTTGGCCAGCAGCGGGTCGTAGTACGGCGTGACCTCGGAGCCCTCGACGACGCCCGAGTCCACGCGCACGTTGGGCCCCGTGGGCCAGGTCAGCGCAGTGATGGTGCCCGGCTGCGGAAAGAACTTCTTTGCCGGATCCTCAGCGTAGATCCGACACTCGATGCTGTGCCCACGGCGCTGAGGCGTCAGGTCCAGCCGCTCGCCGCGCGCCATGCGGATCTGCTGGTCGATCAGGTCCACACCCGTGACCTGCTCGGTGACCGGGTGCTCCACCTGCAGGCGCGTGTTCATCTCCATAAAGTAGAAGTCGCCCGTGGCGCCAACCAGGAACTCGACCGTACCAACGCCGACATAGCCAACCGCTTTGCCGAGCCGGACCGCCGCTGCGCCCATGCGCTCGCGCAGGCCCGGATTATCCTCGCAGACGACCGACGGCGCCTCTTCCACGATCTTCTGATGACGGCGCTGAATCGAGCACTCTCGCTCGAACAACGACACGCCGTTGCCGTGCTGGTCGAACACGACCTGGATCTCGATGTGCCGCGGCCGCTCCACCAACTTCTCGATGTAGACCGCATCCGACCCGAACGCCCGCGACGCCCGATCGCGACATTTCTGCAGCGCCTTGCCCAGCTTGGCCGGCTTTTTGGCGATCTCCATGCCGATACCGCCGCCGCCCGCCGACGCCTTGATCAGCACCGGATAGCCGACCCGCTCGGCCACCTCGGCCGCCGTCTCATCGTCGGTGATCAGCCCGTCCGAGCCCGGCACCAGCGGCACGTCGTGAGCGCGCGCGACCTCCCGCGCCTGAACTTTGTCACCCATGGCCTCGATCGCCTCGGGCGACGGACCGATCCAGACCAGCCCGGCGTCGACAACCGCGCGCGCGAACGTGGTGTTCTCGCTGAGGAGCCCATAGCCCGGGTGCACCGCGTCCGCGCCGTGTTTGGCGGCCGCGGCCAGGATCGCCGCCTGGTTCAGATAGGACTCTCCCACCGGAGGCGGCCCGATGCAGGCGGAGGCGTCCGCGGCGGCCACGTGCGGCGCGCCGGCGTCGGCCTCCGAGTACACCGCGACGGTACGCAGTCCGAGCGTCTTGAGGTGGGAGCAGAGCCGGTTGGCAATTTCCCCGCGATTGGCGACCAGTACGGTACTCACCATAGCGAGCGACGGTATCAGTTACCCGACAGGTTGGCGACCAGCCCTTTGAAGACCTCGCCGCGGTGCTCAAAACTGCGGAACTGATCGAAGGACGCGCACGCCGGTGACAGCACCACGACGCCCCCGTCACCGGCCAGCTCGTAGGCGGCCGTGACCGCGTCCTCCAGCGTTTTGGTGGTCGTAATCGGGACGCGCCCGTCGATCGCCTCGGCAATGCGCTCGGCCGTGTCGCCGCAGAGCACCGCATGCCGGACGTTGTCGGCCACCAGGTCCGCCCAGGGCTCGAAGTCGCTGCCCTTTTTGCTGCCGCCCGCGATCAGCACAAACGACTCGGAAAAAGAGCGCAGGGCGGCCTCCCCCGCGTGCGGATTGGTCGCCTTGGAGTCGTTGTAGAACGTGACGCCGCCCACGGTCCGCACCCGCTCGATGCGATGCTCCAGCCCGGCAAAGCTCTGCAGCGCGTCGCGAACCGCCTCGACCGACAGGCCAAACGACAACGCAGCGCAGGCGGCAGCCATGGCGTTCTCCACGTTGTGCACGCCGGGCACCTGCAGCTGATCGACGCGCACGAGCGCGGTATCGATGTCGCCAAGCCGCGCCGTCAGGGTGTCGCCGCGCAGGAAGACGCCCTCTTTGTCGTCTGGAAGCACGTCGCGCGAAAACCACCGCGTCACGGCGGGCTGTGGGGCGCGCCATTGCACGAGGGTCGGGTCGTCAGCGTTCAACACGGCGGTCTCGCCTGCGCCCAGGTTGGCCATGACCTGCCGCTTGGCCGCCTTGTACCGATCGTAGGACCCGTCGTAATAGCCGAGATGGTCCGGTGCGATATTGGTGATCACCGCCACCGCCGGGTGCCACTCTTCGGAGGTCCACAGCTGAAAGCAGCTGACCTCGGCGACCACGGCGTGCTCGGGGGTCAGCTCCTCCAGGGACGCGCACAAGGGCGTGCCCAGATTGCCGCCGACCCAGGTTGGGCGCCCGCTCGCGCGCAGCATCTCGCCCAGCCAGCAGGTCGTGGTGCTCTTGCCGTCGGTCCCGGTGACGGCGAGGGTGTCGACGCCGCCCGCCAGCCGCTGAAAGAGCGCGATCTCACCGATGACCTCACACCCCTTTGCGCGCGCGTCCTCGAACACGGCGCCCCGCGGCGGGATGCCCGGGCTGACGACCACAAGATCGCCCTCGCGCACCACGTTTTCGCCCAGGACGACCTCCACTCCGGCCCGCAGACGCGCCAAGTGCTCCGCCAGCGCCGTGACGTCGCGCAGGTCGCTGATGACGACCTGATGACCGCGCACATGAAGGGCGTTGGCCGCCGCGACGCCGCTCTTGGCCAGCCCGATTACGCTGTAGGAGGACTGGCGCTCAGCCGCCACGAACCTGCTCGATGAAGCGATCCGCCAGCTGGAAGAGGTCGTCGCCGCCAAAGAAGATGATCTGCTGGCCCGCCTCCATCCGCTCGAACAGATACGCCGGGATGTCGTTCATCTCAGGCAGAAACTTCACGTCGGTGCCGTTGGACCGGATCAGGTCGCACAGCCAGGGCGCGTCCACGCCCGGGATCGGCACCTCGCCCGCGGTGTACAGCTCGGTGATGACCGCGTGGTCGGCCTCTTTGAAGGCCACCGCGTACTCGTCGCCCAGATAGTGGATCATCGTGAAGCGGTAGGGCTTGAAGATGGCCGTGATCGGACCGTCCGACAGCGTCTTAGCCGCCTCCAGCACGCGCCGGATGCCCGTCGGATGCGAGATGTAGTCCTTGACCACGCGCACGGGCCCCGCATCCACCACAGTAAAGCGGTTTTCGATGCCCAGATAGGACGCCAGCCCGCCCTGCACGTGCTCGAAAGAGACACCTAATCGCATCGCGGCGGCGGCGGCGACCAGCGCGTTCATGGCGTTGTAGCGACCCGGCTGCGGCATGGCGACCTCGCCCAGCGGCTTGCCGTCTTTCCACACCACAAAGCGCGAGCCCTCCTGACCGACGACCAGGTCCGTGCCGATGACGTCGGCCTCCGCACCGTCGAGATCGTCGTCAAAGCCCACGCGAACGGCGTCGATGGTCTTGCCGAGCCGGTCCAGCACTTTGCGAACGCCCTCGTCTCCGACATGAAGCACCGCCGTCTCGCGCCCCTCGTCGGCTTCCAGCACGGCCTGAACCTTGGCGTACACGCCGTCCAGGTTTTTGTAGTAGTTGAGGTGGTCGGCCTCGATGTTGTTTACGACCAGCGTGCGCGGCCGCACGTGCACCAGCGAGCCGTCGCTCTCGTCGATCTCGACGACCACGTGCTCGGACGAGGTCACGCGCGCGTTGGTGTGATAGTTGCCCAGCAGCCCACCGATGATGAAGGACGGCTCCAGCCCGGCGGCCTCCAGGCAGGCGGTGATCATGGCGCTGACGGTGCCTTTGCCGTGCGTGCCGATGATGCCGATGCTGTTCCAATGCTCCAGCAGCGCACCCAGGACGCGGGCACGATGCTCGACCCGGATACCGCGCTCGCGAGCCGCAACCAGCTCTGGGTTGGTGGCCGGGATCGCCGTGGAGTAGACCACCATGTCGACGCCGTCCACGAGAGAGGCGTCATGGCCGATCGTCACCGTGGCCCCCGAATCGCGCATGGCCTCGGTCAGCTGCGACTCGCGCACATCGGAGCCCGACACTTCGAACCCCCGCGCCATGAGAACCCGGGCCACGGCGCTGACGCCGATACCGCCGATGCCGATGAGATGAACGCGTCGGATGGAGCTGAGCATACGGGTCGTTGGTTTACTGCTTATCTTCTTGAGCCGCAAGGAGGTCGCTGACCAACTTCCGAATCACCTCGTTGGGGTGGCTGGCCCCGATCAACTCCAGGTACTTTCGGGCCTCGGGGCCGCCGATTTCGGCCAAAGCGTTGACGATGAGCGTGGCGCGGTCGGGACTGGGCCCCTCCGCCAGCTTGGCGAGCACAGGTACGGCCCTGGCCGACTTCAGCCGGGCCAGGACGCCGACTGCGATGGCAGTCGTCAGCTCGTCGGCGCCGTCCAGGATATCGATGATCGGCTGCGCGGACTCCTTGCTGCCCAGGTCGCCCAGGCGCCGCAGAGCCGCCCATCGCTCCTCGGGGTGCTGCGCGGTCAGGGCCGCCTCACACGTCTTGGCGTCCGCGGACACGTACTTGATCTGCATGGCGACGTCGCGGAAGGCGCCCTCCAGGGCCTCGCCGAGCAGGCTGTCGAACGCCGCTTTGAGGTCGGGAACGGTGGCCTTGATGAATGGCCGCTCGTCGCCGCGGCGTCCCTCAAAGACCTCGCCCAGGCCCTGCTCGTCCTCCACCCGAACCATGACCGAGACGCCCCACGCCACCGTGCCCCGCTCCGCTTTGGGATCCGGTTTGCCGTCCTTGACGACGGCGTAGAAGACCTCCGCGGTGCCGCTGTGCCCGTCCTCGACGACCGTAAAGCCCGCTCGCTTCGCCGCGGCCTCTGCGAGCCCTTGAACGGCGGCGGACATGTCGGCCGGGCGCTCGGACGAGTTCGTGCGGTCGACAGCGATGATCGTCACGTGCAGAGGCGGCACGACGCGCTTGACCGGCTCCGCTTCGTCTTCACCGGAGCCGCCCGCCTCCACAGCGGGCTCGGTCGGGCTCGGTACAGCCTTTGGCGCGTCTTTCTTGCACCCGGCGCCGGCCGCCAGAAGCAGCCCAAAAGGAACGATTACGGCTACTCGCACGTTCACCAGTGTACTTGACGCCCCCGGATCCGGGCCACTAAGGTGTCAAAACGGATCTGGGGTTTGAAGGTTAGGTGACCATGAATAAGAGGCTTCGTAGAGCACTGGTGCCGCTCCTGGTGGCTGGCATCGCGGCGGCCTGCAGCCCGGTTCGATACAGCGACGACGACGAGATCTGCAGCAAGGCCAAGCCCCTGCCGCCCATTGTGCTGGTCAAGGACGAGATCAACGTCAGCTTTGGCGACCGCGCCGACTGCAAGCAGGTCAAGTACTTCAAGGATGCCGTCGCCAAAGTGGAATACCGCATCGGCACCGCGTTCGAAAAACACAACATCAAGGGCCTGCTGACGGTCTACGACAGCGACGGCCAGGTGCTGGACCAGAAGGCGGTCGACCCGTCTGTCTTCCGCTACGATTTCGAGTTCGACGTCATCGCGCAGAAGCCGTTTTTCGTGGAGTTCAAGGCCACCGACGGCAACTACGCCTACTCATCGCAGGTGCGGTTCATCAAGAAGGATCCCTGCGCCAAGTGCACGGCTGAGGAGGACTGCGTCGAGACCGTGGACGGCGGCAAGGCCTGTCGGCCCAAGGTGCTGGTCTGCGCCCCGGAGTGCGACGAAGAGAAGGGCATGATCTGCGAGAAGGGCGAGTGCATCCCGGCCTGCAACCCGCCGTGCACGCGTCGAAACTACCGATGTGACATCGACACCGGCGAGTGCGTCCGCAAAGGCGGTGGGTACTCGTGCAGCCCGCGGTGCAAGCGGGGCTATCGGTGCCGGCGCGGACGCTGCATCAAGAAGACGGTGGCGTCCGGCTGCAAAGGCGGCTGCAAGCCCGGGACGATCTGCCAGGCCAACAAGTGCGTGCCGCTGGGCAAGTGCCCGGCGTGCCCCAACCCGACCGACATCTGCAGCAAGGCGACCAACTTCAAGTGTCGCGGCGACGGCGACTCGGCCAACACCGGCCCCATCGTCGGGCGCGTGGCGTCCACGGTCCGATCGGGCCAGGCCACGATCCTGTACCTCAATCGCGGCAAGCGTCATGGGGTGAAGCGCGGCAAGCGGGGGACGCTATGCGGCAAATACAAGTTTGTCATCACCAACGCCTTCGCCACCCGCTCCAAGGCCAAAACCAACTCTTCGATTGAGCAGATCGGCGATTGCAAATCGGTCGTTATAAAGCGTTAGCGCTCGGTGCGTTGGCGATCCTGGTCGCCGGCTGCAGCAGCTCGGGTACGCGACCGACGCCGGTAGACGCCGGGCCGCGGCAAGCGACCATCCTCGTCTTCTCTGACCTGCGCGGCACATTGAAGCCGTGCGGGTGCTCGCCGGATCTGCAGCGCGGCGGCGTGGCGCGGGTCACCGATCATGTCGAGAAGGTGCGCAAGTCGACGCCGGACGCGGCGCTGTTTCACGCGGGTGATCTGCTGATCGACGACGAGGGCATCCCCAAGGTGCGCGGCGCTCAGATAACCCGACGGACGGAGGCGATCGCCGCGTCGCTGCAGCGCATGGGGCTGACGGCCGCCACACTGGGACCGCACGACTTGAAAGAGGGCCTGGACTGGCTCGAGAAACACCTGCCGCTGGTCAAGGCGCCGATCGTCGTCACCAACGTGGCCGGTCCGCGCTGGGGCAAGCTGGTGTCGTCGCGGCTGCTGCTCAAGGTGGGCGCGGTGCGGGTCGGGGTCATCGGCCTGGTGCCGTCGTCCTCACCGGGGGCGACTGATGCGAAGGCGGCGGCGATCGCGGCGGCTGAAGCACTGCGAAGAGAGGGGGCGGACGTCGTCATCGCCCTGAGCTCGCTGGGTCTCCGGCAGTCCAAGCGGCTGCTGCGCAAGGGTATCGGCGTGGACATGCTGCTGGCCGCGGGACAGGGGCTCAAGGCGCTGGTAACGGACGAGGTGGAGCCCTTTGATGCCGCGTCGCTGTTCCAGAGCTATGTGCAGGGCGGACAGGTCGGGCGCGTGGACATCGTCGCCAACGGCGGCGGTGCGGTCACCTATGTGGAGCCCACAAAGATGCCACCCGCGGAGGGCAGCCACTTCCGGTACGCGCTGACGCCCATCGGCTGGGATCTGCCGCAAAACGCGGAGGTCGCGGCGATCATGAAGGCGTACGACGGCGACCTGAAGGCCATCAACCTGGCCAGCGCGGGGACGCTGCCGGAGCTGAAGCCGGGCCAGGCGTCGTACGTGGGCGTCCAAAAGTGCCTGGAGTGCCACGAAGAGACCAAGACGTTCTGGGAGAAGGACCAGCACGCCAAGGCCTGGCACACGCTGGTCGTGGACAACAAGACCTTCGACCTGGAGTGCGTCAGCTGCCACGCCACCGGCTACGGCAAGGCGGGCGGCTCGATTCTGGGCGCGATGAAGAACCTGACCGACGTGCAATGCGAGGTCTGCCACGGCCCGGGCAGCGCGCACGTGGAGGACGAGAGCGCCGAGTCGATCCGCCTGCAGGTGAAGCAGTTCGTGTGCGTGAAATGCCATAACAAGAAGCACTCGACCGGGTTCAACTACGACATGTATCGCAGCAGGCTGCTCGTGCCGGGTCACGGCAAGCCGCTGAAATAGCCAATGCACGTCGTTCTGGTAGAGCCTCAGATCCCGCAAAACACCGGCAGCATCGGGCGCCTGTGCGCGGGTCACGATGTGTGCCTGCATCTGATCAAGCCGCTGGGCTTTGAGCTGAGCGACAAGTATCTCAAGCGCGCCGGGCTGGACTATTGGCCGCACATCGACCTGACGGTGCACGAGACCCTGGCGCAGGCGTTGGAGCAGCTGCCGGGCCCTGCCTGGTTCTTCAGCGCGCGAGCGACGCGGCACCACTGGGACGTGACCTATGGACCGGACGACGTGCTGGTGTTCGGACGCGAAGCGGACGGGCTGCCTGAGGTGATGAAGGCACGATACGCGGACCGACTGGTGAAGGTGCCGCACAACGACAACATCCGCAGTCTGAACCTGGCCAGCACGGTCGCAGTCGTCGTGTATGAGGCCCTCAGACAGCAAAGGGTGTAGGGTGGGATCATGCGCTTGAGAGACCTGAGCGAACGCAATGTTCTGGACGCCATCGAAGCGTTCTACAAGCAATGCAACGCCCACGCTGCGGCGGTGGCGCGCACCGTCAGCAATGCCAGCTATGGGCTGCCCCGAACACCGCGACGGTTGGGCTACAGCGAGTTTCCGTACTTTTACGCGGTCGACCTGTACGAGCTGTTTGACTATGCGCGCGGCCGCCGGCAGATGAGCTCCAGCTACGTCGATGAAAAGTGTGAGGCGCTGATGGGGTTGATGACGGCGACCATCGGCGGGTGGACCGCCACCGTTGACTGGGAGACCTTCGTGGAGACGCCGATCGGCCTGTGCATTCTGGCGTGCGGTGCGCGACGGGCACTACGCCGTGACGGCGGGACCCTGACCGTGGCCGAGATCGCGGTGTTATCCGGGATGTCCGCCGAGCAGATGGCTCGGGCGGGGCTGCAGCCGACGTCGGATGAAGGCGACCCCGTGTTTGACGTGGATCCAGTGCGAGCGCTGTTTCAGGACCGCGGGATACCTATCTGAGGGGCTCGCGCCTGGCTGCCGCGACCGTGCTGGTCGCGCTGTTGACGCCTGCCCCGGCGGCGGCCGTCTGGAACAACCCGCGCGAGATCGTGCACAACACCGCTGCTGTACTTGAGCAGGGCGAGCTGCTGGTGGGCGTGGTCACCCCCGTCGCGTACGGCATCACCGACTCGATCATGCTGCACATGCACCCGATTCTATGGGCGCTGCTGACGCCGAACGCCGGTCTGCGGATCTCGGTGTTCGACAGCGACGTGTTCCGCCTGTCACTGACGTCCGAGGTGGGCGCCACGATCACGGAAGGCAGCGCGCGGCCGCCCGACGATCGCCCGCTGGGACACGTCAACGGCGGCGTGGCCAGCACGTTCAACGTCGGCGGCGGAGTGCTGATCTCGGCGGCCGCCGGCTACCAGCACGACTTCTCGGAGCGCATCGACGGGGAGGTTGCGGACGACGACAGCTTCATCTGGCACCTCGGCGTCAACTGGCTGATCACGCCCAAGCACCTGATTCTGACGACGGGCGGCGCGCAGTACTCCACGCGCCAGAGCGGCCTCAAGGCGCCGTTTGGGTCTATCGTCTACGCGTACGCCTTTGACGGCGGCGGACGGCTCGGGCTCGGTGTGGCGGCCGGCACGTTCCCGGTCGCGATCGACAAAGACGACATCCGTACGGTGAACGTCTGGCCGGTCATCGACTGGTGGAAGCGCTTCTAGCAGCTCGCTAGTGGTACATCTTCTTCGTACTGCCTGAGACCTCGGGGATGGTCCCGAAGCGGTCCTCGTACTTTTTGATGTTCTCGGTCAATGCGCGCAGCAGCTGCTTGGCGTGGCGCGGACTGGTGATCGTCCGCGAGTGCACTTTGGCCTTGGGCTGCTGCGGCTGCACATAGATGAAGTCAAAGACAAACTCCGTCTCGGTGTGGTTCAGCATGACGAGGTTGGAGTACCGCCCCTGGGCGACCTCATCGTCGAGCTGAATGTGGAGCTTGATCTGCTTCGGCGTCGGCTTCTCGCTGGACATGACGCGCACTTTAACACTAATTCTGTGCGCGATTCTGAGTAAGGAAGAAGGAGCTGACGATGGCGGCTGAGAACGTACTGTCGATCGACCAGGGCACCACTGGGACCACGGTCATCATTTTGGATCCGGACCTGAACGTGCTCGGCAAGGCCAACTCCGAGTTTCCGCAGATCTATCCAAAGCCGGGCTGGGTCGAGCACGATCCGGAGGCGATCTGGAAGAGCACGACCGACACGATCGGGCTGGCGCTCTCCAACGCGGGCGTGGGCGGAGACACCATCGCGGCGATCGGGATCACAAACCAGCGCGAGACGACGGTGATCTGGGATCGCGAGACATCGGCGCCGATACACAACGCCATTGTCTGGCAGTGTCGCCGCACGTCGGAGCGGTGTGATGCGCTGAAGGCCGCGGGTCGCGAGGAGATCTTCAAAGAGCGGACGGGCCTGGTGCTGGACGCGTACTTCTCGGGCACGAAGGTCGAGTGGATCCTGAACAAGGTGCCGGGTTCGCGCGCGAAGGCGGAGCGCGGGGATCTGTGCTTCGGCACGATCGACAGCTACCTGGTGTGGAAGCTGTCGGCCGGCGCCACGCACATCACCGATGCGACCAACGCCTCGCGCACGCTGCTGTTCAACATCCATGAGATGCGCTGGGACGAGGACCTGTGCAACATCCTCAACGTGCCCGAGGCGATGCTGCCCGAGGTGCGCAGCTGCAGTGAGGTCTATACGCACACCCGCGGGGTGCCCGGTCTGCCCGACGGCATCCCGGTGGCGGGCATCGCAGGCGATCAGCAGGCCGCGCTCTTTGGTCAGGCGTGCTTCGACATGGGCCAGGCCAAGTGCACGTACGGCACGGGCGCCTTTTTGCTGGTGAACACGGGCCTGGAGCCGCGGCAATCGCAGCACGGGATGCTGACGACAGTGGCGTGGCGTCTGGGTCAGGAGACGACCTACGCCGTCGAGGGCAGCGCGTTCATCGCGGGCGCGGCCGTTCAGTGGCTGCGCGACGGCCTGGGCTTGATCGGCACGGCCCCTGAGATCGAGGCGCTGGCCGGCTCGGTGGAGGACAGCGGCGGCGTGACCTTTGTACCGGCGCTGGCCGGGCTGGGTGCACCGCACTGGCGGCAGGACGCGCGCGGCGCCTTCTTCGGCATCACGCGGGGCACCACGCGGGCTCACCTGGCGCGCGCTGTGCTGGACGGCATCGCCTTGCAGATCGCGGACATCCTGGGCGCCATGGAAGAGGACATGGGCTCGCCCATCACAGAGCTGCGGGTCGACGGCGGCGCGTGCAAGAACAACCTGATGATGCAGTTTCAAGCCGACGTGCTCGAGACCACCATCGTGCGCCCGACGCTCATCGAGACCACGGCGTTTGGCGCCGCTTTCCTGGCCGGGCTGGCGGTCGGCGTCTGGGACAGCCTGGATGCCGTCAAAGAGGCGTGGCTGCAGGACCGCCGCTTCGAGCCCGCGATGGAGAAAGAGGCGGTTCAGGAGTACCTGGCGCAATGGAGCTCGGCGGTCGCCCGGGCATAGTCCTCACTCCACAAGGGTTGATCTGTCTTGACACCCCCGGCGCGCGGTATATATTTCGCGCCACACATCCTACCCACACGTTCCGGCTCCCATACGAAAGAGCCCCTTCCTGAACGAGGAAACATATGAATCTCAAAGATTTGAAAGAGAAGAAGATCAGCGGACTGGTCAAGATGGCCGGCGAGCTCGGTGTTGATAACGCGCGCAACCTGCGCAAGCACGAGCTTATTTTCGCGATCCTCCAGGCGCAGACCGAGAAAAACGGCCTGATTTACGGTGAGGGCGTCCTTCAGACGCTGCCCGACGGCTTCGGCTTCCTGCGCGCCCCCGACTACAACTACTTTCCCGGCAGCGACGACATCTACGTGTCGCCGTCGCAGATTCGGCGCTTCAACCTGCGCACCGGCGACACCGTCTCCGGTCAGATCCGCCCCCCGAAAGAGGGTGAGCGGTACTTCGCGCTGTTGAAGGTCGAGGCGGTCAACTTCGAGGAGCCCGAGCGGGCGCGCGACAAGGTTCTCTTTGACAACCTGACTCCGCTGTACCCCGACGAGAAGCTCAGCCTGGAGTTCGACTCCAAGAACTACAGCACCCGGATCATCGACCTGCTGACGCCGCTGGGCAAAGGTCAGCGCGCGCTGATCGTGTCCCCGCCGCGCGCTGGTAAGACGGTCCTGCTGCAGGACATCGCCAACGGCATCGCCCGCAACCACAAAGAGGTCTACCTGATCGTGCTGCTCATCGACGAGCGGCCCGAGGAGGTCACCGACATGGAGCGCAGCGTGCACGCCGAGGTCATCAGCTCGACGTTTGATGAGCCGGCTCAGCGCCACGTTCAGGTGGCCGAGATGGTCATCGAGAAGGCCAAGCGCCTGGTCGAGCACAAGCGCGACGTGGTCATCCTGTTGGACTCGATTACGCGTCTGGCGCGTGCCTACAACACCGTGGTTCCGCCGTCCGGCAAGATCCTGTCCGGTGGTGTTGACTCCAACGCGCTGCACAAGCCCAAGCGGTTCTTCGGCGCGGCCCGAAACATCGAAGAGGGCGGCAGCCTGACGATCATCGGCACGGCGCTCATCGACACGGGCTCCCGCATGGATGAGGTCATCTTCGAGGAGTTCAAGGGCACCGGCAACAGCGAGGTCCACCTGGACCGCAAGCTCATGGAGAAGCGCATCTTCCCGTGCCTGGACATCAACAAGTCCGGCACCCGTAAAGAAGAGCTGCTCATGGACGCCACGCACCTCAGCCGGATCTGGATCCTGCGTCAGCTGCTGCATCCATTGAATGTCATCGACTCGATGGAGTTCCTGCTGGACAAGCTGGCCAAGACGGAGAGCAACCGCGACTTCGTCGAGAGCATGAGCGGCTGATCCAGCGGTCACCGTTCCCATTAACTGATTGCAAACAGCGTCAGATCCGTGCTACTTCGCCGCGTCTGACGCTGAACCAGGGAGGCCATCATGCGCCAGGGCATTCACCCGGACTATAAAGACGCCAAGATCAACTGCGCGTGCGGCGCTATCTATGTGACCCGCTCGACCCGCGGTGACTTCAGCGTTGAGATTTGCGCCAACTGCCACCCGTTCTACACGGGCAAGCAGAAGATCGTCGATACGGCCGGTCGCGTCGACCGGTTCCGCCGCCGGTACGCACACCTTAGCAAGTAGCCGCCCGTGCTCGCCAAGCTGGCTGAGGTCGAGGCGCGGCATCAGGACGTCGTCGCTCTCATGGGCGATCCCGACGTCGTCACGGACATCTCACGTTATCGGGAGCTCGCCACCGAGCACCGAGCGCTGACTCCGATCGTCGAGAGCTATCAGGAATACAAGTCCCTGTTGGAGCAGGTCGAGGAGGGCAAGACCTTCCTCGATGACGACGATCCCGATATGCGCGTGATGGCCAAAGAGCAGATCGAGACCGCCGAGGCGCAGCTGCCGGCCCTGGAGCAGCGCATCAAGATCATGCTGCTGCCCAAGGACCCCAACGACGAGAAGAACGTCATCTTGGAGATCCGCGCCGGGACGGGCGGCGACGAGGCCGCGCTCTTCGCCGGCGACGTGTTTCGGATGTACTGCCGGTACGCCGAGAGCAAGCGGTGGAAAGTCGACGTCCTCAGCAAGAACGAGAACAACATCGGCGGTCTGAAAGAGATCATCTGCCAGATCGCGGGTAACGCGGTCTACAGCCAGCTGAAGTACGAGAGCGGTGTGCATCGCGTCCAGCGTGTGCCGGTGACGGAGACGCAGGGCCGCGTTCACACCAGCGCGTGCACGGTTGCGATTCTGCCCGAGGCGGACGAGGTCGAGTTAAATCTGCCGGCGACGGACCTGCGCATCGACACCTATCGCGCCAGCGGACCGGGTGGACAGAGCGTCAACACGACGGACAGCGCCATTCGTGTCACACACCTGCCGACCGGCCTGGTCGTGCAGTGCCAGGACGAGAAGAGCCAGCACAAGAACAAGGCTAAGGCGCTGACGGTTCTGCGTGCGCGCGTGCTGGAGAAGATGCAGCAAGAGGCGCACGACGAGCGCGCTGCCGACCGCCGAGCGCAGGTTGGCAGTGGCGACCGCTCAGAGCGGATTCGAACGTACAACTTTCCGCAGAACCGGCTGACCGATCATCGCATCGGGCTGACGCTCTACAAGCTCGATCAGGTCATGGTCGGCGGTCTGGTGCAGGTGATCGACCCGGTCATCGCGTACTTCCAGGCCGAGCAGCTCAAGGGCACGGAGATCTAGAACAAGTCGCGCTGAGGCTTCGGCTTCGTGCTTTCGGGCGGGGTGAGGCCCAGGTGCGTGTAGGCGCGACCCGTGGCCATGCGACCGCGGCTGGTGCGCTTGATGAAGCCCTCCTGAAGCAGGTACGGCTCGTAGACGTCCTCCAGCGTGTCGCGCTCCTCGTTGAGGGCGGCGCTCATGGTCTCGATGCCGACGGGGCCGCCGGTAAACTTGTCGATCAGGCACGTCAGGTAGCGGCGGTCCATGTGATCCAGCCCGCGCGCGTCGATCTCGAGGCAGTCCAGCGCGTACATGGCGATGGCCTGACTGATGTGTCCGTCACCCTCGACATCGGCGTAGTCACGCACGCGGCGCAGCAGGCGGTTGGCGATGCGCGGGGTCCCACGCGCGCGGCGTGCGATCTCGGTGGAGCCCTCCTTGTCGCAGGGCACCTTGAGGATCTCGGCCGAGCGCTGGACGATTCGCGCCAGCTCGTCGGCGGTGTAGTAGCCGAGCTGCGCATGAAACCCGAAGCGGTCGCGAAGGGGCGAGGTCAACAGCCCGGTGCGCGTAGTGGCGCCGACCAGCGTAAAGGGCGGCAGCGGCAGCTTCACGTTGCGCGCGTGGGCCCCCTCACCAACGATGAGATCGTATTGAAAGTCCTCCATCGCGGGATAGAGGTTCTCCTCCACCGCCGGGTTCAGCCGGTGGATCTCATCGATGAAGAGCACGTCGCGCTCTTTGAGGTTGGTCAGGATGCCGGCCATGTCGCCCTTCTTCTCCAGGGCGGGGCCGCTGGTGACCTGCACGTCGACCCCAAGCTCTTCGCCGATGATGTACGCAAGGGTGGTCTTGCCCAGCCCCGGAGGGCCCGCAAACAACATGTGATCCAGGGCCTCGCCGCGCTTTCGAGCCGCTTTCACAAAGACGCGCAGGTTGCTGAGAATGCGCTCCTGGCCCACGTACTCCTCGAACGACTTCGGCCGCAGGGACTTGTCGTAGCCGGGGTCGTCGGGCCGCTCGATCGGGCTGACGAATCGATCGGTGGTGTCCATGGGCTATCTCAGCTCCTGCATCGCTTCGCGGAAGAGTGTATCGAAGTCCTGCCGCAGGTCGTCACGTGCGCGCACGTGGTCGAGCGCGCGATCGATCTGCGCCGCCTTGAACCCCAGGTTGCCCAGCGCGCTCGCCACGTCGTTGAGCAGCGCGCTGCCGCCGGCGCGGGAGACGGCCGCGGGCACGGACTCCGGCGCGATCTTTTGAAAGGTCTCGGTCAGCTCCACCAGGATGCGCTCGGCGGTCTTCTTGCCCAGGCCCGGAATCGACGTCAGCCGCTTCACGTCGCCGCCAACCACGGCCTCCAACAGCTCCGCCGTCGTCGTATTGCCGATGACCGCCATCGCCAGCTTGGGCCCGATGCCCTTGACGCTCTTCAGCGCCAGAAAGACCGTGCGCTGGGTCTCGTCGACAAAGCCGAAGAGCTGAAAGGCGTCCTCGCGGACGTGGGTGTGGATGTGCAGCGACACCTCTTCGCCGTGCGCCAGCGCGCGGACGTTGGGGGGCGCCATGAACACGCGATAGCCGACGCCGTTGACGTCGACGACCACATGATCGTCGCTGCGGCTACAGACGAGCCCGCGCAGAAAGGCGATCACGTATCGAGTTCTCCGTCTCGTGGTAGCAGTGACAGATGCCCGCGGCCAGCGCGTCCGCAGCGTCCTCGGCGGGCGCTTCGGGCAACCCGAGAAGCGTGCGAACCATCATCTGCATTTGGTATTTGTCGGCGCGGCCGCGGCCGGCCACGGTCTTTTTGATGACTGTCGGCTCGTAGCTGACGATGTCCGCTCCGCACTGCGCGGCCGCCAGCAACGCGACCCCGCGACCATGCCCCAGATGCAGCGCCGCCTTGGGGTTCTTCATGACAAAGACCGACTCGACCGCGACGACGTCCGGTTTGAAGCGACCCAGAACTGTGGTGAGCTGCTCGTAGATGATCTGCAGACGCTCGTGCAAAGGCGCCCTGGGCTTGGCTTTGATCAACCCGTTGTCGATGTGAATGACGCGCGAGGGCCGTCGCTCGACCACCCCATACCCCATGGTGATCGTACCCGGGTCGATCCCGACGACGATCAGCGGTTGGCTCATCCGGGCGACCTAGCCGATCTCGGCTAGCGCGGCGTCGTCGAGCTCGGCGTTGTGAAAGACTTCCTGCACGTCATCGTTCTCTTCCAGCAGGTCCAGCAGGCGCACCACCTGGCCAGTCAGCTTGCCGTCGCACGCAACCATGTTCTGAGGGATGCGCGCCAGCTTGGCCTCTTGCACATGGTAGGTGCCCTCGATCGCGTCGCGCACGGCGTACAGGTCCGTCATGCCGGTGGTCACAAAGAAGACGCCGTCGTCGCCCTCGATGTCCTCGGCGCCGGCCTCCAGCGCCTCCATCATCAGCTCGTCCTCGTCGATCGTCGCGTCTTCACCCCCGACCACGATCTGGCCCTTTCGGTCAAACATCCAACCGACGCTGCCGTCCTGCCCCAGGTTGCCGTTGCACTTGGTGAAGGCGTGCCGAATCTCGCCGACGGTGCGGTTCTTGTTGTCGGTCATGACCTCGACGAAGATCGCGACGCCACCGGGACCGTAGCCCTCGTACGTCGTCTCGATATACTCGACGCCCTCGAGCTCGCCGGTGCCCTTCTTGATGGCGCGCTCCATGTTGTCTTTCGGCATGTTGACGGCTTTCGCCGACGCCACGGCGGCGCGCAATCGCGGGTTGGAGTCAACATCGCCGCCACCCAGCCGGGCGGCCACGGTGATCTCCTTGATGACCTTGGTAAACACTTTGCCGCGCTTCGCATCGGTCGCGGCCTTCTTGTGCTTGATCGTGCTCCATTTACTGTGCCCAGACATACCCGGATTTCTAGCATGACCTGTCCCTTTTTTCACCCCCAGTCCCACTAAGGTCCCACTTCGGTCCCAAAGTGGGATTTCTGAGACTGCAGTCTCACTCAAGACCCCAGCAACTTCAGCAAGTTAGCTTGTTCCGGACCCGGCACACCCCTTGCTCCAAGCAGGTCCAAACGACGCTTGGAGGCTTCATGTGTTTATGTCCGGCCACCCACACTCTGATCACCACCTGGGCGCTGGCCGTCCCTACCGTGACCCTGTCGCTGCTGGGCGACGGCGCCGGCGCGCTGGACTGGCGTGTGACCGCAAGCTGGAACGTCGCCGCCCTGCTGGGCCTTGGCTGGTAGCCCTTCTGCTGGCGTTAGCCGCCCTCTGCGTCCCGACCGCCGCGCGGGGACAGCCTCCCACCACCCACGCCGTCGCGGCAGAGCCGCCCATCGGCGCGGTACAGCGAGCGGTCGCAGCACGGGAGGCGCTGATGAACCGCGACCTCCTCATGTCGCGAACGCGGTGGGCTTACGCGCTGCCGGAGCGTGTCGTCGTCCGCGTGTCACGTGACGACGAATACGACTTCAGCGGCACGCGCTACGAGGATGACGGCTGGCGGCAGAAGCAGGTCGTGGGCGACCGCCTGTCGTGGCGGGTGGACGCCCAATGGAGCTTATCCCGCCTTGTCTATGACCCGGACCAGCTGGCGGTCGCCAAGCGCGCCGACGACCTCCGACGCCGCACCGACGACGCGGTGGACCTGGCCACCCGGCTGTACTTCGAGCGCCGCCGGTTGCAGCTGGCCTGGCTGGCGGCGCGGGGGACGGCCGATGGGACCGACCCGGCGGCCCTACGGCGGTGGACAACTATCGCGGAGCTCACGGCGCGGTTGAATGTGATGACGGGCGGGCTGTTCCGCGTGCGGGGCGTCCGGTGGTGGTCACGCGCCCCTTAGGCCCCTGAGCGACCGCTTACGGCTCGCTGGTGTTGCGTGTGCGGGACTGTGCCCGAAGGCGTGGCGACAGCTAAAGTTGTCCCGCCGCGGACGGGTCCGTAGACTGCGCACAGATGCGAGCGGGCTCTACATACGTCATCAGGGCGGTGGCATGCGTCATCGGCGCGGCGGCGGTGTTCACGGTGGGCGGGTGCGCGGAGGACCCGGTGACGCTGTGCAGCCCCGGCGTGTGTCCCGGCGGCACGACCTGTGAGCCGTTTACGGGCCAGTGCATCCCGGAGGCCGTGGCGGAGGCGCCGGTCGGGACGCTGGGCATCTTTGTCAGCTCGGCGCAGACGGCGGACGGGCAGGTGATGGTCGCCTCGTACGACAGCGTCTTCCGGGCGCTGGTGTTGACGGAGACATCGTCCGACGGCGTGGCGCACGTGACGCGGGTGGACGGCGGCGATGACGCGGACGTGGGTCTGCACGCAGCGCTGAGCCTGGACAAGCAGGACCAGCCGCACGTCGCGTACTACGACCGCTCGAACCGCGACTTGAAGATCGCGTCGCGGTCGGCTGCGCAGTGGTCTGTGGTGACGGCGGACTCGGAGGGGGATGTCGGGCGCTGGGTGTCGATCGTGGTGGATGACAACTCCAACGCGCATGTGGCGTATCGGGACGAGACCAATCGGGAGCTGCGCATCCTGAGCATGGCGCCATATGGGTGCCGGGGTGCGAACCTGGATGACACCACCTTTGCGCCGATGTCGCTGGGGGCTGAGCAGATGAAGCTGGCGGGCATGCCGTCGGCGAACTTTGGAGAGTTCACGGGCATCGCGGTCAGTGGGGATCACAAGCTGGTGTTCAGCTTCTACGACCGGGAGCGGGGCAACCTGGTGCTGGGGCGGTGTGACGGCGAGCACTTCGATCTGCAGATCGTCGACGGCGAGGATCCGGAGTCGGGGGCGGACACCGGCAATGTCGGGCTGTGGTCGAGTTTGGCGGTGGACGTCAACGGGGATGTCGGTGTGGCGTACTTCGACCAGACGCGCGGGGTGCTGAAGTACGCCGGCAGCGAGCAGGGCAAGAGCCAGATCGTCGTCGTGGACGATGGCGGGGCCTGCGGTGGTGCGCCCGGGGCCTACGTGGGGCAGCGGGCATCGCTGGCCATGTATCAGAGCGGGCCGCTGGCGCCCGGGTTGCCGCGGATCGCGTACGTGGACGCCACGAACCAGGCGGTGCTGCTGGCGCGGCGGACGGCGCATGGGGCGTGGGCGTGCGAGCCGATCTGGCCGGTGGACGGCGGATCGGGCGGGGCGCTTGGCACGGCCGAGGCGCCGCATGGAGGCGTTGGTCTGGGGCTCGACCTGGTGGTGGACGCCGATGACAAAGCCAGCGTGACCCTGGGCCAGTGGTCGATCGGCGCGGCCGGGCTGGAGGTCTCTGTGTCGCAGGTGGAGAGCCAGCCATGAGGGTGGGCGTAGTCATGGCCTGTGCGGCGCTGATCGGGTGCGTGTCGGCCGAGTGGCAGGACGTGTCGCAGGGGACCAAGATCCCGGAGGGGCAATGGCATCCGCAGGCGGCGATGGTCTTTTTGTCGGGGACCGGGCTCGCGACCTATGAGTCGGTCGGGCTGGATCTGCTGGCGGCGCGGTTTGGGCCGGGCGTCGCCGTGGCCATCGAAGAGACGAGCACGGTGGATGCCGGGCGGCCGGACAAGTTCGGCGGCGACAGTCTGCTGTTGCGTCCGGCGACGCTGGAGTTGACGGCCCTGGAGGAGTCGAATCAGGTGTCGGTGCGGGTTGCCTTTGAGCCGGTCACGCACGTTGTGACGCTGCACGATGGGCCGCCGGGGTGCCAGATCATCGTGAGCATCGACCTGGTGGCGGCCGAGGTGGAGCTGGAGGCGGGGCGCGACCTGGCAGGGCATATCGTGTTGATTCCCGTGGGCGGCGCGGGCGGCGGCGTGGACGTGCCGTCGGTGCAGTTCTCGGCACAGTGCAGCGCCTTGCCCGGCAACACGCTTGACCCGCTGGCGGCGTTGATCGGGTCGGCGGTGTTCGGCGCCATTGAGAGCCGACTGACCGGGCCGTTCAAGGAGGAGCTGGTCGGTATCGCGGAGCGCCTGTTCAGCGTTGGGATCACCGGCACGCTGGAGACGCGCATGGTAGGCGGGGACCCGGAGCCTGGGCGGTTCACGCTGGCGTTGGCGCCCAACTCGGATGATGGGGCGGAGCCGGCGATGCTGGTGTCCTCGGGTGTGCTGGTGACGCCGCTGCGCGTGGGCCTGGACGCGCGGGTGGACCCCTGTGTGGCGCACCTGGCGGACCTGAAGGGCGTAACGCCCAATGTCGTGACGCCGCCCGTGCCCAACCTGGAGGTCTACGACGCCGACGTGGCGCTGGGCGTGCAGTTGAACGTGCTTCGGGACGCGCTGGCCCGGGTGACGACCAGCGGGGGGCTGTGCCGTCGTACGGCGCCTGGTGTGGAGATGCGGCTGGGTACCATCGCGCCGCTGTTGGCGGGGGGATCGGAGCTGCTGGCCACGTTTGGTCCCTCGGCGGAGGTGTCGATTCGGCTGCGGCCGGGGGCGGTGCCGACGCTGGAGCTGTCGCAGGGAGAGGCGCCCAATGCAGACGTGACCCTGCTGCAGCTCGGCATCGAGGTGTTCGTGACAGCATGGAGCACGGATTGGCTGATTTTTCGCGACACGGCGGACGTGGCTCTGACGTCGCTGACCCCCCGGCTGACGACGACCAGGACGTCGGGCGGCACTGCAGGCACGATCATGATCGGGCTGCGGGGGACCTACGCGAGCTCCGGCTCGGAGGGCAGCTATCGCCTGTTTATTCTGGACCGGCAGGGGGTGGGAGACGACGACGACCTGGCCGAGTTGGTGCGCCTGGCGGTGGACGATGTGACCGACGACCTCGCTCTCTTTGCCCTTCCAGCCGACTACCCCTATGCTCTTGGCGACGCTCGATTTGAGCGCCAGGAGAATCACCTGCTCATGTACGCCGACTTCGATACCGCGGACGCGCCCACGCTTGGCGATCTGTCCGCGCCGGTGCGGGCCGCGGCCCAGCCGCCGGTCTCGAGCGGATGCGCGGTGGCCTCTCGTAAGACATCGACAGGGGCCGGCGCGGTCGCGCTCTTGTTTGCTGCGCTGCTGGGGCTGTGGCTCGGGTGGCGTCGCTCAACGGATCAGACCGCTCAACAGGTGGCCTCATGAGTTCCCGTAACCTCGTGTGCTTCGTCCTCGTCGCGGGCATGCTCGTCGCAGCCGGCGACGCGTTCGCCAAGCGTCGTGTGCTGGTCTATAGCGGCAAGTTGCTGGATGAGCGCGCGGCGCCCATCGGCGGCGTGTTTCCGCTGACGTTCGCGCTGTACAGCAAGTCCCGCGGCGGCAAGGCGCTCTGGTCCGAGACGCACTTTGTGGCCGTCGACAACGGCGGTTACGTGGTTGAGCTGGGGCGCAAGAAGTCGATCTCGCGCTCCATCGACCTCGATACGCTGTACGTGGGCGTCAGAATCACAGGCGGGCCCGAGTTGGTGCGCGAGCGATTCCTGGCCGAGGGGGCTCAGCCGGACGAGATCATCCATGGCAGACCCCCCAAAGGCAACGGGCACAAGCAACAGGGCGGCGTGGTCGACTATGCCGAAAAGGCCGGCTTCGCATACGTCGCGGAGAAGGCCGACAACGCGGTGCGAATCGACGGACTGACGCTGGACCAGCTGCGCAAGCAGTTCGGTGGCGGCCCCAAAAAAGAGGGCGGTGGCAAGATCGTCCTGGGCAGCAACACCTTCAACGCCCCGGCCGCCGGTGGCGAGGGCGGCACGCCGTATCAGCAGCTGTGCCCCGACGGCTACGTCGTAACCGGGCTGCGCGGCGGCTCCGGCCTGTACGTCGATCGGGTGGGCATCATCTGCTCCCCGCTGGAAACCAAGAAAGGCCCCTCAAAGTAGGGCCGGCGCGTGGCGGTCTTCACCGGCAGAACGTTCGAGGGCTACAAGCTCGTTGATGTCGTCGCATCCGGCGTCGAGGAGGTGCTGTACCTGGCCGAGCGCGTCCGCGACGGCGGGCGGGTCTGGGTGCGCACCGCCAAGCTGGTCGAACCCGACCCGGCGCACGAGCGCCTGCGACAGCGCTACGATGCCGAGAAGACCGCGGCGGTCAAAGTAGCCTCGACGGGCGGCGCGATCCTGCCCGTGCGCGAGGTCATCGAGCTGGACGGCGTCCCGGCCATCGTCACCGACATCCCCAAGGGCCGCTCCCTGAACGACGTGTTTGCCGACGGCTCCCAGGAGCTGCGGCTGCTCGAGACGCTACCATGGCTGCGCCGCCTGATGACCACGGTCGAGGCCGCCCACAACGTCGGGGCCGCGCACGGCTCTCTGGGCGGACGCGCGGTCTACCTGGATGAGGACCGGGTCACGGTCTGCGGGCTTGCCGTGATGGAGGGCGAGCGCCTGAAGCAGGCCATGCTCAGCGACGTGGTCGCGCTGTCGTCGCTGATGTATCACGCGACCTGCGGCAACGCCCCGCGCCCAGGCTTTCCCGACACCGGGATGCCGGTCTCGCCCGAGCATTACGTCGACGGCTACCCGGCCTCACTCGCCCGCTTTTTGCGACGGCGGCTCGCCAAGGACCAAGCGGCCGATCCCGTCGAGAACGCCGGCATCTTCCGGCGCTCGATCGATGCGCTCAGCGTCGATCCGCAGTTCAGAAAGGCCGCCGGGGTCGTCGACGAGGACGCCCACAGCCAACAGGTGGTCATCCAAAAGCGGAAGATCGACTGGCAGGGCCTCAAGTGGCCGGTCGCGCTCGGCGGCCTCGCCGTCGGCGTGTCGGTGCTGATCACGTTCATGGTCATGGAAGTGCGGATCGAAGAGGCAAAGATGTCGGCTGCGCGCCCCACCGCGCCCACGAAGCTGGCGGTCGCACCTGCCGCCCCCGAAACCAACCCGCGCCTGGCTGCCTGGCGGTGCGTCCACGCCCGGTTCACCCGGCTGGAGGACGGCCCGATCGCGCCCCGCGGCATTCGGGAGTGCATGCGCTTGGCCCCGCACGTCACAATCGACGAGCTGCGCACGGAGACGGCGCTCATTCTGGAGGGCTTGGAGTCCACGCCGCGCCCCAATGACGGCGGCATCAGCGCCGCTGCCGGGTACAAGCGCATGTTCATCCAGGGCCCCGACGCCGTAGCGCAGCACGTCCGGTATCGCCTCGATCGCGATCTCCCGATCGACGAGCTGGAGCGCTGGCTGGCCGCCAACCCCGCAACCCAGAACAAGGCGGTGCTGACGACGTTGTCGGCCGGTCAGGGCAAAGTCGCAGCGTGGTCTAAACGCGCCCTGCAGCGAGCCGGCGTCGCGCCCCAAAGGAAACACCGATGATGCGCCGCGCCGTTGTGATCGCGCTGGTCCTGACCGTGCCCCTGACCGCAATGGCCGACAGCGAGATGTTGGGCCTGCAGATCCGGGCCAAGGTGCAGATCGGCGGAGACAAGCCGGCCTTCGTCATTACCCCGCAGATCGGCATCAAGAGCCTGAAGATCGCGCTGAAGAACCAGGCGACGGGCCGCACCACTACGCTGCGGACGGGCCGCGTCGGCCGCGGTCGAACCAAAGCGCTGGGCTGGAAGCAGGGCGTGGGCACCCAGAAATGGGAGGCCACGTTCCACGCTCAGTGGGCCAAAGGCGACAAAGACACCTGGACGATCACGCTCGAGAGCACCGTCTACCCCAAAATTCAGTCCAACGTCCGCAAGTCCGACGTCAATCTGGACGACCGCAGCATCACGGTCCGCCTCAACCAGCCGGCCGCGCGCGTGGACCTCAAGGTCTGGGGCGACGACGCCAAGGTCTTTCACGAGGACAGCACCGACTTCGAGGACATGGACGCCGGGCAGGACCTGGAGGTCACGTGGGAGCAGCCCGACGGCGTCGGGGTCCTGAAGATCGAGCTCAAGGTCTGGAGCACCTTCGGCTTCTGGATCGGCACCGAGATCTCTCCCTTTGAGGTCGACATCCCGCACGATGACGTGGAGTTCGACTTTGGCAAGTCCAACGTTCGCCCCTCCGAGGCCCCGAAGATCGACGCGACCATGGAGATGCTGAACAAGATGCTGCGGCGCTACGGCTCACTGGTGAAGCTGCAGCTCTACGTGGCCGGCTTCACCGACTCGGTCGGCAGCAAGGCGTCCAACCAGAGCCTCAGTGAGCAGCGCGCCCGCTCCATCGGCGCGTACTTCCGCCGCAAGGGCATCAAGGTGCCCATTTACTTCAAGGGCTTCGGCGAAACGCATCAGGCCGTCAAGACGCCCGACGAGACCAAGGAAGCGCGCAACCGCCGCGCGGTCTACAAGCTCAGCGCCGGCACCCCACGCGAGCTGGGCGGCGCTTGGCGACGCCTCTAGGTGACTGGTGCCGAACGACGACCATCAGCAGAAGCGTCTCGTCCCGGTCGTGATGATGGCGGTCTTGCTCCCGGTGGCGGCCTGGGGAATGCCTCGCTTTGCCGCGCGATCGGGCATGACCTGCAGCACCTGCCACGTCGATCCCGGCGGCGGCGGCATGCGCAACGACTTCGGGGCATCCGTGTACGCCGCCCGGTTCATCCCGCTCCCGAAGGACGCGCCGGTGGACAGCAGTCGCTGGCTGGCGCCGCGAGTCACCAACACACTGGCCTTCGGTGCCGACCTGCGGGCGATCTACTCCGGCGTTGTGCCAGGCGACACCGAGGCCCCCGAGCAGGCGCGCCTGGAGTCGTCGCACACGCTCTTTCTGATGCAGGCCGATCTCTACGTGCGCGCGGAGCTGTCCGACTGGCTCACGCTGTACCACGACCAGGGGGTCTACGGCGGCTTTGAGTCCAAGGCCCTGGTGCGCTTCGGCGCTTTCACGGCCAAAGTCGGGCGATTTGTGCCGCCGTTCGGCTGGAAGTTGGCCAACCACACGACCTGGGTTCGCAACAGGATGGGCTTCTCGGCAACTGAGCGCGACGTCGGGCTGGAGATCGGCGTGGAGTACGGGCCGCTGGTGGCGCAGGTCGCGGTGGTGAACGGTGCCGGTGAAGATCTGCTGGACGATAACGCCTCCAAGGGCATCTCCAGCCGGGTGGAGGTGCGCTTTGGCAGAGCCAGCGTGCGCGCGCGGATCGGAGGCTCGGCATACTGGAACATCGCGGGCGAGGAGACGGACGAGGGTGACGAGCGGGTCGAGGACGTGCGCGCCGGCGTCTTCTACGCGCTCTTTGTCGGCCGGCTCGGACTGCTGGGCGAGGTGGACTATCGGCGCCGGGACGACCGCGCGGCCGACTTCATCGTCGGCTCGCTGATCGGTTACCACGAGCTGAGCTTCCTGGCGTGGCAGGGCGTCGACATGCGGATCGCATGGGAGCATCTGGATGCGGACATCGAGGTCTCCGACGATCTGCTTCAGCGCGTGTCCGCGGGTGTGGAGTTCCACCCGATCACCGGCCTGGAGCTGCAGGTGCTGGCGCGCTATGTCCTGGGCGACGCGCGGCTGCCGGCGGCCGGGCTCTTCGATGTGACCGCGATGGTCCACGCGTATTTCTGAGGCGCTGATGCTAACCCTTCTAACGACGCTGGCGGCGCTTGCCGCCTCCCCCCCTCCGGCCGTGGCCCCGTCCGCTGACGCCGGCCGTCGCGTCTACCGGGCACATTGCGCCGCTTGCCACGGTGTGCTCGGCGACGGCCAGGGCCCTGCAGCCCGTGACCTGCCCTCAACGCCGCCGCCGCGCGACTTCCGCATGGCGCAGTTCAAGTGGCGCTCGACGCCGACCGGCGAGCTGCCCACCGACGACGACCTCCTGCGCACGATCTCACGCGGCGTCGACGGCACCTGGATGCCGGGTTGGAGCGGGTGGCTGTCCGAGCGCGACATGCGCAACGTCATCGCGTACTTGAAGACGTTCTCGGAGTTCTGGGACATCGACGAGCCGGCAAAGCCGTATCCCATCGGGCAGCCGCCGCCGCCGACCGAGGCGGTGATCACGCGGGGGCGCGAGATCTACGAGCGACTGCGGTGCGCCAAGTGCCACGGCGAGTCCGGGCGTGGTGACGGTCCCGCCGCGGCATCACTCGAGGACTACCGGCGTCGCCCCATCCTGGCGTTCGACTTCACGCACGGCATGTATCGCGGCGGATCGGCGCCGCGCGACCTGTACCGCACGCTGATGACCGGACTGACCGGCACCCCCATGCCGGCATTCGATGATGTGGTCGAGCCGGTCGATCGGTGGGCATTGGTCCACTACACGCTGTCGCTCAATCGCCCCCGGGGCTGGCTGGGCTGGCTGTTCGACCCACTGGAGGAGACCCGATGACTGGTCGCTAATCCGCGATCAGGAAGTCTGCGACATGCGGCAGGTGGTCTGACGCCAGCGACGTGTCACCGGACTCCGGCACGACAAAGTGCTTCAGCGGGGTCAAGACGCTGGCCGTGTAGATGATGTAGTCCAGCCGCCCGGGCCAGAAGGAGCCGGGACCGTAGCGCCACGTGTAGGCCACTGGCTTGTCCGTGTGGCGCGAGATCAAATCCGCCAGGGGCTCGCCGTCGGAGTCAACCGCGCTCAGCAACGTCTTCAGCGGCCCCGAGGACCCGACCAGGTTCATGTCGCCCACCACCAGCACCGAGGCGTCCGGCACGACGTCCACCACGCCGCCGGGCGTCGTCATGTCCTGGTAATAGGCCACAAAAGCCGACGCCTCCCACTGCCTTGCCGGGTCGTTGTCGCAGCAGCTCAGGTGGCTGTTGAACAGGATCAGCGGCCCGCCCACCGGCGGCTGGATCGACGCGACGAGGTAGCGATCAGGCAGGTCGCCAAAGCTGGGCGGCCAGGACAGATCGAACGGAAACCGCGACACGGTCACCTTCCCCGAATAGCCCGTGGCGTGCCACGTTTGCCCCGGCTCGGGAGGCAGCCAATACGCCACGCGATCGCGCACATCCTGAGCCGGGCTCCACACCTCTTGAAACGCGATCACGTCGGGATTCAGCGCCTTGATCACCGCGCCGAACGCGGCCGACCTGTCCGGGTGCATCACGCCATCCTCCAGCGCGTTCCAGGTCATCACGCGCACGGATGTCCCCGCCGGTCGCGCCGTGTCGATCAGCTCCAGCGGCGTGGCCGGCTGATCGCCAAAGCGGTAGGTGGCAGCCAGCGCCCCGAGCTCCAGTCGCACCTGGGCGCCGCCAAAGAGCAGCGTCTCGCCGTCCGGCCGGGCGTGCCGGGACAGGGCCACCTCAAACATCTTGGACGACACGGTGGGCGCCGCGACCAGCCCCAGATCGGCGTGGTTGATGGGCCGCGCTCCCCCCGGCGCCCTGAAGGTCCCCGATCGCTGCCCGAAGCTCCACAGCACCTCGGGCTCGTCGTCGCCGCCCGTGTCCAGCAGCAGCGTCGGCGCCGCGGGCCCATCCAGCTCGACCTCCTCGCCCAGCTCCATCAACACAAAGAGGTGGTCGGCGTCCTCGGCGATCTTCAGCCCCACGGCCGCCTCAGGCACAGCCGCCCAGTCGTCAAAAACGCCGTCCACGATGACGCGGTGCACACCCTCGGTGGGCTGTGCAACATCGGGCGCCGCCGCAACCTCAGGCGCCATCTCAGCGGTATCGGCGATGACGACCACATCCGGCTGGGAGGCGTCGTCCTCCCGGCACCCCGGTGCGGCCAACACGCACACAACAACGAGGATCCGCGCGGTCATAGCGAGGCGGCGATCCGCTCGGCCAGCGCCTTTGAGATGCCCTTCACGTCCATCATATCCTCGACCGTCGCCCCCTTGAGCCCCGCCACGGACCCGAAGCGCTTCAGCAGCGCGCGCCGCCGCGCCGGACCAATCCCCTCGATACGGTCCAGCACCGACCCGATCCGCTTCTTGCGGCGCGTCTTTCGATGAAACGTGATGGCAAAGCGATGCGCCTCATCCCGCAGCCGCGTCAGCAGATAAAGCGGCGCGCTGTTCTGTCTCAGCACGATCGGATCCTTCACGTTGGGCACAAAGACGCGCTCATCACTCCTGCGCACGTCCGCATCCCGCGTCTTCTCCTTGAGCACCCGCGCTTTGGCCAACCCCACCGCCTCCACACCTTCCACGCCCAGCTCGTCCAGCACCGCCAGCGCGATGCCCAGCTGCCCCTTTCCGCCGTCGATCACCAGCAGGTCCGGCGCCTCCCAGTCCCCCGACTTCATGCGCTGAAACCGTCGCGACAGCGCCTCGTGCATCATGGCGAAGTCGTCCGGCGTATCGAGAGTGCGGATATGAAAGTGCCGGTACTCCGCCTTGTCCGGCTCGCCGTCCGTAAAGACCACCATGCTCGCCACGGGATCGCGGCCCTGCACGTTGGAGATGTCGAAGCACTCGATCCGCTCGGGAAACGACTTCAGCCGCAGACGCCGCTGCAGGTCCACCAGCACCTCCCGCGCCCGCGTCTCCCGATCTTGATCCAGCTTCAGCGTGCTCGCTGCGTTGCGGTTGGCCAGCTCCACCAAACGACGACGCTGCCCCCGCTGCGGCACGCGCAGGTTCACCCGCGTACCTCGCTTCTCGGTCAGCCACGCCTCCACCAACTGGGTGTCCTCGACGCCAATCGGCAGCAACACCTCCGGCGGCACCTCGTCGGTCGCGCCGTAATAGCGGTCCAGAAACTGCGACATCAGCACGTCTTCCGGCGCCTCCGTGCGGCCCAGCTTGTGCGCTTTTGCGTGCTTGATCCGCCCGTGTCGCACGCGCTGCACGTGCACCGCCACAAACGGGCCCTCGCGGGCGACGCCGAACACGTCCATGTCGCTCAGGCTGCGAATGACCACGCTCTGGCGCTCCAGCGACCGCTCCACTGCCCTGGCCTGGTCCCGAAAATGGGCCGCCCGCTCAAAGTCCAGGTCCGACGACGCGCCCTCCATTTTGCCCCGCAGCTCCGTCACCAACTCGTCGCCGCGTCCCTCCAAAAACAGGGTCACGGTGCGCACGCTCTCTTCGTATTGCCCCTCCACAATCTCGTACACGCACGGCGCCGGGCAGCGCTTGATCTGGTACTCCAGACACGGTCGCGAGCGGTTCTTGAACTCTCCCTCCGAGCACGTGCGCAGCTGAAAGTGGCGGTTGATCAGCCGCAGCGTCTGCCGAATCGACGTCGCCGACGCGTAGGGCCCAAAATACCGCGCGCCGTCCTTCTTCCGACGCCGCACGACCTCCAACCGCGGAAACGGGTGGCGCGTGGACAGCCGCAGGTTCAGGAAGTTCTTGTCGTCCTTCAGCTGCACGTTGAAGCGCGGCTGATGCGTCTTGATCAGCTGATCTTCGAGCAGCAGCGCCTCGGTCGCCGTGCGCGTCACCACGACCTCGATATCCCCCAGCACCTGGTCCAGCAACCGCACAAAGAACCGCTCGTCGCCGCTGCGGGCAAAGTACGATCGCAGACGCGCCCGAAGGTTGGCGGCTTTGCCCACGTACACGACCTTGTCCTTGCGGTCCTTCATCAGGTACACGCCGGGCGACGTCGGAAACGTCTTGATCCGGTCTCGAACGGGCACAGCAGGGGCTGACTGAGTTTTGTCGGACTGCTCTTTCACCACGGGCGCAGGTTACTGCTAACGTCGCGGTGATGCATCACAATGCGCAACGCTGGTGGCTCTTCGGGTACGGCTCGCTCATCGCGACGCCCGAGCTGCCCGAGCAGGTCACCGATCGCGCCCTGGCCTGGCTCCCGGGCTTTCGGCGCGCCTTCAACAAGCGCAGCCCGGGCCGCGGGTGTCCCACACACGACTCCTTTGACGCCTTCGAAATCCCCAGACGCTTCAAGCGCGACGGCCGCACGCACTCGCTTGCGGTCGGCACGGTGGCAGACCCGGGCAGCCGGCTTGCGGGTGTCGCTCTGGCCTACCCAGCCGACAGCGAAACCGACGTACTGGCCGACACCGACCGCCGCGAGGGCTACGACGCCGACGCCGACCACGCGCGGCTGGGCTATCTGCGTGAGCGCGTCGGCCTCCAAATCGACGACCGCGACGTGACCGCCTGGACCTATCTGTCCAACCCGGACGGTCCCTACCATCTCGACCCCGCCGCCACCCTGACCGACCGCGCGCGCATTCTGATCAGCGCCACACCGCGCCCCAGGACGCAGACCGCCGCAGAGGGACGCGCCCGCGGACTGGGGTACGTCGAGCAGCTGCGCGCCGGCCTCCACAGGCTGGGCGTGATCGACGAGCACCTCGAGCAGCTGGCGGCGGCCATCCTCGGCCAGCCGGGGCCGTGGTGCGATCTGGTAGCGCCACCGCGCGTCTAAACCCGGCGGAAGATCACCGAGTGGTTGTTGGCGGGCATATCGACCACAGCCTCGCGCTCAAGCCCCGCCTCGGACGCCAGTCGCGTCACCTCGGTCAGATCGCGCACGCCCCAGGTCGAATCCCGCTCGCGCAGGCTGCGGTCAAACGACGCGTTGCTGGGCGCGTGGAACGTCCCGTCAAACTGGTAAGGCCCATAAAGATAAAGGACGGCCCCCGCCCGCAACGTTCTGGCGGCGCCGGCGATCAGCCCCTGGCACGCGCTCCACGGCGCGATGTGGATCATGTTGATGCAGACGACCGCCGCCACGTCGTCGCGCTCTTCCCAACCCCAACGTTGGGCGCACGCGTCGACACGCACCGGCGGCAGCAGATTCGGCAGTCCGGTCTCCGCCTGCCACGCCGCCAGGCTGGCCAAGGCGTCCTCGCCCGGATCGCTGGGCTGCCAGGTCAAGTGCGGCAGATTGCCCGCCATGTGCACCGCGTGCTGGCCGGTCCCGCTCGCCAGCTCCAGCACCAGGCCCGGCGTCGTCAGCAGCGGCCGCAGAACGTCCAGAATCGGGTCCTTGTTTCGCTCGGGCGCCGGCCAGTGCTGCTTCATGCGCGCAGCTTGTCATGCCGCGATCCATGCGACAACATGCCCACCAGATGACGCCCACCATACGCTTTGCCACCGCCGACGACGCCCCGCTCATCCATCGCTTCATCGTGGACCTGGCCACCTACGAGCGCGAGCGCGACGCTGTCCAGGTCACCGTGGACACGCTGCGCACCCAGCTGGCGTCCGACAAGCCGCCGTTCGAATGCCTGATCGCCCACGCCGGCGACGAGCCCGTCGGCTTCGCCCTGTTTTTCACCTCGTACTCGACGTGGCGCGGCCGCCCCGGCCTGTACCTTGAAGACCTGTTCGTGCCCGAATCCCGGCGCGGGCGCGGCTTCGGATTAGCGCTGCTGCGCCGCCTGGCAGCGATCGCCGTCGACCGCGGCTACGCACGGATGGAGTGGGCCGTGTTGGACTGGAACAAACCCTCCATCGACTTCTACGACGCACTGGACGCCCAGCCCTTGAACGAGTGGATCGTCTATCGACTGACCAACGAGCCGCTCGAGCGCGTAGCGGCCGCCGACGAGGCCGCATGACCGCCCGACTGCTCGCCATTGTGGGCCTGGCGCACCTCCTGACCGCCGCCGCGCCTCCCAAGGTCGAGGACGCCGGCAAAGCGCCGCGGGCCCTGCTCCGGTACGACGTCCGCTCGGGCTCGGCAGAGGAGATGAAGCTGGTCACCACGCTGAAGACCGACCAGGAGCAGGGCGACAACCACACGCGCACGACGCTGCCCCCCACCGAGTTCCGTACGACGATCGGGGTGGACGCCGCGGACAAGGACGCCGTCAGCTTCACCCTGACGTTTGAGCGCATCCGTACGATCGAGGCCCCCGGATTGGAGCGCGGATCCCGGCGATCCCTGCAGCGGGCCTGGCGCAACCTCAACGGGATGCGCGTCGACATGGCCGTGACCAGCGCCGGGCACCTGACGCGCGCCAAGTTGACGCTGCCCGCAGGCAAGAACATGCCGGAGTCCCTGCGCGAGCCGATGCAGGGCTTGTTCGAGACCCTGCGCGGCCTTCAGGTGCCGCTCCCCGCGGAGCCGGTCGGCAAAGGGGCGCGATGGGTCATCGAAGACCAGACCAGCCAGGGCGGCGTGAAGCTGAAGCGGCGCACAACCTGGACCCTGAAGCGCCGCCGCGGACAGGCGGTAGAGCTCGCCTTCGAGGCGGTCGAGACCGCGCCGCCTCAAGCATTTGAGCTGGAAAACATGCCCGCCGGGATGACCGCGAAGCTCGCGGGGGTCAGCAGCACTGCAAAGGGCACACTGAAGCTGGATTTGCGCCGGCTCATGCCCAAGACAGCAGACTGGCGGAAGCAGACTGAGATGCAGGTCAAGGGTCGCGCCGGTCGCAAGCCGTTCACGATCAAGACGCGCGCCGTCACCACCACCAAGATCGAGGGCAAGCGGGCTAGATGACGTATGGTCATGCGGTTCTTGCCGCCGCGCTCATCACCGGTGTCGGGGCAGTCGGCTGCTCGGCGATGCCGGACGAGCCGGTCGAGCGCGCCTTGTACGACGACCTGCGCCGCATCGTGGAGACCAGCGAGCGCACGGGGTGGCTGATCGATCGCCTGGAGATCGACGAGGCCGCCCCCGCCGCACTGCAAAGCGTCTGCCGCGTCGCCCAACCCAATCGCCTGAGCCTGCGCAAGTGGCTCGACGGGCGCATCACATCGGAGGGCGGCCCCGCAAAGGAGGCATACGAGCGCGCCGGGCAAGACCTCAGCGCCGTCGGCGAGCTGCTCACGTTGGAGCGGGCGCGGGCCCTACTGGCAGAGGCCGACCGCATCGCAGCAGACGACTGCCCATTCTGGCTCAAGCCCGACGACCAGTTCTCCGGCATCCAGTCCAATCGCAGGCGCTTCATCGTGCTGGCAGAGAGCATGGGCAGCTTCTCCACCTACCTGAAGGACGGCGAGATCACCATCGGCGGCGGCGGCGGCGCGCGCATCATGCCGGCCTGGGGGGTGGGCGACAGCGTGACTATCGCGCTCGGCGCCGAGGTCGGCGGACGCGGCCAGTTCTCCGCCAGCGACGACGGCGATCCCGCCCTGACCGCCGGCATCGCCGGGGCCATCCCCTTGCTGATCCGCTTTCAGGACCTGACGTGGTTCTACGACATTGAGGTGGCCGGGCTGACCCTGTGGCGGGACAGCAAGCTCACGTGGCCGCCGGGCGTGCGCGTCGGCGTTTCAGTAGGGATCTCAGCCATTCGCATCTCCAATTTTCTGCCTTACGTCGCGGGGTGGGCCGGGTACGAATTCCATCCTGGTGACGACGAATTTCCAGACGTGCACACCATTCGCATCGGCACGCGCGTCGGCTTCGACTGGGATCCGTAACCTGCTCGGATGGCGCTTGACGTATGGTGCCATATATCGCTACTCTCTGTTTCACGTGAAACGTCACAAGGGGAGAGTGATGTCCCAGATAATCGCGATAACGAATCAAAAAGGCGGCGTCGGCAAGACCACGACCGCCGTCAACCTGTCCAGCTCGTTGGCCGAACGCGGCTTTCGTGTACTGGTCGTAGACCTGGATCCACAGGGCAACGCCACAACCGCCCTGGGGGTCGACAAACATGCGGTGGAGAAGCAGACCTACCATGTTCTGATGGCAGACGAGCCGATCGCCAACGTGGCACAGCCGGCCGAGATCGACGGGCTGTTTGTCGTGCCCGCCGGCATCGACCTGACCGGCGCCGAGCTGGAGCTGGTCTCCGTCATGGCGCGCGAGCGACGGCTGCAGGACGCCCTGCGTACGGTGGACGGAGAGTACGACTTCGTGCTCATCGACTGCCCACCCAGCCTGGGCCTGCTGACCATCAACGCGCTCACGGCGGCGGACAGCCTGATCGTGCCGCTGCAGTGTGAGTACTACGCGCTGGAGGGCCTGAGCAGCCTGCTGAACACGGTCGACCTGGTGAAGCGCTCGCTGAATCCGCGACTGCGCCTGGCCGGCATCCTGCTGACCATGTTCGACAAGCGAAACCGGCTCAGCTTCCAGGTGGAGTCGGACGTGCGCCGACACTTCGGTGAGCTGGTATACGCCACGGTCATCCCGCGCAACGTCCGGTTGAGCGAGAGCCCGAGCTTCGGCAAGCCGGTGATGCTGCATGCGTACGGCTGCAGCGGCGCCCAGGCCTACCGACGGCTGGCGGACGAGATCGACACGGCCGAGGCGGCCTGGACCGATCCGGAGACGCTGCTGGTTGCTGGGGTGGCGTCATGAGCATTACACCCCGGTCGCCGCTGGGCCGCGCCAGAAAGACGACAAACGGTCTGGGCCGCGGCCTCGGCAGCCTGCTTCCGGGCTCGGCTGCCACCAACGACAAGGACGGCAGCCCGCTGTTTGTCTCGGTCAAAGTCGTCAAGGCGCGCGCCGACCAGCCGCGCCAGCACTTTGACGATGCCAACATCCGCCAGCTGGCGGTCTCGATTCGCGAGCAGGGGATCCTGCAGCCACTGGTCGTGTCGCCGCAAAGCAGGGGCCAGTACGCGCTGATCGCCGGAGAGCGCCGCCTGCGGGCCGCGATCTTCGCCGGGCTCACCGAGGTGCCGATCGTCGTGCGCCACGGCGACGAGCGGCAGGCGTTTGAGCTGGCGCTGATCGAGAACATCCAGCGTCAGGATCTGAACCCGATCGAGGAGGCCGAGGCCTTTCGCCGGCTGATCGACGAGCACAGCTATACGCAGGAGGCGCTGGCGCGTCGTGTGGGCAAGGACCGCACCACGATCACCAACGCCCTGCGCCTGCTCAAGCTGCGCGCGCCTCTACGCGCTCAGCTGCTGCGGGGCGCTATGTCAGCCGGACACGCCCGCGCTCTGCTGGGCACCGACGACGACGCCTTTCAGGACGACCTGGCCGCCCGCATCGAGCGGGAGGCGCTGAGCGTCCGCGTGGTCGAGCGCCTGGTCGCCGCGCACCGCACCAACAAGCCCCGCAAAAAGACGGACCCGTTCCGCGCGGAGCGCCGTCGCTTGGCGACCGGGTTGGCGGATCACTTCGGCCGCAAGGTCGACATCCGCACCAAAACCCGCGGCAAGGGCGGCACACTGGTGATCGCCTACGACAACGTCAATGACTTGAAAACGCTGGTGACCCAGCTCGGTGGGACGGTCTAAGGACCTTTAGGGGTCTAATTGCCCGCCATCTGGGAGGCGGCGGTCGTCCACTCATTTTTGCTGAGCGTCCGCTTCTTGATGTCCGTCTTGCGCTGGTCGGTGTCGACCGCATCCAGCGCGATTCGGGCGCCCAGCTGGGCGATCAGGTCCGCGTGGTCGGTGTCCTTGGGCAGCTCTTTCTTGGTGCCCTCGAACAGCTCATCGTAGTTCAGTGAGCCGTTCTTCTTGTCGTTGTCCATCTTGTCGAAGTTAGCGCCCGCGGAGCGCGCCACGCTGGCCGCCGAGTCGCCCTTCTTCGCGCCTGGGGCAATGCTGGTCAGGATGTCGGCCTGGAAAGCCTGGAACTCGGGCCAGCCGACCTTGCCGTCCTTGTCCGTATCCAGCGTCTCCATCAGCTTGTCGGCCACGCCGCTGAGCTTCTTGCCGCGGAACCACTCGTCCTCGGCCAGCTTCAGGTTCTTGTCCAGGTAGTTGCGCAGCTGCGCGTTGGAGAAAGCCCGGCCTGCGGTGCCCTTGGCGTTGTCCGCGAGCCCCAGGATCCGGTTGAAGATGCGGCCGATCGGACCGACGACATCGGCGCCCTTGCCACTCATCTGTACGTTGGCCTGCTGCTGCTGGTACGAGCCGCCGGCAACCTGCGTCCGACCCGTCGTCGTCTTGGGCGACGGGTCTACAGTGGGCTGGCGAGCATCCTTCCTCGGCGCATAATCTGGCATGCTTGTACCGTACTGCGTCGCGCCGCACCTGTCAACCCATAAGCCCATATAAACACAGGGGTTTCTTGACCCCAGCAGGTGGGGTCAACTGTCATCTGTGCTTGACCACAACGATTACGGCCACTACCGTCCGGGGCATGTGCATACGGTCTGAGATGCTGCTCGTCACCGTGGCCACCGCCATGGTGCTGACGTCCCCCGGCTGCGCGACGTCGGGCACGGTCGGCACCGGCAAGGTGGTCAACGCGCCACCGAAGATGGGAAAAGCCGGCCTCACCGCATCCCAGCAGGACATGCTGGAGCGCGGCCCGGGGCGCCTGACGCTGCCCGCTATCGCCGAGCTCATCCCACAGGACGCATCCATGCGCGTTCAGCTGGAGTTGAACCCGCTGGTCCAGTCGGGTCTGGCCGAAGCGCTGATCGACGCCCTGCCGTCCGCCGGCAAAGCACGCTACGAAGCGCTCAACACAAAGACTGGCGTGGATCCCGTTCGCGCACTGGACGGACTCACCTATTGGACGACGGGCGGCAGCGTTCAGGAAGGCAGCTACACGATGGCCGGCATGTCCCTGGTCTCGTCACGCACGCGCGCCGTCGAGCTCATCGGGTACTTCGAGGCCCTCGAAGAGGAGATGAAGGACGCGATGGGCGAGGACAAGCAGCCCGACTCCGCGTTTGAGGTCGTGGTCGGAGCGTCCGTGCCGGCCACCGATGTCGCCCAGCTGATCGAAAAAACCCTCAAGGGCGTCACCGAGATCAAGCGCACCGAGCTGAGCCCGCGGGTCGCAATCCTGGCCGGACGCCAGGACGACCGGCTGTTCTACGCCTACGTCTGGCCGCACGGCGTCCTGGCCGGCACGACCGCGGCGACCACCAGCGAGAAGCCACTGCATGCGGCCGCTCAGAAAGTGTACGAGTCCGTCAGCCGAATCGGTGATGCCGTCTCCGGCGCCGGCTCCATTCCCAGCACGCTGCCCACGCTCGAGGTCAACATCACGTGGAGCGATCAGCCTCACTGGGTGCGGGCGGTCATCGACACCCGGGTCGCGGTCAGCTACGAGGGCTCGGCCGAGACGTTCGGCGGCACCGAGCGCGTGCAGTGGATGCTCAACGGCTGGCAGGACAAGCGGGACGCGCTGGTCAAGGACCTCTCCAACCGCACCTCGATCATGGGCAAGGAGCACTTGCGCGACCTGGCCCTGCAGGCGCTGGAAAACGGCGAGCTCAGCGAGACGGCGGACGGACTGCGCATCGAAACCGAGGTCGATGTCGACACGCTGATCGAGACCCTACGCGAGATCCAGCCGTAGCGTTTTAGATCACTCTGGAGCCCTGGAACTCCCGGTCTTCAGACATGCACACCCCGCGATGCTTTTCGTAGATCTCGCACGCCCACGTGATCGCGCGCCTCTGCGCGTAGGCGTCTCGGTGGGCCCGCGCCTCGGTCGGTAGCGAGTCCTGCAACCGATACGGTGTGAACGGCGGAGGCAGCAGCGGCGAGAGCATCGCAGCCGCCGTGAGATCGGCGATCGAGAAGGCGCCGCCAACCAGATAGCCGTCGCTCGCGATCTCCGACTCCAGCCGGTCCAGCGCGGAGTCCAGCTGGGCCTGGGCCTTGTCCATGCGGCGCGCCGTCAGCCCCATCGCGGTGCGCATCGCGATCCGAACGCCGGCGAACATAGCCCGGTAGGTGCGCCGGCGCCCGGACCCGGACCCGACGCTGAGCAACGTGGACAGATAGCGCGTGTGCGGGAGCAGATGAAACAGCATGACCCGCTTGAGCGGCGGCCCCAGCTCCTCATCGCAGAAGTCCTCGATGCGCAGCGCACGCTCACGCTGGGTGTCCTTGCTCGGGTACAGGGCGGGCGTGGGATGGCGATCCTCCAGCGCTTTGATGATGCGCGTGGAGTCCAGAATCCGCTCGCCACCGCCGAACTCCAGCACGGGCACGTAACGCTGTCCAGTCATCGCCAGCATGCGCGGCAGGTGCGGCCCCCACAGCATGCTCTCGCGGTGCCAGGGCACGGTCTTGTAATCAAGCGCCCAGCGGACCTTCTCGCAGTACGGGGAGTAGCTGAACTGGTAAAGCGTCGGCGCGGCCATCAGCCTTTCACTACCGCGAGCGGCTCCAACCGCGCCACCTTTCTTGCGATACCGGCGCCAACGATCACCTCCACCACGTCCGCCACGTCCTTGTAGGCCTCGGGAATCTCCTCGGCGACCGTCCGCTTGCTGTCGCTGCGAACCCAGATCCCCTTGTCCTGCAGCTCTCGAAAAATCGACCGCCCCGACGCCAGCTTCTTGGCCTTGGCCCGCGACAGGCGGCGACCTGCGCCATGACAGCACGACCCGAACGTCTCGCTCATCGCCTGCTCGGTGCCTGCCAGAACAAAGCTGTAGCGGCCCATGTCGCCCGGCACCAGCACCGGCTGCCCCACCTTGCGATAGCGCCGCGGCACCTGCTCATGACCCGGACCAAACGCGCGCGTCGCGCCCTTGCGATGCACGCAGACACGGCGCTGCTTGCCGTCGATCACGTGCTCCTCCCACTTGGCGATGTTGTGGCACACGTCGTAGACCAGCTCCAGTCCAAGGCTGGTCTGCGACCGCCCGACGAAACCTGCCACCGCCTCGCGCACGAAGTGGGTCATCATCTGCCGGTTGGCGAAGGCGTAGTTGATGGCGCACGCCATGCCCTTGAAGTACTCCGCGGCCTCCGGGCTCTGCAACGGCGCCGCGCACAGCTGGCGATCCGGCAGCTCGATACCGTACTTCTTGGACGCCTTCATCATCCGGCGCAGCGAGTCGTCGCAGACCTGATAACCAAACCCCCGACTGCCGGAGTGGATCATCACAGTCAGCTGCCCTTCCGCCAGTCGATACGCGCGCGCCGCCTCGTCGTCGTAGACCTGGGCAACCACGCCAAGCTCGCAGAAGTGGTTGCCGGAGCCGAGCGAGCCCAGCTGCGGCCGCCCCCGCTGGCGTGCCCTGTCGGAGACCGCGGACTCATCGGCGGAGCGAAAGCGGCCGCCCTCCTCGATCACGTCCAGATCCGCCGCCCGCCCGAAGCCGTTGTCGACCGCCCAGTGCGCGCCCTGGTGCAACACGGCGCTCAGCTCGGCCTCGGTCAGCCGTCGCGGGCTGCGTGACCCGACGCCCGACGGAATCGCGCGATGCAGAGCCAGCGACAGGTCGTCCAGCCGGCCGGCCACCTCGTCGCGCGTCAGGTTGCAGCGCAGCAATCGCACGCCGCAGTTGATGTCGTAGCCGACGCCGCCTGGGGACAGCACGCCGTCCTGCTCGTCGAACGCCGCCACGCCGCCGATAGGAAAGCCGTAGCCCCAGTGCATGTCGGGCATGGCGATCGAGTGCGACAGAATGCCCGGCAGGTGCGCCACGTTGGCCACCTGCTCCGGGCTCTTGTCACTGCGGATGTCGCGCATCATGCGCTCGGACGCGAACACCAGGCCGGGTACGCGCATCTTGCCCTCGCGCGGGATACGCCAACGATAGTCGTCCAGCTGTTGGAACTTGAGCTTAGACATCGACGATCAGCCGAGCGAACCAGCCGCCGTCGCGCTCGTCCAGGCACAGGTCGTGGTAGGTGACGCTCTTCAATTCGCTGGTGATGCGATCGGCGGCGTGCGGCTCTCCACACACCTGCGCGTCCAGTCCGTCCGCCGTCAGCACCGGGTCGCCGGACGCAAACAGAAAGCCCTCGGTCACCGCCATGAAGAGCACCTCGTTCAGCCACACCACCAGTCTGTCCTCCGGGTCCAGCGCCGACAGAGACACGTGGCGCTCCGCCGTCGCTTCGATCGTGGCGTCATCGGTCAACTGGGCCACCAGCGCGCGAGCCCCGTGAGCCAGCAGCGCCGCCTGGGTCGGCGCCCACACCTCCAGCGCCAGATCCGCCGTGTGATCGATCGTCCGGTAGCCCATCTTCGCCGTCACGCCGCGAGTGTACCGCGGCCTACCACGAGAAGGTCAGAAACCGCCCCATGCGGGTGCGCAACGCCTCCAACGCCGCTTTGGGGGCCGTCGAGCACAGCGTTGGGCCCGAGCACAGCTCCACGCGGTGGGCGGAGGCTGCATCCGCGATCCAGGCCGACCGGCTGCGGTAGGGAAAGTCCAGCCCGCCGACAAAGACGCGCTCGCTCCCAGCGACGTCGCCCAGCAGGGACGCCCCATTGGACCAGGTGCTGCTCGGCGCGGCCGGCTGCGGCCCCAGGCTCGCCAGGACGGTGGGCCACACGTCGACATGACCGGACAGGGTCAGCTCGCGAGGCTCCTGTGACGGAATGCACAGCACCAGCGGCACGCGAATTCGCTCGTCGACAAACGTAGAGGCGGCGTGCCCCAGCAGCCCGTGCTCCCAGAACTCCTCGCCATGGTCGCCGGTCAGCACCACGATCAGCTCACCACGCGCGACCTGCTCCGAAAATGCCGCGGTGATCTCGCCGAAGAGCGCGTCCACGTAGCCCACGGCGTTCTTGTACCGATTGGTGATCTTCTCGCGGTGCTCGGCGAGCGCGTCGTCACCTAGAAAGTGGTTGTAGTCGGACGCCATGACCGGCGTGAACCGCTCGTGCTCGGGCGGATACATGTAGTTGTGGTGCGTGGCGTTCAAGAACACGAAGAGAAAGAACGGCTGCGCGGCATCCCGCTCGGCAGCAAATGCCGTGACGCTGTCCACGACGCGCCTGTCGCCCTCGTGAGTCTTCTCGTCCAGAAACTCCTCGTAGTCGCCGAGCTGGTCGACGACGAATCCTGCGTCATTCCAGTCCTTCAGCGCCGACCCCGAGCGCCCCAGCGTCCGATAGCCGTTGTCCTCGAGCACCGTGAGCGGGTAGCTGGGCACCTCCTTGGGCGCAAACGGCGGAAAGTGATAGGAGTCCAGCCCATAGAGAAGCGCAAACGTCCCGAACTCGGTGGTGTGAGCGCCCGAGTAGTGGCGCTGTGACGTGATGCAGCCGTTGGCGTTGGCAAACGCGCGGGCGCGAGGCATCAGCACATCGGTAAACGCATCTGCGCGCAGCGACTCGACCTGGACAAACACGATGGACGGGCGTCGGCTGAGCCGTGGCGACTCGCCCACGTCGCCCGGATAGGCCACGCCCACCTCCTCCGGATCGAAGCCCGTCTGCCCGAAGACCAGCTGATACAGCGGCATCGCGTCGACCAGAAGCCTATCGCTCGCTGTGGGCTCACGCGGCCACAGCACGGCCGTGACGACCAGACAGGCCACCAGCAGCCCCCCGAGACCTGCCGCCAGTCGCCGAACAAGCCCGGCGCTGTCGGTCCGCCCGCTCAGACGCAGGCGCAGCACATGCATCAGCCCCAGCTCCGACGCCAACCCGACCACGACCAGCCCAAAGAACGCCAGCCACGTGCCGGTACCCAGCTGAAACTCGCGCCCCACGCCGGGGTTGTTCAGCGCGTCCAGGGACACCGGCGAGTAGAGATGCACCCCCAGCATCTCGTAGACCCGCACATCGATGAACATCGCCAGCGCCAGCGCAACCGCCAGCACCGCGGCCGCGCGTTCGCTGAGCGCGCCGACGGCGAAGATCAGCCCACCGGCAAGCAGCAGGAAGACGGCCGAGTACGCGATAAAGGACGCCAGTGTCGCCGCGGACAGGGGATCGGTCGCCAGCCCGACAAGGCGCGTGAGGTGGTGGACGTACAACGCCAGATACAGCACCGCGTTGATGCAAACAAAGACAACAAGTGGAAGGCGCCGCCCCAAGGACCCTAGGAGGAGAGCATGGCCTCGATGAGCATGAGGCGGTCGTTGCCCCAGAACATCGTGTCGCCCACAAAGAAGGTCGGTGCACCAAACGCGCCGCGCTTCACGGCCTCGTCGGTGTCCGCGCGCAGGCGGTCCTTGCTCTCCTGCTCGGCCGCGCCGGCCAGCACGGCGTCTGGGTCCAGGCCGACAGCGCCGGCGATCTCCGCGATGACGGTCGGGTCAGCGACGTTGCGATCCTGCACCCAATACGCCTCATAAAGCGCGCACGCAAAAGGATCGACGGCGCTCTCGCCGCCGATGCGCCCCGAAGCGACAAGCGCCCTCTGGGTCATGAGGGTGTTGAGCGGAAAGCGCGACGACATCTTGAACGGCACATCGTAGTGCCGGGCCCAACGCTGGAGATCCCCCAGCATCCATCGCGCCTTGGGCTGCACGCTGGCGGGCATGGTGTTGCCGCTGGCCTTGAAGACCCCGCCCAACAGGAACGGACGCCACCGAACCGGCGCGCCGGTGCGCTCGGACAGCGGCGCGACCTGAGTCGATGCCAGATAGCTGTACGGGGAGCCGATGTCGAAGAAGAACTCGATGGTCCGGTCGCTCATGGCGGCCGATACTACCATACGGGGCGGGGCGCCGATTCAGGCCTGGGCGATGGCCTGATCCTCGCGGGACAGCAACGTCTCGATGCCGGGCACCTCTGCCGCATAATGCTGGGCGTTGACGGCAAAGCGGTCGAGCGCGTCGTCGGCCTCGGTCGCCAGCAGCTCTCGCAGCCAGCCGATCAGGCCCTTGAGCAGACGGGCGCTACGCAGTGCGTTGCTCCGCTGATAAGGCGAGCCGGTGATGACGGCGACCATCAGGCGCGCCGCGGCACAGCCGAGATCGCGATCTTTGATCTGTGTCACGCGCGCGGCCGCAGCCTCGTAATCCCCGGAGGCCGCTTCAGCGACAGCCACCCAGCAAAGCGCGCGGTGCCCGACCTCGGAGACGGTCTCGTGCTCGCCCCACAGCTCCAGCGCGGCGTCAGTGTCGCGCTGCATCCACGCCAGCTCGCCGCCCAGAAGACGGACAGTCGGTGACTTGGGTGCGGTCGAGAGCAGCTCGTCCAGGCGGCGCGTGGCGCCTTCGCCGTCACCCATTATGAGCAGCGCGCGAATCGCCAGGCAGTGCGCCGGATAGAAGTCGGAGTCGAAGCGCAGCGCACGGTCGATGTGCCGCATGGCCTCGCGAGCGTCGCGGTTGTCCATCGCCAGCCGAGCCAGCCCATGAGCCGGACGCACGGTGCGAGACTGGAGATCGGTATCGTAATTTATCTCGATCGCGCGCGGGCGGAAGCAGGCGCGGAAATAGCGGCCCGCCGCCTCGTTGTCGCCCACTCGATACGCGATGTCGCCGCGACGCCAGATGAGCTCCACGGCGTTCGGCAGATCGGCGAGACCACGGGTGACCACGCGCAGCGCTGACGTCAGGTCGCCCTCGTTGACCAACGCCTCAGCGTAGCCGTCGTACATCAGCGGCAGCCACGGATAGGTGCGGCGCTCCGCCCTGGGCAGCTGCTGGACGTTCTGGAAGGCCGACTCCCAGGCGTCCATTGCTTCGTCGTAATCGGCGGTCGCGCGCAGGGAGCACGCCAGCTGATAGGCAGAGAAGACGTCCTCTCCCTCTTCCGCGACACGACGTTTGAGAATAGCGAGATTGCGGCTGTGCCTGTCCGTCATGGCAAGGACCTCCGGGAGGGTTCCGACGTGATGTAAGTGCACGTCACAGGGGTTGACGGTGGTGATCTGAAGTGCCCGCAAGCTGTCGCTCACAGACTCATATACCGGGCGGTTGAAGCGGATCTCCGGCCGGTTTCGGAACAAGCGCACGGACGCGCTGGGGGTGATGCGCCCCTGAGGATCGATGTTATCTATTGTGACGCTCCAAGCCTGGGCGTTGGGATCACAGATGGCCTCGCGCATCGCGGGTCCGCTCGCCGAGGTCAGCGTCTCGTCTGCATCCAAAACGAGAACCCAGGACTCGGTGGCCATCTCCAAAGAGACGTTGCGAGCGCGGGCGAAGTCATCGCGCCACTCGAAGCGCTCTACACGGGCGCCCATGCGGCGGGCGATGCGAACGGTGTCGTCGGTAGAGCCGGTGTCGACGATGCAGATCTCGTCTACCCAGGGGGTCGCCGCTTCGAGGCACGCCTTCAAGCGTGACTCTTCGTTGCGCACTATCATGCATAGGCTGACCCCAATCATGCCTGGGGAATCGGTCTGTTGGGGCTCCCCATTAAGGGATAGCTGCAGGCTTTTGTGTGCTCATCTTTTGCGAACCGCCTTAGTGTGCGAATATCAGCCGGATCGCAGGGCAACGAAAACGTGGGTCTGTCCAGGATGACACCGAAGATTCTCCTGATCGAAGATGACGAAATCTTCCAGGAGCTGACAGCTAAGGCCATTCGCGAAGCAGGGTACGAGGTCGACGTCGCAGACGATGGCGCCGCCGGCATCGAAGCTGCTGCTGCGACCCGATACGACGCGATAATCGTCGACCTGATGATGCCCCGCATGCACGGGTTCGAGGTCATCCAGAAGCTGCGCGGCGCGCTGGCCACGTATCGCACGCCGATCCTGGTGCACTCCGCCAAGATCTACGAGTCGGACCAGCGCAAAGCCCTGGTGCTGGGCGCCAACGCCTTTCTCCAGAAGCCGCTGCAGCCCGAAGACATCCGTACCGCGCTGCAGGAGCAGATCGACTCCGTGCATGTCGCCTTCTGGGGCGTACGCGGCTCGATCTCCACCCCCGGACGCGAGACGATCCGCTACGGCGGCAACACGCCCTGCCTGACCGTCAGCTACGGGCGCCACACCCTGGTGCTGGACGCCGGCACCGGCATCCGCAAGCTGGGTCTCATCCTCCAGGCTGAGGCACGGGGCGCGCCGCTCGAGGTGGATCTGCTGGTGACGCACACGCACTGGGATCACATCCAGGGCTTCCCGTTCTTTGTTCCGGCGTACGTCCCCGGCAACACGGTGCACGTCTACGGCCCGCGATCGCTGTCCAAGCCGCTGGACAAGGTCCTGCGCGGGCAGATGGATCCCGAGTACTTCCCGGTTGCGCTGGGCGACATGGCCGCGCAGATCGACGTCACCGATGTCGGCGACACCTTTACGGTCGGCCCGTTTACGATCGACGTGGAGTTCATGAACCACCCCGGCGTCACGCTGGGCTATCGCATCGTAGTCGGCGATACCGTCGTCGCATACGCCACGGACACCGAGCCGTTTACGGGCCTCTTCCGGCACACACTGCCCGACGGCGACGAGACCGGCATCGGGACGCGCCTGGACAAGCGCCTGGTGCAGCTGGTCCAGGACGCCGACCTGTACATCGGCGACGCTCAGTACACTCCCGACGAGTACAACGGCAAGGTCGGCTGGGGCCACAGCTCCTGTACGGACGCTGTTGAGGTCGCCATCGCGGCCGGCGCCAAGCGCTTCGCCCTCTTCAGCCACGACCCGATGCAGGATGACGCGGGCGTCGACGCCAAAGTCGAGATGTGTCGCGCACATGCCGCCGATCGCGGCTCCAGTCTCGAGGTTATCGGCGCCATCGAAGGGCAGACGGTCGTTCTCAAGCGGTGACCGCGGCCCACCCGCAGCTCGACATCTATCACGGCGACAACCTGGACGTGCTCGGACGCTTCGACGACGGCTCGTTTCAGCTGATCTACATCGATCCCCCGTTCAACACCGGACGAGCGCAGGAGCGGACGGTGATGAAGACCGTTCGCGACGACGACGGCGACCGCACGGGCTTTGCAGGCAGGCGGTATCGGACCGTGCGGCTGGGCACCAAGGCGTACGCCGACACCTTCAGCGACTACATGGCGTTTCTGGAGCCGCGACTGGTCGAGGCCCACCGCCTGCTGAGCCCGACCGGCACCTTCTTTTTGCACCTGGACTACCGCGAGGTGCACTACGCCAAGGTGCTGCTGGACAACATCTTCGGGCGCGATCGGTTCATCAACGAGATCATCTGGGCCTACGACTACGGGGCGCGCACCAAGAAGCGCTGGTCGCCCAAGCACGACAACATCCTATGGTACGCCGCGGACCCCAAGCGCTACACGTATCGGTACGACGACATCGACCGCATCCCGTACATGGCGCCCTCGTTGGTGGGTCCCGAGAAGGCCAAGCGCGGCAAGACGCCGACCGACACCTGGTGGCACACGATCGTCAGCCCCAACGGCAAAGAGAAGACCGGGTACCCCACCCAGAAGCCGCTGGGGATCATCAACCGGCTGGTGCGCGTGCACTCAAACCCGGGCGACCGGCTGCTCGACTTCTTTGCGGGCAGCGGCACCTTCGGCGAGAGCGCCCTCCGCAACGGCCGCAGCGCGGTGCTCGTCGACAGCAATCCCGAGGCGATCGAGGTGATGAGCCGGCGTCTGGCGTTCGCCGAGCCTACAGTGCACGAGATCACCCCCGCTTGAACGGCCCCCGCTCGGCGAGCATGCGCATCTCGTACTGATTCTGCGCGGCCTCGCGCGGCAGGTAGTTGGCGATGGCGTCACGCAGCTCCTCGTGACGCAGCCAGTGCGCGCTGTACGTGGGTGACGGCATCAGACCGCGCTTGATCTTGTGCTGGCCCTGGGCGCCCGCCTCGAAGCGCGTCCAGCCGCGATCGATGCACAGCGCCAGATTGGCGTAGTAACACAGCTCAAAATGCAGCTTGTCGTAGTCCTCGATACAGCCCCAGTAGCGGCCGAACAGGTAGCCGCCTTTGGCAAAGCTGAGCGCGCCCGCGACCGGACGGCCTGCGTCGGTGGCGAGGTTGAGCACGGCCCGGTGCTTCAGGCTGCGCGCCAGCTCGGCGTAGAAGTCGGCGGTGAGGTACGCGATGGCCCCTTTTCGGGCTGTGGTGTCGCGATAGAAGCGATAGGCGGTGGCCGCGATCTCGTCGGTGATCTCGTCGCCTGTCAGAGTACGGATCTCCAGCCCGGACGCCATCGCCTCGCGCCGCTCCTTCTTGACCTGACGGCGCGCGCCGTGGCGAAACGTAGACAGGTAGTCTTCGAAGGTGGCGTACCCCTGATTTTCCCAGTGATATTGGTATGTCAGGCGCGGCAGCAGGCCATAATTGTCCGCCAGGGACGTACGCTCCGCCTCCGTGACGAACAGCAGGTGAAGCGAGGACGCGTCGACCTCCTCCACCATGGTGGACATGCCGGCCAGCAGCGCGTCCACGACCTCCCCGGACGTCGCACCATCGGCGACCAGCAGCCGTCGCCCGGTCGCCGGCGTAAACGGCACGGCGCTGACCAGCTTGGGATAGTAGGCGGTGCCGAGCTGACTGGCCGCGTTGGCCCACGCCCAGTCGAAGATGTACTCACCGTAGCTGTTGGTCTTGGCGTACAGGGGCGCCGCACCGGCCAATTCGCCGTCGCGGCGCACCAGCACGTGACACGGCGACCAGCCCGTCCGCGGTCCGACGCTGCCGGACGTCTCCAACGCGCGCAGAAAGGCGTGCTCGACAAACGGGTCCCCGTCGCCGGTGAGCGCGTCCCACTGTGCGGCCGGCACGTCGTCGAGGCTCGGCACGATTTCGATCTGTACGCTCACGAGAGGATCCTCACGGGGGTTTTATCGTATAGTCGTTGTCGGCGCGGCGACAAAAGGGGGGTTCGTGAAACCACGGTCCAGCTTCTTGGCGGTCCTCGTCGTGTGCCTGCTCCACGCGTGTACCCAGGATATCGGCTTTTTCGGCGATTCGATCGCGCTGCCGCCGTTCGGCAGCAACAACAACCACAACCTGGCGCCCCCGTGGAACCCGGAGACGGCGTATGCCCCGACCGTGGCGCCGGACGGCAGCGTGGTGAGCGCGCCCCCCGGCGTGTGCGACGGCAACCCGACCGCCGAGACCTACCCCGCGCGCTTTCTGACGCCCACTTTCAAGGACATCGCCGCCGACGGCGACCGGGCGTGGCTGGTCGACGGGGTATACGTCTGGACGCTGGACCTGAGCGACCCGGACGCTCCGGTACGCGTGGGCCTGCAGGCGGTGGCCGGGCACCCGATAGCGGCCCATTTTGCCGGCAACCGGCTTTGGATCGCGACGATCGACCAGGGGCTCGTCGGGTACGCCGTCGGCGAGGATGGCCTGCTGATCGAGTCCGGCGCGGTCACTTTGTTCGACGACGCCACGCGGGTCATGGACGTGCACGGGCACGGCGACTTGCTGGTCGCTGCACTCGGATCCGAAGGCGTCGGTCTGGCGCAGTTGGGCGCCGCTGAGCTGCCGACGACCATCAACGCGGCCGGCTTTGCGGTCGGCGTCCACATCACCAACAGCGCGGTCCACGTCGCGGCATGCGACACCGTGCACCGCTTGCCGCTGCTCCCCGATGGCACTACGGAGGCTGCGACCCTCGCCCCGATGCCGTTCGGCGCCGCCACCGCCGTCAGCGGGACGACTGCCGGAGATGTGTTGGTCACGTCCGGCAACGCCATCCTCGGCTTTCGTTTGGGGGACGGGCCCGTCGGATATCTGGGCGTCATAGGCGCGGCCGCGGCGGTCGTGGGCGACAACGGGGTGGCATATCTCGCAGACCCCGACGCGGGCGTGGCCGGGGTGCACGCGGACGCGCTGCCGTGGTCCAAGCAGATCGACGGGGAGAGCGCAGCGGCTAACGACGTGCGGCTCGTGGCCCATGCCACACGACTCTATGGGCTGGGAGGCGCCGATACACGCGCGTTGGCGATTTACGACATCGCGAATCCGGTCTGGCCGCGCACCGCAGTGGGATACGCGCAGCCGAACCGCGACGACGGCCTCAGCCGGCTGGACGGCCAGTTGGTGGTGCACGGCACGGACGGCAGGCATCGCGTGGTCGACGGCCAGGGGATTACGACGGCGTCCTTCGTTTTTGGAGAGACGCTGCGCAGCGCGGTCGGGTACGGAGGCGGACTGTTCATGGTGGCGGACGACGGGCGGGTCGCGCGCGCAGGCTGGGCTGGGGATGAGGTCGCAGTGGAGACGCTGACCCCACCGACGGCCAACGTACGCAGCCTGGGGACCGATGGCGCGACCGCCTGGCTCGCGGACGGGGTGACACGCAGCATTCTGGCGGTAAGCGTGGCGGACGGCACGCTGATCGGCGCCACCAGCTTCCCCAACGGCTTTCCCGGAAACGCGACGCTTCATCGCGAGGGCGATCGGCTGCTTGCCTACGATCGGCTGACCGGACAGCTGCACACCCTGGACGTCAGCACGCCGATCCCCGTGCCGCTGGGGGCAACCCAGGTGGGCGCGTGTGTGTCGGAAGAGGCTCGGCTGTTGATCAGCGCGGCCAAGATGGCGCTGCTGTGCCCACGGACAGGCGACGGGCAGGCCGTTTGGACCCTCCTGGCGATCGACGACGCCGGCCTGGCAAGCGCGTCCAAGACGATAATCCTGCCGCAGCGGGTGTACACGTCGGCCGTAGTGGCGGACGATATGTTGGTGATGGGAGCGTTTGACAACAGCACCTACACCTCCGAGCTGCTGGCGGTGAGCGCGACGGATGGCGCGCTGATCGCGACGACCATGTTTGTCGGCCGGGTGAACGCGCTGGACGTCTCCTCGGGCGTCATCACGGCGCTGGACGGCGACTTCGGGCTGCGCCGCTACGACCTGGCGCTGAGTGCGGGCGACGTGCTGCCGGTGACCGATCCCTGAATGACGCGCGGCTTCCCGGCACTGCTGCTTTGCGCGACGCTGGCCCTGCTGGGACCCGGCTGCTTCCTGGTGGACGTGGACCTGCCGCCCGACAAGTCGCCGGTCAAAGCGACCCCGCAGATCCAGACCGTCACGATGCCCACGATCTGGCCGCTGAAGAATGTGTTTGATCAGCAGACGGCGGTGCCGACGGACCTCAAGCTGCGGGTCCGCGGGCTGCACTGGGACCTGGTCGCGGACATCAACACCGACTGGGTCTCGCTGCTGCGGGCGCCGGACTACACGCCCGTGAAGCTGGGCATCGAGGTCACGAAGGTGTCTTCGGGGACGGTCACGCTGACGCCGATCGGCGGCCTGGAGCCCGACACGCGCTACGTGCTGGCCTTCCCGGACTACGACGAGTGGCGCCACAACTTCATGTGGAGCATTCGGGTACCGCCGCCGCTGACGTTCTCGACGCGGTCTGCGCCGCGCGTGATCGGGCTGTGGCGCAACGGCGACACCCTGGTGGTGGTCTTCTCAGAGCCGATGGACCCGGACGCGCTCACGCTGGCCTCGGGGGCCGCGGACCTGGTCTATGAGGTGGATGGCGAGCCATTCTCTGTCGCTGCGGACGGCGAACCGGCCGACTACGCCTGGGAGGCGACAGGCCACTTCTTCAACATCGCCCCGATCACCAACCAGGCGTTTGACCTGGTGCTGGGCCCCAAGGTGGTGAGCGGGTCGGGCACGCCGCTGGACACGGACGGTGATGAAGTGCCGGACCCGGACTCGGTGTTCGTCCGCCGCGTGGAGCCGGTCGCCCTGCCGGTGTGTCATCAGCGCGACGACTACCCCGATCCGTGCATCGACGCCGAGGCGGCTAAGGCATATCGGGTGGTCTTCTCCGCGCCGTTTGTGCCCGCGCTGGACGTGCCGTGAGCCGCGCCCTTGCGATGCTGGCGCTGGGCGTCGTTCTGTCCGGGTGTCCGCCCACCGAGTGCACGCCGGAGTGCACGGCCAGGACCTGCGGGCCCGACGGCTGCGGCGGCAGCTGCGGCACGTGCGAGGTCGACGACGTCTGCGCGCAGGGGGTGTGTCTGTGCGTGCCCGAGTGCGGACTGAATACGTGCGGTCCGGATGGGTGCGGTGGCATCTGCGGCACGTGCCCGGTCGGCTTCGACTGCGCGGACGGCGCCTGCGCATGCGTCCCCTTCTGCGAAGGCAGTGAGTGTGGAGGCGACGGCTGCTGGGGCTCCTGCGGCAACTGTCCCAACGGCGATGTCTGCAAGGGCGGAAGCTGCTGTACGCCCAGCTGCTCGGGCAAGGAGTGCGGCGCGGATGGCTGCGGCGGCTCGTGCGGCGCGTGCCCGGACTCGTTCGCGTGCGTCAACGACCAATGCCGGTGCGACTCGGTGTTCAACTGCGGCGCACAGGCCTGTTTTGCGCAGTGCGAGGAGGAGGCCGTATGCGTCGAGGGCTATTGCACGCTGCCCGACTGCGGCGGGAACGGCGCGCCGGTCAAAGAGTGTGGTGGCGACGGCGTCGGCGGTAGCTGCGGCCAGTGCCCTGAAGGCCTGGTGTGCGCGCCACAGGGGGTGTGCTGCACGCCGGACTGCGAGAAGAAGTGCGGCGCCGACGGATGTGGCGGCATCTGCCCCGGCTGCACCAACGACGAGGTGTGCCTGGCCGACAGCACCTGCTGCCGTCCGCTGTGCGAGGGCGTGGTCTGTGGCCCAAATGGGTGCGGTGGCGTCTGCGGCGAGTGCGAGAACGGCCTGGCGTGTAAGAAAGGCCAGTGCACGTGCAAGCCGCAATGCGACGGCAAATCCTGCGGTCCGGATGGCTGCGACGGCGACTGCGGCACCTGCGGGACCGGGTCCGACTGCGACCTGGAGACCGGCATATGCAGCGTCCCTGAGCCCCCAGCGGCGCCGGACTGCGAGTCTTACTGCGCGGCCGTGATGAGCGCCTGTGTCGGCGATCTGGCGCAGTACGCCAGCGAGGCCCAGTGCATCAGCTACTGCGCCGAGGGCGCTAAGTGGCCCGTCGGGACGTTTGAGGACGAGAACGAGAACACGATCGGCTGCCGCATGGCCCAGGTGCTCAAGGCGCTGGAGCTGAGCCCGGCGGTCTTCTGCGGCAAAGCCGGGGCGACGGGCGGCAACGTCTGTGGGACCTGGTGCATCAACTATTGTGGTGTCGCCCTGCAAAACTGCACGACCGAAAACGAGCTGTACCCCAACGAGGCCGAGTGCTTCACAGCGTGCGTCTTGCTGCCCACCGACGGGGCCACGAACGCGTTGACCGGGGACAGCGTTCAGTGCCGTATTCAAGCGCTGGGTTGGGCCGGCGCGGACCCGCTCTCGGCGGCGGACTTCTACTGCCCCTCCGGCTCTCCGGACGGCGTGCCGGGCTGCGTCGACGAATCGGTCTGGAGCACCTGCCCGGAGACGGGGACGTGGCCCGCGTCCACCTGCGACGATGACGCGGGGTGCCCCGACAGCAGCTGTACGGACATCTGTGGATTCAAGACCTGCGCGTGCGGGGCCGACCAGGCCTGCCCGGCCGCGGCCCCCCACTGTGCGCCCAACCTTATCGCGGGGGTGGACGTGTGCATGCCGGCGTGCCCGACCGACGAGGGGATCTCGTGCCCGGCGGGCAGCACGTGCAAGACGACGTGGGCCATCAACGAGGGCGGCGAGCCGGACACCTGGTGCACGATGCCCGACGCGGGCGCGTGCGTGCCGTGCAGCGGCTTTACCGACTGCATCTACCAGAGCGATCTATGCGTAGCGCTGAGCCTGGGCGGCCCCAAAGCCTGTCTGCCGGGCTGCCCGGACAGCCCCGAGCAATGCCCGCCCACGGCCAAATGTGTGGTGCTGGTAGAGGACGGACCGCTGGTCTGCGTCCCGGTCGACGGCTGCGGCGACTAGAGCTATCCCGCATTTCGGGCTATAACCGCCGCATGGCGCAACGTACGGTATTTCCTGCGATTCCAAACACCGCCGAGGCGGCCTACCCCTCGGTGATGCAGGCGATCTTCAGCGAATTGGCTCGCCAGGACGGGTCGATCCCCTTCAAGAAGTTCCGCAGCTGGATGAAAGAGCGGAACGTCTACAACAAAGAAGAGTACGAAGAGCTCATGCACTTCCTGGGCTGCACGCCCAAACCCGACGCGATGCTCGGGGACTTCGGCGGCAAGTTCCTGTCCTGCGACACCCTCGAGAAACAGCAGACTGCGCTGTATATGTGGGTCAACGCGTGGAACCAGTTTCTGACCAAATACGTGTTTGAGGCGCTGGACGTGGATGGGGGCGGGCGCCTGCACTCCACGCACGAGCTGTACCGGCTGATCACAAGCTACGTGTACGCGGGGGAGTACGTCACGCTCCCCAACTTCCAGAACTGGATCAAGTGGATGGCCGCCAGCGGCTACATCAAGTACATCGGCATCCGCTGGGGCCTGAGCGAGTCCGGCAAGGCGGAGATGAAAACGATCCGCAACGTGGACGTTGACGAGCTGCTCGAGGACGAGGAAGACGAGCGCGCCGAGGCCGAGGCCGCCGAAGGGGACGCGGCGCCGGCGACACCGACGATCGACCCGCCCGGCAGCAGCGCTCCGGCGGCGGACGACGACGACACGCCCGAAGACGAGGAAGACCTGCCGGACATGCCGCCCGAGGCCCCGATCCCGGTCTGGGAGCCGCCCGAGGAAGAGGACGGGCACGAGGAAGACGAGCCGGCGCCTGAGCCCGAAGCGGCCAAGCCCGCTAAGGCCAAGAAGAAGACCAAAGCCAAGGGCAAGACCAAAGCCAAGGGCAAGACCAAAGCCGCCCCCTCGACGAGCCAAAAGCCGCACGCGTTCGACCCCGCCGAGCTGGGGCTGGACCCCAAAGAGTACAACGCCAACCCGCGACTGTTCCTGCTGAAGATGACCGTCGCCGCGCGCCTGGCCACCAGCGCCGGCGGCCGCGACTGGCGCCCTTTCTATCGCGAGCTGAGCAGCCAGAACCTGCTGACACGCTACTTCGTTGAAGGTCGAGCGCTGGAAGATCTGCTGGCCGACGCCGCGTGGTTCAGCCCGTGCGCCGACCTCTTGAACGCGGTCGTCGTGGACATCATGCGCGCGGGCGCCGCCCTCAAAGCGCGCAAGGACATCGCCACAACCCTGGAAGAGGCCGGCGACGTCGGCGGCGTGGTGTGGATGGTCCACGACCACCTCTTCGATCGCGAGGCCTGTGGCGCCCCGTTCTGGCTGGTGCAGTCGATGTACGCGATGAAGCTCTGGGACAACCCCGGCTTCTAGTTGCTATTTGGTAATGAGCTCGTAGGTCTCCGGGTTGCCGAAGACCTGGCGCGCCAGCCGGTTGACGTCCTCGACAGTGGCGGCTTTCAAGGCCTGAATCCGCTTCTGCTGGTAGTCGAAGCTCAGGCCCAGGCCGATGGCGCGAGCCAGCTCAAAGGCGGTGAGCATGCCGTTCTGTGCGTCCAGGATCGTCCGGTTCAGCAGCCGGGTACGCGACAGCTCCACGTCCTCCTTGCTGAAGACGCCGCGCGCGTAGCTCATCAGGTCCGCGTGGATGCGCTTGACCGTGTCGTCAAAGCCGCCTTTGGCGATGTCGTTCTCCACAATCCACACGCTGGGCGACCGGTGCGGCCACAGCTTGATCCAGCTGCGATAGCTGGTGCCGATCTCGTACACGTATTTGTAGAAGTGCCGCCCTCGCGCAATGGCGAGCAGCAGCTCCAGGCCGGCAAAGTCGCCGTCGGTCGCGGACAGCGTCGGGAAGCCGATGTTCAAGCACCACTGGTCCTTGCCGCGCTCCAGCACCTGACGACGCTCCGGCACCGGACGGGGCGCCGGCGTCACGACCGGCGGCAGCGGACCGGCCTTCGTGTCCGGCGCATCCGACCAGCGCTGCGCGATCAGCTCAGCCACCTTGGACGGCTCCACACGCCCGGTCACGGTGACCGTAATCCGATCGGCGGCGTAGTTGGCCTTGTGAAACGCCGTCACGTCGGCCCGGGTCAACCGCGAGACCGTGGTCTTGTCGCCGATAGTCGGCCGGCCGTACGGGTGGTCGGGAAAGACGAGCTGATAGAAGCCCTGCTTTATGAACTCCAGGTTGTCTTCGGCCAGCGACTCGATCTCGTTGATCAGCACCCGCCGCGCCTTGACCACCTCCGGCTGCGGGAAGTGCGGCCGAAACAGCGCCTCCCCCGTCAGCGCCAAGAGGGTCTCCGTCTGGTCAGCCGTGCCGCTGAGCGCAAACGCCGTCCCGTCCCGGCTGTGCACGTTGCGCGGCACGTTGGACCGCTCGCTGAAGCGCAGCTCGGTCGAGTGCGACACCGCAGCGCTGCTCAAGATGCGGTCCCACTGGCTTACGCTCAAGTGCTTGGTCCCCGACGTCAGCAGCCGCCCGGTCAGCACCGCCACCCCGGCCTGCGCTTTGGGCTCAACCCACTGCCCGCCCGCGACATGGGCGACTACCGACAGCAGCCCGTTGGCGTCGGTCGGCCGCACCAGCAACGTCAGCCCCGACTCGTAGGTGTAGCGGACAACGTCGCCGCTGCGCCCGGTCTCACCGTACTTCCACGGGGCCGCGGGCGACGACCGCAACAATCCCGGCACCTTCAAGTTGGGCACCGCCGGCGACGGGTTGCGCTCATCGATGGTCGCCGCCGCGCCGAATTTTGCGCCGGGCGGAGTCATCACAGCCTCCACATACCGCGCCTCGGTCAGGTATTTACGCGCCAGCGCCGCCAGCATCTCGGGCGTCTGCGCCAAAAGCTGCTCGGTTGCCTGCCGGGAGGCCTGCTCGCCCATGCGCTCGATCCAGAAGCCCAGGCCCTGCGCCTGCTCCCCAAAGGTCTCCCAGGACCGCGCGCGGGCCGTCAGCAGCTCGCGCGCCGCCTCCCGCACCGCTGCGTCGCTGAACGGGCGCACCGACAGCGAGGTCAGGTACTCGTTCAGCCACTTCAGCACCGTCGCCGCGTTGGCCGTATCGCACTCGCCCTGCACGGTCAGGTGCCCGTAATCGACCATGAAGGAGTACTCGACATCGACCGTGGTGACCCACTGCTTCTTGCGCGTCAGATACGCGGACAGCCCCTCGGTCGGCGACGCCAGCAGCTGGGCCAGTAGCAACAGCGCAGGCGTATCTTTATGCGCGGCGCCCGGCGTACGAAAGCCGGTCAAAAAGCGCGTGTTGCGTGTGCCTTTGTACTCCACTCGCGTGCGGCGGGGCTTCAGCTGCTCGGGCTCGGCGACATCCGGCAGCTCAAAGCTCGCCGGACCGCGCTGATACCGCCCAAAGCGAGCGCCGATACGCTTGACCATCCTGGGCGTATCGAAGTCGCCGACCACGATCAGGATCAGGTGGTTGGGCGTGAAGCGCTGCTTGTAGTACCGCTCCAGCTCCTCCATCGTCTGCGCCCGGATGGTGTCCGAGTCCCCAATCACCGCGCGCCGATACGGGTGCCGCGTAAAAGCCAGCTCGTCCCACGCGGCCCACAGCCGATGCCAGGGCCGCTCACTGACCTTCTCGATCTCCTGCAGCACCACCTTTCGCTCGTCCTCGAACCAGCGCTCGCTCCACTGCAGCTCCAGCAGCGACTCTGCAAAGACGTCCAGCGCCGTCCCGAAATTGAGCTTGGGCACCTCAAAGCCAAACTGGATCTCGTCGTCCCAGGTCCAGCCGCCGTTCTCGTCACCCAGCGCCGCGATGCGCTTGCGGAAGGCCGTCGGTGGAAAGCGCTTGGTACCGCCCTTGAAGACCAGGTGCTCGATGAAGTGCAGCGCCCCGGCGTAATGCTCGGACTCGGTGCGGCCGCCGGTGGTCACATAGCCCGTCAGCCCGATAATCGGATGCGCGTGGTTCTCCACCGTGACCAGCCGCAGCCCGTTGTCCAGGGTGTGCACCTGAAACGGGGGCAGATCGAGGTGCGCGGGCGCATCGAGCACGGGGCGCTTCTCGGGAAGCGTCGTCCCGCAGCCCGAGGTCCAAACAACAAGAACAAGAGAGAGCAGAAGCCGATTCACAGTGGATTCACTCCGTCGCTGGCCGGGATCAGGGTCGCCGTTCCCTGTCCGAGCCCTTTTTCCGCGGGACTTGCCAGCACACAGCTAAGCGTTCCGCGCGCCCCCGCAGCCAGCGTGCACGCCATGATCACGTCCGCCTCGGGTGCTGGATCCGTATCGCCATCCTGCTCGCGCGTCACGAATAAGCCCGTCGCGGCGCGCAGATCGACCGGGCTGCGAAAACGGACACCGCCGATCGGCAAGCTGAACTGGTCAAAGCCGTCCACCAACCCCAGCACGCGCTCCGGGTCGAAGTGGTCGACGACCTCTTTGCGAAAGGCGGTGCCCTCCTCGGCGGCCGGTACGCGAAACTCGAACTTCTGCAGCGAGACAGCGCCGCCGTTGACTGTGGCAAACAGCTCGTAATGAAACCCGTCACCATGATCTTCCACCGTGCGCAGGGTCAGCGCGACGACGGTGCCCGATCGGTCCACCGCGCAGCCGGCGACCAGCGCGCCGGCGATCAGCACCACACTCAGCAGCCGGGCGGCGTCTACCACCGAACAGCCCCCTGCAGAAAGAAGCTGAGCCCCGGCTTCGGCTGCGGCCGCGTCATGATGCGATCGTCAAAAAAGAAGTCGGGGTCGGAGTACTGCACGTCCAGCACGTTGTACACCCATGCGCCGACGTCCACCACGTTCCACAGGTCGCGCGCCTCGACGCCCACGCGCAGCAGAATCGCCGTCGGGATCTCCGTCACTTCCAGTCCGGTCGGCCCGACCCAGGACGCGCCCGCGATCTCGACCGGCCCCAGACCGGGCAGCGGACTGTCCTGCGTGCGGTTGAGGTCCTCCATGGACCCGCGCACCGTCAGCACGCTCATAAGCTGCAGGTGCCCTCCGAAGAGGCTGGCCCGGGCCCCTGCGTTGATGATGTGGTTTGCGATGTTTCGCAGCCGTCCCAGGTCGGAGTCCACAACATCGACGAAGTAATAAGACAGCCACAGCTCGTGATCGCCGTAGAAGTGCAGCTTGCCGAGCAGCTCGACCGAGTGGATGTCGCGCAGACCGCTGTTCACAAAGCGCCCGCCCGGCGAGACGATCACGTTCTCCATGCGAGTAAACGAGTAGTCAGCGCGCAGGTACAGCTGCCGGATCGGCCAGGAGTTCTCGAAGAGCACCGCGTTGATCTCGGTCTCGACCGCGCGACTGGACTCGACGTCCAGATCCGGGTTGGCCTCCACCGTCACGCCCGTCGCTACGCCGGCACGCGTCGCCGTCGACTGAAAGTCCGGCGGGCGGAAGCCCTCGGAGTAGGTCGCCTTCAAGAAGACCAGATCGGTCAGCTGCGTGACGAAGCCGGCGGACACGGACAGTGACGGGTCGTATGTCGTGGCGAACTGTCCGCGAAAGCCCAGATTGACGGCGATGCGATTGCTCAGCTTCCATGCGTCCTGCGCGTAAAAGGCGCCGACGTAGCGCTCCTGGCCCACCAGCGCCTGCTGCTCCAGCGAGCAAGGGCGCTCCGGGTCGAGGTCGGGCCGATACTGAAAGCCGATCGCAACGCACTCATCCTGAGTGATCACGAGCGGATAGAACGACGTCAGCTGCACGTCGCCCAGGACGTCGGCAAAGATCTCGCCACCCACCAGCAGGTGGTTGTCAAACGGCAGATGCCAGTCGAAGTCCACGTTGAAGCCGGTGCGCGTGGTGCCCTTCTCGCTCTCCAGGCTGGTCTTGCCACCCGTCTCCAGTGGAATCGAGCGCGGGAAGATGCCGGACGGGTTCTCGTGCAGCTGCCAGTTGGTCCAGTAGGCCTGGAAGTTGACGCCGAAGTCCTCGGAGGCGAAGCGGTCGTAGTACCGCAGACGCACGTTGTGGAGCTGGTCGGACCCGCTGGTGATCAGGCTTGGATCCTGGGTCAGCACCGAGCCGCCTGACCCGAGCTCGCGACGCTCCGCTTCAAAGCCGGTGAACCCGGACAGCGTCACGGGCCCCCAGCTGAGCCGAGTAGCAACGTTCAAAAAGTGGTCGTCGTTGACCGGGGAGGACGTTGCGGGAGCGTGGCCCAGCAGGCTCGAGCCGTCTTGAGCCGGCGCAGGCAGCGGTCCCAGAATAAGCGGCTCGTCGACCGTGAGCTCGGGACCGTCCGTGTTGTAGTAGGTGACGCCCACGAAAGCGCGCAGGTCCCCGTCCAGCCACGACCCGCCGTACGACATATGCGCCCGCCCGGATGCGCGCGCGCCCGGGCCGCCGCCACCGCCAATGCGATACTCCACACCGGGCTTGGAAGCGCCGTCGTGCGTGATGATGTTGATGACCCCCAGCAGCGCGTTGCTGCCCCACAGGACGCTGCCCGGGCCGCTGGTCACCTCCACGCGTTTGACGATCTCCAGCGGGATCTTGCGGTCCAGCACGATGACGTTGCGGGTGGGCTCCACGATATTGACGCCGTCCAGCAGCACCAGCGTCGTGCCCGGGATGCCGCGGGTCAGGCTGTCCTTGAACCACCCGTTAAACTCCCAGCGATCGCCCTCAAACCCCGGAATGGTCCGCAGGACGTCGTTTAGCGTGCGATACCCGCGGTCTTTGATCTCTTTGGCCGTAATGACGGTGATGATGGCCGGCGCCTGCTGAATCGTGGTCCGCTTGCGTGCGGCCTGCTCCACAACGCGACGCTCGCTCAGTTCGAAGTCCATCATGATCGTGAGCGGATCGTCGTTCGGATCGGGATCGTCGGGCTTCTCAGGTTTGGGCTTCGTGGGCTTTTTGGGAGTTGGGCCGTCGTCGGCCGCAGCGGGTGCAGCGCAAATCAGCGTACAAAGGACCAGTGATCGGACGAACTGGCGCACGCCGGAGTCTAGCAGCCCCCGCTAACTGTTGGCGGCTTGAGTTCTCGTGAAGTGGCGCCGCGCCTTGGCCTTCAGGTTGCGTACGGCCTGGGCATGCAGCTGTGAGACGCGGGACTCGGTGACGTCGAGCACCTTGCCGATCTCCTTGAGATTCAGCCCTTCAAAGTAATAAAGGGTGATGACGATACGCTGCTTCTCCGCGAGGTTGCCGACAAGATCGCCCACCAGCGCGCGCAGCTTGCGGAAGTGCACGACTACCGACGGATCGACGGCCTTCCAGTCCCGCAGGTACTGGGCAAAGGAGCGCTTCTCGCCCTCGCTGGAGAGGCCGATGTCCTCAAACGACAAGAGCAGGACCGGCTGCAGCTTGTGCAGCAGCTTGAAGTACTGACCGAGATCGACGCCCAGCTCGTTGGCGACCTCTTGATCGGTCGCGTCACGCCCCAGCTCGCGACGAAGGCGGCGCTGCGTACCGTCCAGCTTGGCGCTCTGACGGCGGACGGTGCGCGACACCCAGTCCATGGAGCGCAGCTCGTCGAGGATCGCCCCGCGGATGCGGATCTCCGCGTATTTTTTGAAGTTATTGCTCTTTTCGGCGTCGTATTTGTCGATCGCGTCGATCAGCCCAATCACGCCGGCACTGATGAGGTCATCAAGCTCGACGCTACTAGGCAATCGGGAGGCGATCTTGCTCGCCACCAGCTTGGCGAGAGGCGCATAGCGCTCGATCAAGACATCCCGCGAGAGTTCTGAGATCTCGTCGGTCACGGCTCATTCTAGGGTGACCCCTCGAAAACTGTCAATTTCCCCTGCCCTGCGAAAAGGGTTCAACCATCGGCGGGGCGGTTCGATACACAGGTCATGAGTCATGGCATCGCGCCAGCACCGGGAAGCAGATTTGGCCTGCGCACCGATCCGTTGCTCCTCTTAGAGGTCTGCGACGTGCCGGTGACGTTGGTCGACGTACAGCCGGATCAAGTGGTCGTAGAGTCGCATTTGACCCTACGGCTCACCGGCGTCGTCATGTGCGGATTTGTCACGACTGGCCGTTATCCGGGCAAGATGCTCGTCCGCACGCGCGTTGTCAGCTGCGAGCCGTACAACGGCCGCACACGGGCCGTATTGAGAATTCGTAACGTCTACACGCGCAACGGTGCCGAGGCGATGTGCGAGTTCCTCAGCGAGTTCTTCGGGCTGGCTGATATCGACCCGTGTGACTTCTTCTTAACACCCACCGGCCGCCACATCTGGCGCCCGGACTCGGACAAGCCCCGTCGCCGTGGCGGCCGCGTTCGTCCGTCGGGCACGCGCTCGCGCCCACGGCCCAGCAGCTCTAAGAAGAAGAAGAAGCACGCTGCGCCGTCGGTCCCCGTGCCGAAGCCGCGCGCCTCCGAATCGCGCTCGGCCAAAAAAGAGAAAGAACGAGAAGAGGTCCGGGAGTCCCTGCTGCAACGCCAGAACCAGGCGTCCCGCAAAGACGAGCGCTACGCCGTCCGGGTGCAGGTCGAGTTCACGGTCGAAGACGGCACCGGACACGCGATCTGCTGTCGCGGCACCGCATACAACATCAGCCAGAACGGCCTGTCGCTGATCACCGAGGACTGCAAGCCGCAGATGGGCGACACGATGCGCATCATCTTCCCGCTACAAAGCGACCTCGGCAGCGCCGGATGCGTCCTCGCAGGCCGCGTCTGCTGGGTCATGAACACCACCGACCAGCAGGGGACCGGCTTCGGCGTGGAGATCTCCAAGCTGAGCAGCGGCGACCAGAAGCGCTGGGCCGCCTACGTCGAGCATCAGGCTGAAATGCAGGCCTGGGACTAGACATCCCGAACCTCCGTTCGATTTTCCTTGTACCGCGCGGTCTCAAAACCGTACGGTAGGTTATGGCCAAGCGGCCAAAACTACGCGTCCAAGATGTGCTGGAGGACCGGAAACGCCGGAACCTGCTGCGGAAGTCCATCCGCATGCTGCTGAAGGCGCACGCCACCGATGTCCGCGCGCGCGGCGACGAGCGGCCCGTCCCCAAGCCTGTCCCCTGGCATCATCGCTTGATCTTCCCTGACGTGACGGCCTCCGTGCCCCTACCTGTGCGTGGCGTCATGGCGCGGGCGTGCAGCGGCGCGGATTGGAGCGAGTCACAGACGGACAACACCGCCGGCAGCTATCAGGTCATGGTGCGCATCGAGACTCGCGACCGCCTGCAGGAGCCCGAACGCGAAGCGATCTGGAGCGCCATGGCGTCCTACGCACGCCAAACAGGCGGCGACTTCTGGATCGTGGCCCCACGCAAGCTCCGGGAGCGGGTGGCCGCCCTCGTTACCGACTCGACCATGGAAGAGGTCTACGTCCCCGAGCTCTAGACCGTCCCGACGAATAAGTGGGCCGCACCCATGGCGAGAGGCGCTGCGGTGACCGAATGTAGACCAGCCATCGTCATCAGCGACGAGAACTCGTCCGGCGGCGGAAACGCGGCGATCGACCGCTGCAGGTAGTCGTATTCGGACGACCCCGACAGCCACGCTCCAAGCCGCGGCACGATCTGATGTACGTGAAACCGGGCCAGCGGTGACTTCGGCTCCGACAGCTCCAACACGCACACTTTGCCGCCCGGTCGCGTCACGCGCGTCATCTGCTTCAGGCCGGCCAGGCGGTCCGGCACGTTGCGGATGCCGAAGCTGATACACACACCGTCAAAGCTGTCGTCATCGAACGGCAGCCGCTGGGCATCGCCCGGGACCAGCGTAATGCGGTCGGTGAGGCCGGCCGCATCGATCTTGCCGCGCCCCACGTCCAGCATGGCCGCGCTGGGATCGAGGCCGACGACGATCGCCCCCCGGTGGGTGCGCGCGATAGCCAGCGCGACGTCCGCGGTCCCGGTGGCCACGTCCAGAATATGCCCGCTGTCGGGCACGGCCAGCGCGGCCACCAGCTTGCGGCGCCACCCGCGATCCATCCCCAGGCTCATCACCCGGTTCAACAGGTCGTAGCGCCCGGCGATCTGGTCGAACATCGCCCCCGAGCCCTCGCGCACGCCCCCGGTGTGAGGCGCCGTCATGCAGCCACCTCCGTCGGCGCATGCTTGGGTCGCGGTGCGGCGGGCCGAAAACCGAGCGCATCCCCAAGCGCCAGAAGCGCCGCGCTGTCCAGGGCCTGAGGACCGTCGCTGCGAGCCTGGCGTGCATCCGGATGCGCCTCCACCAACAGCCCGTCGGCCCCCGCCGCCAGCGCCGCGCGCGCCATGGCCGGCACCAGATCGCGCCGCCCGGTCGCGTGGGAAGGGTCGACGATCACCGGCTGCCCGTACACGTGCTTCAGCAGCGCCACGGCCGCCAGATCCAGCAGATAGCGGGTGCTGGGATCGCCGCCCGCGATGCCGCGCTCACAGAAGATCACGCCGGTCGCGCCGTGCTTGAGCAGATGCTCCGCAGACAACAGCCACTCCTCGACCGTGGCCGACATGCCGCGCTTCAAGAGAACCGGCTTGCGGGCGCCGCCGACAGCTCTGAGCAGCGCGTAATTCTGCATGTTGCGCGCCCCAAGCTGCAGCAGCTCGGCGTGGGCCGCGACCGCCTGCACCTCGAGCTCGCTCATCACCTCGGTGACCACCCCCAGACCGTACGCGTCGGCCGCCTCGCGCAGCCATCCCAGCGCCTGGCGACCGTGCCCGTCAAAGCAATAGGGTGACGTACGCGGCTTGAACGCGCCACCTCGCAGCAGAGACGCCCCGGCGCGCGCGGCCGTGGCAGCTGCCGCCTGGATCTGCGCGGGACTCTCCACGCTGCACGGGCCCGAGATCAGCACCGGCGGCGCCCCACCTCCAATGGACCGATCGCCGACCTGGATCGGCTCACCCCACTGCGCGTCCACCCGGGGGTGCGCGCTGGGCACGTCGATCACGTCCGCGACGCCCGGCACAGCCAGAATCGTCGGCTGCGCCACCGCCATGGAGTGCGACGCGACGTCCAGGCCGATCACCGCGCCGGCCGCCCCTGTCATAGGACGCGTCCACAGGCCAAGCCCCTGGAGCTCGGCCCGCACGTCCTGAACGCTGGCCTGGTCAGTGAGTTGGATATACATAGAGCACCTCCGTCACATTGCCCGGTTGATGGCCGCGTCGACCACGGCCTCGATCGCCCGTCTGGCCTGCCCGTCCGGCAGCATCATCAGCGACGCGCGCGCAGACTCGCCCTGCTCACGCGCGAACTGCCGCGTGGCCTCCAGCGCGTCGGCGCCGATAAGCAGCTCACGCACATGGGTGGCCCGCCGCCCGAGCAGCGCGCCGTTGCCCTCCGCCACGAACTCGCGGACGGCATCCAGCACACGCGGGTCGCGCTCGGAGGCGATAATGAACGGCCAGGTCAGCTTGCCCTCGCGCAAGTCTGCCAGCAGGTCCTTGCCTGTCAGCGCCGGGTCGCCCTCCAGGTCCAGCACGTCGTCGGTCAGCTGAAACGCCAGGCCCAGCGCGTTGCCGACCTGCCCCAGCGTGGCCAGCGTGTCGGCCGGCAGCCCACCGACCGTGCCGCCTGCGATCAGCGCCCAGCGAAACAGCGCCGCTGTCTTGCCCTGGATAATATCCAGGTAGGTGTCGCGGTCCGGGTTGAAGCGCCCCCGCTGCTCCAGCTGCAGCGCCTCGGCGGTGACCATGGCGGTAATCGTCTGCAGCAGGTCGCTGAGCAGACGTCGGTACCCAACGCGCTCCACCAGCGTCAGCGCATGCAGCAGCAGATGGTCGCCCGCCAGGACACTGGCGGCGTTGCCGAAGACCATGCGGGCCGCCGGAGCACCACGGCGCTCCGTACCTTCATCGATGACGTCATCGTGCAGCAGCGTGGCTGCGTGCACCATCTCGCAGGCGACGGCCAGATCCTTGACCTGACGGTCCAGCGGACGGCCGCCCAGTCGTGCAGCCAGAAGCACGCACACGGGCCGAATCCGCTTGCCCGGGCGCGCCAGCAGATACGTACTGGCCTGCGTCGCCAGATCCGCCCAGCCATCGGTATCGCCGGTCTCGGCGCCGGCGCGAATCGCCAGCTCCAGCTCGCCGAGGTCGTCGGCCAGGAAGCCCCGGATCTCGTTCAGGCGATCGGCCAGTGGATCCAGCCCGACACGCTTGGACACCTTGTACAGAGGCTGAAGGACCTCATCGTTAGTGGCCAGCTCGACAACCGTATTCATAACGTCTCCAATTGCTTGCGCATCACCTTGCCCAGCGCAGTGCGGGGCAGCTCATCAATCCAAATGAATGTGTCCGGGACCTTGAAGCGGGCCAGCCTGCCGCGGCACCACGCCGCCAGCGCCGGCCGCTCAGGGACCCGCTCGTCGTTGTTCTGCACCAGAAAGGCGGCCGGTCGCCGTCCCCATCGGCCGCTCGGCACGCCGATGACCGCGACGTCGGCCACCGCCGGGTGCGCCAACAGCGTGCGCTCGATCTCGGCCGGGTCGATGTTCTCGCCACCGGAGACGATGATGTCGTCGGCGCGACCGTCGACGTGCACGCGGCCCAACGGGTCGACGGCGCCACGATCCGCCGTGCGTACCCGACCGCCGGCGATCGGTCCGCGGACCTCCAGCGCTCCGTCGACCTCATGGACACGCGCGAACGGCAGCGGCGGACCAACCCCGCTGCCGTGCGACAGATCGCCCGGACGCCGGGTGGCCACCTGCGACGCGGTCTCGGTCATTCCCCAGGTCAGCGCGACCGGCGCGCCGATCGCCCGACAACGGGCCAGCAGCTGGGCAGGGGCCGCAGCGCCACCCAGCAGGATGGCCCGCAGCGACGCGCGAAACGGCAATAGGCCGCGGGTGTCGAGCAGGGCCGCCAGCTGGGCCGGCACCATCGACACCAGCGTTGCGCGCTCGTCAAACAGGTCGGCCAGCAGCACGGTGGTGCCGTAGAAGGCGCAGCGCAGCAGAATCGACAAGCCGCCGACGTGGTGCAGCGGCAGGCAGCACTGCCACCGATCCGCGGGATCGTGGCCCAGCCGAATCGCGGACCCGAAGGCGCTCGTCATCAGCTGGGCGGTGGTCAGCGCCACCGCTCTCGGTGGGCCGGTGGTCCCGGACGTCAGCACGATCAGTCGGGGCTCGGCCAGGGGCCAGAACCGCTCCGGGCACAGCGGAAGGGCAGGATCGTCCACGGCCGTGATCACGCGAACGGCTGCCTGCTGCGGTGCAGCGCCGCCCTCGGCGACCACGATAGCGGAGGCCCCCGAGACCCCCAAGGCCGTCGCCAGCTCAGCCGCCGGAGCGCGGTGCGGCAGTGGCGCGACCGTGGCCCCCAACCAGCCAAGCGCGTGAAACGAGACGACCCAGTCGATGGACGGGGGCCCGATCAGGCCAACAATGTCGCCGGGGCTGACGCGCAGCGCACGAAAGACGCCGGCCCGCCGCGCGACGCGCTCGCACAGCCCGCGGCCGGTCAGCGTCTCTTCGCCGCATGTCAGGACCGGATGGTCGGGGCGCGCCAGGGCCGTGCTCTGCACCGGATTCGGGATGTCCGTCGGGTCCGACCGCCGAACCGCGGGCGCTGGGCGAAACGGTGACGGGCGATCGCTCAGTCCATGAGCCGGCCCGTCCGCGGCCAGCGAGCTGGCCAGATGCACCGCGCCGGCGCGACCGACCGATGACTCCAGCGCATGGGTGACCACAACGCCGAGCCCGGCAGCCCCGGCGCGCGTAGCCAACCTCTCGGCGGCCTGGATCCCGCCGGTGAACATGGGCTTGAGGACCACCAGATCGGCAGCCTGCTGTTCGATGATCTGCTCCAGCTGCGCGGCGGTCCGCACCGACTCATCGGCCGCGATGGGCACACTGACACGCTGTCGAACATGCGCCATACCCGAGATGGACCCGCACGGCTGCTCGACCAGCTCGAGCCGATGGCGACTCAGCAGCGTCACCGCGGCCACGGCCTCATCGGGCGACCAGCAGCCGTTGGCGTCGATACGGATCGCGATCTCGGGCCCGACCGCCTGCCGAATGGCCGCCAACAGCGCGTCGGCGGCGTCCAGGTCGACACCGACTTTGACCTTCAGCGTTTTGAAGCCGTCCGCCACCGCACAGACCGCCTCGGCCGCGGAACCAACCAGCGCGGCGCGAGGGGACTCGAACGTCTTGAGACCGCCGCGAAGGTCCAGCAGCGCTTGCTCGACCGCAAACCGCGTCTCCGACCAGGCACAAGCCCCGCTGCCGGGCCACGGCGCCGCTTCGCCCCAGCCCACTGAGCCGTGTGCGTCGACCACGCCGAGCAGCCAGCCGCGCCGGGTCGAAACGCCGCGCACAGGCGGACTGAGTGGGACCTCGTAGGGCGCCACACAGGTGGCGATGAGTCGGGGCGTGGGGTTCACAGCAGGGCCCCCACCGCCAGCAGCGCACCGTAGACCAGACCCAGCCGCGCCGTGCCGCCCAGGTGCTTGTTGAGCGCTGCGCCATCCGCGGTCAGAACACCGCGGATCTGACCGACTGCCAGGGGAGCGCTAAGCGCAGTGAGCATCCAGCCGGGGCCCCCGATTCCAAACCCCCACGCCAGCGGCGCGACGGCGTAGGCGGTGACCACCAGCAGCAGATACTCGGCGCGAGCGAACCGAGCGCCGAACCGAACCGCCAACGTGCGCTTGCCGGCCCGGGCGTCGGTGAAGCGGTCGCGCAGGTTGTTCACCACCAGGATGGCGGTGGCCAGTGCGCCGACAGCCAGCGAGGCCAGCACCGCCGCGGCCGACACGGTCAGCGCCTGCACGTAGTAGGTGCCGCAGACCGCCGCGACCCCGAAGAAGGCCATAACAAAGACGTCGCCCAACCCGATGTAGCCGAGCGGGCGCGGTCCGCCCGTGTAGAGAACGCCGCTGGCGATGCCCGCGACGCCGACGAGCACGATGGGCCAGCCGGCGACGGCCGCGAGGTACAGACCGACCAGCGCCGCCGCCGCAAACGTGACGGCGGCCGCCGTTGCGACCTGCGTCGGCGTCATCCACCCCTTTTGAGTCACGCGGGCGGGGGGGGCGGCCGGGGGGGGGGGGGGGGGCGGGCGGGGGGGGGGGGGGGGGGGGGGGGGGGGGGGG
>CAZJHX010000006.1:94676-135816 GCA_964545715.1 uncultured Myxococcales bacterium
CCTGCGGCGGCGTCATCCCCCCGTTTTGAGGCCCGCGGGGGGGGCCGACCGGGGCGTCGGGGGCGGCCCCCTTCTTGAAGTCCGCGTAGTCGTTGAAGAGGTTGGTGCCGATCTGGATGAGCAGAGCCCCAGCCATCGCCGCCAGCGCCGGGCCGGCGACAAAGACGCCGTCCGCCAACGCCAGCGCGGTGCCGACCACGACCGGCGCCACGGCGGCGGTGAGCGTCGCCGGACGAATCGCGGTCAGCCAGACGGTGGGTGAGGTCTTGATCATCGGCTAAGGGAGCCTCTTGAACTTGGTGAAGTCCGGATCCCGCTTCTCGATGAAGGCGTCGCGCCCCTCCTTGGCCTCCTCGGTCATGTAGAAGAGCAGCGTCGTGTTGCCCGCCAGCTCCTGCACGCCGGCCTGCCCGTCCACGTCGCAGTTGAAGGCAGCCTTCAGGCAGCGCAGCGCCATGGGGGAGTGCGCCAGCATCTCCTTGCACCACTGAATCGTGGTCTCCTCCAGGATCTCCAGGGGCACGACCGTGTTGACCAGGCCCATGTCCAGGGCCTCCTGCGCGCCGTACTGGCGGCAGAGGAACCAGATCTCGCGCGCCTTCTTCTGGCCCACGCAGCGGGCCAGGTAGCTGGCGCCGAAGCCCGCGTCGAAGCTGCCGACCTTGGGGCCGGTCTGGCCAAAGACCGCGTTGTCCGCGGCGATGGTCAGGTCGCACACCAGGTGCAGCACGTGACCGCCGCCGATCGCGTACCCGGCGACCATGGCCACCACCGGCTTGGGCAGCGAGCGGATCTGCTTTTGCAGGTCCAGCACGTTCAGACGGGGCACGGAGTCCGGACCGACGTACCCCTGATTCCCGCGAATGCGCTGGTCACCGCCGGAGCAGAAGGCCTTGCCGCCCGTGCCGGTCAGGATGATCGCGCCGACCTTTGGGTCCTCGCGCGCGTCGCGAAACGCCTCGCTCAGTTCGAACAGGGTCTCCGGGCGAAAGGCGTTGTGCACCTCGGGACGGTTGATGGCGATCTTCGCGATGCCCTCGCCCTTCAGGTACTCAATGTCTTGGTAATCTTTAACTTTGTGCCAATCCAACATCCATCTTCTCCAAGGTGCTTTGACGTACTGCGGCCCACGCATGCGTGTGTCGCGAGAGATTCTCGGTGCGATCGACTCGCACCACGGTGACTGTGACGGCGTCGCGCTCCAGGTCGGCGGCGACCGTTCGTCGCAGCTCCTCCAGCGTCCCCACCTCGGTGACGCGGGCGCCGGCGGCGCGGCACAGCCCGACCAGATCGGCCTGCTGCGGTGTCAAAAACGCGCGCTCGAAGACGGCCTCGTGCGCCGCGATGGGCAGCAGTTCGAAGATGCCGCCTCCTCCGTTGTCGATGACCACGATGCTGAGCCGAGCTCCCAGCTGAGCGGCAGCGCGCACTGAGCCGATGTCGTGCAGCAGCGCCAGGTCGCCCGTGAGCAGCAGCGTCGGTCCGCCCGTCCAGGCCAGCGACTCACCGCATGCGGTGGCGACCGTGCCGTCGATGCCGTTGGCGCCGCGACTCACAAACACCTGGATGTCGCGGTGCAGCGGCGGCGCGAAGCTGTCCAGGTCGCGGATGGGCATGCTGTTGGACACGTGCAGCGCGGCGCCCTCGGGCAGGCACTCCACGATGGTGCGCGCCACCGCGCCCTCCCAGGTACCCGCGGCGGTCGTGTCATCCAGCGCCTGACGCGCCGCCTGGTCCGCGCGGGTCCACAGCGCCCGCCACGCGGCGTCGGTTTCCAGCTTTGGGAGCGCGGCGCCGACGGCATCACAAAACGCGCCGGCGGGCGCCACGACCACCTGAGCCGCGAGGTGATCGGGGTCGTGATGCCAGCCGTCCGCGTCCACGAGAATCGTGCGCCCGGACGCGTGTTTGCGCAGCCAGGCGTTGACGGCCGCCGAGATCGGCGCCTGGCCGAATCGCAACACGAGCGTGGGTGCCAGGGACGCGCCGATCTCGTCCGCTCTCAGCAGCGCATCCGCTGTGGCCACCACGCCCTCGGCGGCGCGCGAGAAGCGCAGGTTGGACGCGGGCTCCGCCAGCACCGGCCAGCCGAGTCGAGTCGCCAGCCGGCTGACAGACCGCGCAAACGCGCGCCCGGTCTCGGCATCCGGGGTCGGTCGAGGCCCGCACACGATGACGCCGCGCGGGTGGCTCGACAGCTGAGCCGCCAGCACCCCGGCTTGCGCCGCAGTGACCGCCGAGACTCCATGGATGACCCGGACGGGCGCGGGTCCCACCGAAGAAACGCTCTCCCCTGGGGCCCACAAAGGCTTGCGGTAGTGGACGTTCAAGTGCACCGGCCCCGGCGGCGACGCGGTCGCTTCATGAACCGCTCGGGCGGCGATCGTCGCCACCGATCCGGCGCCCGATTCCGGGGTCGAGTCATCGGCCGACGCCGGGGCGCCGATGTCGGCAAACCAGCGCACGTGACTGCCAAAGAGCCGCAGCTGGTCGATCGTCTGGTTTGTGCCGCAGTGATGCAGATCCGCGGGCCGGTCGGCGGTCAGCACGATCAGCGGTAACCGGGAGGCAGCGGCCTCGATGACCGCCGGGTAGTAGTTGGCGCCCGCCGAGCCCGAGGTACACAGCATCGCCGCGGGAACGCCCGACGCACGAGCGAGCCCCAGCGCAACAAAGCCCGCGGTGCGCTCGTCCAGCACGACATGCAGAGTCAGCCCATCGACGGCGGCCGCGGCCACCACAAGCGGCGTGTTGCGCGACCCGGGCGAGACAACCAGGTTGTTCACGCCATTGTGAACAAGCGTTCGGATCAAGCTGTGGCCGTGGGCGGCGTTGGCGACAGCGCTCATGAGGCGGGCGCCTCCCGATACTGCAGTGCTGCGGCCGCGGTCTTGAGCTTCAGAGTCGTCTCGTCCCACTCGGCCTCAGCGTCGGACGCGCTGACGATGCCGGCCCCGGCGTAGGCTGTCGCGTGGTCGCCGTGCAGCGTCGCGGAGCGTATCGCGACGGCCAGCACCCCCGAGCCGTCCGAGCCGACCCAGCCGATGGGGCCGGCGTACCAGCCGCGATCGAGGGCCTCGTGCTGCTCCAACCACCGGGCCGCCTCGGCGCGCGGCCAGCCACCGACGGCGGGGGTCGGGTGCAGGCGCCCCGCCAGACTGAGCAGCGGTATCGGCCCGCAGGCATCGGCGCGCAGCCGGCCCTGAAAGTTGGTCACCAGGTGCTGAACATGAGGCAGACGGACGAGGCGCGGCAGGTCATCGACCGCCAACGTCTCACAAACCGGCGCCAGGGCGGTCCGGATGGCCTCCGTGACCACCGCCTGCTCGGCGCGGTCCTTGGCGCTGGCGATCAGCGCGTCCCCCAGCGCCTGGTCCGTGGGTCCATCCTGCCCGCGCGCGGCGGTGCCGGCGACGGCGTGGGTAGCGATTCGCCCGTCTCCGTGGACACGGATCAACGTCTCGGGCGATGCCCCCAAAAACGCCCGACCGGCGCGGGTCTGGACGCAGAAGCAGTAGGCCCCGGGATGCTGACGGCGCAGCGCCCGCACCGTGCCGATGGGGTCGAAGCGGCGCCCTTGCGGCGCGGTGACACGAGACGCCCGCGCAAGAACCACTTTTTCCAGCCGTCCGGCCTCGATGGCGGCGCGCGCGCGAGTGACGCGGGCGTGCCACGAGCCGGCGTCCTCACCCGGTGCGGGCGCCCTGGACAGCTGCCGGCGAGCCGGCGGCGGGGGGCCGTTGGTCGCGGGCACATTCATCACCATGCGCGGCAGCTCGCCCGGCCGCGCAACCGCGATGATGCGGGGCACGATCACCTGCGCGGTGGGCGGTCCGGCATCGCTCTCGGCGCCGTCGGCAAACGCAAACGACGTGAAGGCCAACGGAATGCTCGAATCCAGTTCGTTGAACTGTGAACAGAAAGCCTCGGCGTCGGCGAAGCGGTTGGGACCATGCGCCGACCAGCGCGCGACGACCCCAAGCGCGGCGAAACAGAGTCCGGTGGTGCCGTCGTACCACGCAATGCGGGTATCACCGCTGCGAGGCAGCGCATCCAGCAGGTCCCAGGGATCGCGCGGCGCCCCCTCCAGAGGGACTCGAACCAGGCGCGCCGCAGGTCGATCGGCGACGATGGAATGGGTAACGTCCACTCCGTGCTCCACACGGCATACATTGTTCACGACACTGTGAACAACTCAATGGAGATATAGCAGTGGGACCCGCCGTCGGCAAGAGTGTGATATGGATTTCTACGTGGATTCACGCGGACAAGATCGGCTGACCCGGCGCGTTTTGAAGGTGTGCGAGGCCGTCGGCGGCTTCATTGAGTACTGGGGCTTCAAGGCGATACACGGGCGGGTCTGGTGCCTGCTGGCGCTGCGTCGCGATCCGCTGAACCAGATCGAGATCGCCGACATCTTTGGCGTCAGCCGCTCTCTGATCAGCGGCGCCGTGTCGGACCTGGTGGGCTATGGATTGGTCCGCCCCATCTCCGACCACCGCAACGCGCCGTACGAAGCGGTGCTGGATGTCTGGCCCACCATCTCGGACATTCTGCGCACGCGGGAGTGGATGCTGCTGGAGTCCGCGCGCAACGCCATCGAGGCCGCTATCGAGGAGGCCGAGATCTCAGACGTCGGCGAGGACGACCTGCCGTATCTAGTCGACCGGCTGCGGCTGCTGCTGACCATGACCGAGCTGGCCCAGGTGCTGTGCAAGATGCTGATCGCCATTCGCATGCCCACGTCACTTGAGAGCGCCGGCGATTGGGTGAAGCGAGCCGCGTTGCTGGTCCGCAGCCTGCGCAGAGGCTGATCGCTAAGAGTCCAAAGTGATGCCGTAGCGATCGGCCACGCCACGCTGCACCGCAACCACCTCTTCCAAACCCGCCTCCGCCGCCAGGGACGGCCAGATGATCGGTCCGGGCCAGGTGGCCGTCGCCTTGGTCAAGGCCGCGTGAACAGCCGCCAGCTCCGTCTTCTCAGCCACAGCCAGGTACGCGTAGAGGCCGCGCTGCTTGGCCCCGGCCGGGCTCGTCAGCTCATAATGGGCGCCGCTGACCAGCTGTAGGGCCGCCCCCGGCACGACCGCCTGGCGCAGCGCCTCCCAGGCCTCGTCGCCCGGATAGATGCCGTCGACCGAGAACATGCGGTAGCCGCCGCTCTGCAGCACGCCCACGACCTCGAACAGAGGCACGAACGTGGCCCGCGCATCCGGATCCTCCGGCGGCGGATTGATCGGCGTAGCGTCAAACACGACGGCGTCATGGTAGCGCGACGGCGCGGTGGGCTTGTCCATCTCCAGCACCCGCGCAGTCACCGGGCCCGTGCGCAGCGCCACCATGTCGCTGGAGGCGCCGTCAGTCCCTCGAAAGCGCACGCGGACCGGGCCCCAGGCCTCCTCGAACGGCCCCTCGCCATCGGCCTGAAAGCCGACCAGCGCCGCGGACTGGCGAACCGCATCCCAGCGCCCCAGCAGCGTCCCGACCACCATGCGATCCCAGTCCCAGCTGCCGGACTCGCCCTCGCCCTGCTCGACAAGCAGGTCCAAATGGGCCATCGAGTCCTCGAGCGCGTCCATCTCGAAGAGGATGCCTGCCAGGGTCAGCCGCGTGTTGATCGCGGTGGGTACGGCCGCCAGGATCTGCTCCAGATGCTGGCGGGCCGCCGGACGCTCGCCGCGCTCACGCCGCACCTGGGCGCCGAAGTAGTGCGCCTGGTGCACGATCTCCGGATCCTCCGCGTGTGTCAGCGCGTGCTCGACCAGGCGCAGCAGATCGTCGGAGCGGCCGTCCTGGGTCAGAATCTGGCCCAGCAGGATGAACGTATCCGCGCCCGCATCGCGCTCGCTGCGCCACTGTGCGACCACGTCAGCGGCGTCGTCCAGACGTCCAAGGGCCTGCAGCGCGCTGCCGTGCATGATCACCAACCCCTCGTGATCGGGCCACTGCTCTCGCGCGGCCAGCACCCGCTCCAGATCGGTCTCGGGGTCGTCGCTCATCATGTCCAGCATGGCATCGACGTCGTCGGGCACCTCAAACGCGTGCTCGGCGGCGTTGGCGTCGATATCGGCGCTCAGCGCTGCCAGAGCCTCGGCGGCGCCATCAGCCGTCCGCAGCTGCTCCAGCAGGGCCGTCGCGTCCGTCACACACTGCCGTGCAGTTGCCGGTCGCCGACGCCGCACCGCCAGCGTCCCGCGGCGCAGCGCGGTATCGAAGGCCCAGCGCACCACGCCGTTGCTGACCATGCGCCGCTGCAGATCGGCGATCTGAGCATCCAGGCGCCAATCGTTGGGGATCGCCCCGGCCAGCGCCAGCGCCTCGACGCCCATCAGCCAGGACTCGTACAGCCCCATCGTCGGCCGAATCGTCTCCAGCGGCAGCACATGCTCCAGCGCCTCTTCGTGCCGCCCCACCGCCGCCAGCGCGCGCACCCAGACCAGCTCCAACCGCAGCTTCTGATGGTTGTCGGACAGGTGTGGACCGGTCTCTTGAGCGATGGCCAGCGCCTCCTCCGGACGCTCCAGCTTCAACAGCACGTCCACCAGCGCCGCAGACATATTGTGCTGCTGGCGGAAGCGGTCGCCGGCAGCACGTACCGCCGCGACCTGCTGCGTCACGAAGTCAAAGGCCTCGTCCGCGCGCCCCGCGTCCAGCAGCGCATTGGAGTACTCGGTCGAGATGCAACTGAAGCAGGGCCAGTCCGGATCGATGCGCGCCAGGCTCTCACTGGCCACCGCCAGGCGCTCCTCCGCATAACCCGGCCCATCAAACGCCGCGTAACAGGCGGCCAAATCCTGGGTCGTGCACACGCTCTGCGGACACGCCTTGTTGCCGTCGCGATGGGCGAACTCCACCAGGCTCACCGCCTCGGATAGCGCCTCGCGCGCCTGCAGGCGATGCAGCACGCGGCTCTGCAGGTGCCAGTGCCGCACAAAGATCTCCAACCACGGGTTTTTGGACGCTTTGGCCAGCGCCAGCGCCTCCGGGATCACGGAGTCGACACGTGCGTGGTCGTCGTCGCAGACATAGCCGGGCAGCCGCGCGATCAGGCGGGCGAGGCGGATCTGGCCGGAGCCACGCAGCCCATCTTCAGCGTCGTGCACCCACTTCCAGATGTCCACGTCAGCCGCCCTCCTCGCTCAAGCCCATCAGCGTGCTGAGGGCGCCGCTCATGGCGTCGAGGGTGGCGTTCATGTCCAGCTCAAGCGCCTCGTCCGTCCGCGACGACATCAACTCAGCCAGCGACCGGATCAGCGCAGCGGCCTGTGTGCGGATCGGCTCAGGCGCGGTCGGCAGGGCTGCCACCGCCGGGCACCCGACGTTGACGTACAGCCGCGCCTCCACGGCGCCATCGATGCCCGCGGTGTGCAGACGCACGAGGCTGAGCACGCCCTGCGACATGCGCTTGTCTGCACCATCCTGCTCCACCCGACGCTTCAGCGCCGCGTCCCGGTTGGGCACCAGGACCGCCGGCAGCGTCGTCGGCTCGAAGCGGGTCAGCACAACCGCGCGTCGCGGCGAGCTCAGCAGCGACAGCAGCGACGCGCGATCCGCCTCGGCGAGCATGGCCGCCGGAAAGAGCTGCTTGTTGCCCTCCTCGGTGCCCAGCTGCACAACCGTGCCGCCGACCTTCTCGCCGTACGCGTGACAGAACGGCAACGCGGCATATCGCGTGCCCGTCACCACCGGAACGCGCAGCGCGCGAAACAGCACCTCCTCGTAGCCGCCCTGCTCGCCCAGCGACACGTGGATCCGACCGTCGCTGCGCTCGCGGATCGCGTCCACCGTCAGCTCGCCCTCGGAGGTCGGCACGCGCAGCTCCTCGGCCAGCAGCCCGAACAGCCGATCGTCGCACAGCGCCGCCCCCAGAAGCTGCTCGCTGTGACGCGTCAAGATCCGCCGCCACGCCGCCGGCTGGTCCCGCGAGATCGCCGCCAGCCCCTCGATCAGCGCCTCCCGGATCTGGTCGATGGCCGACAGAAACGGCACGTCCTGCAGCAGGTCCTCACGACTGGCGGTCGGCGTCAGGTGCGCAGACTCGATCACGCCACCGACAAAGCCCGCCCAGGTCGGCACCAGCTCGCGCGCGTCGTCGCTGACCAGCATGCCCCGCACGTATACGGACACGTTGCGCTGGTCCGACGTCCCAAAGGTCCAGCCATCTTGAATCCACAGCACACCACGCACGCCGTTGTCGCCTTTGGGCACCAACTCGATCGTGCACACGGGCTCGAACAGCCCCTCATATCGCGACGCGAAGCTCAGCAGGTCGCGACGCCGCTTGACCACGCTGGACACGGGCTCGCGCCACGGCGGGTCCACGTTCACACGCCCATGACCCTTCATCTGGATGTCCACGGGCAGCAGCCCGCAGTACTTCTCCAGCAGGCTGAACGTGATCTCGTCATCCGCGAGCTCGCTGGCGTCGTCGTTGAGGTGCAAAACGACCTTCGTCCCCGTCGCGCGCGGCTCGATCTCCGCCAGGCGGAAGCGCTCGCCCCCCCGACTGGCGAACACCCAGCCCAGGTCCGGCGTCTGGTACGAGGTCGTGAACAGCTCGACCTTCTCGCTGACGAAATACGCCGACAAGAAGCCAAGGCCAAACGCCCCGATCAGCGCCTGCGGCCCCTCGCCCTCCTCGGCTCGCCTCAGGTGTCCGGTATACCCGCGCCCCACGGTGGCCAGGTACTCGATCAGCTCCTCGCGTGTCAGCCCGGCGCCGTTGTCCTCGATCGAGAGCGTCCCCGCGTCGGTGTCGACCGCGACGGTGATCTGCGCCTCGAAGTCGTCGTCGGTCTCCATGCGCCGTCGCGTGCACGAGTCGTGCGCGTTCTGGACCAGCTCGCGGAGCACCACCCGCCGTGTGGAGTACAGATGGTCGCCCAGAACCCGCATCAGCCCGCTCAGGTCGACCTGTGTTTTGAGGATCTCCGGGGTGACCTCGTCGCTCATCCGCCGGCTAACTCTCGACGCAGATGTCTAGCACCAGAGCCTGCATGTGGAGCCCGGCGGGCGCGCGGCTGGACTTCAACAGCTTGTCGGTCGCGTAGACACGGTCGAGCAGGGCGGCGAACTCCGCGTTGGAGAACATGCGCGCTTGCCGCAGGAAGTCGCGCAGGAAGTAGCCGTTGACGTTGAGCTGACGGCCGACGTCGTCCTGTGACGCGCCCGAGTGCAAGGCATCCGCCGCCTGCCACAAGCGCCGCAGGTGCCGGGCGATCATGGCCAGCACGCGGATGGGCTCCTCGCGCGCGCCCAGCATCGCCTCTAGAATCCGCACGGCCTTGCCGGTCTCACGGGCACCGAGCGCGTCGGTCAGATCAAAGACGGTGTGCACGCGGGTGCGTGCGATGCATTTCTCGACGTGCTCCAGACGCACGTGTACCGCGGCGTCCGCCTCGGCCACAAACAAGATCAGCCGCTCCAGCGAGCTGTCGAGCGCCGCCAGGTCGTTGCCCACGATGTCGCCCAGCAGCCGGGCGGCGTCCATGTCGATGCGAACGTGCTTATCTCGCGCACGCTCCTGCACCCACTGCGGGATGCGGTTCTGGTACGGCGGATCCAGCTTCTTGACCCACCCGACCTTCTTGGCCTCTTTGAAGAGCTTGAGGCGCATGTTCGGAGCGCCGGTCGCCACCATGAGCAGCACGGCCGTCTCGCACGGGTCCTCGAGGTACTTGGCCAGCTCTTTGGAGTCGTCGGCCTTGATGCCCTCGATCCCGGTGAGGATCACCAGCCGGCGCGCGCCCATCATCGGAAACGTGCGGCATGCCGAAATGACGTCGGCCGCCTCGGTCTCTTTCCAGTGCAGGCGGGTCTCGTTGAAGTCGCGCGGACTGTCGACAAGCGCGGCTTCACTAATCGCAGCCACGGCCTCGCGCTTAAGCAGCTCCTCGCTGCCGTAAACGACGTATACCGGCTTCAACTTCCCGGCTGCGAGATCGCGCTTCAGGCCTTCCATGACGCAACGATAGCAGCCGGTTGACGCTGCGGCTACCGGCACACCGACTCAGGAGTAGACCGAGTCCGGCCACAACCGGGTGGCCACCTCGCGTGCCGCGCGCTCCTGGCGCCAGTAGGCGCTGTCGAGGTCGATACGGTAACTGTGACACAGCATCGTCCTCAGCTGCGCCTCCAAACGGCCGACCAATGGCGCGTCCTCCACGATGACGTTGGCCTCGCGCTCCCAGTAGCTGGCGGTGGCGTCCAGGTTGGCCGAGCCGACGCTGGCCACGCGTCCATCCGCGCACATCAGCTTGGCGTGGACGTAAGGCCTCACCACACCACCTCGGCACACGATCAGGGGCAGGGCCTCGGGCGTCGCGTACTCGTACACCGCCATGCCGGCGCGGATCAGCGGCTCCAGGCGCCGCTTGGTGACGTACTCGAAGATCTCCCGATGCTTCGGCCCGCGAAAGAACGTCCCATCACCACGGCGCGGCACGCCGTTGCCGGTCAGCAGGGTGACCTCTACGCCACGTCCCAGCGCCCGCCGCACCGCCGATACCAGCGTCGACGCGATGGGAAAGTCGTTGGCGATGATCACGTGACTCTGCGCCCCATCCAGCAGCGCCTCGTAGGCCGCCATCCCGTCCGCGTCCTCGATCCCGTGATGCACGACGAAGCGCGCGCTGGTCTCGCCCGCGTGGCCGGTTTGTGGCTGGGGATTGGGGATCAGGCCATCCGCGCGACGCCACGCCTCCACAAAGCTCTCCTCGACGGCGCTGACCAGGGGCCCGCGCAGCTCGATGTGGGCGTCCAGCCAGGGGATGCGTGCGTGCGCCGTGAAGTCCGCAACGGGGACCTCGTCGAAGCCGGTGTAGTAGTGATCGCCGGCGTTGCGCCCGCTGACGACGGCCCAGCTGGAGTCCACGATCAACAGCTTGCGGTGGTCGCGATGTTTGAGCGCGCGGGCCTCCAGCGCGCTGGGTCCGGCGATGGGATCGTTGGCGCGCACCTCCACACCGGGCTCCTCCCGCAGCCCCTCGACGACGGGGTTGCTGATGCCCAGGATCTCCTGGCCCGAATACAGCGCGTCGACCAACAGCCGCACGGTCACACCGCGGCGGGCGGCGGCGATCAGGCAGACGCCCAGCCGGTCGGCGAAGCGCCCATCCTCCAGGATGTACAGCTGCACGTGGACGGTGTCTTGCGCCCCGTCGATCGCGTCCAGCACGGTCGCGCAGGCCAGCCGGTTGTCCAGCTCGATGTGGCACGCGTTGCCCGGCACGGCGCGGGTGCGTGTGGCGCGGTCCAGGCGCAGACTGAGCCGGTCCTGGGTACTCCAATCAGCCTCCAGCACCGCCGCACTGGCCTTGAGCATGGGCGTCAGGGTGCCGTCCTTGAGCCCGACGGCCAGGGCGGCCGGATCCAGGGCCTCGATCCCCTCTTCGGCGCAGCCCTGCCAGCCCGCCGTATCGGCGCTGACCAGCCCGACCAGGGCGACGCCGGACGCGCGCGCACGCCGCATCGCATGGGTGACGAACACACTGTGAAAGCTGACGCCAAACGTCCCGAAGTCCGCGTCGCTCTCCGGATGACTCAGCACGGCGCCGGACCTCAGCCCCAGCGCGCTTGTCGCCTGGCGCACCTCGGCTGTCCGGCTCTTCGGGGCCAAATCCAGGTACACCAGCACGACGCCGGCGGCCGTCAGCGATGTCAGCGCCGCCGCGAGCCCAGGCGGGTCGGCCAGAAGCAGGTCGGCGTCCACCGCGACGACCGGAGCGTCATCGACCACCTGAACGACGGTGAAGCGCGTGGGATCGGGTCGTACGACGGGCACACTCAGCGGTCCAACGGCATCCCAGGTGATCCGGTGCGCGCCCACGGCGTCAGCGTACCGCACCAGATGGGCGTGGGCGCCGTCCGTAACCGGCGCCTCCCCCAGCGGCGCCCCGTCCAATTGAAAGCGCACGCGCTCGACGATCGAGGTGGAGAGCCCGGGCAGCGCGGCGCACACCTCGTAGTCCTGCCCGTGTCTGACGACCTGGTCGCGCCCGGCGCTGCCGACGAAGCGCATGAGCGCCGCAGACAGCCGAAGCCGGTCGGCGGCCTCGTCCAACCAGCCGGCCACGCCGCCATCCTCATCGGAGGACTGCTCTGGTGCGGAGACCAGCTGGCGCAGCGCTGAGAGCACCCGCGCGCCGAAGGTGTCGTCGTCAACCATGACGGCAAGCATAAACAATCGCCTTGCCCCGGGCCCGTCATTGGTGGCATTTGTATGTAATGCCCAAGGTTTATGACAAGAGCGCGGCCGGCAAGAAGCAGTCGCTTTTGGCGCAAGGAGCGCTCGGCGGGCGACAGGCCCTGACGCAGAATTTGCGGGGCCTCACGTACGAGGCGGGGGTCGCGGCGCTGGGCCTGGACCTGCAGACGGTAGGCGAGGATCCCCAAAACCTGGGGCTGGACCCGGCCACCCTCACCGAAGACCTGGCGCTGATCCTCAAGGAGCTGCAGCCGGTCTATGACCCCTACTATCTGCAGTGCAGAGACACCGCAGCCGCGGTGGCGGCGGCGTACGCGGGCGACGGGTCGGGCAAGAGCAGCGCGGACGGCCGCTTCAACATCACGCTCAACGAGCTGGTCCTGCGCACCACCGACATCTGCAAGAACGCCGAGTTTGCCAAGTCCTCCGACCTGACCAGTCGCAACCGGATGACCAAAGAGACCAAACGCAAGCATGCGGAGAAGGCGGCCAAGCTGCTGGCCGAGCTGCAGCGCCTGATCGCGGCGATGACCTACATGGCGGCGCAGGTGGCCGGCTCCGCCGAGTCGACCCTGCAGATGCAGTACGCCATGGACAAGCTGATGGAGGCGCGCACGATGGTCGAGTGGCAGCACCGCACCTACCGTAGCGAAGGCCTCGTAGTCGGTGGCGGTCGCGCCAAACCAGGCGACGCTCCCGCCTGATCCCGCCGGCTATCGCGTGGGCGCGGCGGGTGGAATCGGGGACTCCTTGCGCAGCGACAGCTTTCTGAAGCGCGCCTCGCCCTGGTACAGGTACACGCCAAAGAGCGAGAAGCTCTCACGATCCTCGGGCTCGTCCAGCACGGGCTGGCCGTTGACCCATACGCGGAGGCGGTCGTTCATCACCGTCACGGTCACCGGCAGCCACTCGCCCTCGGGCACGTGCGGCTGGGTCTCTTTCAACGTGGTGATCCGCGTGGCGGAGTAGGACCGGCGCAGCGTGACCTGATTGCGCGCGAGATCGATCAGGTAATAGTACGGGTACTCGCCGTGGAAGTTGTTGCCGAGGATGATCCCGGTCGTACCCTGCTCCAGCTTGACCTCCAGCGTGAAGGTAAAGGCCGTGTAGGGCAGCTCGCTCTTGATCAGATAGTTGTAGTTCTCGTCGCCGACGCCGTGGATCGACTCGTTGTTGACCGACCAGCGCCCGCCCTCGTGAATCGTCCAGTCGTCGATGCTCTGGCCGTTGAACAGCGGCTGCCAGCCGTCCGGGATCGAGCCCAGGCTCCACAGATGCGCGCGCCACCGGCGGTCCAGGTCGCGGATGTCGTCGCCGAAGAAGCGCTCAAAGCTGGCGCGCCCGTCGGCGTCCGCCTTGATCGCCGCGTAGAACCGGGGCAGCGCCTTGTTGTACGGCTCGTTCTTGACCAGGAAGTCCACCAGGCCCCAGGCCTCGGCGTAGTACAGGTTCATCGACTGGCCGCTGTACTTCTCGCTGGGCGCGCTGAGCAGGTCCGCCAGGCCGACGAAGGTGCCGGTGTGCAGCGCATTGAGCAGGTACGCGATCTTGGTCTTGTTGCGGGCCCCGATCTTGATGTCGTTGCCGCTGACCCGGAAGGAGCCGAAATACTCCGCCAGGCCCTCGTCGAACCAGATGGGCCAGTTGGGCTTGCTGTACCTGAAGAAGTAATGGTCCTTGAAGATCTCGCCCATCACCGAGTGCAGGATCTCGTGGAAGTACAGCTGCAGCGAGTTGTTGTACCGATAGGTCACGATCGTGCGCGTCGCGCCGTCGTAGTATCCCCCGTTGTTGACCAGCTGCGGCGCGTTGCCGCGCGCGTACCGCTGATAGTCGTCCTGGCGCTCGAACAGAATCACCGAGGCTTTGACCGTCTGCAGCGGCTCTTGAAGCAGCGCCGGCAGCATGCGCTTGAGCTGGTCGTAGTACGAGTCGAGCTTGACGCCGAGCGCACGGGCGTAGACCTCGCTGGTGTTGCTGCGGACCACGAAGTGGCGCGTCGTATACGTCTTGAGGCCGGCGGCATCCGTCGGTGTCGGGCGCTTGCCTCGGCCCTGCGCCCACGCCTGCGGGACTGCGCAGATCGCGAGAACAGCCGTCGTGAGCAAGAGACCGCGGACGCGCACCATGCAGCGATCATCGGGGCTGGGGCCGTACATTGTCAAGTTGTCCACAGTCGGGCACGCTCCTTAAACGCGCGATGAAACCTCCGAAGAAACGCCCATTTTTTGCAGCCATCTTGTGCCTGGCCGCTATCGCAGCAGTTGCCACGTTCTGGCTGCTGCGAAAAGAAAAACGCCCGGACACATCGCTGCAAACAACGACGGCCGTGCGAGCCGAGGCCCCCGTCGCCATCGACGGCCGGCTGGACGACCCGGTGTGGCAACGCGCGGAGGTGGCCGGTCCGTTCATCATCAGCAACGGCAGCGCCCACGCCCCGCTGGCCGCGACCGCAAGGCTGGCCTGGGACGAGACCGCGCTCTACGTGGCGTTTGAGGTCGAGGACGAGGACCTGACCAGCCCACTGCAGGAGCGCGACTCCGACCTGTGGGCCCACGACGTGGTCGAGGTGTTTCTGGATCCCGGCGGCGACGGGCTCAACTACTACGAGTTCCAGGTCAGCCCCCACGGCGTGATCTTCGACGCCCTCTTCCCGTCCTATCGCAAGAACCTGGCGCGCAGCCGGCGCTGGAACGCCCGCGGCATCCGTGCGGCCGTCGCAGTGGACGGCTTCGTCGATGACGACGTGGAGGACGTCGGCTGGACCGTCGAGCTGCTGATCCCTTTCGCCGCCATCAAACACGCCCCCCGCAGCCCGCCCAAAGCCGGCGACCAGTGGCGTATGAACCTGTTTCGCATCGACATGCACGGCGACGGGCAGGGCCACTACACCGCCTGGACCGCCCCGATCAAGGGCGACTTCCATACGCTGGACCGATTCGGGACGCTGGTCTTCGGCGACTGATTGTTATATGTGGTTCTGCGCCATGAAGAGCCTAGTTCCAGAGCATATTCAGAAGCTCACGCCGTACCCACCGGGCAAGCCGCTGAGCGAGCTGGAGCGCGAGCTGGGCGTCACGCGCGCCATCAAGCTGGCCTCCAACGAGAACGCCCTGGGCCCGTCACCACGCGCGACCGCGGCGATGGCCGGCGCGATGTGCGACATCAACCGCTATCCCGACGGCGGCGCCTTCTACCTGAAGCGCCGGCTGGCCGAGCATCTGGGCGTCGACCACGGGCAGCTGCTGGTGGGCAACGGGTCCAACGAGATCATCGAGCTGCTCATCCGCACGTTCGGGTCCGGCGGCGCCGAGATCGTGACCAGCGAGTGCACGTTTGTGATCTACCGCCTGGTGTCCTCCGCCGCCGGCGCGCGGTTCGTCGAAGTCCCGATGGCCAACCATCGGTTCGACCTGGACGCCATCGCCGAGCGGGTCAGCGCGGACACACGCATGGTCTTCCTGTGCAACCCCAACAACCCGACCGGCACCATCTTCTCTCAAGCGGAGCTGGACCGCTTTCTGGCGCGCGTCGGCCCCGATCCCATCGTGGTGTTGGATGAGGCCTACATCGAGTACGTGTCGCCCGACGCGCGTATCGATGCGCTGGCCGTCCTGCGCGATCGACCGCGCACCGTGGTGCTACGGACCTTCTCAAAGGCGTATGGCCTGGCGGGCGTTCGCGTCGGCTACGGCGTGGCGACCGAGGACCTGGTCAACTACGTCAACCGGGTGCGGCAGCCGTTCAACGTCAACCACCTGGCGCAAGTCGCGGCGACCGCAGCGCTTGGCGACGCGGAGCACCTGGCGCGCGTCGTAGCCATGGCGGAAGAGGGCAAGCGCCACATCGCGGTGGAGGTGGAGGCGATGGGCTGCACGCCCGTGCCCAGTGCCACGAACTTCGTCTTGTTTGACACCCATCGCGAGGCGGCCCCGATCTATCAGACGCTGTTGCGCCGCGGCGTTATCATCCGGCCGATGACCGCCTACGGGCTGCCCACCCACCTGCGCGTGGACGCCGGCCTGCCCGAGGATCGCCAGCGCTTCCTCGATGAGCTCAAGGTGGCCCTGGGAGCCTAGATGTCCTCGCATCTAGTCATTCGCGTACCCGGCGATAAGTCGATCAGCCACAGGGCATTGATCTTCGGGGCCATCGCGCAGGGCGATTCGACCATCACGGGCCTCTCCAACGGACAGGACGTGCGCTCGACTCAGTGCGTGCTGACCCAGCTGGGCGTCCGGTTTGTACCGGGCCAGGCCGGGCTGACGATTCATGGGGGCGGCTTCGACGGGCTCCGGGCGTCCGACGCCGCGCTGGACTGCGGCAACTCCGGCACGACGATGCGCCTGATGATGGGCGTGCTCGCGGGACGGCCGTTTGAGAGCACCCTTGTCGGCGACGCCAGCCTCAGCGCGCGACCCATGGCGCGGATCACGACACCGCTGAAGGGTATGGGCGCCCGGTTCCAGCTGAGCGCTCAGGGGCGGCCTCCGGTGCGGGTTCACGGCGGGACGCTCGCCGGTGTGGAGTACGACAGCCCGATCGCCAGCGCGCAGGTCAAGAGCGCGGTGCTGCTGGCCGGACTGCAGGCGCCCGGCCAGACCGTCGTACGAGAGCCGGCGCTGTCCCGTGACCACACCGAGCGGATGCTGCAGGCGATGGGCGCACGAATCTCGGCTGATGGACCGCACATCGTGATCGAGCCGGGACCGCTGCAGCCGCTGACGCGCTTTGACGTGCCCGGCGATATGTCGTCGGCGGCCTTCATTCTGGCGGCGGGGATGCTGACGCGAGCGGTGACGGTGAGTCACGTCGGGGTCAACGAGACGCGCACGGGCTTTCTAGACGCGGTCGCCGGCATGGGCGCGGCTGTCGAGCGGCGCGCGGGCCCGTCCGAGGTCGAGCCGGTCGCGGACCTGACGGCGTCCCCCGCTCGATTGGGCCCTCTGGAGCTGGGCGGAGAGCTGCTGGTGCGGGCCATCGACGAGGTCCCGATCCTGGCGGTGTTGGCGACTCAGGCGCACGGACGGTCGGTCATCCGGGACGCCGGTGAGCTGCGCGTGAAGGAGTGCGATCGCCTGGCGGTGACCGCGACCTTCCTCAACGCGATGGGCGCGCGCGTAAGCGAGCTGGAGGACGGCCTGATCATCGAGGGGCCCACGCCTCTGCGCGGGGCCACAGTCGCGCCGCACCACGATCACCGCATCGCAATGGCGGGAGCGGTGGCAGGGTTGGTCGCTGAGGGCGAGACGATTATCAAAGACCGGGAGTGCGCCTCGGTGAGCTATCCGTCCTTTTACGACGACTTGAAGCAGGTAGTGGAATGAGCGGCTTCTATCAACGGACGTTGCGGGTCGACACGGGCGGCCAGGGAATGCGGATGATCACGCGGCAGGTCGAGGCCGTCGTGGCGGAGAGCGGCTTCGACACCGGGCTGTGCAACGTGTTTGTGCGCCATACGAGCTGCTCGCTGGTGATTCAGGAGAACGCGGACCCGTCTGCGCGCCATGATCTGGAGCAGTGGATCACCCGGTTGGCGCCGGAAAACGACCCACGCTACACGCACACGTTCGAGGGACCGGACGACATGCCGGCGCATCTGAGGAGCGCCGTGACCAAGACCGCGGAGCAGATCCCGGTCGTGGGCGGAGAGCTCGGGCTCGGGACCTGGCAGGGACTGTTCCTTTGGGAGCATCGGCGGCGCGGTGCACGGCGTGAGGTGATCGTGACGGTCATGGGAGAGTAAGATTCCAAGCGTCATGACGAGAACCATCCCAAGCGTGTTGCTGGCGCTGGCGTTGATCGCCGGCGGCTGCGGCGAAACCGACGAAGACGCAGAGACGACCACCGGCGGCGTGGACGTCAAGCTGCCCAACCCTTTCTCGGGAACGGGGTCCGACACCGGCGACGACCACGGTGAGGGCGAGGACGGACCGGGCAACGACGACCGGGCGGGCGGCGAGGCGTGCTGCAAGACCGACGACGACTGCGCCGACGACCTGCTCTGCATGTTCGGCCAGGCCGCGGACGAGGGCGAGTGCGTGGAGCAGCCGGAAGAGGGGCAGTGCTACAAGGACGCCGACTGCGCCGAGGGCACGTGCGAAAACGTGATCGTGTGCGGCTGTACGACCTGCGACTACAAGAGCGAGCCCGGCACCTGCGCCACGGAGTCGGACCCGGCCGACGCGTGCTGCAAAGAGGATGACGACTGCACGGGGGCGCTTGTGTGTCTTCAGGTCGACGGCAAAGGCGCGTGCAACCTCGCAGCGGGCGAAGGGAAATGCTGGACCGACGACGACTGTGAGGCGGAGCAGGAGTGCGTGGGCGCGGCCCCGCGGTGCGAGTGCGGCGTGCCGTGCGGCGCGGGACACAACCCGGGGGACTGCGCGGCCAAGTTCGTCAACCCCTGCTCAAAGGACGCCGACTGCGGCGAGGGCGCCTCGTGCATGGCCGGCGGCGTGTGCACTGATGACTGCCTGCCCGGAGATGCGTCGTGCTGTGACCACAATACGTGCGTGGACCAGATCAACGAGTGCACGGCCCACGATCAGTGCGCCGACGGCCTGTGCGTGCAGGGGTCACTCTGCTACGACTTCTGCGCCGACGATGACCTGACGTGTTGCTTCGGCAACGCCTGCTGGGTGGACAACTGCACCGAGCCGCCCGAGGTTGGTTGCGTGTTTACCGGCTGTCCGAAGGGCCAGGCGTGCGTAGTGACCGAAGAGGTGTGCCTGCCGAGCGCGTGCGAATGCAGCCAGGACGTAGGGTGGAGCTGTAGCGACGACTGCGCAGGCGGCCAATGCGTGGCGAGCGCGTGCCCGGGCAACAACCCGCAGGGGTGCACCAAGGGCAGCTGTCCAGCCGGTCAGAAGTGCGTCGTAAGCCCGGACACGTGCGTGCCGACCGGGTGCACGTGCGACGAGACCGCCAAAGCGTGGGCCTGCACCCCGGACTGTGGTGGCGGAGTTTGCCTCTGACCGGGTCATTGGTTAACGTCCCCGAATGCTCAACTCATTGAAGCCAAAGAACAGCTTGATCGGCCTGCTGGCGCTGTATTTTGCGCTGGGCTACGTGGTCGGTAAATCGGACACCACAACACCGGGGGCTTCGGCTGCGGCCACGAGCACCCCGTCTGAGACCCCGACCGCCGTGGCCGTGCCACCCGCCGTGGCCGTGCAGGCGCAGGGCGGTGTCGCTATCGCCGCTGCACCGCCACCGCCGGTCGTCGCGGCCCCCACACCCCCGGCTGCCGTACCGGCGCCCACCCCGGTTGTCGCGCCGACGCCGACGCCCACACCGGCGGTCGCGCCAAAGCCTACCCCGGCCCCGACGCCAGCACCCGCCCCGGTTGCGCCGATCCGCACGCCACCGCCTGCGCCGACACCAGCGCCCGCCGCAGCCCCGGCCAAGCCCAAGTCAGAGCAGGTGTGGAAGGTGACCGTGCGTGCCGAAGATGCGTTCAAGGGCGAGGCCGTGGCGCCGGTGACCGCGGTGTTCTTTTCGGCGTTTGGCTGTCCGACGTGCTCGGTGTTCAAGGACGCGCCGGACAAGCTGATCGCGAAGTACGGCAAGTCGATCAAGATCGTGTGGAAGCACAAAGTCGTGCCGGCGCCCAACCCGGACTCGATGGACGCGTCGACGGCGTCACTGGCGGCGAAGGCGCAGGGCAAGTTCTGGCAGTACCACGACCTGCTCTTCTCCAGCGGCCAGATCGGGGTCATGGATTTGGAGAACCACGCCAAGGCGCTGGGGTTGGACATCCCGCGGTTCCGCAAGGACACGCGCGGCAACGAGACACGCAAGCAGGCCCTGCAGGACGCGCTGCTGGCCAACTCGGTCGGCGCGCACTCCATGCCCAACATCCTGGTGAACGGCGTGCGGATGAGCGGGCCAAAGACGTACGAGAACCTGGTGGCGCTGATCGACCGCGAGCTGCCCAAGGCGCAGGCGAAGATCAAAGCGGGAACCGCGGTAGAGAAGCTGTACGACACGACCGTGGCCGGTGGAAAGTCGTTCGAGCAGCTGGGTCCCCAGGTGTCGACCTCTTTCCGCAACGATACGGCAACCGCCATCGGTCCCAAGGACGCCAAGATTCAGCTGGTGGTCTTTGAAGACTTCCAATGACCGTTCTGCGCGAAGCTCGGTCCGAGCTTCAAGTCCTTCCAGGCGCGGTACCCCAAAGATGTGCGGATCGTGTTCAAGCACATGCCGCTGGTGTCGATTCACGATCGCGCGATGGCCGCCTCAGAGGCGTCGCTGGCGGCGCAGGAGCAGGGCAAGTTCTGGGAGTACCACGACCTGCTGATGGCCAATCAGCGTGCGCTGCAGGACACCGATCTGGAGCGCTACGCCAATCAGGTCGGCCTGGATCTGGCGCGGTTCAAGGCGGACATCGCCTCGGGCAAGATGAAAGCGCAGATCCGCAACGACATGGATGACGGCCAGCGCGCCGGCGTACGCGGCACCCCGTCGGTGTACCTGAACGGCCGCAAGTACCAGGGCCCACGCGGCTATCCGCCCGAGGGCCTGGAAGGTGTCGCCGCAGCGATGTTGGGTCTGTAGTTAGAAGCGCGCGTTGTTTGGCGTGCGCGGGAAGGGGATGACGTCGCGAACGTTGTCCAGCCCGGTCGCGTACACGATCGTGCGCTCAAACCCCAGCCCGAAGCCCGCGTGCGGCACCGTGCCGTAGCGACGCAGATCGCGGTACCAGGCGAAGTCTTCACGCGGCAGGCCAAGCTCGTCCAGGCGCGCATCCAGCACGTCGAGACGCTCCTCACGCTGCGACCCGCCGATGATCTCACCGATTCCGGGGGCCAACACGTCCATTGCGGCGACGGTGCGCCCATCGTCGTTCATGCGCATGTAGAACGCCTTGATGCCCTTGGGGTAGTTCATGACGACGACCGGGCGCCCGACGTGCTCCTCGGTCAGCCACCGCTCGTGCTCGCTTTGCAGATCGAGGCCCCATTTAACCGGGAACTCGAACTTGCGCCCCGACTTCTCGAGCGCGGCGACGGCATCCGAGTAGTCCATGCGCTCGAAGCTGGAGTCGATGAAGCTCTCGAGGCGCGCGATGCAGGTCTTGTCTACGAACTTGTTGAAGAACGCCATGTCGTCGGCGCGCTCCTCCAGCAGGTCGCGGAAGATCGACTTGAGCATGGCCTCCGCCAGGTCGGCATCAGCCGCGAGATCCGCAAACGCGATCTCGGGCTCGATCATCCAGAACTCGGCCAGGTGGCGGCTGGTGTTGGAGTTCTCGGCGCGAAACGTGGGGCCGAAGGTGTAGACCTTGGACATGGCCAGGCAATAACTCTCGACGTTCAGCTGCCCGGAGACCGTCAAAAACGACTCCTTGCCAAAGAAGTCCTGGCTGAAGTCCACGCTGCCGTCGTCCTTGCGCGGCGGGTTCACGGAGTCCAGCGTGGAGACCCGGAAGAGCTCGCCGGCGCCCTCGCAGTCGCTGGCGGTGATGATGGGCGTGTGGATCCAGTAGAACCCGTTGCTGTGCATGAAGCGGTGGACGGCCTGCGCCAGACAATGCCGCACGCGGGTGACGGCGCCGAACAGGTTCGTGCGCATGCGCAGGTGGGCGACCTCACGCAGATACTCGCGGGTGTGCCGCTTCATGGGCACGGGATAGGTCTCGGGATCATCGACCCAACCGACGACCTCCACCCCGGACGCCGCCAGCTCGACGGTCTGCCCCTTGCCCTTGGACTCCACCAGGGTGCCGGTGATCTTCACCGAGCAGCCGGTCGTGAGATGGGTGACCTCCTGCTCGTAGTTGGCCAGCTCGCTGCGTGCGACGGCCTGCAGCATGCCGAAGCAGGAGCCGTCGTGCACGTTGATGAATGACAGTCCGGCTTTGGAGTCGCGGCGTGTGCGCACCCACCCCTGGATGGTCACCTCGGACCCGACCGCGCTGTCGCCACGCAAAATACTCTCGATGGTCTGAACGCCCATGGCCGGCCCTTTTATCATGCTTTACAGGGGGTAAGAACGATCCGCCCGGACGTATCGGCCGTATGACCGATGGAATCTGGTCGCGGAAGCTTGATCTGCGGCCGAAACGGGGCAGAATGCCCGAATCTTGAAAAACGAGGAGCTCTTGATGACACGGACCAAGATGGCGTGCGCGGTCGCTTTGTGCGGCCTGATCGCCTTGATCGCAACAAGTTGGGTATCGGCGGCGGATCATGTCGAAGCACCCGGTACCACGGCGGATCCCGCAGCCGACATCGACGACCTGTATGCATGGCACACAGACGACGGCAAGCTGGTCCTGATCATGACGTTCGCCGGCCTGCAGGCGCCGGCGGCGGACCAGGCAGCCATGTTGGACCGCGACGTGCTGTACGCGTTCAACATCGACACGGACGGCGACAACGCGACCGACGAGTCCATCGAGGTGCGGTTCGCGCAGAACGGCGCGGGCGACTGGGGCATGCAGGTCTCCGGGATCCCCGGCGCGGACGACGCGCTGGTGGGCGCGGCGGGCTCGGCGATCGAGGGCGCAAACGGCGCCAAGGCGTGGGCCGGCCTGGCGGACGACCCGTTCTTCTTCGACTTCCAGGGCTTCAACGACACGCTGGCCACCGGCACGCTGGCGTTCGACGCGACGCGTGACTCCTTCAAGGGCACGAACGTCTCGGCGATCGTGGTCGAGATCTCGTCTGCCGACCTCGGCGACGGCATCCAGGTGTGGGGCGAGACCCGCCGCATCGGAGGTGAGTAACATGTTGCGACTGACACGAATTACAGCGCTGACGCTGCTTCTGGCCTGTGCGCCGCTGAGGGCGTGCGGGGCCGCCCAGCCCCCGCCGACGCCCGGTCACACCCCGGGCGGGGACACCCCGCCCACGACCGATACGGGTGACACCACGGACACGACCGATACCGGCGATACGACCGATACCGGCGACACCGACACCGACACGGACACGGGTACCGACACCGACACCGACACCGGCACCGATACCGAGACGGACACCGACACGACCGGCGACGACGCTCCGACATGCGCGGCGTACTGCGACGCGGTGACGGCGGCCTGCTCGGGCGACAACGCTCAGTACGCCGACAACGACGGCTGCCTCGCGTACTGCGAGACCGCCGGCGCGCTGCCGGTCGGCGCGGCGGCGGACACCGATGGCAACACCATCGGCTGTCGGACGTACCACGCCGGCGTCGCCGCCAGCGCTCCCGAAGACGGCTCGGCCGAGACCCACTGCCCCCACGCGGGCGGCAGCGGCGGCGGCGTCTGCGGTTCCTACTGCGAGAACTACTGCCACCTGGCGGCGACCAACTGCACCGGCGACGACGCGCTGTACGACGATGACGCAGCCTGCCTGGCCGCCTGTGAGGACTTCGCCGAGTCGGACGACCCGAACCCGGCGCAGGTCACCGGCGGTGACAGCGTGCAGTGCCGCATCTACCACCTGGGCGTGGCCGGCAGTGACGGCGCGACCTCGGCGGCGATTCACTGTCCGCACGGCGGTGTGGACGGCGGCGGCGTGTGTGTCGACGCGGATCCGTATGACTTCCGCACCGATGCGGCCGGCGACTACACGCGTGTCGACCGCATGGGCATGCCGGGTATCGCCACGGCGGTCATCGCCAGCAAGGACGACTACAACGCCGCGGATCCCGCCGGGGACGCCGAGGGCACGTTCGTGGCCGAGATCACGGCTTCGCTGACGGGCATTCACGCCGCTCTGGACGACGACCTGGCAGGCCTGAACCTGACGCCGTGCGCCGTCGACGACTGTGTGGCTCAGGCCGCGCCGCTCGTGGTGCCGGACACGCTGTCGATCGACTTGACCTCACCTGCCGGCTTCCCCAACGGGCGCGGGCTTGCGGATCCGGTCATGGACGTGACGCTTGCGGTGGTGCTGCTGGACCTGTCGGTTGACGGTCAGGACGCGCTGACGCTCGTGGGCGTCAACCCGACGACCAACGACGTTGGGGCGGACGGTGCGTTCCTGACGGAGTTCCCGTACCTGCATCCGGCCCACCAGCCGGAGTAAGCTTGCAGATGCACGCTCATCGGGGCGGCGCGGCCACATCGGTTGGCTGCGTCGCCCTTCTTTGCGCCATGATGGCGTCCGGCTGCACCACAAAGCAGCCTGAGAAGAAAGCTGCGCCCACTGCCAAAGCGCCGCCGAAAGAGGCGCCGGCTGCGACCCCTGAAAAGGCGCCTGAGAAGAAGCCGCCCGAGCCGGTCAAAGCAGCGGAGCCTGTCAAGGCACCTGAGCCGGTGAAGGCGCCGGTGGCCGAGAAGCCGACTGAGCCCGCACCCGCTGAGGCTGAGCCGGAGAAGCCGCAGACGGCATATGCCCTGGCGGTGGCCAAGCTCAACAATACGATCGAGACGCAACAGACCCGCGTCGCCGCCGCCGATGCAGGCTGGCTGGACAGCCAAAAGCTGGCGGAGAGCTTGATGCTGCGCGCCAAGCTGACGGGCAAGCTGGCGGACTACGGCAAGGCAGAGGAGGCTCTGGGGGCCGCGTTTGCCAAAGCGCCGAAGGGCAGCGGACCGCTGTTGCCCAGGGCGCGTCTGAACTTCTCAGTGCACCGCCTGGATCGCATCGAGGCCGACCTGAAAACGGCTGAGGGCGCTGCAATCATACTTCCGAAGACGCGCCACGCCATCGCGGACATCCGGGCGGACGTCGCGTTTCAGCAGGGGCGCTACGCGGAGGCGCTGAAGCACTTCGAGACCGCACGACCGGGGCGAGACACCACGTTCCGGCAAGCGGTGTATGCCTGGAAGACGGGCGACACGGCGGGCGCTGACGCCAAAATTGCGGAGATCATCAAGGCCCTGCCACCCAAGGGTCAGGTGACGGCCTTCTACCATCTGCAGCGTGGCCTGATCGACCTCAGCCGAGGTGATTACGGCGCGGCCCAGGCCCACTATCAGAGCGCCAACGCAGCCTTTGACGGGTGGTGGCTGGTGGACGAGCACCTCGCCGAGGTCCTGACGAATCAGGACAAGCTGGACGAGGCGCGCGCGATCTATGCGCGCGTGGTGGCAGAGACCGGCGACCCGGAGCTGATGAACGCCTACTCTGAGCTGCTGCAGGGCGCCGCCGCCGTGACGATGCGAACGACTGCGCTGCAGGAGATCGAGCGTCGGCTCATCCGGTTTCCCGAGTCGGCGTACGGACACGCGCTGGAGTTCTTTCTGGAGCACATGGACCCGCGACGCACGCTGCCGCTGGCCGAGGCGAATCACAAGCTGCGCCCCGGCGCAGAGGCCAAGGTGCTGCTGGCCAGAGCGCGCCTTCGGGCCGGAGACAAGTCGGGCGCCGAGAAGATGGTCGACGCCGCCCTGGCCACGCCCATTCGCACGCCGGACCTGCACGCGACAGCCTACGAGGTCTTCAAGGCCGTCGACCGGGCGGACGAGGCCACCGAGCAACGCAAAGCCGCCCTCGCAATGAATCCGCACGCTCTCGATTAGCCCCGCGTGATATACAGCGGGCCATGGCACCGCACTCGACACTGACCTTGACCCAGGCCCGTCAGCTCTGGTCGCGCAACCAGCGGCTGGGCGGGGACGGCACGCACACGGACATCCCGGGCGGCTGGACCCGCGCGCTTGGCGGCGTGGACCCCTACCTGGCGTTGAAGGCGCGCGTGCCGACCCTTCAGCGCGCGCAGATCGATACCGCCATGAGCGCTGGTGATTTCTGGGTGGTGCCTGGCGTTCGCGGCTGCATCTGGGCCGTCCCGACGGCGGACGTGTCGCTGGCGCTGGTCGTGGCGGATGCCCAATACCGCAAGCGGACCGTACGTGAGATGGGCAAGCTCGGCGTCTCGGAAGAGGAGCTGGCAACGGTCGGTACGGCGGTGCTGGCCGTGCTGGAAGACGGACCGCTGTCCCCCGATGAGCTGCGTGCGACGCTGCCACAGGGGCTGGTCAAGAGCCTGGGTGCACCCGGCAAGAAGGTGGGGCACAACACGACGCTGCCCGCGGCGCTCCGCTTTTTAGAGGGTCACGGCAAGCTGCGCCGCCAGCAGCAGGCCTGCCGGCTGGACACAAACCGCTACACGTGGGGCCTACCGGAGCAGAACCTGTTGACCCTTGGCGAGGCGCCCGACACCGACGCGGGACAAGCCGCGGCGCTGGCCCGTCGCTTCTTCGCCTGGGCCGGCCCGGCGGGAGTGGATGAGTTCGTGGAGTGGTCGACGCTGGGCAAGCGCGTGGCCAGGGCCGCGGTCGCGGGGCTGGAGCTGGTCCCGGTGGCCATCGAGGGCGTGGACGCCGACCTGTTCGTGCTGCCGGCCCAGGCGGACGGCCTGCAGGGCGCGATGGACGAGGACGACGTGCACCTGCTGCCGGCACAGGACAACCTGATCACGCTGCGCGGCAGCCCGGCGCTGTTGGCGAACCCGGCACATCACACCCGCGAGCTGATGGCGATGGGCGGCCGCACCGTGGTGCTGCAAAAGGCCCGCTGGGTGCACCAGCGCCCGGTCTTCCATCGCGGCGAGTGGATCGGCCTGTGGGACTGGGATCTGGACGCGCAGCAGGTGCTGGTGGCCGGCTTTGCCCAACTCAAAGGGGACGTGGCTGCCAGGGCGCGGGCCAAAGCAGAGGCGCTGACGCCGTTTATCCGCGACGAGCTGGACGGCCGCGCCCGCGCCAACTCCATCGATGGGGAGAAGAGCCAGCGCAGACGCGCGGCCGCCATCAGCGCGATGCTCTAAAGCCTCACATATCGCAGGCGGCGGCCGGGCGCATCGCGCGCTTTACCGCGGACGCCATCTCCTTGACCGAGTGCTTGGAGGTCAGCCGGTCGACCACCAGCCGCGTCCGGGCGTCAACGAGCACGACAAATCCCGACTTGTCGGAGTTGGCGGACCAGACCTTGTTGAGCTTCATCGCGCCGGCCAGCAGCTCGGCCTGGCGGCGCGTCGTCTGGTTGGTGAGGTCGAACGTCAGAAACAGCGCCGGTTTGCCGTCCAGCTTGTTGGCGATGTCCTCGAAGGCGGTGCCCATCGCCCGACACGAGCCACACCAGTCGGCGTGGAACTTCACCGCAATCACTTGAGGTTTTTGAGGATTCGGCGCTGCGAAGGCAGCGGGGGACAGCAGGCACACGACGAGCGTCAGAGTGAGGGTACGGACCATTTTCAGACTCCTATTTCTTGGGGTTATTCGGCGATGCCGACGAGGACGCCGTCCTGGCGTGACAGGTGAACTTGAACGCCGTCGACCAGATTGGAGCGCGACGTCAATTGGCGGAAGGCCGCGCCGTCGCGCGCCTGGTAGATGGTGACGCGGCGGCCCTCGCGGTCCACCATGCGCAGCTGAGCGGCGACGTTGCCCACAAGCGTGCAGTAACGCGCGCCCAGCAGGGTGAGCCCGCGCTGCTGGACGATCTCAGGCTCGACGGGCACGAAGTCCAGACGCGGCATCAGCGCCGCCAGCTGGTCGAAGCGATCGGTGGCAAAGACGACGGGCTCATTCTTGAGGTGATTGGCGGCGATCTCGCGCTCAGGCCCCGGGTCGACTGTGGAGGGCGCCGAGTCGGTGCGGGCCAGCATCAAGATCAGGCTGACCACCGCCGCAGCGGCCAGCGCAGCCAGGACCTTTTTGCGGGAGCGGTGCAGCATGGAGAGCACGGTGCCGCGAGGGCGCGCGGTCATGTCGCCTATCTCTTGCGCGGTGAAGCCCTGGACGGCGTTCATCACCAACACGTCGCGCTCGTCTGCTCCCAGGGTTTGCAGGGCCTGGCGCGCCAGGATGGCGTCGGCCGGGTCGGTGTGCACGACGGCCTCTGAGCGCCCGCCATCGGCCAGGGGTGCATGGAGGGCCCGGCGGCGCGCGTCCAGAAAGCGGGACCGGATGGCGGCGCGCAGGTACCCGAAGTTTTGTGGGCCATTGCACCGCAGCACACTGACCCAGGCCTCTTGCAGCAGGTCTTCGGCCGCCTGCTCATCGTGGGTGAGCGACAGCGCATACGCCAGGGCGCGGCGGCGCAGAAGGGCGGGTTGTTGTGGCTGTGCGTCGGGCATCGCATCTTCAAACGGACGGAGGCCCGACTTGATTGCAACCGATCTTGCGTTCGGAAATCGAACACCTGTCTCCGCGCGGAGACGGGGCGGCGTCATCGAGCGGAGACGGCGTGGTCTGCTTTCTTGACATCACACGCGATAAGTCACTGACTTCACAGCGAAAGCGATCCGTGGCACAGACAATGCTATTCGTAGGTCGTGCGGACAGAAACCTGGAGGAATGTGTGCACAGACCTGCTCGACCAATCCTGATGCTCCTATGCGTGTGGGCGCTGATGCCGACACCATCGGCGTTTGCTGACGCGCCAGATGAAGTGGACGTGGACCGCGTTCGTTATCTGCGGCAAGTGACCCTGGACCTGTGGGGCCGCGTGCCGACGGAGGCCGAGGGCGCGGCGCTGGTGGACGCCGCGGATGTCGACGAGGGCGCAGTCCAGGCGATGCTGGACGACCCCCAGGCGATGAACTTTGTGCGCCGGCATCACCGCGATCTGCTGTGGCCGCGCATCGAAAACACGGACCTCCTCAACGTCGCGATCGCGTTTTTGCTGCCCGCGATCATCTATGAGGACAGCGGCGATCCGTTCCGCCTCTATCTGCTGTATCCGGCGCTCTATCAGCGCGGCGGGCTGGTCCCGTGCAAGGACGAGCCGGCCGAGCTCGACGCCGAGGGCAACCTGATCTTCGAGGACATGCCCGACGGGACCAAGCGCGAGGGCTACGTCATGGTCGAGCCCTACTGGGCGCCGGGCACCGAGGTCAAAGTCTGTGGTCTGGAGGCGCGGCTGGACCCGTTTGCGGCGGACGGCCAGGCCTGCAACACGATCGGCGGCATGTTCACCGGCACGTGCGGCTGCGGACCCAAGCTGCAGTACTGCCTGAGCCCGACGTCTGCCGCCGTCGTGGAGGAGTCCCTGCGCGAGCAGCTGCTCCGCATGCTGGAGAAGCCGATCAAGGAGGGCACATCGTACTTCGACGCGCTGCTGACGACGACCGAGGAGCTGAACGGCCCGCTGATTCACTACTACCGGTATCTGGTGGCGATGGCGCTGGACCCGATCATCCAGGTGCCGCCGGTGCCGATCGCGGCGCTGCCGGTAGATGTGCCGTTCACCGACATGAGCTGGCAGCCGTACCAGCGAACACCCGAACACAGCGGCGTGCTGACCAGCTTGTCGTTTCTGCTGCGCTTTCAAACGGCGCGCGCCCGGGCAAACCGCTTCTACAACGCGTTTTTGTGTGCCCCGCTGGAGGCGCCCGAGGTCGAGCTGCCCAGCCCCAACGACGCGTGCAGCGACGAGCCCGACCTGCGATATCGCTGCGGCTGCCAGTATTGCCACGCCACGCTGGAGCCGGCCGCCGCCCACTGGGCGCGCTTTGCCGACGCCGGCTCGATGTACCTGAGCCCGCTGACCTTCCCGTCCACGCGTCAGGACTGCGCCAAGTGCGCCGAGAACCCGGGCGGCGCCTGTGACTACATCTGCCAGCGCTTCTATTTGACCGAAGCGGGGCACCCCAAGGAGGAGCCGTATGTCGGCTCGCTGAAGTCTCTCGTCTTCCGGCCGGACTCTGAATTGAAAGCGGTCACGGCGGGGCCACGCCGGTTGGTCAACGAGCAGCTGGAGTCGGGCGCGATGGGGCGCTGCGTGGTGCGCAACCTGTTCACACGGCTCTACAAACGGGAGATGACCGAGACCGAGCGCCTGGAGCTGCTGCCGCGCCTGGCGGACGGCTTTTTCCAGTCGGGCTACGACTTCAAAGCGCTGGTGCTGAGCCTGCTGACCGAGCCGACGTACCGGAGGATGAGCCGATGAAACGCCTTACACCAATCCTGTTCATCGCCTCCATGCTTGGCTGCGCGGCCGCCGAAGAGCCCCCGCCGGTCATGGAGACCACGCCGCCGGACCCGGTGGTGACCGAGAAGACGGACGAGCCCGAGCCGGAGCCGGAGGTCGAGCCGGAGGAGACGGGCCGACGGGTCACGCGGATGACCATCGAGCAGCTCGCCCGGTCGATTCCGGTCGTCACGGGCGGCATCGAGTGGATCGAGGACTTCGGGCAGGGCCCGATCAACATGTTGGAGGTGCTGGCGCCGACGCTGGGCGCCCCGGACTACGCCCTGGTGACCGACGAGAACATGGAGCCGTCGCTGATCATCGCCAAGTTCATGCAGGACGCAGCCGCCCGGATCTGCGTGAAGTGGGTCGCCCAGGACGTGAACATGCCGCCGGCGGACCGCACGCTGGTCGGTCACGCGGACTGGGCGTCGCTCGACGAGGCCCTGGTGAAAGCCAACCTGCGGCGGCTTCAGCTGCGCTTCTTTACCCGACACGTGGACCCGACGGACGACGAGCCGATCAGCGATCTCTACGACCTGTTTCTGGCGGCGTCGACGAGCGCGCCTGCTGCCGAGGCCGCTGCCAACGACGGGTGGCTGGCGGTGTGCATGGCGCTGATGACCGACCCTGAGTTCGTGATCTACTAGGAGGCCCAGGATGAAACGACGAGACTTCATTGCCAATAGTGCGGCCGGCCTCTCAGCATTCGGTCTGGCCGGCGTCTTTGGTCCGCGGCTGGCGTGGGCCGCCGAGGACAAAGACCACTACTTCATCTTCTGTTACTTCGAGGGCGGCTGGGACCAGCTGCTGGCGCTGGACCCCCGGGATCCGGGCGTGTTTACCGAGGCGGATGTCTACGACACAGGCATTCAGCCCGCGTATCACCTGCTGCAGTCGGGCAGTCAGAAGCTGGTCGATGCCGGCGCCTTCAAGCTGGGGCCGTGCGCGGTCGAGCTTGCCGGGCTGACCGACCACTTCAGCGTGGTCCGCGGCATCAACATGGGGACCCTGACGCACGAGGTCGGGCGCCGCTACTTCATCACGGGGCGTCCGCCGTCCGGGCTGAAGGCGCGGGGCTCGAGTGTGGCGACGCTGGCGACGCATCAGCTGGGTGGGGGCCTGCCGGTCCCGCATCTGGCGCACGCCGTCGAATCGTACGCGGTCGATATGCCGGCCTATGCAGCGGCGATGCCCGTGGCGGCCGTGGGGCACATGCGCTACATCCTGCGGGAGAACCTGGGGATCCCGACCAGCATCCGCCAGAGCGTCAAGGATGCGCTGCACGACTTCTGGCAGCGAAAGTCCACGGCCGATGGCGCGGCGCAGTCCAAGCTGGCGGACATATACCGGTCCAACCGGGCGCGCTCAGCGGAGCTCGTCAAGAGCGACCTGTACCAGGCCTTTGAGCTCGACTCGCCGGGTACAGCAGAGGTGCGCGCGCATTACGGATTTACGCCGATGACGCTCGAAACCCCGGCGGGGCGTGCCGCGCTGGCGGCGCAGGCGCTGAAGTCAGGACTGAGCCGCGTGGTCAGCGTGACGCTGGGCGGCCAGCTGGATACCCACGGCAACGAGTGGGCGCGCGACCAGCCGCAGCGGCTGCGGGACGGCATGACGGCGCTGGCGCGTCTGCTGGAGGATCTGCGCGACAGCGAGGCGCCGACCGGCGGCAGCCTGCTGTCCAAGACGACCCTGGTGGCCTTCAGCGAGTTCGGCCGGACCGCCAAGCTGAACGAGCGCCAGGGACGCGATCACAGCCTGACCAACAGCGCGCTGATCGCCGGCGCCGGCATCACGCCGGGGCTCGTGATCGGCTCCAGCAGCGACAAGGGCATGGGCCCCAACCTCATCGACCTGAGCTCGGGGACGTCGACCGAGTCCGGGCAGTCGCTGAAACCGGAGCACGTGATGACCACGGCGCTGCACACGGCCGGCCTGGACGCCAGCGAGCTGCGCAGCGAGCCTATCGAGGCGCTGCTGGCTTCGGGATGACGACGCGGACCGCGCTGCCCGTGTAGTTATGGCACCATCGTGGGATGGAGCTCATCGATATTCGGACCTGGCTGGACGCGTACCTCAACAATCTGATGCGGGCCACGCTGGCCAGCAGCGCGCTGTTTCTCGCGGGCTGTGGAGGCATCGACGCCGGTGCTTTCTCACCGCCCGAGTGCGACACGGGAAAGCTGGTGTTGTTCGACAGCGCGCCCGACGGCGTGGACTACGCGGCGGCCTATCAGGGCGGCTTCTTCAGCCCGACCATGACCCTCATCGATGAGATCGGCGTGCGCTGCGGCACCGCCACCGACGCTGATGCCTGCAACGCCGCGTCGGGCGCGCCGAACAGCGGCTCGCGGGTGATCGTGACCAGCAAAGGCGACACGACGAAGACCCACACCGACGGTGAAATCGACGCGCTGATCGGCCCGGTGGAGTCCGCGGAGGACGCGGTCGCGCTGGTCTGGGCGCGCGGCTTCAACATCGACTGCTCGGACGGCGAAGAGGGTGGCGTCCGAGCGGTCTCAAACGGCTTTGAGGTGCTCTGTAGCAAGATGACCTCCGCGTGTGATCCCATCGAGACCACCCGGTTCGTGCTGCACGTGACGCGCGAAGGCACGGTGCAAGAGGTCGACTCCGAGGTGCTGGACTCGACCAACGGGTGCGTCGGACGCCGTCCTCCGGGCCTGCGCCGAGTCGCGCGAGCCACCGACAAACCCGTCGGAGCGGTGCTGGCCGAGCACGCGCGCCTGGAGGCCGCATCCGTTCCCGCATTTCATCGGCTGGCGGCCGAGCTGCGACATCACGGCGCCCCCAGACAGCTGGTCGATGCGTGCCGGGAGGCGGCCGCGGATGAGATACGACACGCGCGGATCGTCAGCGCCCTCGCGGAGCGTCGAGGCGCCCGCCCACAGGCCGCCCGAGTGGCCAACATGCCACTGCGCCCGCTGGTGGAGGTCGCCACGGACAACGCCGTCGAGGGCTGTGTCCGGGAGACCTGGGGCGCGCTCTTGGGGCTCGCGCAGGCGCATAATGCGGACGCGCGCGATGTACGGGGCGCCATGGGGGAGATCGCGCACGACGAGATCGGTCACGCCGCGCTGTCGTTTGCCATTCACGCGTGGGCGCGCACGCAGCTGCCCACGGCGCAGTGGACGAGCGTGAGAGCCGCTCAGAGACACGCCGCCAACCGACTGGTCACCACTTGCAAAGCCGTAGACCCGGCCGAGATCGAGCTGGGGATGCCGCAACCGGCCGTGGCGCGCCAGCTGGCGCGAAAGCTGACCAGCTAGGGGGCGGGGGCCAGGCTGGCGGCCTCGACGCCTTCGAGCTCGATGACCAGCGAGCACAGATTGGGATCCGGCGACGCGGCGCAGTCGAGCAGCGCCACGACCACGTCCTTGACGTCACACAATTGAGGGTCGGCGCCGCCCGTCGAGCAAGCCGTGTCCAGCGCCGACTGCAGGTTGTCCTTGCCGATCATCCCGCACAGGCGCCCGTTGACCAGGTCGAACTGGCCTTCGATCTCGCCAAGCATGCGGCCCTTCAGAATCGTCACATTCAGGTCGATGTCGCCCAGCTGAAGCGGAAACTGGAAGTCGGTCGGGCCGCCGCTGAGCTCGTTGCCCTTCACCGACGCGCTGGGGATCTGAACGACAAGCTCGCCGTCATCGCCGTATGACTTGGGGTCGATCTGATACGGGCAGTGGGTACCGTCGTCGTTGTAGTCGTAGCAGTCGGCATCGAGAACGTCGCCAACAAACATGTGCACGTCAAAGCCTGACTGCTCGCCCCCCAGGTAGCCGGCGAGCTCCGCCAACAGCACGGTGCTCCCGTCAACAATGTTGGCCATGATGCTGGCGTTCAAGTCCTGGCCAAGACCCTGCGCGATGCCGATCAGCGCGTTGACCTGGCCGTCCGCCTCGTTGACCACCCCGTCGCCGTTGGCGTCGCATGCGGAGCTGGTCACGTCGGGCGGCAGGTGCACCGAGATCACGTGCGTAACCCAGGGACCGTCGCTGAAGGGCGGCGGATCGTTGTCGTTGCCGGTGCCCCCGGTCGGGTCCTCTACGCCGGTCGTGCTGCCGCCGGTCGTGCTGCCGCCGGTGTCGCCCGTGGGCTCGCCGGTGCTCACACCCGTGTCACCGCTCGAGGTGGTGGTGGGATTGTCGGGGGTAGGCGGATCCGCGGCTGTATCGCCATCGTCTCCACCCGTGTCCCCGTGACCGGAGAAGACCCCGGTCGCACCCGTGTCCCCGGAGTCTTTTGGACCACCAACGATGGTCGCCTCGGCGCCACACCCAAAAATGTAGAGAGAGATCCCCAGTACGGTCGTAAAGCGCATCAACATCGACCTCCGCAGCAGCAGCAAGCGCGGTGAAGAGTGTATGCCCAGACGGTTATTGTTGCCTAGTCGTTCTTTGGCAGGGGCGGGATCGGGACCGTGGTGCCCGTCTTCTCCAGCGTGGCATGCACCTGGGTCGTCTGCCCCTTGTCGATCGAGATGTAGCGGACCCAGCGGTCCCAGCCCTCTTTCTCGATGCGCACCAGATAGCGGCGCGTCGGCAGCTCTTTGCGCTTGTACGGCGCCGGCCCGACCTTGACCTCGTCCAGGTAGACGACGGCCTCGGGCGGATCGGTGGTGACCTCGATGTGGCCCTTGTACTGCCGCTTGCGCATGTTGATGCGGTGACGCGACTCGATGTTGGGGTCCAGCGTCTCGGTCTCGTTGTAGTTGTGATAGAGCTCGTCGCGCGCGATGATCTGGTAGTCACCCGGCACAAACTGCAGCTCATAGACCGGGGTTCGGCCGACCACCACGTTTGAGACGCGCACCTCCACCGTCTTGGGCCGCACCGACTCGATAGCCAGCTTGGCCGAGCCGGCGCGCTTGAGACAGCGAGCGCGCTTGCTTTTGAGCTCGCCGGCCTGCTTATCGCCGGGCGCCATGTACAGGAAGCCGGTGGAGTACAGGACAAACTCGCGGCACAGCTTCAAGTCCCAGGCGATGAACGCCATGTTGAACAGCAGCTCGTCGTCGGGCTGATACTGTAGCTCCAGCACCTGCTGAAACTTGGTCAGCGCCTCTTTGGGGTTGTTGCGGCGGAAGAGCTTGGAGGCCTCCTCCTTGAGCTTTGTGATCTGCTGCAAGGTGGCCGGATCGCGCTCGTCCTGCGCGAGCGCGGACCTCGCCGGTACAGCCAGAATCGTTGTTGTGAGGGCACAAATCAGAAGACGTGTGAGCATGCGGCGCTATCTCCGATAAACAAACACTCGGTGCTTGTATAACAGGTCCCGGCCCGCTCTGGCATAGATCGCGATCTTGTTCATCCCCTTGTCCAGCGGCACGCTCGCCTCGAACGGGATGTCGGCAGCGCCCTGAGTCTGCGCGCGACGGAAGTACACCTTGTCGTTGTCACGGAAGATGTAGACGTCGGGCTGCTCGCCGTCCTCCAGCGTGGGGAACAGGGCCTTGCCGGTCAGTTGAATCGTCGGGTCGTCGGTCGCCAGTGAGACGACCCCGGACAGCTCCACGTCGGGCTGCCGAAGCTGAGGACGCGCGACAAGAGCGGCGCGCTGGGGGACGCGTACGCTGGTCGTGGCCACGGTCAGTCCCTTGCGTGAAATCCAGCCGTAGGTGCCGTCGGTCCCGTCACGTGCCGGCAGCAGCGGAATGCGCAGCCAGTCGCCCAGCCGGCCGTCCGTGTACGCAGCGCCGCCGCCCGCCAGCACACCGATGGTGCCGGTGGTCGCGGACGCGCCGGAGAAGACGGTGACACCCGCGGTCGGGAGCAACCACCGCCCGCTCTTGACCTCGACCTGCGTCGCGACTGCGGACGAGTACGGCATATCCAGCCCGTGTACGATGCCCTGGCGCAGTACCGTGTCCCGGACGCGCAGCTCCAGGTCGGGGCCGTTGGACGGAGCGCCCTCGCGCACTTGCACGGTGAACTCCACATCGTGCGTCTCGCCCGGCGCCAGCCCGTCCAGCCAGGCCCGACCCGCGGTGATGAAGACCTCGTCACCGCCGCGGTTCTTGAGCACGGCCAGCGTCTTGAGCGCGGGGCCCGTGCCGACGTTGGTGATACTGACGCGAAGGGTCACGTTCTCGCCCGGGTTGGCGACACCGTCGGCGCCGTCGACCACCTGTACCGACGTGGCAAAGCGCGGGCGGGCCTGGCCGACGATCTCGACATCCAAACGCGCCGGCTTCACGCCGCGAGCGCTGGTGGTCGCGCTGCCCAGGTAGATGCCGGCCTCGACGGGCACGATGCGGCCGTATGTGGAGCGCGGCACGTCGACCTGCACCTTCCAGCGACGCGTCTCGCCCGCCGGGATGCGCCCGAGCAGGAAGTCGTGTCCCTCGAAGAAGTCCAGCGCCGAGGTGGTCAGCGCGCGGACGCGATGCACGGCGGTCTTGCCCTTGTTCGTGACGCTCAGCTCAAACGTCAGCTTCTCACCGGCGGCGATACGGCCACCAGGGCGATCGGCGGTCAGGGTGGCGACCAGGTTGGGCCGCTTGGGGTTGGCGCCCTCGTGCCAGTCGATATCCAGCTTGCCCAGCGCCTCGATCATCTTGGCCGTCTGCTCGCGCTTGGCCAGGGCGAAGATGGGACCTGCGCGGGCGATCATCTCTTTGGCGGTGTTGCGACCGGCCTCCAGGAGCATCTTGGTCGACAGGCGTGTCGCGAAGTCGCTGGTGCGGGGATGCGCGCCGTCCGCCACATACGGAACCCGGGCGTCGGTGTCGTGCCGCTTGGTCCGCGCGGAGTTGTCCAGGTGGTTCTTGAGGTTGCGCTCACCGCCGGCCCGATCGTAGTTCAGGTTGACCTTCTCCTCGGACAGCGTGACGGGCACGAGCGTGACGTGCGGGGTGATGCCCACGCTCTGGATGGACTCGTCGCCGGGCGTCAGGTACTGGGCGATCGTCAGCTTGAGCGCGGCCTCATCGACGTCGTAGATGACCTGCACCGACCCCTTGCCGAATGTGGTGGAGCCGACGATGACGGCGCGATCGTTGTTTCTGAGCGCGCCCGCCACGATCTCGCTGGCCGAGGCGCTGCCGGCGTTGACCAGGACGACCAGCGGCAGGTCCGCCCAGGTGCGCTTGGGAGATGCGACCTTCTCTTCCCGCACGCGGTTGCCGCCGCCGACGGTGGTGACGATGCCGCCGTCACTGAGGAAGAGGTCGCTGACCTCGATGGCCTGGTCGAGCAGGCCGCCGGGGTTGTCGCGCAGGTCCAGGACGAAGCCGCGCAGGTCGGCGCCGTCCGACTCTTTGTACTCTTTGGCCAGCCGCTCGACCGCTTTGCGCAGGTCGGGGCCGGTGGTCTGTTGGAAGTTCTTGATGCGCGCGTAGCCGATGCCGCCGTCCAGCAGCTCTCCGGTCACCGACGCAAGCGTGATGTTGGACCGCACGATGCGGAACTTGCGCGGCTCGGCGAAGGCCTTGCGCATGATCCACACGTCCACGGGAGTCCCCGGAGGCCCGCGCAGGCGCTTGACCGCCTCGCTGAGCGACATGTTGATGGTGGACTCGTTGTTGATCTGAATGATCTTGTCAGCGCTCTTGAGCCCTGCGCGCTGTGCAGGGGTACCGTCCAGCACACTCTGAATGACCAGGCGGCCGTCCTGCGCGCCGATGACGATGCCGAGGCCGCCGAACTTGCCGGTCGTGCCCAGCTTCATCTCGCGATAGACCGACGGCGTGAGCAGGATTGAGTGCGGGTCCAGCGTGCGCAGCAGTCCGTTGACTGCGGCGTACTCGACCTCTTTGGGCTGCACCGAACCGGACAGGGCGGGCGAGATGTACTCGAAGATATCGAGCAGCTTCCAGTTCATGGTGTAGAGGTCGTTGACCTTGGCCAGGTCAAAGCGCTTTTCGGACTCCCCGACGCGGACGACCACGGCCTTTGTGACGCCGTCCTCCACGACCGGATCGCTCATCAGCTCAGGCACGCGGCGCTCGACGTCCTTGAGCGCCGCGATCACCATGGCGCGGGCGTCCGCGCGGCTGGGATCGACGTAGTTGCTGCGGATATAGCCGACACAGCGTGTCAGGACGCGCAGGCGTGAGAGGTCGTAGCCGTCGTTGTCGCCGCGCGTGACGTTGGACGCGTAGGTGCGCGCCGGGTCGAAGTGATACCCGCGCTCGCCGAAGTCCATCATGATGAAAAGCACCACGACTGCCGTGAAGCTCAAGCTCGCGACCGTCCAGCGGACGATAGTCTCAATCGGTGGATGTCGGTCGTTCGGCATTCTAGTCGTCACTTTAACTGCCCGTGTTAACATACACAATCGACCGCTTATTGCGGGCGCATGAGGTTGAACATGGCGAAGCGGGCCAGCGCCCCGATCCCGTACCCGGATCACCTGGCATTGTTAGAGGATCATCTCCGTCGTTTGGAGCTGTTCCTCAGAGCAAGCATCGTGAACAAACGGGCTGAGACAGCCGAGATCGGCGGCGGCGCGATGCTGTCGTTTCCCGGCATCGATCAGGCGGACCCCGACGAGCTGCTGGCGGAGGCGAGCGCGCTGCAGGACGTCATCAACGCGCGGGTCGCGGTCACCGTAGACACCCGCCTGCCGCTGGCCGAGACCACCGAGCAGTTTGGCCTGGACGACTTCGAACGGGACGTGATCCTGTTGGCGCTGGCGCCCTCGCTGGAGCTGAAGTTCGGCCGCTATTACGGCATGTTGCGGGACAATCCGTACAAGGGCGAGCTGGACGTAGACCTGGTGCTGACCCTGCTGGTCGGTGAGGGGACCGCCGCGCGCGTGCGGGCCCGCCGGTACTTTGCGTCTGACGCCAACCTGCTGCGGCACAACCTGATCACGCTGGACCGCCACCGCATCGAGATGGGCGACTCGTTTTTGAGCCTGGGTCTGCGCCTGCCCCAGCGCGTGCTCACGTGGCTGCTGGGCGAGGACAACCTGGATGAGTCGCTGCAGGGCTTTACCAAGCTGCTGGAGCCGGACATCACCTTTGACCAGGTGGTGCTGCAGCCCGCCATTCGCGACTCGATTCGGGCCATGGTGCACAACCACGCCGACTACCTGAAGACCATCGCCGACTGGAAGCTGGACCAGACGATCACGTACGGCCGCGGTGTGGTGCTGCTGTTCGTAGGCGCCCCGGGCACGGGCAAGACGATGACCGCCAAGGCCATCGCTCATGAGCTGGGCAAGCGCCTGCTGCTGGTCGATCCCAACCAGATCTTCGATGTGAAGCGCCCCATCGAGGACAACCTCAGCGAGCTGTTTCGCGAGGCGCGCCTGCAGAACGCGGTGGTGTTTTTTGACGAGTGCGAGGGACTGCTGGGCCACCGAGTGCAGGGCAACCCGCAGGTCTCGCTGATCCTCAGCGCCATCGAGCACTACGACGGCATCATCATTCTGAGCACGAACATGCCGCAGCTGCTGGACCCGGCGCTGGACCGCCGCGTGCTGTACCGCTGCATCTTCGAGCCCCCGGCTGTCAGCCTGAGAAAGCGGATCTGGGAAGTGCACCTGACGCCGGACGTCGCGCTGACCGAAGACGTTGACCTGGAGCTGCTGGCGCGCCAGTACGACTTCACGGGCGGCTACATCAAAAACGCGGTGCTGGTCGCGCTGAACCGCGCGCTGACCCGGCCGGAGCGCCCGCCGGTGCTCAGCCACGAGGACCTCGACGTGGCGGCAAGAACCCAGCTGCGCGCCCGCTTGAATGAGTACGCCGAGCGCCACACCACGCCGCTACGCCTGACGGACCTGATTCTGCCGGAGGAGACCGCTGAGCAGGTGCAGGAGATCCTGGATGCGGCCCGCAGCCGCAGCACGGTGTTTCAGGAGTGGGGCTTCGGGGACAAGCTGACCAAAGGCAAGGGCCTCTCGGCGTTGTTCGACGGCGAGCCCGGCACCGGCAAGACCCTGTGCGCCGAGATCCTGGCGGCCGAGCTGGGCCTGACCTTGTACCGAATCCAGGTCGCCAACGTGGTCAGCAAGTACATCGGCGAGACCGAAAAGAACCTCACCCGCATCTTCAAAGAGGCCGACCAGTCCCACTGCCTCCTGCTGTTTGACGAGGCCGACTCGCTCTTCTCCCAGCGCACGGACGTCAAGAGCGTCCAGGACAAATACGCCAACATGGAGATCAACGTCCTCCTGCAGCTCATGGAGCGCTACGACGGCCTGGTCCTGCTCACAACCAACCTCAAGAAGGGCATCGACAAGGCCTTCGAACGCCGCTTGTCCTTCAAGGTTCACTTCCCGTTCCCAGAGCCCGACCAGCGCGCCGCCATCTGGGAGCACCTGCTGCCCAAAAACGCCCCGGTCGACGACGACATCGACTTCTGGGGCATGGGCAAGGGCTTCGAATTGAGCGGCGGCAGCATCAAGAACGCCATCATCCGCGCCGCCTACCGAGCCGCGGCCCAGCACCGCCAGATGAGCATGAACGACTTCGTGGAAGCCGCCAAATACGAGTGCGCCGCGGCGGGCAAGCTCTACCGGATCCCGCAGCGAGACGAGTTTTGAGTGGAGATCTGGATCCCATTGGTGGACCTGGACGCCCTTACGGCGAGCCACGACATCGCACCGGAGATCATCGGCCTCATCGCACCACAGACGGCTCGGCGGCTGCGGCTCCTGCCTCTAGACAGGCACAATGACACCGTAATCCTGGCGTCAGATGCACCAGAAGCGCTGATCACCCGTGTCGACCGCCACGTGGGCCACGGCTGGGTGGTAGAACACCGCCTGGCGTGCCCGGAGTTGCGCACCATCTTCGGTCCCGATGGGGCCAGCGTCTTACGGGCAAGTACGGAAGCACTCGATCGTGCCCACGCCCGCTACTACCCGTGCAGCGAAGAGTGTTAGGTGGACCAGGGCGACTTCTGCTCCATCGATCTCGACGCCTATGAGATCCTGCAGCACGTTGTCGCCCTGTTCCCGGCCGAGCTGGCCCGACGTCTCCGCGCGATCCCACTGGACGAGCAGGGCAGCAAGGTGATCGTAGCGACCGACCACCCGGAGCTGCTGGGTGTGCAAACGAGGGAGGTCCGGTACCGCGACGACGGCCGCCCGTTGGCCATTCTCA
>CAZJHX010000007.1:0-133125 GCA_964545715.1 uncultured Myxococcales bacterium
CTCGACGGGCCCCCGGCCCGCCTTCGCTCGCCCGCCTTGGCGGCGAACGGCGTCGTCGCGCGGGTAGGAACGAATTTCCGACCTCGATAACTAGGGTCAGCCCCTAAAAGCCCCCACAACTTCCGGTAGACTGCTCCGGTGATCGGCAACATTCTGATCGGCCTGGCAGCGACCTGCGTCCTGCTGGCCTGCGGCGCGGTGGTGGCCCTTTGCTGGGCGCCCGAGGCCGCCGACGACGACACGCCATTGTTTCACGTGGCACTTGGGCTCGGGTGGGCGTTTGGGCTCATCCCGTTCGCGGCATTCTGCGTCGCCCTCTTCGGCAAGGTCGCTCTGGATCCCGCGGTGACGCTGGGCGTCGCGGCGCTGATCGGCGGCGCGTTTGGGGCGCTCTGGTGGTCTAAGGGCCGGCCGATCCCCGTTCAGGTGCGCCGCGAGAGCTGGCGCGAGGCCCGCTGGGTGCTTCTGGCGTGCGCCTGCGTGGGGCTGGTCTACCTACTGAAATACGACCGCAGCGTCTTCTTTCTGGAGAGCTGCATCCATCGCGTGGTCATGCAGACGCTGCAGCTGACGTCTCGGCCCATCGACATCCTGGCCAGCAACGCGGACGACCAGCGGTTGGGCAACACCAGCGTCATCTCCACGTTTGTCGTGCTGTACCGCGGGCTCGGGTTTCGGCTGCTGTACGCGTTTGTCGGCTTCATCATCGCGCTCGGCGGCTTTCTGCTGGGGCGACGCGTGTTGGGCTCTTCGGCCTTCGGGTGGTTCATCCTCTTCGCGCTGCCGTTGAACCCGTATGTGGGCAAGATCCCGCTGCTGGACGAGAACCTGCTGACGCTCGGCTACAGCTCCCTGTTCCTGCCGCTGTTATTGCGTCGCAGCGTCCCCTGGGCGCACGTCGGTCTGCTCTTCGGGCTGGCCGTGATGATGCGACACGTCCTGATCCTGTGCACGCCCGCGATTCTGTGGGCGGTCTGGGTCTATCAGGGCGACCGCCGCCGCGCTTTCATCAAGGGGTTCGCCACCTTCAACCTGGTGACGGTCGTGGGTCACATCCACCACTACGTGGCGCTGGGATCGATCACGAAGTTCGAGTCCTTTGGACAGATCCCCGAGTTTGAGCACAACTTTCTGGGCGCCTATTCAGGCCTGCTGCAGTGGCCGTTTGCCGATCAGCTGCTGCGCACGCCGTGGAACCCCTTCCCCACCTTCTTGATGTGGCCGGTGTACCTGGCCGACCACCTGGGGCTCGTGCTCTTTGCCGCCATGCTGGTCGGGATCGTCTGGCTGGTGCGTCAAAAGCGCGAGGAGGGCGTGTTCTGGGTGTCATGGATGGTCCTGGCGTACACGGCGCTCAGCCTGCAGGAGAACTGGGACGTGCCCAACAAGATGGGCGTCATCTACATCCTGTTCCACCCGTTCATCGTCTGGGCGGGAGCAGGGCTGCTGGCCGCCTCGCGTGCGCCGCGCACCTATGGTGTCGCTGTGGTGGTCGTGACGTTGGTGTGCGGCTTTGGATTTCGCGCCCTGACCAACGTGGCCGTCGCTGAGGACACACGCTACTACCAGGCGTGGGAGGGCGAGCGGGAAGAGGACGACGCCTACGTCCAGGCCGAGCGTCTGCGGGTTACGGACATGGCGCCGTGGCCGGATTACGGCCGCCTGGGTCCCTATAATCGCGTCTTTCACGTCGCGAAATGGACGGGCCTGTGGCGTGACCTGAGCGATCCCGTCATCGATCAGGCGGGCACCCCGTACGGCTGGTTCCCGGGCGAGCAGATCGATCGCGACGCGCCCGCCGTCATCATCGACATCGAGCTTGGCGGCCGTCTGTTCGACGCCGAGGGGCCTTTCATCAGCCTGGCCCCCGACGACGGTCGCGCGCCCGACGTCGATCTGACCACGGATGGTCCGCCGGTGGTCATCCCAAACCTGACGGTCCCATGGACGCCCCGGCCGGTCAGCGTCCTGCTCTCGCGAGGCGGCGCGCAGATCACCGGCATGAGTCTCATCTTTGAAAAGTGGGGCGGCGACGACGAGCGGCGCGCCTACCTGCACGAGCGCTATCATCGCGGCCTGATGATGGTGCTGGGCTGGGCCGAAGATGACCTCATGGAGGCCCGGACTCACACCATGTCGGGGACCCGCATCCGCCTGCGCGTCGCCGCCGGCCCGTTCAGCCTCGTCGAGAGCGTCAACAACGCCGGCCAGAACTATCTGTGCTGGCGGACGCAGCTGGAGGCCGGCGCCTCACTGCAGATCCAGGGTCCCCACCGCGTCTTCCATAACTGACCTACTCTTCGGGTGGCGGCTCGGCCTCGATGACGGTGAGGTCGTTCTCCTCACAGGTTACGGTCCACTGCTTCGGGTCGAACAGCTCGGATGACAGCGCCTCACAGTGCTGCTGATAGCTGGTCTGTCCGACGATCAGGGCCGGCGCCGTCAGCTGGTCCGGCGGCGCGATCCCCGCCAGCATGAATTGGGGGGTCTCCACCAGCACACCGCAGACGCGTCGCAGCCTGTCGGCCCAGTTTTCAACCTCGCTCAGCGGTGTCTCCAGCCCGGTCTCGAGCTGCATCAGCGCCGCGATCAGGGGCGCCTCCACCGGGTCCACATCCGGGGCCGTCAGCAGCCGGTCCTTGAGCGCCGCCACGACGTCCGACACGGTCAGCGGCTGCTCAGCGTCCTCGGGCCAGGCCGTCACGGTGGCCTCCAGCAGCTTGATCCAGTCAAACGCCTCCTGGTCGTCCGGCACGTTGCCGTCGACGCACACCGAGATGTTGTCCGTGCAGCAGTCGCCAAAGCCGGCGCACTGATCGTCACACCAGCAGCCCCCGGGCGCCTGGCCGCCGCAGTTGCCCACGCAGCTGTTCGGGTCCGCGCCCAACACGCCCTGGGCCTCGCACGCGCCGTATCGCGCCTCCCATGTCAGCAGCCCCTGAAAGTCCACGCCCTCAAAGCCCGGCTCCGCGTCCTTCACAAAGACGCCGACAGCCTTCTGGAACGTCTCTTCTTTGCCGTTGGGATAGGGCGGCGTGTCGGCCCAGCCCATCGACGTCGCCAGCGAGTGCAGCAGTACGCGCGCGTTCAAGCGGTGTAGCCCGTCGCCCACGCTGTTGGCCTGCTCCGCCTCGATCGTCTCTTCGATGACCCACGGGTTGAACACCGGCGGCAGCGAGTATGGGTTGCCCGTGTCCGGCCCGCAGCCGTCGATCGGGGCGTTGTCGTTGAACAGCGGGTGGGTCACGATGTCCAGCAGCAGCGTCTTCAGCGACCACTGCTCGGTCACGAAGTGCGTCACCAACTCCAGCAGAATGTCGTGCTGCTGCTCGTTGCGCGGGAAATAGTGCACCAGCGTCAGCGGGTAACCCTGAATCTCGCGCCACACCTGGTTCACGATGCGGTGGCTGACCAGGTACGCGAACGCCTCGTGGCCCTCGACCTCCAGCGTCTCCTCGTCGATCGTGATGCTGCCGTTTGCGCGCAGCGCGTCGAAGCCGGTCTTGAGCGACGCCTCCGTGTCCCACACGCTGGCGTTCAGCCCCAGCTCCTTGATGAAGAAGGCCTCGAACTCGGCGGGATCGTCCTTGATGGTCCCCGGCGTCTGGAAGCGGCCGCACACTGCGGACATCTGCCACGGCTTGTTGCCGCCCTTGGATCGCACCACGTTCAGGTGCCGGAAGATCGTGTACACGATCATCTCGGGTTTGCCGCCGTCCGCGCCGTACACCCCGCGCTCCAGCAGCCCGGGCAGCGGCCAGTGCCTGTCGGTCTCCGGGTCCGGACTGTCCGTGGTGCCGCCCTTGCTGTTGTGGCAGCCCGCGCAGACGGTGTTGCGGTGCAGGTACGTGGACTCGAAGATCTCCCCAAAGTCCTGACGCCGCGTGATGTCCATGGCCACCGCGCTGACGTTGGCGCCCGTGATCGGCTTGGCCATCATCGCAAACAGGTGCGCCCGATACAGCGGCGACAGGTCGTCCAGTCGCAGGCTCGACAGCAGCACATCGGTCATGTTGAACGGCGCGCCGTAGTCACTCTCAAAGGCGTCCGTATCCCTGATAAAGCCCGCCAGCTGGCCCTCGTCGTCAGCGACCAGCGGCGCGCCGTAGCACTCGGGATGCGCCTTGTCGCCCGCCCGATTGACCCGCAGCTCGTCCATGAACCACGCCTGCCAGCGGGCCAGAAACTCGTCGCTGTTCATCAGCGCACGCGCAACCGTCTTGCGGTCGGTCGCTTCGATCAGGTCGACCAGCACACGGACTTCACGGATCCCGGCCGGGCGTCGCCCCAACAGCGCCGTGACCGCCTGCTTGGCCCAGGCTTCATCGCCTGCGTCACACACGACATAGTCGGGCTGCGGACCGATTGGCCCCGTGTCCTCGTCCGGGACGTCAGCCGCGTCCTCCACGTCCGGCACGTCCGGCACGTCCGGCGCGTCGGCGATGTCCTCCACGACGTCCGGCTCGTCAGCGTCCACCCACACATCGATGTCCGGCTCGTCCGGGTCGGGTCCGTGGTCCTTCTTGGGCGGCAGCTTGATGACCGGCAGTCCGGTCCCCGTCGGCTCGTCGTCGCCGCAGGCCGGCAGCCAAAGCGCGATGAGCGCCGCCAGGAGCAGGTGAAGCGTGGTCTTCATCAGCTCTTGACCCCCAGCACCGTCTCCCGCAGCCACAGCGCAGCCTCGGTCTCGGTGCCGGCGCCGTAAATCTGGCTGACCGCGTAGTTCTCGGGGGCAAACGGATAGATGCCCAGCGCCGCCAGAATTGCCGCTCGGCTCTCGGCCGGTCCCAGCGCGCCGCTCGCATAGCCTTCCGGCCCGATCGCGCCGACCAGCCCCTGGCTCTCCAGCCCGACCGGCCCGCCAAACATCATGGTCACGTACGCGTACGGGTGGTGGTTGCGTCCGTCGCCGTTCTGAGGCCACGGCGTGCGTCCAAACTCCGTGTTGATGCAGATGAGCGTCTCGTCCAGGTTCAGCTTGCCGGGATCGTCTTCACCGGGCTCGTTGATGATCGCCGACAGCTGCGTCCACAGGTTCGTCAGGTTTCTGGCCGAGTCGACCACATGCTTGTTGTGGGTGTCGTACCCGCCGCCGCCGCTGGCTGGAATCAGGCCGCCGTCTACGACACACACGTACTTGGCCAGGCTGTCCTCGCGCGTCAGCAGGTGCGCCGCCAACCGGAAGCCCATGTTGGGATAGTTCGGGTCCGCGCTCTGGCCGCAGGCCGTCCCCGGGATGCTCTCGAACAGGTCGGTGTTCAGGATATCGACCAGCACGTCGGTCTGCTGCAGCGTGTCCACTGAGAACTGGTAGTCCGCCAGCGTCAGCGCCCGCACGGCCGCCTCGGTATCCGGCCAGCGCAGCCGGTTGCGATACGCCTGCGTGTAGTGGTTCAGCAGCGCATCGAACTGGGGCCGCATCTCGCCGATGGTCTTTCGCTTCAGCGCCTCCACAAACGCGGTGTTGGCCTGCACTTTCATGGCCAGTGGGCGCGACGTGCCCGGATGCTGGCCCAGGCTGCTGGCCGAGCGCAGGTTGTCCGTGGGCAGATCGCCAGGCGAGAACAGCACGTAGGCGTATGGCTCTCCGGTGTTGGTGGCCGCATGCGCCTGGTAGTAGTGCTGCACTGCGGTGCCGATGCCCGCGATCTTCGGGTCGCCCAGCCGATAGCCGGACAGGGCGTACGGGATCGCCGCCTCGTGAGGCTCCAGCGTGTGCGTGACCACGTGGAGGCGCAGGCGGTCGATGATGTCCTTGCGTGAGCGCAGAGGCTCCGTAAACGGCCCCAGGCGCACCATCATGCCGTTGTCGTCCACGACAAAGTCCTGAAGCATGGGCGGCGCGGCGTCGCCGTAGCACTTCAGATACGCTGACTCGACATTGTTGGCGCCTTCCTGAAAGGTCCACCACTGCCGCTTCTCCAGCTCACCGTACTCGGGTACGACGTAGAACGTCTCCCACGGGCTCAGCCCGCCGTACATGAACACGTCCAGGACGTTCTTGGCCTGCTTCTCTTTGGGGATGAGCGCCGGCAGCGCAAACTCGGGGTAATCGCCCCACGGCGCGCCATAAGCGTTGCGCCAGGAGCCAGGGAATCCGCCCATGCCGGCAACGGCACCGAGACCGGCGGCGCCCGCTCTTTTCAGGAAATCTCTTCGATGCACTTTGGGTATCCGCGTGAGCTACTACAACAACGTTTGGGCCTTGCCCAGAGCCGCTACAAGGTGCCTTTTCGAACGCTTGTTTGCAAGGACGAAACAATGGACCGATGGTGTGTTCGGATGATCCGCACACTCGCCATCACAGCCGCGTGCTCGCTCGCTTTTTTTGCGATCGGGCTCGGCTCGGGCAGTCACTTTGACTCGGACGACGCGCTGTACGCCGAGATGGCCCGCGAGATGGTGCGCACGGGCGACCTTGTCGACAATCAGTGGTCCGGCGCCGTCTTGTTCGAGAAGCCGCCATTGTACCTGTGGACGCTCGCCGCATCCGGCGCGGTGTTCGGGTGGGGTGAGGCGGCCATGCGGCTCCCCGGCACGCTGTTTGCGGTCGGGGCGCTGCTGGCGCTCTTGCTGCTGGCGCGCGGGCTGGGCGCGACGGCGACTCAAGCCGCAACGGCGGTGGGGCTGCTCGCGGGCTCGTATCTCTTTGTGCTGATGACCCGGCGCCTCATGACCGACATTCCGCTGGTGTGCTGCGTCCTGGGAGCCGCCGCGTTCATGGTCCACGGCCGCACGCTGTGGTTCGGCGCCTTCTGCGGCCTGGCTGTTCTGGCCAAAGGCGTGGCCGCGGGCCCATTGATTATCGGCGTCGTCGGCTACGGTGTGGTCTCCAAGCGTTTGGGGTGGCCGGCGCTGGCGAAGGCGACCGGCGTGGGCCTGCTCGTAGCCGCCCCGTGGCACATCGCGGTGACGCTGCGGCACGGCGCGGAGTTCTGGCAGGGCTATGTCGGCTACCACGTCGGCGCGCGAGCTACGAGTCACGTCGTACCCGGTCTAACGCTCGCTCAGCTGGCCGATGTCGCCCTCCTGGAGCGTCTGCTGCTGCTCCTGGGGCTCGCCGGGCTCTCTCGCTGGCGCGACCCGCTGGTCCGCTTCGCGTCCGTGTGGCTGATCTTTGCGGTGCTGCCCCCGATTGTCAGCACCACGCGCCTGCCTCATTACCTGTTGCCGATGACGCCGGCGCTCGCGCTCCTGGCGATCAGAGCCCCACTCCCCCAGTGGTGGGAGCATCGGCTCGCCCCGGCCATCGCCGCCGCCGCTGTCCTCATCGCGTTTGCCGCGCAGCCTGCCAAAGTCATCTTCTGGCTGGACCCCGACTTCGGACCCGATCACAAGGCGCTGGGCGTGGAGCTGCAGTCAGCGGAGCCCGAGGATCTGGTGGCCGCCTGGAACGTGACCAGCGCGTCGCTCACGTTCTACAGCGACGGCCACCGGGTCGAGATCATCGGCGCCGACCCGCGCTTTTACGAGATTCAAGAGGCCGTACTCATGGTTCAGCGCGCCGGCGTTCTCCACGCCACGCTGCCTGCGATCACGGGCCCGCAGCGCCGCTTCGTGGTCACCAGAAAGTTGGATGTGCCCGCTGTCGCCTCTGCACTGAGGCGACAATCACCTGCGCGTCCACTGAGCGCCCGGGTAGCGGGCGCGCTGGTACTGGTCAACGACGCCGGCTTGGGGGATCCTCTGAGGACACCGAACCACTAAATGACACGTCAGCAATCCCATCATCGGCGCCGCCAGCACGCGTCGGTTCGCTTCGCCCTCCTCGACTGGCCCCCAGCCAGCCTTCGTCGGCCGCCACGCGCTGGCGGCGCCGATGATGGGCTGCTGATCGCGCCATTCAGCGGTTCGGTGTCCTAGTTATGGCCAAAAGCGAAGGGATCCTGCGCAACATGGAGCGCCGCAAGCGCAAGCCGAAGCTGGACTGTCCGTCTATCGCGGTCGTGGTCCTGGCCTTCAACGAAGAGCTGAACCTGCCCGCGTTTCTGGACGAGTCCATCGAGTTCCTCGAGGCGCGCGTGCCGGTCTGGGAGATCGTCATCGTCGACGACGGCTCCTCCGACGGCACCCGCGCCGTGGCGGAGGGTTACGCCGAGCGCTACGAGACCGTCCAGGTCCAGGTCCACGAGACCAACAAAGGCATGGGCGCCGGCATGAAGACCGGCATCGCCGCGGCAACCGCTGACTACTTCACGATTATCGCCGGTGACGGACAGCACCCGACGCCCGAGCTGGAGGTCCTGATCCCCGGGTTGGCGGAGGCCGACATCGTCACGACCTACCACTCCAATCAGCGCGAGACGTCCCGGCGCGTTCTCAGCTGGGGGTTTCGGCGCGCCATGAAGTGGGCGTGCGGCATCGACTTCACCATGGAGGGCATCTATCTCTTTCCGCGGCGCGTCGCCGTCGAGGAGATCGGGCTGGAGAATGTCCCACCGGACACGTTCTTCTTTAGCTTTGAGTTGATCGCGCGAGCTTTGCGCAAGGGCTACACGTGGACCGTCCGCCCCATGTTGGTGCGGCGCCGCGAGCACGGCGAGAGCAAGGTGGCCAGCCGCGCCCGGATTCAGCGAATCATGAAAGAGATCAGTGACTTCAGGGTGCGTCTGAAGGCTGAGGAGGCCGGGCGATAAAGTCCGCAAAGCCCTTGATCAGCGCTTTGTAGATCATGGCGCCCAGCACGCGGTCACCGGCCTTGGTCAGGTGCGCGAAGTCACCCCACGCCAGCCGCGGCTTCACCTTGTAATACCAGCGGCCCATCGTGCCCTCGCCGCCCATCGCCTCGTAGGTGTTGAAGAAGGCGCAGCCGTTTTGCTCGGCGATGCGCTGCTGCACCGGGATCATCTTTTTCAGCATCTTCACGGTGCGGACCCGCCCGCGATGCTTTTCGCCGTGGTCGACCGGGGTCATCATCATGCACGCCGCATCGGGCGCACCGGCCCGCAGTCGCTTGATCACCCGGTCGTACTTCTCGCCGTAGATCCGCATGTTCATGCCCTTGTCGACAAGCTCGTTGCCGCCGAACATGATGATCTGCAGGTTGGGCTTGCGGTGCGCCACCTGCGTCTTCAGGTGCTCGGGATCGTAGTTCAGGATGCGGCTGGACCGGGTGCCGATCATGCCGATGCAGTCGTAGACGATGCCCGGCCCGTCGCGCTCCAGGGTGACCCCGTACAAGTGTGAGATCGAGTTGCCTTTGCCGGCCACGACAAACGTGTGCTCGCCGTCGCCCTCGGCCTCCACCACGCGCCAGGCGTCCTGAGCGACCTCGGACTTTGTGGAGAAGATGATCGGGTCGCCGCCGTCCACTTTGATGGAGACGTCCCCACCCCTGGGGTACGCGTGATAGTAGAGCTCGAGCCGGCGAGCGTAGACGCGATAGCTGGACTTGGACCCGCCGCCGCCGAGCGCCGCGACGCCACCGTAACCGTAGCGCGCTTTACCGTGCCGCCGGTTCTTCAGCTTATGGCTGGTCACGGTGCGCCCTCTCCAGCCCTTGGGCTTGTAGACGACGTCCTTCTGGCGATACCAATCCCAACCCGGCGCCACGTTTACCCAGCCCTTGCCGGCGCTGCCGAACCGGGCCTGCAGCTTGCGCCTGACGACAGACGTCATGCCGTCCGCCCCAATCACGCTGGCGCCCCAGTGGCTGATGCGTGTGATCGCGCTGTCCTGCTTCAGTGCGGTGCGGCGCAGCTGGAGGTAAAACGGCTCCATCGCCGTGCCGGTGGGGTCCTCGATCTCGCGCGTAATGCCCGCGTACAAGTCGGGGTCGATCACGACCGCCGGCGGCCTGGGCTTTGGCGGCGCGGGCTTGATGGGTGCGGCAACGGGCTCGGGCGTGTCCGGCGTGTCCGGCGTGTCCGGCTTTGGCGGCTTTGGCGGCGGCTGCACCTCGACGACGACCGGATCGGGCGTCCGAGGCGGCGGGGCCCGCAGCTCGTCCTCGTCCTCATCCTCTTCTTCGGCCGCGGCCGCCGCTTCGGCCAGCAGCGCCTCGTCCAGCACCTCTTCCTGGTCTTTCGTGGGGCGGCCCTCCCACCACATGGCAAACGGGACGTCCTCACCCGCGATCCACGGCCGCAGGTCCCCCAGCGTCCCGACACCCTCGGCGATCTGCACGTCCGGCAAGGCATACGTGATGCTCAGGACGCCCAAGGTGGAAGCGGCGACAATCGCCATGTGTGTGAGACCGCTTTTCATGGAATCAGAACTGGAAGTAGATGAACGGGACCGGGTTGACGTACGAGAGATAGACCATCCAGGCCAGCATCACGCCGAACACCAGCCCCTGTACGGGCGCGGGCAGCACCCGGAAGCGCATGCCGGCTGTGGTGACCCACCGCTTCGGCGTCCAGTGAATGGCGTAGCTTGCCCCCATGACAGCCCAGATCTTCCAATGGATGTGGTTGAACGTCCAATCCGTGCCCAGAAGTTGGTCGGTGACGCGCCAGCACTGGTCCAGGTCCTGCCCGCGAAACAGGATGCGGGCCAGGGTGACGAACGTAAATGCGGCTGCAACACGCCATACCAGCTTGAACCCTCTCAGCTCGTACTTCAGTCCCAGGCGCTTGCGGCGTTGGTTGTGGTAGCGGTTGATCCCGACCACGACGCCGTGGATTACGCCGTACCAGACGAAGGTCCAGTTGGCCCCGTGCCACAGGCCCATGATGACCAGCGCAGCCATGATGTTGAAGTACGCGCGTATCTCGCCTTTGTGCGTGCCGCCCAGTGGGAAGTAGATGTACTCGCGCACCCACGTGGACAGCGTCATGTGCCAGCGGCGCCAGAACTTGGCCACGCTCTCCGCCTGGTAGGGGCGGTTGAAGTTCTCGGGCAGCTCGTAGCCGAAGAGCTTGGCCGTGCCGATCGCCATGTCCGTGTAGCCTGAGAAGTCGCAGTAGATCTGCATCGAGTACGCGTACAGCGCCAGCAGAACCTCGGCCGAGGAGTATACGCCCGGGTTGTCGTACACGCGGTCGATCAGGTTCAGCGCCAGGAAGTCGGCGATGGCCAGCTTCTTCACCAGCCCCTTGATGATCAGGAACACTCCGTCGCTGACCTGCTTTCGCGTCACGGTCGGGCGCGTCTCGAACTGCGGCACCAGGTGCTTGGCCAGCACGATGGGCCCGGCGACAAGCTGCGGGAAGAACGAGACGAACAGCGCAAACTTGATGAAGTTGCGGATCGGCGCCTGTCGTCCGCGGTAGACGTCGATGGTGTAGGCCATCGTCTGGAACGTGTAGAACGAGATGCCGACCGGCAGCGCCGCCTTCAGCAGCGGCAGCCTCGTGTCGGCGTCCACGATCCCGGCCGATTTCAGCGCGATCTCGATGCTCTCGGTGAAGAAGTCGTAATACTTGAACGTGCCGAGCAGACCGAGATTGGTCATCAAGCTCAGCCACAGCAGCGCTTTCTTGCGCAGGCGGCTCTGGGTGGAGACGATGCCTATGCCGCAGCAGTAGTCGACCAGCGTCGAGCCCAGGATGAGCACGATGTAGATCGGCCTCGAGTTCATATAGAAGAACCACGAGGCGACAAGCAGGATAGCGAGGCGCAGCAGGTTGTAGCGGGCCAGACTCCAGGTCAGGATGAGAGTGGCGACCAGGAAGATGGCGAAGCTGAGAGTGTGGAATGCCATCGCTAAGTGGCGGGATTACCACTTGGCAGGTTCATTTTCCAGACGCGGAGGACACGTTGAGTAGCAGTTGCCTGGTTTGTGGGCGCGCCAATGTCGGTGAAAGCGCGCTGTTGTGCGCGCACTGCGGCGCACCCATGCCGGACTCTTCGGGCGCCGCGCTTTCGCCACCCCCGCTCGCGGGTCCCCGCAGGCGGCGTCCATATCTGAAGGTGGCGGCGCTGGGCGTCGTGGTGCTGGCCGCCATCGTCGGGCTCACGCTCTGGCTGCGCGGCCCCTCGGTCAGCGGCCTGGAGGCGGGTCGATCCATGCCCGCCGGCATGACCTCGGTGTTCGGCGTCGATTTCCATCGCATCCTGCGGCACGACTGGGTTGAGAAGCTGCTGGACGACCCCAACGTGGCCCAGGGCGTCCGCTTGCTGAGAGACTCCAGCGGCATCGACGTCATGGCGCTGGAGTCGGTCGGAGGCGGCACCCAGCTGATCGGGGACCGCCTGCACCTGCTCATGGTCGTGCACGGCAAGTTCCAGGCGGACCAGCTCGAGCCCATGCTGGGCACCATGGCGCCGAGGACGGTCGAGCTGGACGGCGGCATCACGCTGCACCAGATCCCGCTGCCCAAACTGCCGCTGGGGCTGCTGTCGGGCGGCGCTGCTGCCGATGAGCCAAAGCCGGAGTCCGAAGAAGAGCCTCTGCCCGAGGACGTGCCCGCCGGCGAGGCGTCGATCGTCAAGCCGGATCCACCGCTTGCGCTGCTGCCCAACTATGCGGACCTGCTTATCGGCGTGCTTGACGACGAGACCTTTGTGCTGGGGTCGCGGGAGCTGATCGAGCGCTATCTGGCCGGCGGGGACACCGTTGAGGACGACGAGACGATCGGCCCGCTGCTGGAGGCCATCGACGGACGCGCGATGGTCTGGGGTGTGGGGGTTGTGGACGCCAGTGGACTGGGTCCTTTGACCAGCGTTCTCGACATGCCGGATATCGCGCCGAAAATCGACGGAGCGACCTACAGCGCGACCATGCGTCTGACGGACGGGTTTGAGATGGAGTTGACCACAACGCTGCCGTCCGCACAGGTCGCGCAGCAGCTCAAGTCCGTCCTGGACGCGGCCAGCTTGCGCGCGGCGCCGTTTGAAAGTGCTTTTGCCTTGATGGGTGTCGAGATCAAGCCCCCGAAAATCACCGTAACCGGGGCGTCTGTTTCGGTGTCTACCCGGCTGCCGCTGCCCGATCTGCCCGGTCTGCTTTAACCCACAGGTTGGATCCCACTACATTGACACATTTTCAGGTCATAGATATACTGCGTCCGGTTGTCCAGGTGGTATTCAGGACTGCTTTTTATCGAGGTCGCCAACCATGCCAGATGATTCAGCGCTTCGCGCAACCCTGGAGGAACTGAAAGAGCTCCAGGACTCCGATGAGGCTCGGCGCCCCGCCAAAAAGCAGGAGGCCGCCGGTGAGACGCCCGCGTTTGTAGGCGGCTCACTGCTAGACGATCTTCTCAACGAGACCAGCGGCGAAGCCCAGCGCGAGCTGGAGGAGATTCGTTCACAGCTGGCCGACAAGAAGGCGGCTGAGGCCGCTGCACGCAAAGAGTCACACGCCCGTCGTCGCGCCCAATTGGACGCGCTTCGTGAGCAAGAGTCGCAGCGTCGCGAGGCCATGATCCAGCGGCGAGAGCGCCAGCTGGCCCACGGCACGGCCGGCCCGGCGCCGGAAAAAGCGCCAGAGTCGGTTGTCGAGCACGTCTCCGTCGTAGCGGCCCCGCAGAAATCCTCAAATGCCGGTCTTTTCGCTATCGCAGCGGTCCTCTTCCTGGGCCTGCTGGGCGCCGGCTGGTTGTTCTGGTTGCAGCAACACGACGCAAAGCAGTCCGCCGACGCGAGCCAGCAGACGCCCGCTGAGGTTGCTGAGACCGCCCCGGTCAAGACGGCTGAGAAGGCAGCTACCGCCGCTCCTGAGCCTGCCGCCGCCAAGCCCGCAGCCGCGGTTCCGGCCAAGCCGGCGGTTGTCGCGCTCGCTGTCGAGTTCCGCGAGATCGAGCCCGAGGCCGACGGCTATCCCCGGCGCATGGTCGAGTTGATGGCGCCTCGCTCCGGCAAGCGCGGAGGCAAGGCCAGACGCGGGGGCAAGCGCGGTGGCGCCAAGCGCGGCGGTAAACGTGGCGGCAAGCGCATCCGAATCCGCGCGCTCAACCTGGGCGGCAGCAAGTAACACAGACAGGAGCGTTCGGACGGTGAACTCAACGGCACTGCGTGCGACGGTGATCGGCGCCGGCGCTTGGGGTACTGCGCTGGCCACCGTGCTGGTCGAGGGCGATCACCAGGTGACGATCTGGGCGTACGAGCCCGAGGTCGCAGCCGACATCAACGACAACCACGCCAACAGCGTCTATCTGCCGGACATCGACCTGCCGGAGGAGCTTGTCGCCACGTCCGACCTGAAGGCTGCGGTCGAGGACGCGGAGCTCATCTTGTCCGTGTGCCCGGCGCAGCACCTGCGCACCCTGGCTACCCAGTGGATTCCCTACGCCAGACCCGACGCCATCGTAGTCGTGGCGTCCAAGGGTATCGAGACCGGCACGGGCATGCTGCTCAGCGAGGTGCTGGACGACGTGCTGCCGCCCACCATGCGTCGCCGCGTCGCGTTTCTCAGCGGGCCCTCGTTTGCCCGTGAGGTGGCGGCCGGTCTGCCGACCGTCGTCGTGGTTGCCGCGGAGGAAGAGGCGCTGGCCGAGCAAGTGCAGCACACGTTCGCGCGTCCCACATTTCGGACCTATCGCAGCACGGACGTCGTTGGCGTCGAGGTCGCAGGGGCCCTGAAGAACGTCATGGCCATCGCCACCGGCATCTGCGACGGCATGGACCTCGGCCACAACGCGCGGGCCGCCATCCTGACCCGCGGCCTGCTGGAGCTGACGCGCATGGCGGTCAAGCTGGGCGCCGACCCGATCACCATGATGGGCCTGGCCGGCATGGGCGACCTGGTGCTCACCTGCACGGGCGATCTCAGCCGCAACCGCACCCTGGGCAAGGCGCTTGGCAGCGGGCGCTCGGTGGCTGACGTGTTGGGCGGACAGCCGCAGGTCGTCGAGGGCGTGGCCACCGCGAAAGCGGCGTACCACCTGGCGCGAAAGCTGGGCGTGGACACACCCATCGTGGATGAGGTTTACGGCGTGCTGTACGAAAACGCGGATATCGCGGGCGCCGTCGAGCGTCTGATGACCCGCTCTTTGAAGCGCGAGCAGGTCTAGCTACTTCTTCTTTCGCTTCTTCTTGCGGCTGGCTTTGGCCATCTTCTTGCGCGACTTGGCCTTGGCCTTCTCGCTGGCCGACTGCGTGCGTCGTACCCCGGCTCGGCGCGCGTAGCTGCCACCACCACCGCCACCACCGGCGCCGGCGAGCGCTTCGGGGCCCATGCCCGCCATGTCGGCGCCCATCAGCTCTTCCATGTCCAGGCCCTGGATGTCTTTCAGCTTGGACAGCTGGTTGAAGCCGGGGATCTTGGACAGCAGGCCCGGGTTCTGACCGACCTGGCCCATCAGGTTGCGCATGCCGAAGAACCGCTGCATGAGGTCCTTGACCTCGCTGCGCTTGGTACCGGAGCCGTTTGCGATGCGCGCCACGCGGCTCTCGTCCAGGATCTCGGGCTTCTCGCGCTCCTGCTTGGTCATCGACGAGATCATCGCCTCGACCCGCTTGAGCTGCTTGTCGTCGACGTTCATGCCGCCCGGGACGTCCCCAAAGGGCAGCTTGTCCATCACCTCTTTGATCGGACCCAGCTTCTGGATCGTTTTGATCTGCTCGAGGAACTGGACCAGGCTGAACTGGCCGCTGAGGATCTTCTTAGCGTCCTCGTCGGCCTTCTCCTCGTCGACGACCTCCTCGAAGTCCTTCATCAAGCCGACGACGTCGCCCAGACCCAGGATGCGGGTCGCGATGCCTTCGGGCCGGAAGGGCTCGAGCTTGTCCATGCCCTCGCCCATACCGACGAACTTGATGGGCTTGCCGGTCACGGCCTTGACGCTCAGTGCGGCGCCGCCGCGAGCATCACCGTCCAGCTTGGTGAGGATGACGCCGTCGAGATCCAGGCGCTCGTTGAACGTGCGGGCCGTCTTGACCGCGTCCTGGCCGATCATCGCGTCGCACACCAGGAAGATGTTCTCCGGCGCCGTGCGGCCGACGATGTTGTCCAGCTCCGCCATCAGCGGCTCGTCGATGGCGAGGCGGCCGGCGGTGTCGAAGATCACGACGTTGCGGCCGATGGCCTTGGCGCGCTCGACCGCGTTCAGGCAGATCTGGACCGGATCGCCCGCGCCCTCGTCATAGACCGGGATGCGCAGGCGTTGGCCCAGCACCTTCAGCTGGTCGATAGCGGCGGGGCGGTACACGTCGGCGGCGACCAGCAGCGGCCGCTTGCCGTCTTTCTCGATCAGCTTGGCCAGCTTGCCGACCGTGGTCGTCTTACCGGAGCCCTGCAGGCCGACCATCATGATCTTGGAGACGCCGCTCTTGGCGTATTCCAGGGAGGTGTCCACCGGACCCATCAGGTCGGTCAGCTCCTCCAGGCAGATCTTTACGAATTGGTCGCCGGGTGAGACGGATGCTTTGCCGGTTTTGCCCTTGGCCGAGACCTGGACCAGCTCGCCGAGCGCTTTCTCCTCGACGCGTTGCAGGAACGCCTTGACGACGTTGAACTCAACGTCCGCCTCAAGCAGCGAGATGCGGATGTCACGCACCGCCTCCTGGACGTTCTCCGCGGTGAGTTCGCGGTATCCCTTGAGACGGTTTCGTGCGGCTTTGAAGCCTTTGCTTACAGTTTCGAGCATGGGTCCAGTGGGGGTTAGTCGTCCTTGGCGCCCGCGAGAATCCAGCTACGTAGCATCTCAAGGCGCTCCTCGTCCAGACCGGTGGGCTCGCCCTGCGGCATCGGCACGCCAAAAGGCGGGTCGGCCTTGCACTTCACGAAGAGGTACGAGGCGTCCGGGTCGCCGGGCACGACCAGGTCCTGGTCGGTCTGTTGGGTGGACTTGACGCCGACGATCAGCGGATAGCTGTCGCCTTCCAGCACCAGACCCGCCGCGCCGGCCGGACCCTTGTGACACACAGACGCCAGGCTGCAGCTGACAGCCCAGATCTGCTCTTCGATCTCCGTCAGTGTCGTCGCCGCTTCCCCGGTGTCCGCCGTATCGCCCGTGTCCGCCGTATCGCCCGTGTCCGCCGTGTCGCCGGTATCGCCCGTGCCGTCGGTGTCATCCAACACGACCGCATCGCCGCCCGTTCCAGAGCCGCCGTTGTCCGTGCTGCAAGCCATCAAAGCGCATGCTGCGCCACAAATGATCAACGTTCTCATGCCGCGCTTTATAGCTTCATTACGGGTTCCAGGTCCAATCCTTGTTGTGGGCTTCGTACCGCCTGCTATGTTTGCGCCGATGTCGACAGCCTCCATGCTTCTGATCGCCAGCCTTGCGGCGCTCGCCCTCGGGCCGGTGCTCCATCAGGCGGCGCAGCGCCTCGGGTGGGCGATCTCGGCGCTGGACGGCTTTGTCTTTGTCACCATCGGCGGGCTCGTCCTGGGCCACGTCTTGCCCGAAGCCGTCAGCACCTCCGGCTGGGGTGTCCTGCTGGCCGCCCTGCTGGGCGTCGGCGGTCCGCTCATCATCGAGCGCTGGATGCATCGCGCCGCCGCCACCGTACATGCCGCCGCTTTGTGCCTGGCGCTGGTCGGCATTCTGGTTCACGGGTGGATCGACGGCATGGTGCTGTCGACCGCCGAGCTGCACGGCAACGAGGCTGTGGCCCTGTCCCTGGCGGTGATCCTCCATCGCCTGCCTGTCGCGCTCATGGTCTGGTCTCTGCTGGTGCCCCCGTACGGCTCGCGCGCTGCGATCTTCACGTTGACGGTTGTCGCCACCGGTACGGTGATCGGCTTCTGGGGCGGTCCCGGATTGCTCCACCACCTGGAGGGCTACTGGGTCGGCTATTTTCAGGCGCTCGTCGCCGGCTCGCTGATCCACGTGATGGTGCATCGCTTTCACGGGGAGACGGCGCATCCCGACCACTGGAAGTGGGCCTCGGGCGTCGGGGCGCTGGCCGGCTTGGCGCTGCTGCTGTCGGTAGGCTCGCCCGTCGAGGCGGCAGAGGGGCACCATCATGGCGGCGGCGGGTTCTCAGAGGCCTTTTTGGCGCTGCTGCTGGAGAGCGCACCCGCGCTGGTCCTGGCCTACCTGGTCTCCGGCCTGGTGCATGTCTATCTGCCCAAGATCGGCCTGTCGTGGCTCAGGCGCGGGCGCCCGATGACCCAGGCGATGCGCGGTGTCGCGTTTGGGCTGCCCCTGCCCATGTGCTCCTGCGGCGTCATCCCGGTCTATCGCTCGCTCGTGATGCAGGGAGCCCCGCCAACGGCCGCCATGGCCTTTTTTGTAGCCACGCCGGAGCTGGGTCTGGACGCGATCTTTTTGTCCGTGCCGTTGCTGGGGCCGGAGATCACGATCGCGCGGGTCGGAGCCGCCGTCGTGGTCGCCCTGTTGGTGGCGTGGGTGATCGGCCACCTGGCGTCGCCGTCCATGCCCGATCCGGCCGGATCCGGGGAGGCGGATGCCGAGATCCCAGAGGACTTCATCGGCAAGATGAAGGAGGCGGTCCGCATCGGCTACGGGGAGATGGTGGACGCGACCATGCCGTGGATCGTGTTCGGGCTCGCGATCGCGGCCATGCTCGACCCGATGCTGACCTCCCCGGACTCCTTTCTGCATCACGTGCCGGCGTCCATGGAGGTCGCGGTCTTTGCGCTGCTGGGCATGCCGGCGTACGTCTGCGCTTCGGGCGCCACGCCGCTGGTAGCGGTGCTGATCGCGCACGGGGTCTCGCCAGGCGCCGCCATCGCGTTTTTGCTGACCGGCCCGGCGACCAACGTGACCACCTTCGGCGTGCTCTCGGCCCTGCACGACAAGCGCATCGCGCTGTATTTCGGCGCGGCTATGGCTGTGGCCGCCATCGGATGTGGGCTGCTGGTCAACGTACTGTTGCCCGAGGTCGCGGCCCGGCCGATGCCTCATACCCACTTCGACTCGGCCGGCTGGCTGCGCAGCGGCAGCACGATTCTGTTGATCGGGCTGGTCCTGCTGTCGATCCTGCGTCAGGGACCGCGTGGGTTTGTGGCGCAGATCGTGTCGGGCGACGACCACGACCACGATCACGACCACGACCACGACCACGGCCACGCCGACAGCGATGGGCACGACGACGCCCACGCCTGCTGCCATTGAGTCGCTGGTGGCGCCGGGCGGCCATCGCGGTCTTGATCGGCGTGCTGGGGTGGGCTGTGGCCGTTCAGACCGGCCTGCTGGATCGTGGGCCCGAGCCGCTGGCGCTGCGCAGCAAGGCGACCGCCTTTCGGCTGCCCGTGCTGGGTGAGCGCGGCCGCTCCATGGCGCTGTCAGACATGGCCGGCAAAGGCGTGCTCTTGAACTTCTGGGCGCCGGCGTGCGAGCCCTGCACGGTCGAGAGCGCGCTGCTGGGCCGGCTGCAGGACCGTTACGGCGGTCTCCACTTCACCGTGCTGTCGGTGACGGACGCTCGCAAGCGGGAGGTGCTGAGGTTTCTGGAGCAGGCGCCGGTCAAGTACCCGGTTCTGCACGACAAGCGCGGCGAGGTGCGCGCCCGATATCGCGCCGAGGTACTGCCGTTCAGCGTCTTTGTGGCGCCGGATGGGCGCGTGGCGGGCGCCGTGGCGGGATTGCTGGACGAAGACGACGCGGTGGGTGCGGTGGAGCGGCTGATCGTCCAGGCGCGTCAGCTTCAGCGGGCGGGCGCCAAACCGGCGGAGGTCGCGGATTGAATAAGCGTCCGAGCGCCTTCGTTGGCTTCTATATGCGGATCGGAGTCACTGTTCTCGCGCTGCTCGCGTTTGTCGCCGCCGATGCGTCCGCCCACAAGGGCAAGCGACGCACCAAAAAGAAAGGCACCTTCTTCATCACCGAGATCAGCGCGGGGGCCACGTTCGGCACCGGGTTCTCTGAGCAGAGCGCCGGCATGTCGACTCGCGCCACGATGGGGATCGGCGGGGCCTTTCGAGGCTTCAAGCCACGCTTCTACTTCATCGGCGCCTTCCGATACGCCAATCTGTCCGCGGACGTCGAGCGCGGCACGCTGCGCAGCGAGATCACGCGCGAGTTGGTGGATGTCAGCGCGGGGTTGCGGGTCCTGGTGCCCATCCGGCGGCTGAGAATTCTGGGCGAGATCACGTTCGGTGACTCGATCGTGTTCTCCGAGGCCCGGGTGAACGGCATCGACAGCTTCTCGGCCAGCGACTCCCGGTTTACGGTCTACCTTGCGACCGGCCTGCAGTACCGGCTTCACCGCAACCTCTCGATCGGGATCAACGCCGAGTGGGCGCTGCCGACGGCGCGAGCGACGCAGGACTTCGTGGCGGAGGTCAGCCGCGTCACCGATACCGACGAGATGATGGGCTGGACATCGGCGTCGGCGACCGTCGTGGTGCACTTCTAATGCGGCGGCTCACCTCGGTTCTCATCGTCGCTGCGGCGCTGCTCGCCGGCGGGCAGGCCTTTGCTTTTGTGCCGTTTGCCCACGACGGCATGGTCGTTGTGCCCCTGGACAGCGGCATGACCCAGGGGCGGGCGCTGTTCAACTCCGACGCCTCCAGCTTTGGCTCAGGAGTCGTCGTCACCACCAGCTTTGCCTTGGTGGGCGGCGGTGACGGCTATCTCACCATCGATCTGCGTCTAGCGGCGGCGGGACAGACCACGACGGCGGACTGGACCTACTACGAGAAGATCAACGCCGATGTCGTCAGCTTCGAGGCCACGGGCGTGGAGGGCCGGGTCACGGTCGTCGACCGCTACGAGCGACTGAACGAGACGTCGCTGCACATCGAGTTCAGCGCGACCTTCACCGATGGCGCCAACCAGCGCACGATCGACACCGGGTACGCGATCACGGCGCCGGCGCCTTCCATCCTGCGCGCCGGCGGTGAGCTGCCGTCCGGGGTCGTCATCATGGACAACGGCTCGGGCGCCCTGGCGGCGGGGGCCGGCTTTGAGCGCGGTCAGCTGGACTGTTACGGCGATCCCGACGACGTGGTGGTGATCGACGACTATTACGACGACGACGACTATTACGACGACGACGATGACTGGGAGTACGAGGAGGAGATCATCATCTACGACGATGACTCGGACTCGGACACCGACTATGAAGACGACGACGACGGGTGGTTCTATGCCGATGACACGGACGCGGACGGGATTGACTGCAGCGGGCCGTCGGACTCCGCCACCTCGAGCACGTCCGACACCAGCAGCCCGGGCCTGGACTGCGAGGGTGACGTTGAGGCGGCGTCCCTTCTGCCGTCGGTGAAGCGGTTCCGTCTTGCACCCACGGATCGCGCGCGCTGGTCGCGTCGGCGGGCGGCGGGAAAGGTCATGGCGCTCAGCCCGATGCTGCTACTGCTGCTGGGTTTGCTGATCATGCGCGAGCGCGGGAGTGTCATGGCCCGACGTGCCTCAGTTTGAGCTTCCTTTAACGCCTTCTTTTTCGTACAACGTGGCTGCAATGGGCCGGTCGTATGTTGGGTTGATGTTGTTGTGTGCGCTCGCGTGGGGATGCTCCGCTGAGCCCGTCACCAAGAAGAAATCGGACGCCAACGGCGGATTTCAACCCACTACAGACACGGGCGGGGAAGGCACTGGGACCGGCGGCGAAGGCACCGGGACCGGAGGCGAGACCGGCACGGACACCACCGGCACGGACGTGGCCGACACCGGCGGTGAGACCTCCACGGGCGGCGGCGGCCCGATCTGCATCCCCGGCGAGATCGAATGTCTGGATGACTCCACCCGGCGTACATGCGATGAGCTTGGCTCCGCGTGGGTCGAAGAGACCTGTGAAAGCGGCAAGAAGTGCTACGAGGGCCAGTGCGCGGACCAGGTCTGCCTGGCGGGCGAGAAGCTTCAGGAGTGCGCGGGTCCCAAGAGCTATCTGATCTGCAACGAGGTCGGCACGCACTACCTGCCCGCGCCGTGCAAGGGCGGGCTGTTCTGCTACGAGGGCGACTGCGTCGACTACAGCTGCCAGCCGGACACGATCGGCTGCGTGGGGTTCGGTGCGGTGCAGAAGTGCAAGTCCGACGGCAGCGGCTGGGATGTGATCGAAAACTGCGAGAAGGGCGGCACCTGCTTTGACGGGACGTGCATCAGCGCCTGCGACGTCAACCTGAAGGCGGCGACCTACAGCGGCTGCGAGTATTTTGCGGTCGATCTGGACAACATCGAGGGCGGCCAGTTCGAGCCGGTCGCGATCGTGGTCAGCGTGCCGTCTTCCGTGGCCAACGCTGACGTGGAGATCATCGACAACTCGACAGGTCAGTCGCTGTCCGCGGTGGATCTGAACGCGCTGAGCATGACGGTGGCCAGTGGCGCGCTGGCGGTCTTTCAGCTGCCGACGGGCGGCGATGTGGACGGGTCGATGGTGGGCATGAAGTCCTACAAGATCTCGACGACGGCGCCGGCGACCGTTCACCAGTTCAACCCGCTGAACGGCGAGGGCGTCTTCACCAACGACGCGTCGCTGCTGCTGCCGAGCCAGGTGGGCGGCACCGAGTACTACGTGATGAGCTGGCCCATGCGTAAGGACGCCGCCGAGACGCTGCGAGGCTTTGCGACGGTCGTGGCGACGGAGCCCGGCAAGACCGAGGTGCTGGTGACGGCGCGCGCGGACGTGGCTGCGGGCGCTGAGGGCTCGGGCGTGGGCGCGATCGCCAAGGGATCCACGGTCAAGTTCGTGCTGAATCAGGGCGAGGTTCTCAACCTGGAGGCGGACGGCGAGCAGGGTGCGGACCTGACGGGGACGCGCATCCAGAGCGACAAGCGCATCTCGGTCTTTGGCGGTCACGAGTGCGCCAACGTGCCGCTGGGCATCAACGCGTGTGACCACCTGGAGCAGCAGTTGGTGCCGGTGGAGGCGTGGGGCAAGCGCTACATCGCAGACGCGTTCAAGCCGCGCAGCCCCGAGCAGTTCGACATATACCGGGTGATGGCGGGCGGCACCGACGTGCTGGTCGAGACCGATCCGCCGGTCAAGGGCTACGAGAAGTTTCTGCTGCAGCCGGGGGCGTACGTGACGTTCCAGAGCTCCCAGAACTTCGAGATCAAAGGCAGTGGCCGCATTCTGGTCGGCCACTTCATGATCGGATCGAGCTATCCGGGGCACAAGCAGGCGTGCAAGAAGTCCGGCATCGGCGACCCGGCGTTTGCGCTGAGCGTGCCGACTCAGCAGTACCTGACCGAGTACACAGTCCTGACGCCGCCGGGCTACGCAGAAAATTATATCAACGTGATCGCACCGGCGGGCGCCAACGTGATGGTGGACGGACAGCCGCTCACGTCGCCGCTCAAGCAGGTCGCGCCGGGGCTGAACTGGGGTGTTGCGCAGCATCCGGTGGAGGTCGGTGTTCACTCGGTCACCGCACAGAAGAAGTTCGGACTGACCGCTTACGGGTATGATTGTGATGTGAGCTACGCGTATCCGGGTGGCTTGCGTCTCTTGTCGCTGGAGCTCAAAGAATGAGACGAGCACAACTCGCGGTCCTGTTCGTGTGCGCGCTGGCGTTGGCTTGTGCGCCGCCGGCCTCCACCAACCGAAAGAAGAAGGACGCGGGCTCAGGCACGTCTGACACGGGCTTCAACCCGACGGGCGACACCGGGGACACTACCGCGGCCACGACCGGCGACACCGGCACGGATGATGCGGGCACGGACGATACCGGCGCCGACACCACCGGCGACGACGTCACGTCCACCGACGACACCGGGACGGATGAGACGGGCGAGGACACCGGGCCGGATCCCGACACGGGCAGCGCTGATACCGGCGACGACACCGGCTCTACCGGCGAGCCACCGCCGCTGAAGGACGCGGACGACGACGGCGTCGCGGACAAGGACGACAACTGCGTCTTTGACGCCAACCCCGAGCAGCTCGACCTGGACGACGACTCCCTGGGTGATATCTGCGACCCGGACAAGGACGGCGACGGCATCGTCAACGAGAACGACTGCGAGCCGGAGGACGAGACCATCTTCCCGGGCAACCCCGAGAAGTGCGACGAGATCGACAACAACTGTGACGGCGACATCGACGGTATCGGCTCGTTTGGGTGCATCGACTACTTCACTGACGAAGACGGCGACGGAGCCGGCATCACAGACACGGGCATCTGCCTGTGCGTGAAGGCCGAGGAGAATCAGGTCCCGTTCGCCGGCGACTGCAATGACGAGAACCCGACGATAAATCCGTGGGCCTACGAGATCTGCAACGACCTGGATGAGAACTGCAACCTGATCATCGACGACGGCTGCGACGACGACGGCGACGGCTGGTGTGACGCCAACATGCTGATGGAGGGCTCGCCGTCGATCTGCCCCAACGGCGGTGGTGATTGCTTTGATTGGAGCGCGGCGGTCAACCCCAACGCCATAGAGATCGACTCGGACGGGCTGGACAACGACTGTGACGGCACGAAGAAGGGCGAGACCACCGGCAAGCTGGAGCCCGACTGCAGCGGCTACGTGTGCTTCGGCAAGTCCAACGACGCGATCACCTGCGGGCTGGACCTGTGTTACCCGGGCCTGGACATCGTGAAGAGCGTCTCCGTCGGGTCGCCGGACGGGTCCAGCTACAACCAGGCCTATGAGGTCGTCGATCACTTCGGCAACAAGACCAACGACCTGGCGCCGTTCGGCCCGCCCAGCTACGTGCTGCTGGCGAGCGGTCCGGCGACCGGAACCCAGCATAGTACAGACATTGGGGGCGGCTTCGGGGCCGGCATCCCGGACCCGTTCTCCAAGGACGGCTACAGCACGTACAACAACGTCGAGATCACGATGAAGCTGAAGGCGCCGCCCGGGGCCAAGGGCTTCTCGATCGACTACATCTACATGTCGGAGGAGTACGAGGAGTTCATCGGCTCCAGCTTCAATGACAAGTTCTACATCATCCTGACGGCGCCGCAGACCACGGGCAACGCGCCGACGGTGATCAACTTCACGAACTGCTCGGACCCCGGTGGCTACTTCGACTTCGAGAAAGACGGCAAGAAGTGGTGCTATATCGCGATCAACACCGCGTTCAGCGAGCCGTGCAACGCGGTCGTCACCGACATCAGCGGCACCGGCTTCGAGTGCGGTCCCGGCGGCTCCAGCAACGGCAGCTCGACCGGCTGGCTGCAGACGACGTGGCCCATCGAGTCGGAAGAAGAGTTCACGCTGGTCTTCCACATCCACGACACCAGTGATGGGATCTACGACTCCGAGGTCATCCTGGACAACTTTGTCTGGGAAGCCGACACCGTCGAGGGCGGAACGGCGTCCCATAACTAACAAACTGCGGCCGCGCGGCTATACTCGCCGCTGTGATTCCCCGCGCCCTGTTCACCCCACGATGGATCCTGGCTTTTGGTCTGACCATCGGCGTGGCCGCTCAGCTGCCCAACATTCTGGGCGGTTGGTACATCGACTCCAACGACTGGCTGTTGCTGGGGATGGGCCGCGAGGTGGCCACAGCGCCGTCGCTGGACCACTTCGCCGGGTTCTGGACCGCTGAGCCCGTCTGGCGTCCGCTGCTGACCGCCCGGGTCGCCCTGGAGTGGGCGCTGTTCGGCGACGCCTACAACCCCCGTCTGCTGGTGAACCTCGTTCTGCACGTACTCTGCGCGCTGATGGTCTTCTTGACGGTGCGCGCCTGGATGGGCCGATCAACGCCGGCGGCCTGGACGGCTGTGTTCTTTTTTGTGCACCCGCTGCACGGCGAGTCGCTGGCCTGGGTGCACTCCGGTACCGAGGCGATCACGGTCGCGCTGCCGGTGCTCATCACGCTGTGGGCTTTTGCCTCTCACCGCTCCCTCTTGCTGGCCCTGGTGGCGTTTCAGGCGGCGCTCTTTCTCGGGGAGAGCGCGGTGGCCGTGCCGGTGCTCATCAGCCTGGGCGCGGCCGCTCGTGCGGGAAAAGGGGACAAGCTGCGGCGCATGTATATCGACAGCTCTCCGTACTGGGCGGTACTGCTGGCCAACGTTGCGATTCGCGCCATCGCGCTGAGCCTGGACGGGGGGCGCGACCCGCTCGGAGGCCTTCAATTGACGGCGGACCCGCTGGCTGCCGTCATGACCACCGCTTTTCACCCCTGGCTGCCGGTGCATCCGGCGCTGCCCGGGCGCCTGTGGTGGTGGCTGATCTTCGCGTCGGTGCCGTTTGCCCTGGCCGCCAACCAGCGGTTGATGGACACGATGCCGCTGAAGACCGCCTTCGTGGCGTTTGCCGCGTTATGCCTGCCGTTTTTGCCGGTGTTTCACGACGCACATCGGTTTCTGAGCGCGGACCCTGAGGCCTGGCGCCAGCACTGGCATTACTTCTACCTGCCCGTGGCGGCGCTGATGTTGTGGCCCGCGTACATCATCTCCACGCGTGATCGTCGCCGCACTGGGTGGAGCACGATGGCGTTGTTTGCGCTGTTTGGGCTGCTGTTGACGGCGCAGGCCTTGAACGCCCGCTGGTGGCGTGCGGAAGGTCAGGTCGCGCGTGAGGTGCTCGACCAGATGGACGACGCCCTTGCCGACGACTCCGTAGCCGGTGTGGGCGTGGTGCTGTCGGGGACCACCGGACGCGACCTGCTCGCCGACGAGGTGTTGTTGAACCTGCCCATCGCGCGCCCGGATAAGGTCGGCGCGGATCACGCATCGGCGGTGCGGGCGTACCACGTCATCCGCGGCAAGGGGCACAAGGACGGGACGGCCGCCGTCTCCGCGCGAGACGGTAGCTTCAAACCCCAGTGGGAAGAGGTGGGCATGTTGCCCAAGGACCTGCGCTGGTGGGTCTGGAACGGCTTCGCCCAGCGGCTGGAGCGCATTCAGCCCGCCGAGCTGCCTCTGTCCGAGAACAAGCTCGCGTTCTGTTGCCGACCGTGAACCCCGAGCCGGTCGACCGTCGCGCGCAGCTGCTGATCGGGGTGGTCGGTCTGCTGTTGGCGGCTGCAGGGGTCACCGAATACACGGACGGCATCGTGCGGTACGTCGCCGGGGTCGTCGACGGCATCTCATGGCTGGACCTGTGGAAGCCGGCCTTCGACCCGCCGCCAATGAACACCTACACCTATCGGCCGCTGACGGTGGTGTCGGTGAAGCTGGGGCTGCTGATCACCGACAGAAACACGATGGCGATGGCCGTGCTGCACGGCTTGACGATCCCCTGGCTCGGCCTGGCGGCTCATCGCTTTTTGCGTGTCCACGGCATGGCCAAGGTGGCGCTGCCGGCCGCGCTCAGCACCATGGCGCTGCCGTCCATGCTCTTTTCGGGCTGGATTCCGGTCGAGTCGGACATCATGGGCGCCGCCTTCTTGTGCGAGGCCGGCTGGGCGCTGCAGAGATGGCGGGCGACCGGCGCGCGCCGCACCCTGATCTTTTTTGCGGTGATGGCCTTCGGGGCCGCCACGACCAAGGAGACCTCGGCGGCTGCGGGCTTTGGATACCTGGCCGCGTTCGCCTGGGCGTATCGCAAGGAGGCGTTCAAGCGCTATGCGGCGGTCGCCTTCACGTACGGCGTGGTGCTCTTCATTCTCATCATCCCGTTTTTGATGGCCAAGGCCATGAAGCCGCACAACTTCAACGTGGCCAGCGACGAGTTTACGATGGCCCGCGCCTGGTATCTCATCGTCCACAACCTGGCCCAGCTCTTCTACATCTTGAGCTCCGCGGGCGCCTTGCTGCTGGCCGTGCGCGGGCGCCTGCGCCTGCCGGTGCTGCTGCTGTTGGCTGTGGTGGTGCTGGCCGCGCCTCCGCTGCGCGTCTACAACCATTACGAGTCGGTGATCATCGACCAGGTCGACTACGTGGCGCTGACCATGGTGATCGCGCTCGGCGCCTTGACCTGGATCTTCTTGCGCAGCGGCAGCCCCGAGGAGGTGACGTGCACGGGGGCGGTCCTCTTCCTCTTTGGCGTGTTGGCGGTGGCGCCGGTGCTGGCGCTGCAGTCCCGTCCGGACGTGTCCGCGCGCCTGTACGCGCCCGTTGCACCCATCCTGCATGGCTTGGCCTGGTCCGGCGCAGCCCTTCTTGTCGCAGATGCTCGTGAGCGTCCGCGCTGGGTGCGACCAATCGCATGGCTGGTCGCCGGCTCGTTTGCGCTGTTTCCGCTGGGCGCGGCGTCCAACGGCGTTCAGCTGTTTCGCGCCCGGATGGCTGTCGAGCTGGTCGCCAAGACAGCCCTGGCTGAGCGCCTGAAGCAGCCCGGCATCACGTGTCCTTTCGTGATCGTCGTCAACCGCGACCACGAGCTTGCGGTCGAGGAGCTGCAGGCGCTGGAGGTTGATTGGACGCAATGCAGTGAGCTGTTCGTCCCCAACCTGGTGCACCTGGACCCGTCCGACTCCGATCTTGAGAGCTGGAAGATCCAGGGGCATACCTACTCGCTGACGCCCAGCGATAACGACGGCATGGCACAGAAGCTGTTGGACGGTGAGGCACTGGAGCGGTGCACCTATCTGTACCTGCAGACGCCCAAGGCCATGATGGACACCTCGGACTACCAGCGCTTTGCCGGGGACTTCGCTTGGGCCTTCAACAATCTGCCCGAGTTCGACGAAGAGGTTTACCGCCAGCAGGTCGAGATCCAATACCGGGAGCACATCGCGTATCAGAAGCTCTTCGGGCGAGCCGGTGCCGGCGAGGTGCTGGTCGAGGAGCCGTTTACGGTCTTTCCGTTGAACCCGAACGAGGCACTACAACGCCTTTTCCGTGGCATCCCAGTCATCGAAACCTACTCGTATGAAGGGCGGACGCTATTCTTCGAAAACTGTCTAACCATCAGTAATGAGTAGTTGTTTACGATAGTTTCCGAACAAGCCGTTTGACATGACGTCGCTCACTGTCCCATTCTGTATCCCCGAGGGCGGTGTAAGCCGCTTTCGGTTCAACCCTGAGAAAATGAGAGTAGTGCAATGATGTCGACCAATTGGCGACCGGCTCCGCTTCCGAAGCCGAAGCCGACCCCGCCCGTCGGTTGATTTTGTAGTCTTCGGACTGCGGATCACCGAAATACAGAGGCGTACACGATCGAGGCGGCCCTGAACGAGGGCTGCTGCGAGGGACGTTCGTGAGCGCGACAACGACCGGATTACGCGATCCGGGCCGAGACCTGCATCGCCGGTAGGGCTCAGCCCCACATGGATCCGTGACACCCGGACGCTTGGCGCTTTTCGCGGGCGATGGTGCGCCCAATGTCTTGGCTGCGACCGGCCTCAGGTCAACTGCAGCCCTGGCGTGTCGTTAACCGGTTGTGTCATCACACCTTTCAGATTCCAGAGTTGAGGGGCCTCATCGGTCCGTGGGCAAACTCATCTCTGTCATTAATGAACACTGATGAGAGGCCGCTCCCACGCCAACCATCGCCGCACCTGCGGTCCGGTGGGTGCCTCACTTCTTCAAAAATCCCAACAAGTTGTTAACATCTGGGCGTTGCGCCTGATCCCGCCCGCTGCGATCGCTGTGTTGGTTCTGGGTCTGCTGGGACTACCCCATGCGGAGGCCTTGAGCGTGGACGGGCACGTCCGGGGCGGCGGTGAGCGGTTTGACCTGACCGTGGTCGCCATCGGCAGCCGCAACCTCCACGAGAGCGCAGTGCTCGGGTCCGCGACCGTCGACAGCGAAACCGGCGCCTTCTCGTTGGCGGCACCAGGCGCAGAGCGGGCGTGGTTGATGGTGGTGGGTGGGTGCGACGCCGCAGCCATCGCTGCCGGGCGCTTTCTGCAGTGCGATCGCTACCTTCCGCGGCACGCTCCGGTCGAGGGGGTGATGGCGTCCGTCGTGCTTCAGATACCGGACCTGGATGTCGCTCAGGCCGTATGGCGTGGAGAGCGGGCGCCTGCGGGCCCGATACGGCCGATCGCGCTGGGCCTGATCGCGTGTGTGCTTGTCATCGGCGTGTGGCTACGTCGCGCGGCGCCCGTCACCGCAGGCGACGTGGCCTCACCCTCCGAGCCGGCCCCGACATGGGCTCCAGCCGCATTGATCGCGGTGGCGGCGGTGTTGCTCAGCTTCGGACTCGGTACCCAGCCGCTGGATCTGCTGGAGTACTCCTACTTTCACGAGGGCGTGCGACCTGCCTCCTACGGCGCCGTACTCGCCGACGCCACGTCTGCGGAGCTGGCGCATGGTCCGGTGATGCCGCTGATTTTGCGTGCGTGCGCCGCTGTGTCGCCATCGCCCTGGGTGCTGCGGCTGCCGTCGGCGCTCTTCGGGTTGGCGTTCATCGTGGTCGTGCTGCTTTTGGCTCGTCGGGCCCTCGGCGAGCTTGGCGGCGCGGCCGTCACGGCCACCGCTGTGCTGTCCCCGGTCGCCTTGTACTACTCGCGCGACGCAACACCCTACGCGTTGGCCGGCCTGTGCGCCGCCGCCTCCCTCCTGCTGCTGCTTCACGCACGCGAGACCCGGCGCCCGCTGCTGCTGTGGTCGGGCTTCGCCGCCCTGCAGGTGCTCGGGTTCTTCAGCCACTACGGCTACGCTTTCGCCGCGCTCGCCATGTTCGTGGGCGTCTGCGTCGTCTGGCGTGGCGAGCGGCGGCTCTTGTCCAACGTCCTTCTGGCGTCCGGCGCGGCCGCGATTCTGCCGGCGCTGGTTGCGCCCTCTCTGCTTCACATGGTCTCCAGCAGCGGCATTCGGTTCGCGTTGATGTCTCCCGTATACCCACAGTCGCCGGGGCTGCTCGGCTTTGGCGCCGCGTTCCTGACCGTGCTCACCGGGCTGCCCACTGCCGCCCCCTGGGCTCTGGTGTTGTCGCTGGCGGTGTGGGGCGCGGGCATCCGCCTCTTGTGGGCGCGGTCACGGCTGCTCGCGGCCGTCGTCGGCTCGCAGGCGCTGTTCATCGTGCTGTTCCTCGTTTTCAGCCACACCATGAGCACCGCTGTAGGCGGCGAGAAGGTCTTTTATGCCTATCGCTGGACTCGCCCACTGCTGTTGGGGCTGGTCGTGCCGCTGGGGGCCGCCGCGCTGACGCGAGCGCGCTGGGGGCTGGTCGTGCTGCTGGCTATCGCGGGATGGCAGTGCGCGCTGGTCGTCTTTGTGCCCGCCCGCCCGGCGCAGGACGCGGTGGTCGCTCATATCGCGGCCAACGTGCAGCCCGGCGACGCTTACGCGGTGCTGCCCGCGGCATTTTACGGTGATCCGCTTCAATATCACCTGGCAGACGGAGACCTTGCCGGCTCCCAGCTGCTCACACGCATGCAGACCCGCGACCTGCCCGTCGGTAACACGGTGCTGCGGGGCCCCATCATGGAGTCTGTGCTGCCGTTGGAGACCGCCGTGGATCGCCTGCAGTACCGGCGCCTCTGGGTGGTCGTTTATCGAGAGGCCATGTTCGGCACGCGCAAGTTCGACCCGGGCGTCGGCACGCGCACCATCGCGTGGCTGGACGGGCGCTTTAGCCGCGTGGATGCGCAAGCCTTCGATTTCGTCGATCTGTATCTCTACACGTGCGACGCGGACTGCGCCTGGCGCGGCGCACAGAAGCTGGTTATCCGACCCGACGACCGCCTGCAGCTTGACCGCTATCTGATCCAGCCTCCCGGCTTCCCGATGCCCGCCGAGGCAGGCGAGACGGTGGACCTCGCGGTGCCTATGGATGCCTCAGCCGTCAACCTGCTCATCGCCGGAGCGTCGGCCCCCGATCGCGTCACTCGCGGTGCTCAGGGTGTCGCGCGAGTCGACCTCAGCGGCGTCGATCGCAGCCAGGTGGTGATCGAGGTGCTGCGATGATGCGCCTACACGCGCTGGCGCTTGCTGCCGCTGTGCTGCTGCCTGTGTGTGCGCAGGCGGCCGATCCGGCTGCGGCGATGGTGCGTGGTCGCGTGGAAGGTTATCGCGGGCTGTTTCCGTTTCATGTCGCCGTGCTGCGCAGTCGCGACCTGGCGGACCCGGGAAACCCCGTCGCATGGGCCACAGTCGATCCGGATACGGGTCACTTCGATATCGCGGTGCCGGGCGATCTGGCGTCTGTCTATTTGGTCGGGCAGCTGGATCGTGAGCGGTCGGGGCCGCGGCTGAATGGCCAGCATCTGTTCTTTCTGAAGAAGCTGCCCGTCACCCTTGAGTCGCTGCGCGGGATGCGGCTCATTTTCGACCTGGGCGACATGGAGCTGGCCCACGTGATGCGCGACTCCGGTGCAGGCGGCGCGCCCTGGATCGCGCTGGGCCTGGCGCTGCTGCTCTACGGCATCGGCGTGGTCTGGTACCGGCGCCTGAAGCCGGGCGGCCCCCCACCGCTCGTCGCGCGGGCTGAGGGTGGCGTCGCGCTGCTGGCCATCGCCGCCGGAACGACGCTGCCGCTCCTCATAAACCTGGGCAGCGAGGCGGTCGAGCTGCTGGAGTTCACCTATCTGCACGAGGGACTGCGCCCCGAGAGCGTCTTCGCCGTGCTCTTTGACCCGATCTCGGCTGAGCTCAGCCACCCGCCGCTGTGGCCGCTGACGCTGCGCGCGATGGCGGCGATCTCCCGCTCCGAGTGGTGGCTGCGGCTGCCGTCCGTCTTGTTTCACCTGGCGTACGTCGTGGTCTGCTTCAGGCTGGTCGGTGACGTCGCGGGGCGTCGGTCGGGCCTGGTCGCGGCGCTCGTCGCCGGGCTGCTGCCGGTCGGGTTCTATTACGGTCGGGACGCCACGCCGTACGCGCTGCTGGCCCTGATCTCTGGACTGGCTGCCTGGTGCGCCGTCCGGCAGTGGTTCAAGCGCTTCGCCGTGGTCCTGGTTGTGGGCTTCTTCACCCATTACACCATCGCAGTGCTTGGTTTTGCGCTGGGGCTCTCCTTGTTTTGGGCCTCGCGTGACGATGGCGGACGCTTCAGACGCGCCTTGGTGGCCTTCGGCTGGGTGATCCCGATCCCCATCGTGTGGAGCATCCACTTCATTCGCACTTTTCTCGCAAGCGGCATGTCCACAAAGCTGATGAGCGTCGACTATCTGCCGGACCCGGGCTTCTTCGACTACGTGAGCCACTTTGGCGCGGTGGTTTTGGGACTGCCGCCCGAGCTGCGTTTTCTGCTGCCTGTGGCGCTTGGGCTGGCCGGGTGGGGGGCTGTTCAGGCTGTCCGGTTCTGGCCGCTGCTGGGGCGTATCGCAGCGGTTCAGCTCGTGATGGTGGTCGGCTATGTCCTGTTCGTGCACGCGATGTACATGCGCTTCGCGTCGGGTCGTGTCTTCTACGCCTACCGCTGGTCCAGCGTGTTTCTGCCGGCGGTGGCGGTTTGTTACGCGGCAGGACTGACCGCGCTGTACAACCGGCAGCGGATCGTGGCGCTGGCCGTGGGCGCGCTCCTGCTTGGCGGCGCTGCGTGGCAGGACGGCCGCATCGTCTTGATGCCGCAGCGCCCGGACCAATGGGCGGCCGCGGACCAGCTGCGCACAGAGCTGCAGGCCGAGGATGCATTCTGCGCGCTGCCGGCGGTCTATTACGGGCAGCTGTTCAATTATGCGCTGTTCGATCGCCGGCCGGCCGATTTGATGGCGTGGCCGCGCTGGACGGACGACTTGTATGGGCCGCTCCACCCGCGCAATACGTCCATCGAGACGCTGTCCCGCAACCTCGCCTTCAAGCGCGTGTGGGTAGCGGCGTTCGACGAGCGCATGTTCGGCACGCGGAAGTTCGATCCGACGACCAGCCTGCACCAGCTGGCGTGGATGAAGGAGCACCTGGTGGCGGACGGCCAGTGGTCGTTCTCCCACCTGACCCTCTACCGCTTCAAAGTGCCGCCGAAACCGGAGCTGGTCTGGAAAGACGGCGCGCTCGAGCTCGACTTCTCCGACCAGCTCAAGCTCTTCCGCTACTTTCCCGAGCAGCTGCATACGCAGATGACGGGACGGATCATGAGCATTGCGGACATCGCGGTCCGCTTGCCGTCGCCCCCGGGTGATGCCGGGACCGCTGCCCTGGAGATCGAGATGGCCACAGGCGCAGAGAACCTGGGCGCCGAAGACCTGCGTGTGGAGGGTATCGCGCTGACGCATGAGCCGCAGGTGGGCGGCGGGATCTGGCGAGGCACGGTCGAGGTCACGCGTCCGCTGATCGAGCTGCGCATCATCCGCAGCAAAAGGGCCGCAAAGGCGCACAGAAACACGTATCTTCGGGTGAAGACGCCATGACCGCTTTGACGCTTATCCTTCTGCTCGCCAACCCCGCTGGGGCTCAAGAGCAATGGTGCGCCGAGGCGCAGGCCGGCGGCGTCGTGACCCTGGCGGCAGGTACGTACGGCGGAGACTGCGCGCTGTCGACGCCCGTCCTGCTGTCATCGACCGAGGGCGCCATGTTGACCGGCAGCCTCACCATCGACACCGACGGCGTGCAGGTGCGCGGGCTGCACTTCAAGGGGCCGTCCGATCCGGCGATCCGGGTCCTTTCGGGTGACGTCCAGATACGCGGCAACCTGTTCAACGGGGGCGAGCGAGGCATCCATCTGGCGGCCAACGCCACCGGCACGATCAACGACAACGTCGTCTGCTGCACGCTGCTGGACGGCATTCTCATCGACGGCTCAGACGATGCCGACGCCGTGGTCGAGCTGTTCGGCAACCTGCTGGTCGGTACGTCGCTTCAGCTCGACGGGGGACCTGCGCGCGTGCACAACAACATCGTCAGCGAGGGGAGCATCCGCACATCTGCCGGGGACAAGCTCAGAAATGTCCGAATCGTGGCCAACACCGTCACGTCGCTGGACCTCGTCGGCTGGACGGCGGGCGCGGGCATGGCGCTGGTCGGCAACGCCATTGTTGGTCCGGCTCCCGAGCCCATCAACGGCGTGGAGATGCTGGACAACATCGGCTGCCCGGACCCAAGCGTGTGCTTTGTCGACGCCAAGAAGCGCGACTTCTGGCCGACCGCCGACTCCCCGTTGTTGGCGGGCTACAGCGCGCTCAGCCCCATCGATGGGTTGAAAGAGGACTGGTGCGGGCGCCTGCGCGACAAACCGCGGCATGCGGGTGCGCTCCAGCGCGCTGTGGAGCATGGTCCCGGACCGCTGTCTGTCGACTTCAAGCCGGTCTGCACGGGCGACCCGCCTCCGGACGCGCCCGATCCCAACGCGGTTGCGGAGCCGGAGCCGTCAACGCCACAACCGGTGGCCGACGACGACAGCGGCTGCTCGGCGGGCGGACCGGGCCGGCCGGCGGCGCCGCTGCTGCTCGTGTTGCTGCTGGTTGCGATCAGGGCGAGAGGCAGCGTGACAGAAAGTCGAAGTGCTCCTGCTCGTGTGTCGTAAGCTCGGTCTTCTTCGAGGCGTCCAGCGCCAGCTTGACGTCGGTGACGCCCACAACGCGACCCTCTGACGGCACCTGAACCTTGGTGCATGCGCTGCCGAAGAGGTGCGTCTTGGTCTTGATGCTCTCGTTCTTTGGCGGCAGCCCCATCGCGCAGATGTACAGGGGCACTTTGGCAGACGCGAGGAAGCCCACGTCAAACCTGCCGTCCGCCGCGGTGATCGCCAGCGCGCTGGGGTTGGCCTCGGCGTCGGGCTGCTCCAGGATTGGGAAGTCGGCCGCCGCGATGAGAAAGCGCGCGCCCGGCTTGTCGGCCATGGTGACCACCCCGGACGCGTTGCGCTGCTGGGTGCCCGGCCATGCATGTTGCGGGATCTGCGGGCTCAAGCCGATCAGCTCATAGTTGGTCTTCAGCTGCGCCATGGTGATCGTCAGCTCACCGTCGGCGGCCGGGACGCACCCGCCAAGATGTGTGGTCGTAAACTCTTGATAATCGCCCGTGCGGATCGCGCACAAAAACACCGGGCCGGCCGCGCGAAAGTCCAGCTGAAACGCCTCCTTCAGCGTGAAGATCGACTCGTATACCAGCACCTTGTCGGCTGTGGGCCACTTCTCCAGCGGCGCATTGACCGCCAGAATTGCGGTCACGCCCGTCTTGCCGGTCTTGACGGTGCCGCCCACAACCAGCTTGCCCGCGGTCTGATATCGCTTGGCGTCGGCCGCAGCCGGTGCGGCTTTTCGGATGCAGATCGACTCACCACGCGGCCCCATCGTGCCGGGCTGGCCCTCGGGATCGGGCGAGCCCTGCTCCGCGCCGTGGTCGCCGCCCTCTCGTGGGCCCTGGTTGCCGTCGCCCTCGTCGCCGCGTCCATCCTCGGGCCCCGGACCCATTCCGCCCTTGGCGTCCCGGTCGCCTTCCTGCTCCGATACCGTCGGCGCAGCCGCCTCATTGGCGCGAACCTTGGCGCGGCGATGCCAGATGTACGCGCCCAGCGCCGTCGCGATGACGACGACCAGCACGACCGGGCGGATCAGCTTGGGATCGATCTCAGCCTCCTCGAAGTACCATGGGAGAGCGTCGTCGCCAGCGTCATCGGATCGCCTCCCTGTTTCAGAACCCGCGCCGATGATAATGCAGTTCATCGCGCGACGCATCCGAGCTACCAGACCGAGTCCAGCACCACCTTCATCGGGCCGGCGTCGACTCCGAACGGCCCGCGCAGCACCCCGAAGCGGTCCCCGTGCTGCGGGATGTGATCGCTGCAATACGGCTCGCTGAAAAGGACGACCTCCTCGGCCAGCAGTGGCTTGGGCAGCACCAACTTTCCGCGGGTCTTGCCGCTCCACTTCAGGTCCATGGCCCCGCCTGGCGACAGCGTCTCGATGTGGCGGCCGTCCACGTCGGACAAGAAGATCCAGATACCGCAGTGTGTCGGGCGCCCCTGCGGATCCACCTCGTACGACACCTCGATCGTGTCCACGATGGTCGCCGGATAGTTGGAGACCAGCATCAGGCGCTCGCCCTCATCCATTCGACCCGCATACGGCAGCACCCGGACCTCCGGATACGGCTCACCCGCCAGCGTCACGGCGATGCTCTCGATAGGCGGATACCAGGGGTTCAGCCAAAACGTAAAGTCGCGCAGCGTGTCGGTCTGCCCCACGGGGACCAGATTGATGCGATAGCGCCCCGCCATGCGGACCACGCGCACATCCAGCCGCTCGGCAGCAAACTGAAACGCCATCGTGTGCAGCCAGACGGCCGTCCGAAACGGCGTGCCCGCGGTGCGCAGGTCACGGGGCGCCAGGCTGAACTCGTAGTGACGCGGCACGCCCTTGGAGTACGCCGACAGCACGACCACCTGTCCGCTGGGATATACCCGCTTGCCGTCCTCTGTGATCGACGTGCCCTGTGGGCTGCGGCTGACACCCGACAACGTGCCGGCCAGTCTGCGCGCCCATGCCGTGCGCCAGTGCGGCAGCTGCGGCAGCGGAGCAAAGGCGGTGAGCCGATCGGCGACGGACTGGATCTCCGGCGTGCGCTCCGGCGGAGTCGGCCAGACCGCCGCGTCCAGCAGGCGCATGTCCACCGGCAGATCAAAACTGCGAACGGCCCTCGTGGTTATGGTGAGCACGGCCAGACAAACTGCGAACGCTATTAACGGTTTGCTGATGCGGCGCCCTTCCGCGATCAGCGCGTCGATGCCCAGCGCCATGACGATGGCGAGCGGGGCCAGGCCGGGGGCGGCGTAGGTGATCTGCTCCCAGTCGACGCCCTCCAGCAGCGCGATGGCGCAGGAGTGTGGAACAGCGAACAGCGTTAGCAGTATCAGGGTGCGCCGCTGCCTGCGTGCGATCCACGTGCCGACGGCCCCCAGCGCCAGCGCGATCTGGCCAAAGGATTGCACGACCAGCAGGGGCAGCCAGACAAACGTGGGAAACGGGTTCCAGACCGTGCGCACGAGCCCGTCGGTGCCCGAAAAGGGCCACTGCAGCGGCTTGAAGAGAAACGTCTTGCCCATGAAGACGTTGTTGATGACGCGACCGCCGGAGTCGGCCTGGATCTTTGGGTGCGTGAGCGCGGCCCCCAGCTTCAGCTGGTTGATGTACAGCCACGGCGCTACGGCCACGATGCTGCAGCCGACGGCCAGCCCCAGCTTCATGACCCGGGTGCGCAGGGGGCCCGACTGCCAGAGCAGCGCAACGCCGGCTGCGGGCAGAAAGAGCACGGCTGGGTGACGGATACCGACAAGCTGGCCGCAGACGATGCCGATGAGCACGGCCATGCCGGCGGTGGTGCGTGTCTCCAGCGCGACCCAGAGTAGAAACGCGACCATGGCCAGGGCGAAGTAGTTCTCGTTGACGTAGTAGGCGCAGAAGACGTGGCTGCCCCAGATGAAGACCGCCGTGGCGATAGCGGCGGCTCGGGGTCCTGCGCCGGCGCGTCGGCAGGCCAATAGCAGGGCAAGCGCCGTCAGCACGGTCGAGTGCAGCGCCGAGACGAACCAGCCCGCCATCCCGAGTGTGGCGATGGGCACCCCCAGGATCGGGACGTTGGCGATGCGCTGCTCGTAAAGGAGCTCGCCCAGGCCGTCGAGGCTGGTGTCGTGGTGGATGAGGAAGTGCATGAAGGAGTCGGTGCTGGCGTCGTAGAGCGGGACCGACACGCTGGGATCGTTGTGGATGCCGTGCAGCGCGATGACGTACAGGCAATGCTGAATGCTGGTCAGGACGTCGCCGGCGTCGATGGCGCGAAAGCCGAAGACCACAAAGAGCGCGCTTGCACCGAAGATGCCGCACACGACGGCGGTGTCACGGCGCCCGATATCCGGCTCACGCCACAGCCTGGCGCCCAGCATGCCCACGCCGGCGACGTTGACGGCGCCCGCGACCAGAAAGAGGTAGCCCGCGTCCATGGGAAAGCCGCCAAAGTTGGCCAGCATGAAGAACGCGAAAGGGGTGACGCAGAAGCCGCAGAGGATGGCCAGCAGATGGCGCTCCAAGCCGGCGGCGCCGGGCACCATCACCCGTGAGGCGAAATACCCGGGCAGGTACTGGACCCAGAGCCAGATCGCGATGGCCAGGACTGCGCCGAGGACTGCCACCGGCGCAATTTACCAGACTCTGACGCCGTTGGCGCTTTACAGACCTTTTGGCAGCGGCAGGATCATCTGCCACTCGGCGCCGGGATCGTGGCAGCTGTAGCCGTCCGTGCGGCCTTTCAGCAGCACATAACGGCCCTTGCCGATGAGGTGCACGTTTTCCAGCGAGGCGGACTCAGAGCGGCACCAGTCCTCTTCGGGATCGATGGTCTCGTCGTCGTCGCCGAAGCACTCGGTGTCCAGGTACACGCGGCCGAGCCGCGCCTTGCGCTTGTTGTCGGGCCACACCCACCAGATGACGGCGTCGTCGCCCGAGGGGCGCAGCGCGATCATGTGGCCTTTATAGGGCGCGTCCAGCACGACTAGCGGCGTGGTGATGGTCGCACCGTCGCCGTCGCCCTCCGCCATGTGCGTGAGCAGGTTGGCCGGGTTCGTGTACCCCTCGGCGTGCAGCGCGGCGATCCAGCGCCAGTAGTCCTGGGCGATGTTCTGGTCGGCGTCGTCCTCGCAGTTTCGTGAGCTGGTCAGCAGTGGTGCATGCGCCACAACTCGCTTGCTGCCCACCCGCACAATCGTGCCCTCCACGCCGATCAGGCAGCCGTCGTCGTTGTACCGGGGCTCCGCCATGGCCAGCAGCGACCGCGACTCGTGGTGCGCCACGGCCATGGGGCCCTCCAGGGCGGACCCGTCCATCTCGTAATCGGCAAAGGGCAGGTCACAGTCGCGACCGGCCTCGAGGCAGGCGGGGTCGACATGACTCCACGGCTCGCCCCAGGTCACCGGCATCACGTTCTCCAGCTGCTCGCGGGGCACCACGGTACCGACCGCGCGCTGGAGCAGCACCGCTCCGTGGGACACACAGCCCAGCTGTTGGGTCTCGCTATCGAAGCCACACGTCTCCGGCTCGTCCGCGATCGAAGCGCAGTCCATGCCCACGGGCACACCGTCAACGCACTCTTCAAACACGTCGCCCACGCAGGCCCCCTGCGCCGGAATGTGGTCACACGCGCCGATAGGAATGGGCAGCAGGCGCCGGAATCGAGGCCACGCGATGGCGGTCGCAGGCTCTGGCTCGGCGAGCGGCTCAAAGGTGATCACGGGCTCCAGGGCCACCACGTCGCGCCCGGACACCGGCTCCACAAGCTCTACTGCGACCGCCGGCGCGTCGACCGGGACGGGCTCCGTGATTGCCACCGGGTCCAGCTTTGGGCGATCCGTCATATACGGCGGGTCGATCAGCGGCGCCGTGCTGTACCCATATCGGGCTGTCTCAGAGTCGACTGTGTCCGGCATAAACTCGGCGCCGGGATCACCGCAGGCCATTACGGCCGCGCCCAGGGTCAGGCAGTAGACAACAAAAGTAACGATTCCAGGGGTAGCAGCGCTCATGGGTTCCTCCATCGGTCGCTCTCCCTATGAGCAACCGATGTGCCACTGGCGCTAAACGCTGCACAGGACGCTTTCGGCGACCGGGGAAGTCACCAAAACGCGTCAACGCTGACACAGCATTTGAGGCAATGCCGCTCACTTGTTGAATGCCGTTTGGCCTTTTTGCAGTCGCGCGCCATAATGAGGTCATGCTCACGCAGACGCTCCGTACGCGGTCCACCGAGGAAGAGTTTCTGGCCCTTGCGGAATCGCATGATCGCATCGAACTTATCGACGGTGAGGTGATCTTGTCCCCCGCTCCAACGCCGTTGCACCAGTACATCGTCCTACGCCTCGCCGAGCAGCTGCTGGGGTGGGTCCGCGCCAACCCACCGGCCGCGGTCGGTCTGTCACCGTTGGATGTGCGACTTGACAGGGGGCGGGTAGTGCAACCCGATGTCTTCGTAGTGGCCTCAGGCTTCGACCCCGTTGCCTCAGGACCACTGGACGTCGTGCCGGATCTCGTAGTGGAAGTGCTCTCCCACAACCGCAGCTACGATCGAATTGCCAAGAAGTTACTCTACGCTGAAGCCGGCGTGAGCGAGTACTGGATTGTTGATCCGGAAGAGACACTGATCGAGTTGGTGCAAGGATTGAATACTGTGGCGACAATCAACGCGGGCGCCGTGCAGTCTGTCGTTCTATCCGGCTTGGCCATAGAGTTGACGTCCTTGTTTCCCGCCGGTTGATCAACTGCGCAGCGGAGCGCCGCGTTGTGCCGGGCACCCGCGCAGGATTACAGGCAGGTGTTGCACGCCGCGTTGGGGCCGGTGACGCATCCCGTGGACACCGCGCAGCCCGGCTTGCAGGTGAAGCCGTCGTCGCAGGAGCCCGAGATGCAGTCCACCTCGCACGCGCACGCGTTGCCGCAGTCGACGCCCTCTTTGCAGGAGTCACCCGAGCAGCTGACGTCGCAGGCGCCCAGGCCGCAGTTGACGCCCTTGTCACAGGACTTGCCCGAGCAGGAGACGTTGCAGCTGGCCAGGCCGCAGTCGATGAGCTCCTTGCAGGAGTCGCCCAGGCAGACGATGTTGCAATCGCCCGTAATGCAGGAGACGCCCTTGTCGCACGACTTGCCGTTGCACAAGACGTCGCACGTGCCCTGCCCGCACTGGACGTGCTCCTTGCAGGAGTCGCCGGTGCACACCACGTTGCACTCGTCCGAGTTGCTGCAGTCGATGCCCTTATCGCAGCTCTTGCCGCTGCACTCGATGTCGCACGTGCCCTCGCCGCACGCGATGGCGCCCTTGCAGGAGTCGCCGTTGCAGTCGACCACACAGTCCTCTGACTGCGTGCAGTCGATGCCCTTGTCGCAGCTCTTGCCGTTGCAGATCACGTCGCACGGGCCGTCGCCGCACTGGATGAGCTCCTTGCAGCTGTCGCCGTTGCAGGTGACGTCGCATGCCTCGCCCTGAGAGCAGTCGACGCCCTTGCTGCACGACTTGCCGTTGCAGGTGATGTCGCACGACCACCCGGGCGGGCAGGCGCAGAAGTCGCCCGTGCAATTCAGCACGCACGTGCCGCCGCCACAGCCGTCGCAGATGACCGGGCACTCGGCCGCCTCGCACGCGTCGCCGATCCCGTTGTTGTCCCCGTCGGCCTGGTCGGCATTGCTCAGGCCCGGGCAGTTGTCCACGTCTCCGCAGACGCCGTCGCCATCCGCGTCGTTCGCCGGATCCAGCGGGCAGGCGTCACAGGCGTCGCCGGGTCCGTCACCATCCGAGTCCAGCTGGCCGGCGTTGGCCGTGTTCGGGCAGTTGTCCACGTCGCCGCACGCGCCGTCGTCATCCGCGTCGTTGGCCTTGTCGTTGGGACACGCATCACACGCGTCGCCCACGCCATCGTTGTCCCCGTCCTGCTGAAGCGGGTTGGCGTCGTCCGGGCAGTTGTCCACATCGGCACATGCGCCATCGGCGTCGGCGTCGTTGTCCGGGTCGTTCAGGCAGTCGTCGCAGGCGTCGCCGACCCCGTCGTTGTCCTTGTCGCCCTGGTTCGGGTTGAAGATCTGCGGGCAGTTGTCCCCTGTCTCGCAGGTGCCGTCGCCGTCCGCGTCGTTGGCGTCGTCCAGTGGGCAGACGTCACAGAGGTCGCCCTGTCCGTCGTTGTCCACATCGGCCTGGTCGACGTTGCTGACGTCCGGGCAGTTGTCCTCCGACGGGCATAGATTGTCCCCGTCCGCGTCGGCACCCACGTCGTCCGGGCACGCGTCACACGCGTCACCGATGCCATCGCCGTCCACGTCCAGCTGATCCGCATTGTCCACGCCAGGGCAGTTGTCGACGTCGCCACAGACACCATCGGCGTCCGCGTCGTTGTCCGGGTCGTTGAAGCACAGGTCGCACACGTCGCCCACGCCGTCCTTGTCCAGGTCGCCCTGATTGGGGTTGTACGCGTTGGTGCAGTTGTCGTCGCCCGCGCACAGCCCGTCGTCGTCCTTGTCGTTGGCCGCGTCCTGTGCACACGCGTCGCAGAGGTCGCCCAGCCCGTCCTTGTCGTCGTCCGCCTGATCGGCGTTGGCCAGCGCCGGACAGTTGTCGTCCGACTCGCAGTGCCCATCGTCGTCCGCGTCGTTCGCCACGTCGGCGGGGCAGGTGTCGCACAAGTCGCCCGCGCCGTCGCCGTCGCCGTCGGTCTGGGTCGGGTTGCTCAGCCCCAGGCAGTTGTCCACGCTGTCGCAGACGTCGTCCTCGTCGTCATCCCCCGCCTCGCACGCCTCGCACGCGTCGCCAAGGCCGTTGTCGTCGACGTCCTCCTGACCGGGGTTGGGCGTAAACGGGCAGCTGTCCACGTCGGCGCAAACCCCGTCCCCGTCCACATCGTTGGCCGAGTCCTTGGGGCAGTCGTCGCATGCATTGCCCAGGCCATCAAAGTCGGAGTCCGCCTGATTGGCGTTGGCCACTGATGCGCAGTTGTCCAGGTTGGCGCACAGCCCGTCCAGATCCAGGTCGTTCTCCCCATCCAGCGGGCAGCCGTCGCACGCATCGCCCACACCGTCGCCGTCGATGTCCTTCTGTGAAACGTTCCCCAGCTGCGGGCAGTTGTCCACGTCCGAGCAGATGCCGTCCTCGTCAAAGTCGTTGAGCCCGTCCTTGGGGCACGGATCGCACGCGTCGCCCAGCCCATCGGTGTCGAAGTCGACTTGATCCTCGTTGGCTACCGCCGGGCAGTTGTCCGCGTCCACGCACAGCCCGTCCCCATCCTTGTCGTTGCCGGGATCCGTCGGGCAGATGTCGCACGCGTTGCCCAGCCCGTCCGCGTCGTCGTCGGCCTGGTCCGCGTTGGCCAGCTGTGGGCAGTTGTCCAGGTCGCCGCACACGCCGTCCTCGTCCGCGTCATCGTCCGCGTCGTTGGGGCACGTGTCGCACACGTTGCCGGCGCCGTCTGAGTCCGCATCCGCCTGATTCGGGTTGGCGATCGCCGGACAGTTGTCCGCCTCGCATACGCCGTCCTTATCCGGGTCGTTTTCCCCGCTCGTCGGACACGGATCACACACGTCGCCCAGCCCGTCCAAGTCGGTATCCGCCTGTGCCGGGTCGGGTACGGTCGGGCATACGTCCACCGACGTGCAGGCGCCGTCGCCGTCCGCGTCATCCGGGGAGTCGGCCGGGCACGCGTCGCATACATCGCCCTTGCCGTCGGAGTCGCCGTCCTCCTGGTCGGGATCGGGGTCCAGCGGGCATTTGTCGACATCGCCGCACACGCCGTCGGCATCCACGTCGTTGTCCGGGTCCGCGGCGCACGCGTCACACGCGTCACCGACCCCGTCCTTGTCGCCGTCCTCCTGGCCCGGGTCCGAGTCGTCCGGGCAGATGTCCTGGTTGGCGCACAGGCCGTCATCATCCGCGTCGTCGAACGGGTCCAGCAGGCACGGGTCGCACACGTCGCCGATGCCGTCGCCGTCCGTGTCGGCCTGCGCCGGATTGAACAGGTCCGGGCAGTTGTCGCCCAGCGCGCAGATCCCGTCGTCGTCGGTGTCGTCCACCGGGCCGTCCGGGCACGGATCGCACGCGTCGCCCACGCCGTCCATGTCCCCGTCGTTCTGATCCAGGTTGGGCACGTCCGGGCAGTTGTCCGACTCCGCACAGATCTTGTCGCCGTCGTTGTCGTTTTCGGCGTCGTTCGGGCAGGCGTCACAGGCGTCGCCGATATCATCCGCGTCGCTGTCCGCCTGGTCCTGGTTCGGCTTGTCCACGCAGTTGTCGAGGTCGCCGCAGACGCCGTCGCCGTCCACATCGTCGCCATCATCCGCAAAGCACAGGTCGCACGCGTCACCCTTGCCGTCGGCGTCCGTGTCCTCCTGGTCCGCGTTGAAGGCAAACGGACAATTGTCATCGGCTGCGCACAGCCCATCGCCATCCAAATCGTTGGCCGGGTCTACCGGACAGGCGTCGCAGGCGTCACCGACCAGGTCCTCATCACCGTCAAGCTGATCGTCGTTGGCCACCGCCGGGCAATTGTCCACGTCCGCGCACAGCCCGTCGGAGTCCTCATCGTCGTTCGGGTCTTTGGGACACGCGTCGCACGCGTCGCCCAGCACGTCCTTGTCCCAGTTGGCCTGATCGGTGTTGGGGACGGCCGGGCAGTTGTCGAACTCGTCGCAGACCGTATCCTCATCCTGATCCGCCGCGCACGCGTCGCACACCTCGCCGACCACGTCCGGGCACTTGTCCACGTCGCCGCAGATCCCGTCGCCGTCCTTGTCGTTGGCCGGATCGTTGGCGCACGCATCACACGCGTCCCCGAGCCCGTCCGCGTCCGCGTCCGCCTGGTCCTCGTTGGCCGTACCCGGGCAGTTGTCCGCGTCGTCGCACAGGCCATCGGAGTCCGCGTCGCCGTCCACCGCCAGCGGGCACGGATCACATGCGTCTCCGAGCCCATCTCCGTCGACGTCGACCTGGCTGGAGTTGGTCGCAGCCGGGCAGTTATCGGTTGGCGCGCACACGCCGTCGCCGTCCTCGTCGTCCACCGCCTCCAGCGGGCACGGGTCGCACGCATCGCCCGCCCCGTCCTGATCGGCGTCCGTCTGGTCGTCGTTGAAGATCGACGGGCAGTTGTCCGCCGATGCGCACCACCCGTCGCCGTCCAGGTCATTGGCCGGGTCCAGCGGGCAGCCGTCACAGGCGTCGCCAAACAGATCCCCATCGCCGTTCGCCTGGTTGGGGTTGGCCGCCCACGGGCAGCTGTCGCAGTTGTCACCGTAGCCATCCTGGTCAAAATCCAGCTGGTTGGGGTTGGCGTCTGTCGGGCAGTTGTCCTGATCCGCGCACAGCCCGTCGCCGTCACCGTCGTTGTCCGCGTCGTTGGGGCAGTCGTCGCAGAAGTCTCCGATCCCGTCTTTGTCCGTGTCGCCCTGCTCCGGGTTCGCGACGTCTTTGCAGTTGTCCAGCTCGTCGGGGACCTTGTCGTCATCGATATCGATGCCCAAGCCGCAGTCCGCGTCGCCGTTGCCGTCCAAATCCGGAAAGCCCTCGTCGATCTTCCCGTCGCAGTTGTCGTCAACGTGATTGCACACCTCTTCGGCAGGCGTCGCCGCGGCGCAGGTCTCCCATCCGTCCCCGCCCAGGCATTGAGTGCTGCCGGCGCACGTCCCGTATTCGTTGATGTTGGCGCAGTTGGCCTTGATCCCCTCGGTCGCGCGTCCGCAGCACGGTCGCTCGTCGGCGGTCACGCACACCGCCACGGTCTCGAGGCTGGGCACCTGCGGACGGTCTTCACACACGAAACCCTCGGGACACTGGGCGTGCTCACCCTTGCACGTCAGCAGGCACAGGCCCTCGGTGCCGGCCCCGGCCGGTCCGTCCTCGAAGCCGGGCGGCACGGCACAGTCGCTGGTGCCGTCACACGCGCTCGCACCCTTGCACTGGGCACAGGTCTGCGCCGGCAGCGGCACACACAGCACCAGCAGGTCCGCACCGCCCACCGCCTGAATCGCCTTGCACGTCCACCCATCGGGGCACGAGTCGATGCACGGATACGTACACACGGTGCTGTCCGGCCCCTCCACGCACCAGCCGCCGCCGGTCTCCTCGTCCGCGCAGTCCTCGTTGCCGACGCACCACTCCCCAAAGAGCGGGCCGGGGGAGTCGTCCTCTACATCGGGATCGACGCTGCCGTCAGGGGTGTGGGTCTCCGGACCCTCGGCGTCACCGCCTGCGGACGTCTCACCGTCCGCCTGGACCTCTGCGGCGTCTTCACCGCCTTCATCCGCGTCATCCGGGCAGCCGACGGCCAGTGTCAGAGCAGCTACAGCTGTCGGCAAAAGGCGCCCAAATCGAGAGGCCATACTTCTCCTCATCACCCCTGTACCACCGCCGTCCTGTCGGGGATTTTGCCCACTGGGGTGACAATTTGGCAAACGCGAACCCGATTTACTGAACGCCAAACGACGCAGTACCCCGATCGCAGGTCTGGCACGCCTGTTGAAACGCCTGTTGAAAAAGAACGTGTCGAACACGCTTCGGGTAGAGGTAAGCAATGAGCAGCGCACCCAGGGGGATGACCCTGATCGAGATTCTGGTGGTCATCGCCATCATCGGCATTGTCGCGACGGTCGTGGCCGTCGGCGTCGTCGGGTTCCTACGCGACGCCAAGGTCGAAGCGACCGAGAGCCTGGTCAACAACGTCTCCCAGAGCGTGACCTCGTACGCAGTCACCCATCGGCAGCTGCCGCGCGACCTCGATCAGCTGGTCGAGAAGCGCTACATCAAGAACAACCAGATGATCGACCCCTGGGGCTTCGACCTGGAATACGACGTCGGCTCCATCCGCGACATGGACGACTTCAAGCTCTGCTCGGTCGGCCCCGACGGCGTGGGCGGCAACGAGGATGACATCTGCACGAGCGCGGTCGAATAGGGCGCGTTACCACATCCGGTCCAACGTGAAGTGCAGCTTGGTCCCCTTCTCAAAGGGCCCCGTCGCCACGCCATACCGATCGCCGGGCTGCGGCACATGGTCGCTGCAGTAGGGCTCGCTGTATAAGAAGACGGAGTCCGCCGTCAGGTTGCGCGGTATCCGCAGCGTGCCCTGCGTCTTTCCCGTCCACGTCTGGTCGTGACCACCCGCCAGCACCACCGTCTCCACCTGCTCGAGATCGACGCCGGTCGTAAAGACAAACAGCCCGCAGTAGGCCGGCTCGCCGTTCAAGTCGACCGTGTAATCCACGTCCACCGTATCCACGATCTCGCGGCTGTAGTTGGTCACAAGAAAGCGCTCCTCGCCCTCGTCTGCCGTGCCGCCGTAGTTTACGACGCGCAGGTCCTCGATGGGGCGGCCGTCCAGGCTCACCTTCACCGTTTTCACAGGTGGGAACCACGGGTGCAAAAAGAAGGTGTAGTCGCGCTCAGGCCCGGCTTTTGCCATTTTGACAGCCACGTTGTAGTTGCCCAGGTTGCGCGTCACCTTGACCGATGCCTGCTCCGCCGGCAGACGCAGCGTCACCATGTGCAGGCCCAGGCTGCCGCGCACGGTGGCGTCGGCGGTCTTGGGGTCCCGGCCGGCCATCCTGAAGTGGTAGTCCATCGCAGACCGGGCCGAGTACCCCGCCAACATGGCCACATGCCCGCTGGGATAGACGGGCAGTCCGTCTGACTCCACCGCGATGTCGCCCGTATCCAGGATGTGCGCCATCGCGCGCCAGGTGAAACCTGCGAACGACGTTCGCACAACCGGCATCATCGGCAGCGGGGAGAAGCTCGTCAGGTCTTCGGCTACGGCGATGGCGCCCTTGTCCAACGGCGGCGGCTCGGGCCAGTGCCGCTGCACCAGGCTGCGGGTGTCCACCGGCCAGGTCGTGGCCCGCACCGCGCGGAAGCTGCCGGACAACACCACCAGCGCGACGGCGGCAAAGGCAACCGAGCGCTGCCAGTCTTTTTTGAGAACGCCATTCGCAGTTTCTGCTTTGGCGCGCAGCGGGGCGATGAGCGCGTCCAGCCCCAGGGCCAGCGCGGCCCCAAGCGGCACCAGTCCGGGGGCGGCGTAGGTCAGCTGCTCCCAGTCCAGGGTCTCCATCAGGCACATCGCCACGGTGTGCGGGATGGCGAAGGCCAGTAAAATTGCGAATGCCCTTCGCTGTTTCAGAGCGCGCCACCAGCCCAGCGCGGCGACGGCCATCGCCATGTGTCCAAAACAGCGCGCCACGGTCAGCGGCAGCCACAAAAACGTGGGAAAGGGGTTCCACGCGGTGCGCGAAACCTGGTCGATGAAGGGCCAGTTGAGGGCGCGAAATTCAAACTGCTTGCCCATCAGCTCGTTGATGACGATGCGGCCGGCAAACTGGGAGTGGACCTTGGGGTGGGTGATCGGGGAGCCCAACATGATGAAGTTGACGTACAGCCACGGCAGCAGCGTCAGGATGGCCAGGGTGGCCCCGATGCCGAAGCGCCTCAGGCGATCGGCCCAGGGGTCCGGGTGCCAGAGGACAGCCAGGGCGAGCGCGGGCCAGAACAGCGACGACGTGTAGCGTACGCCGACCAGATGGCCCGCCGTGATGCCCATCAGGATGACCCAGCCGGTGGACGTCTTGCGGCGCAGCGCGGCCCACAGCAGGAAGGCCACCAGGGCCACCGCGTAGTTGTTCTCGTTGACGAAGTACATGCAGAAGAGGCGCATGCCCCAACAAAAAAGGACTGCGGCGATGGCGGCGGACAGCGGCTTGGCGCCCAGCTCGCGGCCGATCAGATAGACGCAGACCCCGTAGACCACCGTGGCGAAGACCGCCGTGATGTACCAGCCGGCGGTCCCGAACAGCGTAACGGACGGCGCGAGGATGGCGGCGTTGCCCAGCCGCTGCTCGAAAAAGAGCGGGGCCAGGCCGTTGAACTCGGACGTGGGGTGGTGAACGAGGTAGTGCATGACCCCGTCGCTGAGGCCGTCGTAAAACGGCATGGCGATACTGGGATCGTTGCCGATGGTGTGCATCACGATGACGTACAGGCAGTGGTGCACGGTGGAGAAGACGTCCCCGCCGTCCAGCGAGCGCACGCAGAAGGCTAGAAAGACGGCGCAGAAGGCGAAGAGGGCCAGCACCAGGCCGGTGTCGCGGCGGCCGAGGTCCAGGTCGGCGCGCTTTGGAGCGACCAGAAAGAATCCGGCCAGGTTGGCGGCGCTGCCGGCTGCAAACATGAGCGGGGCGTCCAGCGGGATGCCGGCCGCGACCGTCAACAGGAAGATGGCCAGCGGAAAGGTCGAGAAGGCGCAAAACAGGGCCACACCGTGGCGCTCGGGTCCGCGCGCATCCGGTATCAGGGCGCGGCTGAGAAAGTAGCCTGGCAGGTATTGGACCCAGAGCCAGGCGACTGCCGCGTAGATCGTGCCGAGCAATGAGGCCATCGGGATGTGATTTTGCGCGTCCGGGCCGCGGCCTGCAAGATAGCTTGCTGTGAGGAACGCAGGCTTTATCGCGGTACCCGTGGCGCTGGTCGTCGGGATCGTGTGGTGGCAGCTGACGTCCAAGGGCATGGAGCCCGACGGCGACAAGGGGGATGAGTCCGGGTCCGCGCCGACCGGCGTACACGCGCAGTGCGACGATGGTGACCCGTGCACCGTCGATCGGTATCACCGCTTCAAAAAGACGTGCATTCACGTGCCGGACGCCCTGTGCAGCGGCAAAGCGTGCAAGTCGGACTCCGATTGTTTTTATGCGGAGGCGCCATGTTTGTCGGCGACCTGTCACCAGGGCGAGTGCAGGTACATGAAGATCGCGCGCGATGAGTGCGTGCGGTGTGATGAGAAGACTCCGTGCAAGGGGACGTTTTGCGACCCGCGAGCCTGCACCGGCGGCTTTTGCCGGCATGCGCCCCGAGAGTGTGATGACGGTGATGCGTCCACGCGCGACTCGTGCGACGCCCAGGCCGGGGCATGCAAGCATGAGAGCGCGGCGGCGGATGGACGGCCGTTTGCCTGCACGAAAAACACGGACTGCATTCACAAAGACGGAGATCGGTGCTTCGCCGGGCCGTGCAAAGCGGGCTTCTGCGAGTATCGCGAGGTCGCCAACAGCCAGTGCAAGCCGTGTACGGGGGACCACGACTGTCATGGCAGCTTCTGTCAGTGGCCGATCTGCACGGGCACGGTCTGCGTGGTGGAAGAGGTGCCGTTTTGCACCGACGACAACCCGCTGACCGAGGACACGTGCTCCGAGACCCGCAAGGGGTGCCTGCACAAGTATCGGGAGGCCGCGCCCGCGTGCGTGGGCAAGACACCGGCCGACGACGGTGATCCGAAGACGCTGGACGTTTGCCACACCGAGACCGGCGAGACCCTGCACCTGCCGATTGGATCGGGGCGCTGCGAGACCACCGACAAGTGTTGGGTCACCTACCCCGGAGCCGGCGGTGTGTGTCTTGGAGCGCCGCTGCACTGCCACCACGACGATGCGTGCCCGGCCCGGTGCGATCCGGCGGTCGGCTGTGTGCTGGACGCCAACAAAGACTGCCACTGCAAGACGGACGCGGATTGTGACCTGGGCAACCCGTGTGCGCGCGTGTTTTGCCTGCGCGAGGACGGTGGTGCCTGCTGGGGGACGTTTATCAACGACTGCATCCCGTGCCGCACCGACAGGGACTGCCGCGTGGACAACTGGTGCGTCTTCGGCTCGTGCAGTCCAGACGGCTATTGCCGGTACGAAGATGGCGTGACCTGCGACGATAAGGACCCGAAGACGTTCGGGTTCTGCCATGGTCAGCGCGACGATCCGTGCACTTATGAGCGCATCTACGACTACTGAAAGTGCTGGATTTTTTGGCGTTTTTCGCGTATATCTCCGCGCCATGAGCCAGCGAATTGTTGTGTTTGTTGCTGTGGCCGGGCTCTGCTTCTCTTGCGCGCCTGAGGGGCGTGCGCCCGGTGTCGCCGCGGATAAGGATGTGCCCGGTGGCGATACCGGCAAGGATGACTTTCCGACCACTTCCACGGGGACGTCAGGAACCGACGACACCTCTGTAGGCACCACGTCGGGCACCGATGATCCGGATACGGGCGACATCGGCGACGAGACCGGCGCCGGGTATCTGCCGTGTGGCGAGAACGGTGACTGCGAGTCGGGCTACTGCATTGAGGGCTACGACGGGCTCGTCTGCACCGAGAGCTGCATCGAGAGCTGCCCGGACGGATGGATCTGCAAGTCGATCCAGAACACCGGCAACGACCTCATCTTCGTGTGCGTGCCCCGATGGCTGGGGCTGTGCCGGCCGTGTCAGAGCGGCGCCGACTGCGCTGGTCTGGATGGGGGAGCCTGTGCGTCGTACGGCGACGCGGGCAGCTTCTGCGCGAGCAGCTGCATCGAAGGCGCGGACTGCCCGACCGGCTATGAGTGCCAGGACGGCAAGCGGTGCGTGAAGTCAGGTGGCGTGGAGTGTGAGTGCGACGGTGCGGCGATCAACGCGGGCGCCAGCACGGACTGCACCGCCAGCAACGAGTCGGGCACCTGCACCGGGACGCGGATGTGTGTGGAGACGGGGCTGACCGCCTGCGACGCGGGGACGCCCGGGCCGGAGATCTGCGACGGTCTGGACAACGACTGCGACGAGGTTGTGGACGAGGACACCGTCGGCAACGCCTGCACGGTGGACAACGAGTTTGGCAGCTGTCCCGGCGTGACCACGTGTCAGGCGACGGTGGGGGCGTGCGACGGTCAGACGCCCGCGGCGGATCTGTGTGACGGGCTGGACAACGACTGCGACGGGACCGTGGACGAGGATGACGTCGATACCGATTTGGACGGCATCCCCGACTGCCTGGACGACGACGTGGACGGCGACGGCACGCTCAACGTGGACGACAACTGCCCGATCGTGTCCAACCCCGATCAGCAGGACACCGACGCAGACGAGGCCGGCGACGCGTGCGACGAGGACGACGACAACGACAACCTGGCGGATGTCGATGACAACTGCCCGGGCGTGCCCAACTTCGATCAGAGCGATATCGACGACGACGGCGTGGGCGACGTGTGCGACCAGGACAAGGACGGCGACGATGTGCCCAACAGCATCGACAACTGCCCTGAAGACGCCAACCCGGACCAGCAGGATCTGGACGACGACGGCGTCGGGGACGCGTGCACACAGGACAAGGACGGCGACGGCGTGCCCAACGCGGCCGACAACTGCCCCGAGATCCAGAACCCCAATCAGCTGGACACCGACTCCGACGGGCAGGGCAACCTGTGCGATGACGACGACGATGGGGACGGCGACCCGGACGGCACCGACTGCCAGCCCCTGAATGCGGCCGTAAATCACGACGCCGTGGAGGTGTGCAACGACACGGATGACGACTGCGACGGTCAGCTGAACGAGGCGGGCGCGGAAGGCTGCCTGACCTGGTTCAAGGATGGTGACAAAGACGGCTATGGCGCCGAGGGCCAGAGCCAGTGCCTGTGTGGCCCCACCGAGCCCTTCACGGCGACGGCGGCCGGCGACTGCAACGATGCGGTGGCCACAGCCAATCCCGCGGCGCAGGAGGCGTGCGATGGGCTGGACAACGACTGCGACGGGGTGGCGGATGAAGAGGGCGCGATCGGCTGCCTGAGCTGGTATCAGGACGGCGATAAGGACGGCTGGGGCGCCGCCGGCACCGAGCTGTGTCTGTGCGCGGGCACGCAGCTGAACTCCACCAAGAAGCCCGGGGACTGCAACGACAACGACGTGCTCTCCAACCCCGAGGCCAAGGAGAAGTGCGGCGGGGCGGACGAAGACTGCGACGGCCAGACCGACGAGGGCGACGCCCTGGGATGCAGCGACTTCTTCAAGGACAGCGACGGCGACGGCTGGGGCAGCCAGACGCTGTCCAAATGCCTGTGTGTGGCCAGCGCGCCCTACACGTCCACGCAGCCCGGCGACTGTGATGACGGCGATGGCAAGACCTTCCCGGACGCGCCCGAGCTGTGCGACTTCAAGGACAACGACTGCGACCAGCAGGTAGACGACGGCTCCCCGCAAGGCTGTCAGACCTTCTTCTCTGATCCGGACAACGACGGCTTTGCCGCCACCGGCGCTGCCAGCGCGTGTCTGTGCGCGCCCAACCCGCCGTTCGTGGCTCAGAGCATGGGCGACTGCGTGGAGTTCGATGCCAAGGTGAACCCGGCGGCCGGCGAGCTGTGTGACGGCAAGGACAACAACTGCAACCTTCAGGTCGATGAGGGCTTCGCCGACTCGGACGGCGACAACGCCAAGGATTGCGTGGACCCGGACGACGACAACGACGGTACGCCGGACGTGGCCGACTGCCAGCCGACCAACAACCAGATCCCCAGCTGCGGCGGCAAGCAGTGCGGCGACGACGGCTGCGGCAAGAGCTGTGGCACGTGCCCGGCAAACGGCTGTACGGTGCCCAACACGGGCTGCATGGCCCAGTCACGCTGCCAGTCCGTGGTCAACGCGGAGAAGTCGGCCTCGTCGCAGTGGCAGTGCACCTCATGCGGTGACGTGGACTTCGCCGGTCAATGCTGGGGTGACGATGTGGTCGTATGGTGCGCCAACGGCGTGCTGACCAAGCTGGTTTGCCAGTCCGCGACCTACGGTGCGGGCAAGTGCCTCTGGAAGCCGCAGTACCAATGGTACGACTGCTCATACCCCGGACTTCCATAGGGAACGGGAAGCTCGAATCGGCGGTAGTGCTGGCGTGAGGATCGTTCTTCTCAATCCGCCCGGGACTCGAGTCTACTTTCGTGACGGCTACTGTTCGACGTCGTCCAAGAGCGGCTACTGCTGGCAGCCGCTCGATCTGCTGGTGCAGTCGGGCATTCTCACCGGGCTGGGCCACGAGATCGCGTTTATCGATGCGGTTGCGCTGCGGCTGGAGGCCCAGGCGACCGTCGCGCGCGTGGCGGCGTTTCAGCCGGACGCCGTTATCGGGCTGGCGGGCGACGTGTCCTGGCCCGAGGATGTGCGCTTCTACCGGCGGCTCGTCTCGGCCGGGTGTGCTCCCAGGTTGCTGCTGAGCGGCGACGTACCGCGCTTTGAGCCACAAAAGGCCTTTGGCGAGCTGCCTGAGCTCCAGGCGATCATCGAGGACTTCACGACCGAAGGTCCGTCGCGTTTTCTGCGCGACGAGGGCGACGCGACCGGCCTGATTCTGCGCGACGGTACACGCCTGCCTTGCACGGACCGCACCTGGACGTCGCCGCCCGCCCGGCACGAGCTGTTGGTGCGCGACGCTTATCGGCTGCCCTTCCACGGGGGCTCGCCGTTCGCCAGCGTGCTCTCCAGCTATGGCTGCCCGTTTGCATGCACGTTCTGCAACACGGGCAAGCTGGCGTACAAGCACCGCGCCGTGGCGGAGGTGGTCCGAGAGGTCGAGCTGGTCGCCGACCTCGGCTATCGCCGCATGTATCTGCGCGACGCGACCGCCAACGGGCACCGCCGCCACTGGATCGAGGTCTGCAAGGGCATCGCCGCATCATCCGCGGATCTGCGCTGGAATGTGTTCTGCACATTTCGCCCGTTTGACGCCGAGATGGCGCAGGCGATGCGAGACGCCGGGTGCGAGATCGTGCAGTTCGGCATCGAGACCTCAAGCGAGGGACTGCGCGCCGAAACCGGAAAAGCGTTCGATAACGAAGCGGCGCGCGCGGCGGTGCGGTACGCTCACGAAGTGGGTATGAAAGTCTGTGGCCACTTTGTGCTGGGTCTGCCCGGACAGGGCGAGGACGACGTGCGCTCGACGGCGCAGTTTGCGCGTGAGTTGGACCTGGACTGGGCCAGCTTCAACCTGGCCGCGGCCCGTCCAGGCACACACCTGCGCGACACCGCGGATGCTCGCGGCCTGGGCGGCGGCGACGCCAGCATCACCGGCTTCTTCGAGGGGCTGGCCGACGTGCCCGCGGACCGGCTCCTGCGCCTGCGGCGAGAGGCGATGTTGCGCTTCTATCTACGCCCAAGACCACTGCGAGCGGTCCTGCCGGATTTGCGCAGCCGCAGCGGCTGGTCTCACCTCTTTTCCACCGCCCGCGCTCTGGCGCGCACCTTCTAGGAGCCCTCGGATCGCATGGACGCGCGGGTGAGCAAGCTCCACAGAATCCTCTTCGGCAGGAACCGAGGTCTGTCGGTTCCGGACGCGGCTCTGCAGCTTGCAAATACCCGTCGAGGAGCTGCGCACGCTGGTGCACGACGAGACCATCGAGTTGGGCCTCATGGAGCGCTTTGACGAGTCTGGGGTCAGTCTCTATACGACGCGGCTCAGCAGCCCGCCGCCGCTGCACGACCCACACTTTCCAGGCTCGCCCGAGGATCGTCGCGACGCGCTGCTGCGCAATCTGCACCGCTCTCGGCGTCTGACGCGAGATGACGTGGCTTTTCAGCTCGGATGTTCGCGCCGCCAGGCGGAGCTGCTGGTCAAGACCGCGCTGGCAGATGGCCTGGTACAGAGCGTCCCGGATGGGGCCCGCGTCTTCTACGTGCCGCTCACGACCACGCCGCCGCCGCCCCGACGCGGCCGTCGTGGCAAGAACCCGGCGCAATCCCTGGCGACCGGAATCATCGTGGCGCTGCTGGCTGCCCTCGCCGCGTGGGCGTTGACTTAAAGCAGCTGCAAGCCGGCCTGAAGCGCATCGAAGAGAAGGCCGCACCCGATGACGTAAGCGCCGCCCAGCAGGTCGCCGATCAGAAAACGGCGCCGCAGCACCCACATCAGTGGGAGCAGGATCAACGGGACCAGCAGATACAGCCACGCCGCGCCCATCCGGCGTTGCCGTTGGTAGATGTCCACGTCGAGCAGGCCGTCGTCGCTGTTTGAGGCATAGGCCGTCGCCTGATGGGCTCCACCGCCGAGCACGCGCCCCAGCCGCGCCGCCCAGCCGGGTCCGCCGGTGGGATTCAGCTCGTCGTCCACCCGCAGATAGCGCGCGGTCAGATCCGCCAGCCAGAAGCCGCCGCCCTGTTTGGCCGGGACCGGGGTCTGCCCGAAGATCGCCCACCCGCGCTGCGGCGCGGTCAACTTCAGAAACTCCTCGCCCACGCTGATGGCAAGCCCGCCGCCCTCCTTGGCCAGCCACCGGCGAATCGGCGTCAGACCCAACGTTGTGGCAACGTAGGCGCGCGCCACGGTCATCATCCACTCGCCGTCGTAGGGCAGGGTTTTCGCGACCTTGATCAGCTTCGGTCCGCCGTCGTAGCGCCAGGCGCCCCCCCAGGCCAGATTGATGGCGCCGCCCGGGGCAAATTCGACGTATTCGCCAAACGGGAACGTCAGCGTGGTCGCCAGGCTGCCGACGCGCTTGTCGCCGTTGAACACCGCGCGCGCACCGGGCGTCACGGCCGTGGCGGCGGTCTCCTCCTTGGACCACAGCACGTCCCAGCCCTCCGCGGTCGGGCGCGTCCACTCCACCGAGGCGCCGTCACCCGCGGGGCAGGCGGGCAGCGGCATAAAAGCCACCTCTCCTGCCGGGTTGACGCCCGCCCAGCGACAGTTGGCCAGCACCAGCTCAAAGCCGTCCCCGCTGCGCTTCAGACCCCGCACGCTCAAAGGCTCGATCTCCAGAGCCGCGCGCTCCTTTACGTCGCCGTCCGCGCTCAGCTCCAGCAGCCACGATCGACTCTCCTCTCCTTTCGCGCGCGTCACGACCACCGCCAGGGCGTCGTCTTCCAGCGCCACCGCTGCCTCCAGATAGATCGGCCCCGGCGCCTCCGGCAGCGTCCATCCGCGCTGCAGCCGCCCGCCCGCGAGATCGAAGCGCACGAGCTCGACCCCATCCTCTTCCCGGCCACAGCCGGTCCACAGCGCGTCGGGCGTCGTGATGATCGGCAGCCCGGCGAACTGGCACCGCAGCCGATAGGACTGGGCCTTGCGCCAGTCGTCCATGCCGTCGACCGCCAGCAGCTGAGGTGCGGCGGGCGATGTGGCCAGCGTCCTGATGGTGGCGCCCCAGGCGAGCAGCCAGATGAGGGTCACCGCTCCAGGAAGCAGGAGCGTGTGCAGCTTCATGACGTGCGGCCGGGGTACGCGTCCAGCGCAGCCGCCAGGACCCGCATCGCGCGCGCCAGGTCGTCCGTGTTCAAGACATAGGCGATGCGGACCTCGTCGTGGCCTCGGCCCTCCTCAGCGTAAAAGCCGGCGCCCGGCGCGACCATCACCGTGGTGCCGTCCAGCTGAAAGTCGTCCAGCATGAAGCGTACGAACTTCTCGCTGTCGTCCACGGGCAGGCGCGCCATCTGGTAGAAGGCGCCCTCGGGGCGGTGCACCGCAACGTTGGGGATGGCGGCCAGGCCCTCGTACACCACGTCTCTGCGACGCCGGTACTCGTCCTTGATCGCGTCGAAGTAGCCGTCTTCGATCCGGGCTGCGGCTGCGGCGGCTACCTGAGCCAACGCCGGCGGGCTGAGGCGGGCCTGCGAAAACGCTGTGGCCGCCTTCATCACCGCCTCGTTTCGGGACACCAGGCACCCGATGCGCGCGCCGCACAGCGAGAAGCGCTTGGACAGAGAGTCCACCACCACGGCTTTGTCGCGCAGCTCCGGCCGCGTCAGCACCGAGCGTGCCGTCGGGCCGTCGTATACGAACTCCCGGTAGACCTCGTCCGCGATCAGGAACAGGTCGTGCCGGACGCACGCGTCGGCCAGTCGCGCCACCTCGGCCTCGCTGTAGACCGCGCCTGTCGGGTTGGCTGGGTTGCACATCAAGATGGCCCGCGTCCGCGGCGTGATGTAGCGGTCGATGTCGTCGGGCAGATGGTAGCCCTGCTCGACCGAGGTCGGCAGCGGTGCCACCGTGTTGCCCAGCATCGACGAGTAGCCCAGATAGTTGGCGTACAGCGGGTCCGGGATCAGCACCTCGTCGCCGTGGTCCAGACACGCCGCAAACGCGAACAGGACCGCTTCACTGCCGCCCGTGGTCACCAGCAGGTGGTCGGGCTCCAGCGGCACGTCCAACGACGCGTAATAGTCGATCAGAAAGGCGCGAAAGGCGTCATCCCCCCGGCTGGGTCCATAGGCCACCACGGGCTTGTCGTAGTTTGCCAGCGCCTGCCTCATCACCGGGGGCGTCTCGATGTCCGGTTGACCGATGTTGAGATGCAGTACCCGCACCCCGCGCGCACGAGCAGCGTCAGCGTGGGGAACGAGCTTACGAATGGGCGAGGCCGGGGCGTCGCCTCCTCTCTGTGAGACCGTCGGCATGCGCCGGACTATACCCCAACGTAGCTAACTGTGGGTTAAGACCGCCGGGGACCGGCCCGATAGACATTTCGGTCATGGAACTCGAAGCAATCACCACTGAGCAGCAGCCCGAACGCGTCGCAACCGACACGTTGATCGGCTGCGTTGTCGATGACAGGTTCACCATCGAGGCGACTCTCGGTGAGGGCGGCATGGGCAAGGTCTACACCGCCCGGCAGCACTCGCTGGACCGCCAGGTGGCGCTCAAGGTCCTCCACCCACGACTGGCTGTCTCCGAGAAGGCGATCAAGCGCTTCGAGCGCGAGGCGCGGTCCGCGAGCCGGTTGGCCCATACGAACACGGTCGCCATCTACGATCACGGCTGCAGCGACGACGGTCGCCTGTACATCGCCATGGAGCTGTTGCAGGGCACCACGCTGACCGAGGCGATAACCCCCGGCAAGTCCATGGATCCGGACAAGATCGTCGATCTGCTGCTGCAGGTCTGTGCGTCCGTCGGCGATGCGCACCTGGCCGGCGTCATCCACCGGGACCTGAAGCCGGACAACATCTTTCTGACCCGTCAACACGCCACGCGCGACTGCGTCAAGGTCTTGGACTTCGGCTTTGCCAAGCTCCTCTTTGAGGACGACGGCGAGCCGCTGACAGTGACCGGCGCCATCGCGGGCACCCCGATCTACATGAGCCCCGAGATGATCATGGGCAAAGAGGTCGACGGGCGCTCGGACATCTACTCGCTGGGCGTCATCCTCTACGAGATGCTGTGTGGCGACGTACCCTTCGACGCTGACTCCGCTGTGGAGATCCTGATGGCCCACGTAGACAGCCCGCCGCCGCCCATTCAGGACCGCCTCTCGGCCGGCGAGCTGTACGAGCCGCTCGCCGCCGTGGCAACTATCGCGCTGGCCAAGGACCCCGCGGACCGCTACGCCAACATGGACGAGCTGGCTGATGCCCTGAAGGCCGCGCGGCCCGCCGCCGACCCGGGAGCACACACCGATCGTCGCGACGTCCTGGCGCACAACGAGACCCAGGAGGTCGATGTTGCCGACGCGCCGGTGAAAGCGCAGCGGTCCGAGCGCCCGACACGGGACGACCTGGAGCCCGTCGCGCCCGCCGAGCAGAGCGCCGACACCGCCCCGACTGAAGACATCGATCTGGACGAGTATTACGAGGCCTGGTTCATCGTTGACATCGACAACGGCGAGCTGCGCCTACCCTGGTGGGCCGCTCTCACCGCCGCCTGGGCCGGCTTCTTCGTCGGGCTGCTGCTTTAGCGCCCGCACCCTACGCGGCAAGCCGCTCTCATCTGCTCAGAACGTATACAGCAAGCCGAATTGGGTGTCGAAGACGTCCTCTTTGCCGTTGGTGCAGACGCCCCGGCTGTCGACTACCGCGCGTCCGTCCGGCCAGGGGTTGCAGCGCGGATCCACGTTGAAGCCGACGTCGATGCGGATCGGGATGCCGCTGAACAGCACACGCAGCCCCAGTCCGGTCGTCATCCGGATCGTTCGGGACTCGAAGGCGAAGCCGGTCGACAGCCCGCCCCAGTCGAAAAATGCGCCCAGCCACAAGCCAAACGCCTCTCGCCTCAGCACCGGAATGCGCAGCTCCACCGTGCCCGCCAGCAAGCTGTTGCCGCCCTCGAACTCGCTGTCCGGGATGCCCTTGTCGTCGGTGGGCCGGACCGTGCCGTCTTCGATGCCGCGCAGCCCGAAGATGCCGCCCAGCCGATATCGCTCCTCGATGGCTAGCGGCAGCCTGTCCTCGGTGAAACTGGTCGCGTATCGGAAGTAGCCCGCCAGGACGAGAAACTTGCGGAAGCTCACCGCGCCCCGGGCCGTGCCCTCCAGCTTCACGAAGTTGGCAAACGTATCGCTGATGGTCTCGGGCTGGAAGAGGTAGCCGATGCGCGCGCCAAACGCGAAGCCGCGCGTTGGATGGATCGGGTTGTCGAGATAGTCCAGCGTGGCGCTCAGATCGACGTCGATCTTAGGCTGCAGCAGCGACTCCTCCCCCAGCTCGCCAAGCTCATCCGGAAAGTCCGTCCCGGCGCGAAATCCGCTGCCCTTGAACGTCAGCGCAACCCGTAGTCGGTTGAATAGGAACGTGCTGAACGTCAGCTTGCCGCCGGCCTCCAGCTGGTCTTCGGGCCGCGTCGCCGTGTCATACCTCCCAAACACGCCGACCGACACCGCCACGTCGGTGCCGAACAGATGCGGCTCGTAGATCGTCGGCTCCACCTCCGCCAGTCGGCTGAACGCCTTTCCGACATCCGTGTCGGGTCTCGGAATCGAGAAGCCGTAGCGCACCGGCAACTCGAACTCCATCGCCCGCCCCAGGAAGTTGCGGTGCCGAAACGTCGTCCCCAAAAAGAAGAGCAGGTTCGGGATATTCAATGGCGTCGCCTGATTTGGACCCCGAAACGCCATGTCCGTGACCCCGATGAGATTCGAGACCGAGCTGCTCATCAGCGGCACGCCCTCCTCGACCGTGCCGCCCAGCTGGCCCGACTCCGTGCTGACCACCGGCTCGATACCCGTCAGCAGCTCCAGAAATTTGGCTCCGCGCTCGTGCACGCTCACGATCACCGCCACGCGGTCTCGAATCGGCATCTGGTCCAGGCCGACCAGCTTCAGATCCACGCTGGAGAACACCCCCAATTGGCGGATCTTGCGCTCGGCCTCGTCCAGCTTGAAGCGGTCCAGCAGCTCGCCGGTATTCGGCAGTGGGTCGCGTATCAGCCCGCGCACCGTCCTCACCGCGCCGCGCACAAAGACCTCGCCCACCGTCACCGTAGCGCCGGGCACCACGTCGTGTTTGATGTCCACTTTGCGCGCCAACACGCTCTTCCAGTCGCACTTCTTCAGTACGTCGCGGCCCTCGCCGTGCGCGGTGCACGTCGTCTCGATCGTGACCTCGTGGTGTCCCAGGCTCTGAAAGTAGCGTTCGATCGCCAGCCGATCCGTGGTGACCACCGAGGGCGAGTACACATCGTTCGTCTTCAGGCGCATCGCGGCCTTCGCTTTGGTCAGCCACTCGCCGGTGATGCCGGTCACGCCAACAGTGCCCACGCGACTCTGCGGCCCCTCGTCGACGTCCACCTCCAGGTAGATCACGCTCTCCTTGGGGTGCTTGCGCATCGAGAACTTCCGCTCGCCCCACACATAGTCGTAGACGTAGTCCTCGCCGTCTTTTCGCCGTGTCACGCGTACCCCGTCGCTGCGCTTGGCCGCGCCCGGCGCGCCGGGGAAGCGCATCCGGTAGAACCCGCGCGAGTGGTACACCGCCATGATCTGGCTGAGATCCCCGAACATGCGGTCGACCAGCAGGTAGCCGCCGCTGCCAAAGAAGTCGTAGGTGCGGGTCTCCAGCCGCTCCAGCAGCTCCTGACGCTTGATGTGCTTGGTCCCGCGCAGCGTGATGCTGCGGATCTCCGACCGATATCCCTGCGTGATGTAGTAGCTGATCACCCCGTGTACGCCCGGCGCTGAGCGCTTGAGGTCCGCGCGCCGATAGTCCAGCCGCACGTCCGCGAACAGATACCCCTGCTCCTGTAGCTGCGACTCGAGCGCCGCCCGGCTGCGTCGAGCTTCGTCCAGGTAGAACAGGCCGCTCTCGCCAAACGTCAGCACCTGCGCCAGCTCGTCGTAGTCCGCGTCTATGTAGCCCCGACGTCCGGGCGCGGGATCGTGGCGCGAGCGGAAGCGGATCAGGTAGCAGCGGTCGTACTCCACGGAGATCGTCGCCAGGCCCGTCTCGGCGGCATAGCTGACGGCCACCTTGGGCTCTACGATGCCCCGGCTGCGCAGCCACGCCACGGTCTTGCGCCGGGTGAGCTTCTCTTTGCGCCGGGTGAAGATGTCACTGGCCTTCAGTCCACTGGCCAGGCGTATCTCGCGCCGGCCAAAGGTGGGGCACTGCGCCTCCGGTCCAAAAATGCTCTCCGCCTTCGCGGGCACGCCCCGGGTCGCGACCACATCCACGGCTGTGACCTTCTTTTTGGGGCCCTCGGTGATTCGCACCGTCAGGTCCACGCCCTCCGACCCGGACGGGACGGCCACGATCGTCACTTTGGCCTCGTCAAAGCCCTCCTTCTGATAGCGCCGGCGAAGCAGGTCCTCCTGCCGCTTGCGCTCGGCTTCACTGGTCTCGTCGGTTGGATTGAAGGGGCGCCCCGGCTTCAAGAACATGCGCTTGAGGATGTCGCTCTCAAACAGGTGCTGGTTGCCGTCGATCTCGATCGAGTGCACCCAGCGATTCGGACGCACGGCCAGCACGATAAACGCTCGGGTTTTCTCGTGCTGGGCGACGCATTGCTTGAGCTGCACATCCCTGAAGAAGCCCGTCTGACGCAGCCGGGTCAGCGCCTGTTTGACCTTGGATTTGTCGAACGTCTGGCCGGCGCGCAGATCGGTCAGCGACAACAGCTTGGCTTTCTCCGACGGCTCGCCGCACCAGTAGCCGCGACACCCCTCCAGCAGCAGCCCCGCGATCGGCAGGTTGTGGCACTCCTCCAGTCGCGTCGCTTCGTCCGTCAGCTGGGCCGCGGACGGGCGCGCGCCGGCCACCACGACCAGCGCGCACAAGGCTGCACAGAGGCGATCAGTCAAGCGGTACCGTGTATTTCAAGCGGACCTCGTAGCTCTCCTGGCTGTCGGACTCGTCATCCGCGCCGCGCCGGGTGGCCTCAAGCTCCAGGTTGTCGCGAAATTTGTGCCGGTAGCGAATGTCGTAGGTGCGCTGACTGTCGTTCTCCCTGCTCGTCACGCCGAACCGGATCTGCCGCCCCAGCCTGAAGATGAAGTCGGCGGCGAGGCGCGCTTTCGTGTCCGGCGCGACGTGCACCGACTCGACAAAGGGCGCGCGAATCAAGTTCGTAATGACATTTGCCAGATTCGCCGACAACAGGTCCAGCGTGGCCGTCGTCTTGGTGCCTCCCGTCTCCAAGCCGCTCTTCGTGCTGCCCGTCAAAATGAGGTACTGGATGTCGATCTGGGCCAGCGTTGGCGACGAGTCCAGCGTGATCTTATAGTTGGGCACGCGGCCATCCACCCGCACGGTGATCACTATGTCCTCGTCCTCGCGGCTGTTGGACGACGTCGCCGCGGCGTTGGCGATCGTGGTCTGGGCCTCCACCTCCAGCTTCGGCGTCTCCGGCTTGCCGTCAAAGGTGATCACCCCGGACGTGACCTCGAACTGCCGCTTGACCACCGTGTAAGTGATGGTGCCGTCCACGACCTCGACCTGCCCTTTGACCACCGGGTCTTCAAACGTCCCCTCCGCGCGCAGGTCCAAGCTGGTCTCCAGGTCGGTCTCGCCCACGCCGAAGTCGCTTTGCACGAGGAAGTTGTTGCCCGTGACCTTCAGATTGAGCTTGAGCTCCTTGAGGATCGGGTACTTCTCGGTCAGCGGCTCCTCGTACTTGGAGACGGACCGGCCCAGGATGTTGCCCACGGCACGGGTGAAGAAGCTGAAGTTCTTGAAGTACGCGCCGTCCACGATGGCCACCTTGCCACTCAGCGACAACTTGGGCTTGGCCGTCGACAGCCCCGAGAAGCCGATCGCGACCTCCGGATCCAGCGTCAGCCGATACTCGCGCGGCACGGCCCACTCGATGTCCTCGCCGCCCACGTACAGCGTGCCCTTGTCCGGCAGCCAGGCGTCCAGGGACAGTCGCTCGCGCACCTTGGGCAGCTTCACGCGTCCATGCAGGCGGAAAGTGCCGTCCTCAAACGTGCCTTGAAGCGGGTGCTTCTCCGCGATCGCCAGCTCCTGGGAGCCCGCGCCCTCTCCCGACGCCCGCAACAAGATGACGCCGTCGGTCAGCCCGACCTCTCGGCCCAGGCCGCGCGGCACGGTCGTGACCCGATCCACGCGCAGTCCCCCGGTGATCGTCGGCGCCATCAGCGTGTTCGTGATGCGCAGGTACCCCCGAGGGCGGCCCATCATCCGCATCGCGCTGTCGCTCACGCCCGTCCGCAGGCAGGAGTCGGCAAACGGGGAGCTGGTAGTGCCGTTGGTTCCATGCGTGACCAGGCGCCCAGACAGATCCGCCAGCATTTGCCCCAGCGCCTCGAACTGGTCCGCCAGCTTGTCCAGCTGGATGGTCCCGGCCACATCCAGGTTTGCCTTCTGATTCTTCAGGTTGAGGGTGCCGCAGACGCCCAGCCGCTGCCCCTCCCAATCGAAGAGCGCCTGCTCGATGGTCGTCATCGTCCCGATCAGGCTGCCCTTCAGCGGCCCGTGGTGCGTGATCGCCGGCAGGTCCGGCGTCAGCTTGATGCGCACCGAGTCGTCCGGCAGATCCACCACCAGGCGCATGGGCTTCTTGCCGTTGAAGTGCAGGTCGTAGATGCCCTCGCCCTCTTTGACGGTCACCGACGTCACCCACTTTCGGTAGGCCGGCAGCACCTTCAGCACGTCCAGCTCATCCAGGTCGGCCACCACCAGCACCCGGGTCGGGATGCTGTTCTTGTCCAGCTCCAGCACGCCGCTCTTCATCTTCATGGATCGGAAGAACTTTCGACTGGTCAGCGTCACCTTTTGGGACCCGCGCGGCCGCTTGAAGTTGACGGTGGCGTCGCCCAGGTAGATGTCGTCGTACGCGAACCGACGGGTGGTCAGCCGGCCGGACAGCTGCATGCTCGCCAGAGTCCCCCTGGCGTCCAGGCTGAGATCCACCACGCCTTTCAAAGGGATGGGCTCCGCGCGGTCGCTCAGCAGGCTCAGCCGCGTCAGATCGACCGCGGTCGCCTCCACGTCGGCGTTGATGATCTCGCTGTCGCGGTTGTAGGAGCCGCTGCCCCGCAGACGCGCGCCGGACAGCGTGCGGGCGTCCAGCTTCAGGACCTTGAACTGGTTTCGCTGGGCGTCGGCCGCGATCTCAGCCGCAAAGTGATGAAAATTCTCGCCGATGATGCGCAGCTGCGCCACCGAGAGGCTGGCGGACCCATCCAGGTCCAGACCCGGCACTCCCAGCGCCAGCGAGAATCGCTTGGACCGCACGCTGGCGGTTCCGCTCAGGTCCATGACCTTCAGCTTGGCCAGCTTGATCCCGTTTGCTTTGAGGTTTGTCAGCGTCAGCGGCATCCGCTTGGACAGCTGCTTCAGATTGCCGCGCCACACCTCCAGCCGCGCGTCGGTCGTGACGCCGCCCCACTCGTTGCGCGCCGTGAATCGCGACAGGTCCACCGTGCCGTCGATCAGCTTCAGCCGCACCGCGATGTCGCGCAGGATGTTGCCGTAGATGTCGCACCGGCTCGTGCTCAGGTCAGCGACCAGGTCGGGTGACAGCAACGTCCCCGTCACGTGCCCGCCGGCCAGCCCCACGACGCAGTCGATGTCCTCGATCCCGAAGGCGCCCAACAGCTCACGGGTGTGAATTGTGGCGCTGAGCCCGAAGTCCAGCTCCCCCAGCAGCAGATCCAGACGCCCACTGACCTGCGCCTCGTCCTGGCCCGACCATGCCCACAAGCCGTCTGTGCTTATCGTATCGTCGCCGGACCCGAGGTTCAGCGACGTGTTTCCGACCACACCCAGGTCCGTCCCGATCGGCAACGAGGGATCACCGGGCCAGTCCGCCGCCAGCTGCAGAGCGCTGTCGATGCGCCATCCCACCGTGCCGTCCGGGTTGCGCACCATGCCGGCGCGCGCCTCAATCGATCCGTCGACCGTCGCGTCGCCCAACACGGGCACCTCGACCTGCCCACCGATCACGCCCAGGTCCCACAGACGCTCCGGCACGACCCCGTCCAGTCGCAGCGCCGCGTGCATGCGCAGGCTGTCCACCCCCTGGTCCGGCACGATCAGCCGTGCCAGGTCCAGGTGGACGGTCTCTCCACCGAGGTCCAGCGACAGTGGGCTCAGCTCGATAGTCCGCAGGAAGCCGTTGCTGACCATCGCCAGGTCCAGGTCGATCGGTCCCAGGTGCAGCTGATCCACCTCCAACCTTCGGCACGTGATCCCGGCGGTGAGATGCGGCCAGGCGAACGGGCCCTCAGCCACGACGTCCAGATCGGCATCCACCTTCACCATCTCGCCGACGTAGCCGCCGATCAGCGGGTCCTCGTGGCGCACGCCGGTCAAGCTCAAGCGCGCTTTCACGGTGTTCTCGGTCTCACGCATGTCGATCCGCAGGTGTCGGACGTCGCCGGTCGCTTCAGAGATCTTGAGATCGGCACGCTCCAGCTCAAGCAAACCCGAGTCCCACAGGCCTTCGCGCCCCTCGAAGTCCGTCCACGGGACCCGCAGCTCCGTCCCGTCCGGTCCCGCACCCGCGATCGTCGCGTCGCCCCCATCGCTCAGGATCCTTGGTGCGGTCACCACGACCCGCCCGTCCTGGATGACCACCCGCGCCAGCGCACTCAGCCCGCGCGTATCGACCTGCACGCGCGACGTGTCGACTCGCACGCGACTGCCCTCCAGCATGATGTTCTCGATCTCGATGCGGGCGCCGCCCTTCTCCTCCTCTTCCTCCGGCGGCTTCGTGACATCTGTAAACGCCGCCGCGACGCCCACCCAGCCCGCGTCGGTGACCTCGACCAGCACGTCCGCTCCGTCGATCGTCACCTCCCGCAGCCGCAGGTGCAGCGGCGTCTGCGCAAACACGAACTTGCGCACGCCCCAGCCCCACAGCGCCAGCAGGTCCACGTTGGTCGTCAGGCGGTCGACGTCGATGACCGGCGTCCCGGCCGGGTCCCGAATGCCCACGTCCACCAGCGTAATGCGCGTCGGAAACGGCCCCCACTGCAGCGCCGCAGCCTCGAATTGGCCGGGCATCACGTCGCCCAGCAGGCTCATCAGCTGCTCGCGGAACATGCCCGAGTTGATGGTGAAATAGATGACCAGGTAGGCGGTCGCCAGGTACAGCGCCATGCGGGTGGTCGTCTTGTAGACCGCGTTGACCGCCGCATAGACCACGCGGAACACGAAGCGGCCGATGGCCCGCAAGACCCGCAGCAGCGCCTTCACAGCGCGGGCTCCAGCGTCAGCGTCGTCTCGAGCTCACTGAAGGACGGCGCGCCGGCGGTGGCCGTGAAGGTCCCCGAGACCGTCTTGGCCCCCCAGTCGGCCAGCTCCGGAGCGGCTGGCAGCAGCTGACGCGCCAGCAGCAGCGGCACGTCGCGGAACCGCACCTCCACGGTCACACTGAGGCTCAGGAAGTTGATCGTGGGCTCGACGCGCACGTCCCTGATCGCGATGTTCCGGATCTCAGTGGCCCCACGTGTCAAGCGACTGGCGCGCAGTGAGCTGATGGTGACCAGCTTCGGCACGAACCGCAGCCAGCCGGCGACCGATGTGGGCGGGTTGGCGATCACCGCTGCCAGATCGGCCACCGTGCGCTTGCCCAAGCCCAGCTTGACGGTCGACGTGACGGCCAGATCGTCCGCGACGACGCCACGAACGGCTAGACGGCGGGCACCGGCATCCAGCTGGATGTCGCCTTTGTCGCTGTCGCTGGCGTCCACGGCGAGCGTGCGCAGCTGCAGGTCGTCCACCTCGACGCCGCCCGCGCGGATGGCGGGGATCACGACCGGGCCCAGCGCAAACCGGCTCTGGAGATCGAGTCCGTCCGAGATCGCTTTCACGGTGCTGCGACCGTCCACGGCGCCTCGGCTGAGCGTCTTGGCAAACGGCTGCGGGACCGTCACGTCGGCTGTGATGGCGTGGCGGGTGCCGTCGTCCGGCCAGCCCATCGACCCGGCCGCCCGGACGTCCAGTCCGCCGCTGCCGACCACGCGCAGGTCTGCGTTGAAGCCGTCCCCGGCCCAGTCGAAGTCGCGAATGGCGATCTGAGAGATCGGCAGACGCAAGCCCTGTGGGGCGGCGTCCGACGGGGCGTTTGCGGGCATGAGGCTGGTCAGCTGTTCACGCAGCGTGGGCGGCGATTTGCGGAACCAGGCCACGCTCTGAGCGGTGTCCAGCGCCGGCACGTCGATGATCAGCCCTGTCGGCTTCGAGACGGTCACGGCGCCGGTTGTCGCGATATCGGTGAACGTGAATCCGAACGTGGGCCACACCAGGTGCAGTAGCCCGCCGCGGAGCGAGACGTCCGGCAGCTCCAGCTGGAACACCAGGTCGGGGCGCCGCTCCACCGCCAGTGCAAACGCGCGCCCCTGGAACATCTCCACCAGGTTGAAGTCGCCGAAGCGGTTCCAGGCCAGCGTCAGCTCGAAGTCCTCGATCTCGACCTCGTCGACGACCAGCGTGAGGGCGTACTCTTCCGAGTGGAAGCGGTCCACATTCAGGCGCGCACGAACCCGGTCGGCTTGAAGGATGGGCGCGCCGGACCGATGCCGCAGGACGGCGTTGTAGATCGTCACCGCGTACGGATGCGGGCCCCACTCGATCTTCTCAAAGGAGATGATCCCCGGCTTGGTCTCGCGGTCCAGCTCTTCCTGAACGGTGTTTGTGAAAGGCGACGAGTTGACCACAAACCACGCGCACATCGGCAGGGCGCACAAACCCAGCGCCGCCATCAGTACACAGGCGATCAGACTCTCGCGGTTCACTGGGGGCATCCTAACAACGCTTCTACCCGCGCGCACGAACGTCGCGTGCGCGGATCATTACTTATGTAGGACAGTTGGCGTGGGCCCGGTATTCAGCCCGGGAGGACTCAGCTGAGGCGATCGCGGTTGGAGTAGCCGTCTTCGTAGCCGTGTGTGTGCTCGATCTCGGGCTCGGGATAGCGCCAGCAGAAGTAGCCCGCGCCGTTGTCGAAGTCGACCAGCCAGAGCCCTTTTGGCTCACAACCGAGCTGCTGCACACGGTCCGACCAGCTGCGCAGCACGTCGTTCAACTCCTCTTCGAAGTCGTCGAGCTGACGTGGGCCCTGCGACCCGGTGTGCCGCCGCCTTACAGCCTCCACTTCCTGGATGCTGCGCTCGGTGACGCGGCGCACAATGGGCAAAAAGTCGCGGGCCTCCTCCAAGGTAAACCGCCTCTTCTGCCCTATATAGACAATGTCTCCCATTAAATTAACCTCGAAGCGTCGTACTTCTCTCTCCAGTAGCCAGTGTCTCAAATCGACGCATAGGGTGTCAAACGATAATTATCTGCTGTAAGGTATTTCGATATGCGGGCCCTGATCCCGGTTCTTCTTGCTGCCCTATCGGCTCCCCCTGCGCTGTTTTCGCCCAACGGCGACGCCCCGATTCCACCCTCGGAAGCGCCCCAGGGCGTGGCGGGTCTGACGGCCCGAGCATGCGCCGGCTGTCACGCGGAAATCTACGAACAATGGAAAGGCAGTATGCACAGCGCGGCCTGGAACGATCCCCAGTTCCAGGAGCTGTGGCGATCGGAGCCCAAGCGTGCGCAGTGTCTCAATTGTCACAGCCCCATGACCGCACAGCAGCCGATTGTCGGCGACAAGCCCAACACAGGCTTTCAGCCCACACTGCAGTCGGAGGGCGTCACGTGCTCCGCGTGTCATGTGCGCGGCGGGCGCATCGTCGGCGCCGGCACCTCGACGGGCGACTCCGAGCACCCCGTCACGAAGGTGGAGGGCTTCAGCAGCGTGTCGTCGTGCAGCGGTTGTCATCAGCAGGCGATCCGTGGGCGGAAGAAGGGGCTGTACGACACCGTGCGGGAGTTCAACAAGACCGAGTTCGCGCGAAAAGGCGGCTCGTGCGGCGACTGTCATATGCCGAAGGTCGCCGGCAACGTCGCGACGGGCGTGTTTCGACCGTACCGCAGCCACGCGTTTCTCGGCGCCCACAACGATGCTGTGCTGGAGCGGGCGCTGACGGTCACGCTGGAGCTCAGCAAGCCGTTCTACGCTGCCGGTGAGGAGGTCAGTGCCACCGTTGTCGTACGGAACACGGGCGCGGCGCATCACGTGCCGTCGGGCGATCCGCTGCACCAGATTCGGCTCGTCGTGGGCCTGGCCGACGCCCGCGGGGAGTTCCTGGAGAAGAAGGAGACGATGTTCGCTCGCAAGATGCCGAGGCGCCCGCCCCTATAAAGAGCGCGTCGATACCAGGCTGGCGGCGGGCGAGACCCGGCGTGTGAAGTTTGCAGCGCAGTACCCCGGCGGTGCGGGTGAGCACTACGTGATCATCCAGCTGAGCTATCACCTGATGCCGCCGGAGCTCGCGCGGGAGCTTGCCGTGCCGGCCGAGGTCACGAGCCGCGTTTTCGACAGCCAGATCGTACCGATCACGCGGCCGCTTATCGGGCCAGCAGGAAGTCCTTGATCTCTTTGTAGTATTTGGTTGGCTGGCGGGCCACGCTGAGGTGGTCGTCGCCGGGGAAATGGCACCAGCGCGCGCGGGAGCAACCATGCGCGACCACCATCCGCCAGAAGTCGTCGAACATGTCCTGTGGCCACTGCGCGTCGCGCTCGGCGCTGAGGATCAGCAGGTCAAACCAGAGGCTGGAGCCGGCGTCCAGGGCCTTGGGGACATCGTACGCGTGAGCGCAGCGCACCACCGACCAGAAGTGGTCCAGGCTGGCGCCCTGAGGAAACCGCCAGACCGCGCTGAGCTCGTCGGTGGAGCGCCACAGCTCGCGCCACAATGGACGGGCGGCGCCGTGACCCATGGCGCCTTTGACCCGCGCCATGCGGCGCTTGTTGGCGGTGCTGACCTTGGTGACGTAGTGGCTCAGCCGGGTGGCCAGCGGTCCGATCAGCGGGGCGTCGCTGCGGATCTGGTAGCGCGACATAGGCGACGTGTGTGCGGCGCAGGCCATCACCAGTGAGACCTGCTCCAGCGTCGGCACCAGCGCCTGCAGCGCCTCCAGGTCGTTGTGCAGCAGAAAGTCGATCGCGGCCATGCCGCCGAAGCTGTGTCCCACAAAGACCAGGTGGCGGGCGTCCCGACCGAGCAGCGCCTTCTCCAGCCCGTCCCGCATCACGTCGCGGAAGTGGCCGTAGGGGTCGGCGGGCTCCGCGTCCTCGAACTTGAGGTCGCGAAAGTCGAAGCAGAGCTGCGGCAGCGTGCGGTCGGGTGGAAAGATCGTCGGATCGGCCGTCGTGCCGGCGATCTGGACCAGCCAGGTATCCGGCAGGTCGGGGATCTCCACGCTGACGCGCGCGCGATTTGCCAGGGGATGGACCTCGGCGTCCGGCGCCTTGCCGATGCCGATCGACTTTCGCTGCGGCGGCATCGCCTGTCGCGAGCGCAATCGTCTCGACTGTCCGAGGTTGTCTATCACCGCCATAGGCGGCGCAGCATAGCGGTCGGCCGACTTTCGAAGCAAGAGTTGGTTTTAGGCAGCTACGGGTTCGGACGGGCATCTTGACGCAGGGCGATGTGGACGATTACGTTACGCACACGTTCAGGAGGCACCAAGTGGGCCGTTCGAAGAGCGGGTCGGACAAACCGGAGGAGCGCCAGAAGGCGCTGGAGTTGGCGGAGCGGGCAGGTATCCCGCTGTGGGGCGCGTTTCGCGTGGTCCGCGGCGAGGTCACGCTCAACCAGCTGCTCAAGTCCATGCTCCGCCGTGAGAAGTTTCAGCGCCTGCAGAAAGAGGGGCTGGACCCCGACCTCGCCGGTCATGTGGCCAGTGGCTCGCTGCCGCGTTGGCGCGCCGCCGCGCTGCAGGAGATGCGCAAGGCCGGCCGCACCAAGTTCACGCGTGACCGCCTGGAGATCTCCCACCGCGCCAAAGAGCCCCTGGCTTTGTGGCGCTTCGGCCAGGACGACTGGGAGGTCGGTCGCGTCACCAAGAGCCGCACGTATGACTTCACGTACGAGACGCCGAGCTCGCCGGAGCCGGTGGTCGTCGACAAGCACAACGTGAAGATGGTCTGCTCCCCCGAGGATCTCGAGGTGCTGCGCAAGGCCCGCAAGCACGAGAAGCAGGTGCTCAAGCAGGAGCTCGGTGCCTCAAAGGACCGCAACGAGCGCTATCGGCCCGCGGACCAGCAGCTGTGCAACGCCCGCGATCAGGGCGCCAACATCCGCTGGATCTTCCGCGACGGCACGGCCGTAGTCGGCCAGGTGCAGGCCTTTGGTCGCTGGGACATCGACGTGATCGTGGACAGCCGCGAGGCGACGCTCTTCTTCCACGCGCTGCACCGCGCCACCGACCGCCATCTAGCGGATTACCCGCTAGCCGCGGCTAATCCGCGACATCCAGCTCAGGTTTTGACGCGCAGGGCAGGCCCAGGTGCATCCGGCCCATGCTGGAGGCCAGCTTGGTGTCCAACACACTCTTGGCAAGCGCGCAGTTTCCGTTGAGTTTCAGCGCCTGCTCGTAGCCGCTGCGGGCGTCGGCCAGGGCGTTGCGCGCGTGTTGCAGCTTGGCCCGCTCACAATGCGCCTCCCACAGGCCGTACCGCAGCTTGATGGCCTCGGAGAAGGCGGCCAGCGCCGCGTCCGGCTTGTTTGTGCGGGTCAGGGCCACACCCAGGTCGTATTGAATCTCAGCCTGGTTCGGCCGGCGTGTCGCCGCATTGCGAAAGGACTGAGCTGCCGGCTCGTTGGCGCCGCGGCGAAGCTGGGACAGGCCCAGGCTGAAGTAGCCGCGCCAGTCGTCCGGGTACTTGCTGACGTAGGTCTGCAGGTGGACGTTGGCGTCTTCGTCCCGCCCGTCGCGCACCAACACGCGGCCCACGGCGTAGTGAAGCTCCTGGGAGTCGGGAGCAAACGTCAGCCCGTGAACCAGCATGTCGGCTGCGTCGCCGCCGCGGCCCAGCGCCATCAAGGTCTTGCCCAGGCCGACGTAGGCGGGCGCCGACCGCGGGCGCAGCTCCACCGCGCGTTTGTACGCCTCACGCGCCTTGACGTACGCGCCTTTTTGGAAGTGGGCCTCGCCCAGCAGGGAGAACGCCTCGGCGCTGTCGCCGTCCAGCTGCGTTGCGGTGGCCAGCGCCTCTATCGCCTCATCCACCTTGCGGTCGGCCAGCAGCGCCCGGGCCAGCAGCACATACAGCGGCGCATCCGTGCCGTGCTCGTTGAGGGCCTTGCGCGCGGCGATGGCGGCCGGCCCGTTGAGGCCCTTGTCCAGGAGAAGCCGCACGCCCAGGCGAGTGGGCTCCGCGGTCTCCGGCAGCAGCAGCTGCGCGCGCTCCAACGCACGATTGGCGTCGTTGTAAGAGCCGGCGCGGATGTGGGCGCGCGCCAGCAGCACCTGCGCGTCGCCGTTCTCCGGCAGCGCCTCAGCGGCGGCACGGGCGGCAGCGACAGCCTCACGCGGCGGGCCGTCCGCTGCTTCGCGCGCCTTCTCGAGCAGCTGCTCCGGTGACAGCGGAGTTGTCGCCGTCAGCGTCTCATCGGTGGTCTCTGCGCCCTGCTGGTCCAGGAGCTGGTCGCCGGCCAGGCCCCAGGCCACGACGCCGGCCACGATGATGGCGGCGGCTACCAGGTAGCCCCGTCCGGGTCCCTCCTCCTCCTCAACGGTCGCGTCGGGGGCCACGGGCATGGCCGCGTCCGGCGCGAAGAGCAGCGCAGGTGGCGCCGGGCGGGGTAGCGGGCTACGGGCATCTAACGGCTGGCCGGGCACGTTGCGACTGGACCCGTCACCACCGGGCGACGAGATCGCGCGAGCGGGCGCCGCCGGTGGGGGCGTCGCACCAGCCGGGGCGGCGCTTATCGGAGGCGGCGCGGCTGTCTTAGGGTGCTTCCTGCGTCCGGCCATCGCCGGGCGAGTGGTGGGCTGCTCCAACGCGCGACTGCTCTTGTGCGGACTGCTGGGCGCGTCCGGCGTGATCTCTGCCGCCGCCGCCGCTGCCGCCTCGGCCAACTTCACCGCGGGCTGCATGGTTGTCGGGGGCGGTGCGGCCGGTTGCGGGTGTTTCAGTGCCGAGCTGGTGCGTTTGGGCGGGGGGTCGTCCAATGCGTCTGCCGGCAGCGTCGGCGCCGAGCGAAACGCGGCCTCCCCCTCGCTGCGTGGCGGCGCAGGCCATTGAACGGGCGCGGCCTCCGGCAGTGGTCGATGGGTCTCCCGAACCGTCACGTCTGAGGCATGGCGCGGCGATTGGAACGGGCCCGGGAACTTGCGCTCTTTGGACGCCGACATCATGAAGACGTAGCTGACAGCCTGCGCGCCCTCGAGCAGCGCCTGGGCGGGACTGGCCCCGGCGTGCGCCAGCCAGGTCTTGAGTCTCTCCGCGACTTGTCCCAGGTCGCTCTCCCGCGTCTGAGGGTTGCGCTTGAGGCAGTCGTCGACCACCTGCGCCAGTGGGGGCGGGATGTCGGGAACGATGGCGTGCGGGGCCACGTATTCGCCCTTCAGCTTGAGCCTGCGCAGCTTGCCCAGGTCCGGCTCTTCGATCGGGTACCGGCCGGTCAGCAACAGATACGCCAGCACCCCGAAGCTGTATGCGTCGGTGGCGGCCGTGACCTCGCCACCGGCCAGCTGCTCGGGCGCCAGAAACGCGGGCGAGCCGAAGAGGCCGCTGTTGTAGTTGATCGTCCGATTGGCGGCGCCGATCAGCCGCGGTGTCGCCAGCATCGGGTCGACCAGCTTCACGCCGCCCGCCTGCTGCACCATGATGTTTGTGAGCTTCAGGTTGCTGTGGATCTGACCGACTCCGTGAATGGCCGCCAGACCGGCCGCCACGCTGTGCAGGATCGCCGCCGAGAACGGCCGGGCAAGCGACTTGCAGTGATAGCGCAGCGCGCGCAGCGTGACCCCGTTGACGTACTCTCGCGAGACGTAGCACGGCGTCTCACCGGGGTCCGAGACAGCCTTTATGGTGCCGAAATACGGCGAGTTGACCGCGGTGTAGGCCCGCGCCAGCTCGTAGAACTCCTTGCCGCGCCCGGCCGCGATCGGCACATCCGCCGACTCGTAGAACTTCAGCGCCACCATCTGGTCGTGGCGCGTATCGACGCTGAGATGGACCCCACCGTGCGGACCCTTGCCGAGCTGCTCCAGAAGGTCGTATTGGCCAATGCGTGCGGACACTGCCGACAGTTTGGTGAGCGGAATGGCCGTGTCAAGCGGCCCCCCCTTGTGGTAACGTATCAGCGCTCTTGAAGGCGACCGTAACCGTAGTACTGCTCTTCTCTGTCGTCGCCATTGGCTGCGCTGACACCACGCGCGCCCCAAGTGCGCCATATGACGGATCCTGGACCGGCGCACGCATCTCCTTTGCTATGTCGGAGCGAACGATCACGGACTGGACCGTCCGCGACGTCCACTGCAGCGCGCCCGTCGCGGACTCGGATAACGAGTGCAAGCAAGGTTACGACATCAAGACCTTCGCTCAGGAGGTCAAGGTCGAGGACGGCGCGTTTCAGGTCACCCTGGACAACCTCGCCCTGACCGGCAAGTTCGACACCCGCGTTCACGTGTCAGGCACCTGGACGTTCCTGCCCGAGAGCTGCTGCACCGCGACGGGCACCTGGGAGGCCGAGGTCGATGAGATCCCGGAGCCCGATCCGACGACGTCGACAGATGACACCGGCGCAACAACCGACATCGGGGACACCGGCGACACCACGCTGGGCGGCGATACCGGCCCGGTCACCACAGGCGACGTAGGCGGCACCGGTGGCGAGCTGCCACCGCCCGTTGAGGGCGAGGAGTACGCGATCGCGGCCGACGCCAACGCAGCCCAGAAAGAGGCGATGTCCCGCACCAATTGGTATCGCAAAAACGCCGGCGTCGACCTGATCGACAATGTCGGAGAGATCAACGTCAGCGCCCAGGCCCACGCCGACTATTTCTCCCTGCACGTGGCTGCCTACCAGGCCGGGAAAATCCCGGGCGGCGCCCACGCTGAGGACCCGTCCTATGCGGAGGGCTTCACGGGCAAGGACTTTGGCAAGCGGATGAAAGCGGCCGGGTACAGCGGCACGCCCGGGTTTGAGGTGATGGCGTTCATCAACAACCCGTCCAAGTCCGTCGATGGGTGGATGGAGACGGTCTATCACCGCATCCCCTTCATGTCGCCGGACAGCGTGCACACCGGTTATGGCGGCGCCGCGACCGTCGACGTCATGAACTTCGGATACAAGGGGCACCCCGACAAGACGCTTGCTGTTTTGTATCCGTGGCCGGGGCAGACGAATGTGCCCAAGGGCTGGAGTGGCAATGAGGGGCCGCAGCCGCCTCCGCCGCCCAACGGCTATCCGTCGGGTCCGGTGATCACGGTCACGACCGCCGGTGGTGCGCCCTTGACGATCAGCGAGCACAAGCTGCTTGACGCGGGCGGCGCCGAGATCCCGCACGTGTGGTTGCCCAAGGACTTCAACGGCTTCCTGTCAGCGACCTGGGCGATGTACGCGGACGATCCGCTCCCGGGCGCCAGCGAGTTCACCGTCGTACTGACCGGCAAGCACGGTCCGGACGACTGGTCGCGCACCTGGACGTTCACTACACGGAAGTAGCGCCGATGCCCGCCTCGGGTTTACCCTGGGGTCGTGGACAAACACTGGGCTCAGAGGCGTCGTTTTCTCTCGGCAATCGGGGTTGGTTCGTTGTCGCTCATCGGCGGCTGCAAAAAGGAGACGGACGACGGGGCTGACCAGGCGGCTGACCAAGCCGAGAAGGAGGCCCGGGACGCCGGTATCCTGATCGAGGCCGCCGGATTCGAAGAGCAGGCCATCCAGGTGTATACGGCCGCCGCGGGTCTGGCGTTTGTCAAAGCCGACAAGCTGCTGATCACCACCGCCGGCCGGTTTATGGGCCAGCACGAGGAGCACCGGGACTCGCTGATGCGTGCGGCGCGGAAGCTGGGCCTGGACAAGCCGCTGGGGGACATCAAGCCGCCCCCGATTCCACCCAACATCCTCGATGATGCGCTTACGGTGGCGTTGCGCCGTGGGGCGCTGCTGGAGTTTGCGCGTGACCTGGAGATGCAGGCCGCCACGGCTTACTACGATCACGTGACGCAGAAGCTGGCGTCCAGGAGCGCGATCCGTGTTGTGGCGGACATCCTGCCCGTCGAGGCGCAGCACGTGGCGGTCTACGACCTGCTGTTGGACGTCGATCCGGCTCCGACGCCCTTCTTCTCAGAGCAGGTGTGAGCGACAAGCGCCGCCCGGACGACGAGGGCCTGCACGAGCGCGACACCGTTCTGGATCCGCCCGCTCCACAGGTGCGACCTGATCAGGCGACCACTCGACGCCAGGGACCCGCCGACGCCGGCGACACGCCCGACGAGCAGCTGGGATTTGCGGAGACGCGCGCGGCATATCGTCCTCCGGCCTCGTTTGCCGAGGCGAAGGAGCGGCCGCATACGCCGGAGCAGGTGCTCTTCTCGATCGGCAGCTACGAGATCGTGGACGAGCTGGGCCGTGGCGGTATGGGCGTCGTCTACCGCGCGTGGTCGGTGCCTCTGTCGCGCCACGTGGCGCTGAAGCTGATCCTGGGCGGGATCTCGAATCGCGTCGCACGACAGCGCTTTATCAACGAGGCGATGCTCGGCGCGCAGCTGACCCACCCCAACACTGTGCGGATCTTCGACTGCGGCACGACGCAGGATGGCGAGCCGTACTTTGTGATGGAGTTTGTCGAAGGGGCCAACCTGGGCCACTACATCGATTTGGGCCTGGCGCCGGACGACGGCACGGGCGCACGCTTTCAAAGTGACCGCCTGACCTTTCGGGGCGCCTTGGAGGCCGTGGAGAAGGTGTCGCGGGCCGTGCACAGCGCACACGGCCAGGGCGTCGTGCATCGCGATCTCAAGCCCGACAATATCCTGATCGACGTGCACGGTGAGCCGCATGTCACCGATTTCGGCATCGCTCAAGCCATGGGCGAGGACAAGCCCGAGCTGACGCGTGAGGGCTCGCCCATCGGCAGCCCGCTGTACATGAGCCCGGAGCAGGCCAACGGGGAGCTGTCGTCGATCGGGCCGCGGTCCGACGTCTACTCGCTGGGCGCCACGCTGTACCACGTGCTGGCCGGACGGCCGGCGTTTCTGGGTGACACGCTGATCGATGTGATCGCCAAGCTGCTGACCGAAGACCCGGCGTCGCCGTCAGCCGTCGCGGCGGCGGATGGCAGGCCGGCGGTGTCGCTGGACCTGGAGACGGTGGCGCTGAAGGCGCTGGAGAAGCAGTGCGCGGCGCGATATCAATCCGCGGAGGACTTTGCCGATGAGCTGAAGCGGGCGCTGGACGGAGAGCCGGTGCTGGCGCGTCCCATCGGACCGATCGAGCGCGTACGTCGCAAGCTGGCGCGCAACCGGGCGCTGTGGGTGGGCCTGCTGGCCGCGACGGTGGTGGTTGTCGTGCTTGCGTTCGCGTTCGGGACCAGCCTGTCGTACACGATCGACCGCTCCAGCGAGTCGCTGAAGTCGCTGGATCGCGCTCAGGCGGCCGATCAGGCCGAGACGCTGGAGCGCGCGATCCGCGTGAACATGCTGCAAGGCCGGGCGGACCTGGCGCGCGAGCTGGTCAATGAGCTGGCGGCACAGGAGACGATCGGCGACGTGCGCGTGTTTCGGGCGGACCGCACGCCCGCCTACCTGGATCCGCGCACGCGCCGTCGGGTTGAGCAGTACATCGCCCGCGCGGACGTGGTGGCACGCGCCAAAGAGCGCTTTCCGGAGCTGTTGCCTCAGCTGGAGGTGCTCAAGACGGTGGCCTTTCCCAACATCGACGCCGACAAGCCGCGCGATGCGCCGTCGGCGGATGTGCCGGACGAGATCTGGCGCCAGGCGATCGATTCGGGAGAGCTGGCCTGGTATATCGACGGAAGCGAGACTGCGGGTACGCTGATCGTGCTGAAGCCGATCGTCAACACCGAGAAGTGCCAGGTCTGTCACGGCGAGGCCGACGACTACGTCGACAACAGCGTGCGCGCCGTGCTGACGCTCAGCCGGCCTCTGGAGCCGGTGGGCCAGCTGATCGACGCCAATCGCCGCACTACGGCGTTGGTGGCGGTCGTTACCGTCGTGCTGCTGCTGCTTTTGGCTGCGCTGATCGCCCGCGTCTTTGGGATCGGGCTTGCACGCCGCCGATTCGGGCAATATTAACCACGCCCAGACATGATCGTCGCGCGTGCAGCTTCAGAGATCCCTTCCGGCTTGGCCTGGCCGGTGGCCACCATGGGCAATTTTGACGGGGTTCACCTTGGACATCGCCATCTGCTGGGCCGTGTCGCCGAGGTCGCCGGACAGCACGGGGGCACCACCGTCGCGATCACGTTTCGGCCGCACCCTGTCGAGGTCGTGGCGCCAGACCGCGCTCCGGTCCTGATCAGCGGCTATGACGAGAAGCTGGCGCTGCTGGAAGCGGCGGGTGTGGACATGGCGGTCGAGCTGCCTTTCGACCGGGCCCGTAGCGTCCAGACCGCTGAGCAGTTCATCGAGGAGGTCTTCGTGGAGGCGCTGGCCGTGCGGCACGTCGTGGCCGGTCCGGACAGCCGGTTCGGGCAGGACCGGCGCGGGGATGTCGCCATGCTGGCCGCGGCGGGCGAGGCGGCGGGGTTCACTGTCGAGACGGTCACCGCGCTGCAGATCGCGGGTGCGTCCGTCTCCTCGTCTCGAATCCGCGGGCTGATCGCCGACAGCGGGGATGTGGCGGCCGCGGCCCAGCTGCTGGGGCGCCCGTTCAGCCTCACGGGCACCGTGGTCGACGGCGACAAGCGTGGGCGCACGATCGGCTTTCCGACGGCGAACCTGGAGCTGACGTCGCACCTGCGGCCCTGCAACGGGGTCTATGCGGCCCGCGCGCACTTCGGGGACCAGGTGGCGGACGCGGTTGTCAATATCGGCGTTCGACCCACGTTTGGTGTGCTCGGCACGACCGTGGAGGCCCATCTGCTGGACTTTGCGGGCGACCTGTACGGGCAGACGCTGACGCTGTCGTTTGTCGGGCGTGTGCGCGCAGAGCAGCGGTTTGACGGTGTGGATGCGCTCGTGGCCCAGATCACCGCGGATGTCGTCCGCGGCCGCGCGATGTTGCAAGCGTGATCCGCGTCGGGCTCATCGGCCACCCGGTCGCGCACTCGCGCAGCCCGGCCATGCACAACGCCGCTTTTGCCGTCGCCGGGCTCAAGGGCGCCTACGAGGCGATCGATGTGGCGCCCGATGGGCTGTCGTCGGTCCTTGCCCGCTGCCGTGACGCCGGCTGGCGTGGGCTCAACGTGACCATTCCCCACAAGCGCGCAGTCTTTGCTTTGTGCGACACCGTCACCGCCGCTGCGACCCGTGCCGCGGCCGTCAACACCTTGGTGTTCTCCGACGGCCAGGTGCGTGGCGACAACACCGATATCGCCGGGTTTGTCGGCAGCGTACGGGCGGTCGCGGGCTTTGAGCCCTCAGGTCGATCCGCGCTGGTGCTGGGCGCGGGTGGGGCGGCGCGAGGCGTTGTCGTCGGGCTGGTGGAGGCGGGCGCGGAGGTCGTTGTGACCGCGCGGCGTGATGAGGCGTCCCGAGCGCTGGCCGAGCAGCTGAACGTGGCCTGGGCGCCGCTGGACGACTCCCTGGCGGACCGCCCCGTCGACCTGCTGGTCAACGCCACCTCAGCGGGCATGAAGGCGGCGGTGGAATCCACAGGCTGGGCAGACGCGACCGCCTTCTTCGGCCGGCTGCCGATGGCCGCCTGGGGCACACCGACGACGCTGGACCTGGTCTACACGCCTGACACGACGGCCTTTATGCATTGGGCTGCGTCGCAGGGCTGTCCGGCGTTTGGCGGGCTGGATATGCTGGCGCGCCAGGGCGCTCTCGCGTTTGAGCAGTGGACGGGCGTTGCGGCCGAGACCGTGCTGCCGGCGATGCTGGGCGAGCTCAGCTCGTAAGAACGTCGAGAAAGGCCCGCGCCTTGGTGAGGGTCTCTTCGTACTCGCGCTCGGGGCACGAGTCGGCCACGATGCCGCCGCCCACGCGAAAAGTGACCTGATCGCCCGCGACGACGGCCGTGCGGATCGGGATGCTCCAGCGGGATCGCCCGCGGTGGTCGACGACGCCCAGCGCGCCGCAGTAGATGCCGCGGCGCTCTCGCTCCAGCTCGGCGATGATCTCCATGGCCCGAATCTTTGGCGCCCCGGTGATCGAGCCGCCGGGAAAGGTGGCTCTCAGGATGTCGATCAGGTCGGCGTCCGGGCGCGGCGTGGCCTCGATCCGGCTCTCCAGATGGTGCACGGTTGGGTGAGTGACGACGTCCAGCAGCGCGGGGACGCGGACGGTGCCCGGCACGGCGATACGGCCCAGGTCGTTGCGCTCCAGGTCAACGATCATGACGTGCTCGGCGCGCTCTTTGGGGTCGTTGAGCAGCTCCTGGGGATCGGCCCAGCGCGGTCGGGTGCCCTTGAGCGGCCACGTCGCGATGCGGTCTTCGGTGATCGACAAGAAGCCCTCGGGGGAGTTGCTGACGATCGCGGTGTCGCCCAGGTCCACAAAGGCGCCGTAGCAGGCGCTGTGGCGCGCACGCAGGCGTTGGTAGAGGGCGGCGGCGTCAATGCCGGGGCGCAGCTGAGCGCTGAAACGATGACTGAGATTGACCTGATAGACGTCGCCGGCGGCGATGTAGTCGCGGACCTTGCGCACGCTCTCGGCGTACCCCGCCGCTGTGACTTCGGTGGCGGGTGGCCCCGTCGTGAGCGGGCCGGACGGTACCACCGCCGGAGCCTGCCCCAGCGTGCGCTCCAGGCGGTCTGCTGCTGCCCGGTCTTGTGCGGTGATCCAGGCGCGCCCGGTCTCCAGGTCGTACGCGATGCATGCGGCGTAGGTGAGGACCAGCGCCTCAGGCTCGGGAGTGCGGTCGCCCGGGTCTGGGATGCGCTCCACGAAGCGGCCGACGTCGTAAGCAAAGGTCGCCAGCCGATGCACGGCGGGTAGCTCGGGCGCATCGGCTGCCGGCGTCGTCAGGCGTGAGCGGGTCGCCTCAAAGGGATCCATGCCGTCAGCGGGCTCGAAGCGCTCGATTGGGTCGCAGCCCAGAAAGTGATACCGCGCGTGCGGTGCGGGCCGATCGCCGGAGTCCAGCCAGAAGGCGCCGGGGCGACGGCAGACCGCCGCGAAAGCTCTGGCCGGGGTGTCGGGCAGCCCGGGCGGCAGCGGGTATTGCAGCACGGTGAGCAGACTACGGGTTGGGGAGGCCGTCAGTGAGCGTGAAGTCGGACGTCTCGAAGGGCAGGCCCGGCGCCCCGTTGGAGTCCGTGGGGGTGATTCTCAGGCGGATGGTGTCGCCCTCCGCCACGTCGGTCGGGTCCCAAAGCAGGCGGTGGAACTTGCCGGTGGGCTCGCGACTGGTCGTCAGCCCCACGACGCCGTGGCCGGTCACGGTGATGGCCTCGCCGTCGCCGCCTCGGACCAGCTCCACGTCCAGGTCGACGGGATCCTCTTCGTGATCGCGAACCCAGAAGAAGATGGAGACCTGGCCGTCGTCGCCAACAAACACGGGCCCGATCGCCGTGACTTCGGGCGCTACGTTCAGCACGTCGATGCCCTGATCGCAGCTGGCGACCAGCATGGTGCTCAGAATAATGGCTGTGAGAACGGCGTACTTCATGGCCGCCGGGGACACTACCGGCGTCCGGCGCCTAAATCAACGGTGGCGTCCGCCGAAGCCGAACTTGAACGCGACACCGCCGGTGAAAATGGACGGCACCACCGACTCGGGCGCGTTGAGCCAGTAGACGATGCCGCCGTGGGGCATGATCGAGAACATCTCGCTGACGGCGAACTCGACGCCCAGCGTGCCCCCGAACAGGTTCTGATGGTTTGAGGCCGAGCTGTCGCTGTCGCCGGCGAAGAGGAAGAGCCCCTGAAAGCGTGGGCTCACCGTGATCGTGACCGCGTCGCCTGCGTAGAAGTCCACCAGCAGCGGTATGACGTATTGCAGGAAGCCCGCGGCGCCGTCCCCGGCAGCCAGGAAGTACCCGCCCGCGGATGGGTCGACGGCCAGCCCGATGACCTCGGTCTGCAGCAGGCTGACCTTCACGTCGAACATCACGTTTGTGTAGGACTGCCAGGTGACGCCCAGGTCGACGATGTCGTGGACGCCGACGCGGTACTGCACGTCAACGACGGGTACGTAGGTGTGGTCCAGCGTCGCTTCGTTGTCGCCCACGATGTTGAGGCTCACGCCGAGCGCGGATGGCGAGACGGCGAGCTGATGGCGCCCTTTGCCCAGGGGCTTGGCGGTGGTCAGGTTGGCGACCGACGGGCACCCGGCCATGAGCAGCAGCCCGAGCGCGCCGAGCGGGAGTATGAGGCGTCTTACCATAGGATGTCGTCGATCTCGGCGGCGAGGTCACGGTACCCAACGGCGCCGCGGCTGGACTCGTCAAAGATGCAGACCGGCTTGCCGTCGTGCTGGGCCTTGGCGATGGCGGTGCTGGTGCCGATCTCCGACTTCAGGATGTGTCGTCCGTAGCGCGTGTTCAGCGTCTCTTCGATGGCGCTGTTCATCGACTTGTTGCGCCGGTCCACCCGGGTGCGCAGCAGGCCCAGCAGCCCGATGCGTGGGTTCAGCGTCTCCTGGATGATCTCCAGCGTGTCCAGCAGGACGTCGACCCCGTCGAGCGCCAGGGTGCTCAGGTCACACGGCACCAGCACCTGATCGGCCGCGACCAGCGCGTTGACCGTCAGTGTCCCGATGTTGGGCGGGCAGTCGATCAGGATGATGTCGAAGTGCGTTCGGGCAAACTTCAGGGCCTGGCGCAGCAGCAGCTCTTTGCCGATGCGGGTGCCCATGATCGACTCGGTGTTGTGCAGCTCGTGGTCGCTGGCGACGTACCACAGCCCGTCGATGGACGTCGGCTGCACGATCTCCTGCACGTCCCGGCGCTTGGTCAGCAGAATGCTGCTCATGGTGTCCGGCGCGCGACCGCGGCCCTCGTCGCGCAGGCTCATCTCCACGTGTCCCTGCGCGTCCATGTCCAGCAGCAGGACCTTTCGGCCGTGGTACTTGGCCAGATCGGCGCCCAGGTTCACGGTTGTGGTCGTCTTGCCGACCCCGCCTTTGCGGGCGGCCACCGCGATCACGTGGGCGTGGCGACGGCCGGCCTCGAGTCCGGAGCCGCGCACCAGGCGCTTGAGGTCGCTGAGGGTGTTCATGACGGACATTGCGGTTCTCCCGATCGTGGATCGCCTCCAGTGTCGATCCAGCCGCCGGACCGGTCCAATATTTAGCTGGCTAGTGTGAATCGACGATCAGCGCGCAGATCCGATCCTGAATCTTGCGCATTTGCGGTGTGGCCTTGCGCGTGTCGTTCATGATGATCGAAAAGGCGAGCAGGCGGCCCTTTCGGTTGCGCGCGTAGCCGCTCAGCGCCGAGACGGAGTTCAGGGTGCCGGTCTTGCCGATGATCCGGCGCGTGTAGTCGTCGCCCTTGAGGCGGTTGGCCAGCGTGCCGTCCTGGCCGGCGACCGCCAGAGAGTCCCGATATGCCTGCCGATGTTCGTGGCGGTTCATGTGCACGAGCAGCGCAACGACCTGGCGCGGGCTGAAGCGTCCGCCGTCGTACAGGCCCGAGCCGTTGTTGTACTGAAACGATCCCTTCTTGAGGCCGACGGTCTCGACCAGCCAGCGCGTGACCAGCGCTTTGGCCGCCTTCCACCGCGCCGGGCCCGTACGCGGCTGCACCAGGCCACGAAGCAGCATCTCGGCGATGAAGTTGTTGGACAGCTTGTTCATGTCAGCCACGATCGCCGAGAGCGGGGGCGATCTATGGGCCGCCAGCAGCGTCGCGGCCCTGGGCGTCACGCCCATCTTGATCGAGACGCCCTTGGGGATGTCGACGCCACCCCTCTTCAGCAGCGCCGCCAGCGCGTAGCCCGCCATGATCGGCGGATGCTCGATGCGCCGGATGCCCCAGTTGGGGCCGCGGCGCTTGCGCCCGATCTTGCCGGTGATCATCGCCACGGACCGCTGCCCGCGCGCCTTGACCCGGATCTTGATGGTGGAGCCCTTGCCGGACACCGTACGCGCGCGGTTGTCCACGATGACGTATGCGCCCGGTGGCGTGACGACAATGCGCGGCTTGCGCCCCTCTCGGGTTGCAAAGACCTCGATGCGCGCGGTGCCCCAGTCCAGCGCGACGGCGCCCGTGGACGCTCGATAGCTGGAGTCGGTGTTCTTCTTGCCGAAGCCCGGCGGTAGCACCCCGCCGGCGAAGGCGCTGGTGTCCACGATTATCGAGCCGATGGAGGCCTCGGAGCCCAGCTTGCGTGAGGCCTTGCGAACCAGAGGACGGAAGCGCTCCATCGTCAGCTCGGGATCCCCGGTGCCACGCAGGTACACCGTGTTGTCTCTGGCCAGGATCGCGGTCTCAAAGCGTCGCTCGGGACCCAGGCGATCGAGCGCGGCGGCGCTGGTGAACAGCTTCAGCGTCGACGCCGGGTTGAGCGTCTTGTCCGCGTTGTTGCGCACCCAGTGCTGCCCGGTTTTGGCGTCCGCCACCACGATCCCGACGCGGACCCCCTTGAGCGGAGATCTGCGCAGCAGCTTGCGGACAGCGCGGCGCAGGCGCTTGGCACCTCGAGTCTCCGCCAGCGGCGAGACGACTGCCTTGTCGGGAGGCTCGGCGGCGACGTGGCCGACCGCGCCGCCGCTGACGATCGCGATCAGGAGGCCCCAGAGGGCCCCTTTCAGGACACCGTTGCGCACCTCGGCGGGATATCAGACGCGTGGGCCGCCAGCAAGCCGGGGGGCTCTGCCAGGCACTGAACAGATGAGCAATTTCTTGCGTAAACCGCAGGCAGGGGCTAGGGTCCAACCCGTGTGCGAACGTGGGCACATGTGTCAACAGTGACACGGCTTGGCTGATCTGAATCGCAAACGATTCCCGGCATTTCCCACGAACAGCAGCTTGGCATGTGATTTGTACTCTCATCACGACATGAAAACGGACTCACAAGTTTCGCGCGCGCGTTGGCGGCTGGTTACGGCTGTGCTGGCGGCGCTCATGATCTGTGGTTGCGGCAAAGACGCACCGCCCCGCGAGGGTGAGAATGCGCCCGTGGCCAGCGCGTCGGCAGGCAAGGTCTCCGGCATCGCGGCCGGGCAGAACCGTCCTGCGGCGGCCAAGGTGATCACGGCGCCCAAGGCGCAGCCCAAGACGGCGACCGCCTACGCGGAGAGCGTGTTGACGTGGATGCGTCGCTCGCGGCAGCAGCAAGCACGCCTGGAGGATCACCTGCGCAAGCAGATGGAGCTGATGGTCGGCAAGCATCGCCGCTTTCAGAAGATCTCGCTCAGGGCCTACGGCGAGCGCGACTACGCACGCTATCTCAGCGACGGCGACCAGCTGACCGAGGACGGGCGCGAAGTCATCAAGCTGATCTCGGACGTGGAGAGCCACGGGCTGGACGCGTCGCCGTACCCGGTCAAGGCGCTGAAGGAGGCGCTGGCGCGATACGAGTCCGGGCTGACCACGCTGGACGCCATACGTACCAGCGCGGCGGACGGCAGCGCCGCCCTGTCCAAGTTGGTGCTGACGATCAGCCGCTTTGAGCACAAGAAGGACGAGCCGTACGCGGACGCCAAGATGCGGCTGGAGACCGCCCTGCTGGGGCGTGGCCTGGACGACTCGATGCCGATGGCCGAGCACCTGGCGGAGCTGACGGCGTGGTCGGTGCGCCTGCAGAAGACCCGCCGCACCGTGCGTGAGGCTCTGGCGGATGTCGATGTGCTGGGCCTGCGCGGCTTCTTTCAGTATGCGCTGGACTTCAAGCACATGGTAGTGGCGCAGCCTTTCAAGGCGATGGCCCCGGCTGAGAAGGTGCGGGCGCCGGACCGCTACGCCAAGTCGCTGGCGGCCGATTTGAAGGCGGCGGGCCCGGAGCTGGGTAGGGCGATGAAGGGGCTGTGGCCCGCGCACCCGTATTACAACAAGACGCGCGCGGCGCTGAAACAGTATCGCGGCTATGCGGCGGCCGGTGTCCCCGGGTGGAAAATCAGGACCACGCTGAAGCGGGGCCGCAAGGGCAAGAAGGTGCTGGCGCTGAAAGAGCGGCTGCACGCGGAGGGCTACTTCAAGGGCGACGTGGTCAACCCCGAGTTCGGTAAGGAGCTCGAGGCGGCGGTCAAGACGTATCAGCGGGCGCATCAGCTGAAGCCGGACGGCATCGTACGCAACACCTATGGCCTGGCCGGGCTGACGCGGCGGTCGCTGAATGTGCCGATGTCATCGCGCGTCCGCCAGCTGGAGCTGTCACTGCAGCGGTGGCGCGAGTCGCCCAGCCGCAACGAGCCCTTCTATTTTCGTGTCAACGTGCCGCAGTTCGAGGTGGAGGTCTGGGAGAAGGACAAGCTGCTGCGCACGCACAAGATCATCGTGGGCAACAACCGCTTTGAGATCGACTCCGACCACGGGCGCAAGGGTCACTTGAACCGCACCGCGCTGATCTCGGACTTCATCGAGGTGGTCGTGATCAACCCGATTTGGAACGTGCCCGAGCGCATCCGGATCAGCGAGATCCTGGTCGAGGCTGAGAAGGACCCCGACTACCTGCGCAAGCACGGCTACAAGATCCGTAACCTGGGCAACGGACGCCAGCAGGTCTATCAGGCCGCGGGTCCCGGCAACGCGCTGGGCCGCGTCAAGCTGCTGTTTCCCAACAAACACAGCATCTATATGCACGACACGCCGAAGCGAAAGCTGTTCCGGCGCACCATTCGCACGTTCAGCCACGGCTGCATGCGCCTGCACCGCCCGGTGGAGATGGCCACCTTCCTGCTGGAGCATCAGGGCCTCATGGACGGCGCTGAGGTCCAGAAGGTGCTGGCGACCAAGAAGGAGCGCGGCGTGCGCCTGAAGCAGAAGGTGCCGATTCACATCGAATACAACACCATCGCGTTTGCGGACGGCAGCGAAGACCCGCTGTTTTTGAACGACGTCTACAAGTACGACAAAGAGTACTACGCGGGCGCGCTGCCGCTGAAGGCCGAGCAGAGGATCCCGATCGTCAAGTCGACCGCGCCGCCGATCGTGCTGGACGAGGATGGGCGCGTGGTCCGTCCCGACCTGGACGAAGAGGATGCGGAGAACGTCGAGGATCCTGAAGGCGACGGCGAAGAGGACGGCGAAAAGCCTGTCGTCCCGACCGCCGAGCCCGTGGCTCCCGAGAAGCCGGGTGCACCTGAGAAGCCGGCGGTCCAGCCGGAGAAGCCGGTCGAGCCTGAGAAGCCGGTCCTGAATGAGCCTGGTGACGGGGTTTAGAGCTAATGCCGGTCACTTAGAGCAGCTGACCAAACCGATGCAGCCCGCCCAGGTCGTGAATATCCTCCTCGAAGTCCTGAACGGCTACCGCCAAATCGCCTTCGGCAAGCTCCTGCTTCAGGCGCTCAAGCTCGCGCGCGTCACGCGTGACCAGCGTCTGGTAGTTGCGGGCGTTGGTCAGGATGCGAGCCGCGAGGTCCGCGTTTTCGGGGGCATCGCTGACAAAAGCGGCCTTGAAGTCGGCCTCGAGCGCGTCGTCTGTCGGGCCGAACGAGCGCCGCAGGCGGTTCATGACAAAGGCGCCAAACGGCATGCCCTCGCGCTGCAGGCGGCGGTAGAAGAACAGCCCCTCGTCGACGCTGGCGCGCTCCGGCCCGGTCAGGATCACAAAGGCGACCTCGTCGCTGCGCATCAGGCGCTTGACCTCGGAGGCGCGGTCGACAAAGCCGGCGTACATCGACTTGAAGTCGTTGAGAAAGTTCAGGATGTCGATGAAGAGGTCCGTCCCCAGAAAGCGTCCCACGCCGCGTAGAATCAACGCGTTGGCCTTGAGAAAGCCCAGGCCCAGGCGGCCCAGCGTGCGCGTTGACTTGGCGACCAGGCCGTCGGTGCTCTGGTTCATGAAGGACTGCAGCCGGTCGGGCGCGTCCAGAAAGTCGAGCGCGTGCACGGTCGGCGGCGTGTCCAGCACGATCAGGTCGTGCTCGCCCTCGGTGTACAGCTCGTACAGCTTCTCCATCGCCATGTACTCGGCTGAGCCGGCCAGCCGCGTGGACGCCTGCTCGTAGAAGCGGCTCTTCAGGATCTTGTCCGGCTCGGTGGCGTACCGATGCACGATGGTGTCGAAAGTGCGCTGGGTGTCCAGCATCGCCGCGTGCATCGGCGCGTTGCGCTCCAGGCCGGCCGCCTTGAACGCGTCCTCGCCGATCTCCTGCTGCTCCGTCTCGAAGGCCGACAGCCCCAGCGAGTTGGCCAGCCGATGTGCCGGGTCCACCGTCAAGACCAGCACGCTGCGCCCCATTGTGGCAGCACGCAACGCGATCGCTGCGCTGGTTGTGGTCTTGCCGACACCGCCGGGCCCCACGCAGATAATCGTGCGGCGCGTGCGGATCAGGTCGTCGATGGAGTCGCCCATGAGGGTGGGGATATACCCCCCGGATGTCGAAAGCGTCAACGCGCGGGGAACGGTGACGGATCGTAGAGCACGCGCTCCAGCGTCAGCCCGTGGGACGGCGCCGTCTGACCGGCGGCCTCTCGACGCCGCGCCGCCAGCGCCTCCGCGACAAAGCTCTCCTCTCGATTGCCGCGCCCGACGTCCACCAGCGTGCCTGCGATGATGCGCACCATGTGCTGCAAGAACGCGTTGCCCTCCACCGTGATCACAATCTCGGCGCGCGTGCGCCCCTCTATGCGAATAGCGGTGAGGTTGCGCGTTGCGTTCTTGGCCTGACAGCCCGTGGCCCGGAAGGACTCGAAGTCCAGCACTCCGATAAGCGGCTGGGACGCCCGCCGCATCGCGTCGAGATCCACCGGCTTGCGCACGTACCACGCCGTGCGCGCCAGTAGGGGAGACCGGGTCGGCCCGTTCCAGATACGGTACGTATACACCTTGCCCTTTCCGCTGTGCCGCACGTCGAACTCGGGCACCACCTCCGCGCACGCGACGATGGCCACGTCTGACGGCAGCGCCGCGTTCAGCCCGCGCTCATAGCCGATGGGTGGGATCGTGGACGTGGTCCGAAAGCTCGCCGGCAGCCCACGCGAGTGCACGCCTGCGTCCGTTCGGCTGGACCCACGCAGCGGCACACGCTGGCCTCCGTCCATCACCGCGACGGCCTCTTCCAGGGTCTGCTGCACCGTGCGCACGCCAAGCTGGCGCTGCCATCCGTGAAAGTCGGTGCCGTCGTATTGAACCAGAAGCGCGATGCGGCGCTCGGACACGCTAGAACTCGAAAGCCAGGCCGAAGAGCGCGTTCAGGCCGCCGAGCTGCCAGGACTTGTCGCTGCCGAAGTCGCTGACGTCGCTGTAGTTGAGCTCTGCGAAGAAGTACGAGTTGTTGACGCCGACCTCGACGTCAAAGCTCTGGGCCATCTTGGGCGCAAAGAAGTCCAGCAACAGCTTGATCCCGATCGCCGCGTGCCAGCCCCACGTGTCGCCGGAGCCCTGAAACTCGGTGTCAACCCCGGGCACGCAGTCGCCGCAGTAGGTGGCCGTCTCGTCCAGACCGTCGGACACCCACCAGATGTTGTAGTCCAGGCCCGCCTTGACGTACGGCACCAGCGGGAAGCCGTAGCGCACGGCGCCCACATCAAAGGCATAGGTCACGGACACCGCCATGGGCACGATGTTCAGGCGCGTCTCGTCTTCGGTCTTCAGTGTCGCGTCGTTGTGGTTGACGCCGTTGCCGGTGATGCCGCCGTAGCCGATCTCGTACCCGGCGGCCAGGCTGCCGAATGCGGTCCAGAACTGGTAGTCGTACCCCAGCCTGAACATGAACATGCCGTCGTCATCAAAGATCTGCCGGTACGCGCCCGTGCTCTCGTCGTCATCGATGCCCGGGACAAACGAGCTGAACTTGAACTCCAGCTGCTGGTCGCGCGGCGACTCCGCTTTCTCGTTGCTGTAAAGCTGCGCCGAGGCCGTGAGCGGCAGCAGTATTGCGGCGGCCGTCGCCAGGTGGATCAATCTCATCATCATGATTGCCGCCCCCAGGCGCGGTTGCGCAGCATGAGCGCGGTCAGCAACAGCAACAGCACCACGGCGGCGCCGCCCTGGCTCGTGGGCCCATACGCACACCCGAAGCCGCCCTGCTCCTGGCCACCCTGGCGCTTGTAGTACTCGAAGAAGTCATCGACCTCGAGCGGTGAGCCGCTCTTGATGTCGTCCGCGGTGCACAGCGTCGTCTCGTTGCCCGCGTCATCCACGGCTACGACGCCCACGTAGTAGGTCTGCTCGTTGCTCAGCCCGGTGATCTGTCCGCTGGTCGTCGACACGGTCTCGACCCCGCTCGGCAGCGCGTCGCTGCTGAATGTCGACGTGCTGTAATAGACCTTGTAGGTGACGTCGGACTCCGTCTCGCTGCCGGCGGTCCAGTCCACTTTGAGGTTGGTGTCGCCGCCCGTCACCGTCACGCCTGTGGGCGCAGTCGGCGCTGTGTAGTCGCGGTCGAAGACCTCTTTGACCACATACGTGGTCGTCGTGTCGCCGGACTTCGTCGTCACGTAGAAGTAGACGGTGATGTCGCCGCCCGAGCCCGTGCATGCATCCGGCAGCAGATCGCCGACCTTTACGTCGACCGAGATGCTGGAGTAGTTCTCCGGCGTGTAGAGGTCCGTGGTCACGCGCCGGCACTGCCCGTCGGTGTCCGTGGTCGGCCAGGTCGACGCGTCGCATGACTCACCGATGGCGACGCCGAACTCTTCGTAGGCCAGCCCGTCGCTGTGCTTGTCGTCCATCGATACCTCGATGGTGAACACGTGGTCCCCGGCCGCGCCGCCATGGTCCGCTTTGCCGCCGGGCTTCTGGGCCACGCAGTTGCCGGCCCCGTTGTCGCTCAGGATGCACTCGCCCGTGTCACAGAACCCGCAGTCCACATTGCACAGCGTGCCGCACTCGTACTCGTCGCAGGTCTCCGGCGAGGCCGCTTTTTGTCCGGTGCACTCGTATTCGACGTCGTTTACGCAGACCAGCTCGCCGTCCGGCACGCCTACGCAGGAGGTGTCGTCGGCCGGGAGCTCCGTGTCGTCCCCAGTGTCCGTCGTGTCGTCGCCGGTGTCCGTCGTGTCGTCGGTGCCGGTCGTGTCTGTGGTGTCGGTCGTGTCACCTGTTTCGCCCGTGTTCGTCGTGTCGTCCCCGGTGTCCGTGGTGTCGCCGGTGTCGCCCGTATCCCCGGTATCGGTGGTGTCCGTCGCCTCCGCCGCCGAGCAGCCCTGCAGGTCGCCCAGCCCCAGATACGAGTAGCAATCGGCCTTGCTGACCACATGGGTGTCGCCGGTCCGCGTGCCGAACTGGCTCGCCAGGTTGAGGTCCGTCGAGCTGATCGTGCTGATCGTGAAGCCCTGAATGTCCGTCGCGGACGCTTCGGTCTCCTGGGCCTGCCCAACGAATGGGACAGCCAGCACGATTACGGCCAGGGCTGTGAGGGTTGTTCGCGTCATCGTCACTTTCAGGTACCGCGCTTTCAAGTACGGCATCGTTACACTCAGGGGGTGCATGGTCAAATAAACGCAGCGCTCAAAAGGCGTCCTGCTCGGCGATCTCGCGGGCTGCCGCCAGCAACGAGGCCGCTGTTCGACGCACCTCGTCCACGACAGCGACCACCCGGACACGACCCGCTGTCTCGGACATCAGACGCACACGCACGTCGGTCTGGCCGACGATCTCCGCGGGCTGCACCTCGTCGCACAGGTCCAGCCCGATCGCGGTTTGGAGGCGCGGCCCGGCATCGGTTGTTTTCAACTCGGAGCCGGCGAACAGGTCCATCACGAGGGTGGTACCACCGAAGAGCGGCGCCAACAGCGGCGTCACCTCCAGCTCACAGCCGACCAGGGCCGCCGCGCCGACCGCGCCGGTCTCCGCGGCCAGGATGTTGAATGCGAGGCGGTCACCCAATACGTCCGTGGGCATGGCGCCCCGGTTGAACAGCGCGACCTGCTGCTCGTACAGCTCCGCCAGCGCCCTGGGCCCCAGCAGGCTCGCTGGGTGAAGAATCGTGGCGGCGATGCGCTCCAGCTTGTAGTCAAACGCGCGCGCTGTCAGCGCCAGGGCTGTCGCCGCGCCGTCCGGCACGCAGACGGTGCCACGATGCTCCTCGATATCCACGGCGTTGAGCTCTGTCAGCACGACCGGGGTTTCCCCGCCTACGCACACGGCCACCGCCCCGGCCTTGACCTCACGCTCGCCGCCGCCGATCGCGATCTCGACGTCTCTGAACGCGTCCACGCTGAAAGGCCGCACGGCCACATCGGTGCCCTTGTAGTGGACCGACGTGTCCTGTGGGCCGCCAAACAAGCGCAGCTCAGAGATCCATGACGCGTCCACGTTCTCGAGCAGGTCGATCACGTCGCGTCCCAACACGCCGTTGGCGTCCATAATGGCTACTGTCGTTGCTGAAGCCGGGCCCATAACGCGGGCAACTTACTCAAAAAGCCGGGTCAGCGCTACAGGCTCGGTGTAGGCGCCACGGTCATCAGCGCCTTCAGGTCGTCATCCGTGAAGCGGATGCCTCCGCCCAGGAACCAGTCGAAGCTCTGGGAATTGAAGATGTCGTCCACGCCGGCCGACAGGTAGAAGTGCTTGAAGAACTCGTAGTTGGCCAGCACGCGCATCCGCGGCGACTCGTCCTGGCCGAAGTCGAAGATGTCGGCGCTGAACTTCAGCGTGTCGTCGAAGAACTCCGCGTCGAATCCGACGCCGCCCGTCCCTTCGAAGACCCCGAAGCGGCCCGTCATGAAGTACCACTTCTTAGCGAACTGGAAGCTGAACTTGATCCCCTCGCTGGTCGTCGCCTGCGTCTCGTGTACGACCGGCGGCAGGCTGGGATCGTTGGTCTGCGTGATCTGCGTCTGGAAGATCGTCTTGCCGCGCGGGTCATCGATCAGCTCGATGAGATAGTACTTGTCCTCTTTGGGCTGCAGCCGCAGGCGCAGGTAGTTTTTCAAGGCCCGCTGCTTGATGAAGAACTCGCTGTAAAGCTCCACGCGCGTCTGGATGCCGGTCACGCGCTTGACCAGGTCGCCAGCGTCCGTGATGACCTCCTGGACGTCGTTGATGATCTGGTCGTCGTTGACCAGCTTGCCGAGCGTGCCTTTGCCGTCGTCGATTTTGGTCGTGATGGACGCCAGATTGTCCAGCGCGCTGTCCACCTTGGAGAGCGTGGTGGTAAACGACGCCAGCGCGCCCTTGATGGTGCCCAGGCTGGTCTCCACGTCGTCCTTGGAGCCGCGGATCAGACGGCGTACGTCGCCGGTCACCGCTTTGACGTCGTCCAGGATGTGGCCGACCGAGGTGGTCGCGGTACCCGACAGGCGCGCTGCGTTGGCGCTGAAGCGCTCCACATTGTTGACGATGCGCCCGATCTGGTCGCCTTTGCCGAGCACGCTGTCGCCGGCGAACTCTCTGAAGTCCTTGGCGAAGTCGCGCACGTCCTTGACGATCACGGTCAGGTCTTCGCTGGCTTTGGAGATGTTGGAGGACGCCTCCGTCACGTTCTGCGCGATCTCCGACAGCTGCGCCTCGCCCTTGGGGCCGCCCAGAATCGCCCTCACGGCGGCGGTTACCTCCTTGATGTCCGCCGCGATGGCGTCGACCTTCTCAAAGATGGTGATTACGCGGTCAAAGATGGACTGCGACCGCTCCAGCTGCTTCATCACGGCTTCCAGGCCGGAGCGTGAGACCGCGTTGATGATCTGGTCGCCGTCGCCCAGCTGCACGCCGGCCACCCCGCGGGTCAACTCCAGGTATTGATCGCCCAGCAAGGACGCCTGCTTTCGCGTGATCGTGGCCCCGTTGGCCCAGCTGCCGTCCGGCTGCTTGTCACCGCCCTTGAGCACCACATCGCCCAGCAGGCGGATGTCCACGCGGGCCAGATCGGGGCTGTTGTCGTCGATCCCCACGCCGGTGACCTCGCCCACCTGGACGCCGGCCACGGTGACGCGCGTGCCCTTGCCAAGCCCGCTCACGTCGTCGAAGAGCGCGTACACCTTGTACGTGGAGCTGCTGCCCTCAAAGCCCTGGCGCGTGACCGAGTACAGCGCGATGAAGCCGACCGCCCCCAGGACGACGACCAGACCCACAACCAGCGCGGCGCGTGCGTTAGCCATGGATGGTCTCCAGCTTGACGCCGCTTGCGGTCAGAAACTCCTCGACCTGCGGCACCGCCGACTCAGAGACCTGCTGCGGCGAGCCGGAGGTCAGGATGCGCCCCTTGAAGATCATCGCGATCTGGTGCGCCAGTCGGAACGTGGAGGCCATGTCGTGGCTGATCACGATGCTGGTCACGCCCAGTCGCTGCTGGGTCTCGGAGATCATCTCGTCGACCTGCGCGCCAAGCACAGGGTCCAGGCCGGTCGTCGGCTCGTCATAGATCAAAAACGACGGGTCCATGGCGATAGCGCGCGCCAGGCCGACCCGCTTGCGCATGCCGCCCGACAGCTCGGCGGGCCACTTCTTCTCCATGCCGCCCAGGCCCAGGATCTCCAGCTGCTCGCCGACGCGTCGCCTGATCTCTTTTCGGGAGAGCTTGGTGTGCTCTTTGAGCGGAAACGCGATGTTCTCTTCGACGGTCATCGAGTCGAACAGCGCCGCATGTTGAAACAACATCCCAAACTTGCTGCGCACACGCGTCATCTCGCGGTCGTTGAGCGTGGTGATGTCCTCACCATCGATGGTCACGGTGCCCCGATCAGGGCGCAGAAGTCCGATGATGTGCTTGATCAACACGGACTTTCCGGAGCCCGATCCGCCGATGATCGTAGTTATCTTCCCTCGCGGAATCGTGAGATCGATCCCGCGCAGCACGTCATGGGCGCCGAAGGACTTGTGCAAGTCTCGGACGATGACGGCAGCGTCGTCCATCGAAGGCAGTCTAAGGGCGGTCTATGGGGTCCGCCAGTTATCCACAGGTTCTGCTCTAAACGAACGCGACGACCGTGATTACGTAGTCGATCACGAAGATGGCGATAAAGTTGAAGACCACCGCGCTGGTCGTGGCCTGGCCGACCCCGCGCGCGCCGCCCGAGGCGTTGAAGCCCTTGTAGCAGGCGACCAGCGTGATCGTGACGCCGAAGACGATGCTCTTGACGATGCCGATCGTGACGTCGCGCGGCTGCAGGTACTGGTTGATGTTGCGCATGAACGAGCCCGCGTCGATGCCCAGCATGTTGACGCTGATGTAGTAGGCGGAGGTGATGCCCAGCACGTTGAAGAAGATGGTGAGGATGGGAATCATGGTCAGGCCCGCGATCACGCGTGGGACGACCAGGTACTGCACCGGGTTGACGGCCATCGTGTACAGGGCGTCGATCTGCTCGGTGACGCGCATCGTGCCGAGCTCGGTCGCCATGGCGCTGGCGACGCGGCCGGTGACGATGAGCCCCGTCAGCACCGGACCCAGCTCGCGCGTGAGCGCGATCGCGATCGTTGATCCGACCAACGTCTCCGCGTTGAAGCGTCCAAAGCCGTCGACCAGCTGAAGGGCCAGCACCAGGCCTGCGAACGTGCCGGTAAGAAAGACGATGAAGAACGACCCGGCGCCGACGAACTCCATCTGGCGCAAAAACAAGCTCAATCGCAGCGGGGGCCGGAACAGCCACGCGATGGCCGAGAAGAGCATGATCGTCATGTCTCCGATCTCGGAGACGAGCGCGATGATGAAAGCGCCGATGCGCTCGATGCCCCTCACAATGGCCACACCGCGACCATATGGGATGCATGGTATGACAGCCAGAATGTCTCTGGTCCTGGTGACAGACCGATGGATCGTGCCCGGCGGTGACCTGGTGGCCGCCGTGAGCGCGGTTCTGCGCTGGCTGCCTTTGGGGGCGGTCACCGTGCAGCTGGACGAGCGCGATCTGTCCGCGCGCGAGCAGTCCGCTTTGGCCCGCCGTCTGCTGCCGACCTGTCAGGAGCGACAGGCGCGGCTGCTGATCACCGATCGGGTCGACGTGGCGATGTCGGCCGGGGCGAACGGCGTCCTGGTGTCACAGGACGGCTTTCAGGTGCCCCAGGTCCGGCGCGTGTGGCCGTCCGCCGTGGTGGGCGTTCGGTGTCACAGCGCTGCGCAGGTGGGGCGCGCGGCGCGAATGGGGGCTGATCTTGCGTTGGTCGGTCCAATCTACCCGGCGCCCGGAGCGGCGGGCGCGAGGGGGCCGCTCGGGTTGAGCGTGATCACAGCTGCACGCGAACTGGTGGGAGACGACTTCGAACTCTACGGCGTCGGTGGCGTCACCACGGAGACCAGCGCTCAGATCATTGAAGCCGGTGCGACCTCGGTCGCGGCGCAGTATGCGGTCCTGGGCGACCTGGATCCGGTTGCCGCCGCCAGCGCAGTCATGCGTTCTTGCGGCGTCGAAATCGATAATCCGCCCCAGCTTGACAGCCCACTGACCTTGAACGAAGATGACACCCGCCATAAGTCTCCCAGATATAAGTAAACTGAAACACGCGGAAGCCAGCTAATGTTCACCGTTACTATCCTGGAAAAGGGCGGTAGTGAACGCCGGCTTACCTTCGACAAGGACGAGGTGAGTATCGGGCGGATCTCTGGGAACGACATCATCCTGCCGAAAGGCAATATCTCAAAGCGTCATGCGCGGGTGGTGGTCAAGGATTCCAAGTTCATCGTCATCGACCTGAAGAGCACGAACGGCACCTACGTCAACAAGGAGCGCATCAGCGCGCCACGCGTCATCGCTGACGCTGACAAGGTGTACATCGGCGACTTCATTATGCGTTTGCAGCAGGGCGCCGGCGACGAAGCCGACGACGTGACCCAAGAGGCGAGCACGCCTGCAGCGAAAGACTCCGGACCGCCCGCCGCAACCGAGCAGGCGCCACCGGAGAGCATCGCCGCTGCTGCGGACGACGACGAAGAAGAAGAGGCCACTCACGCCATCGACGTCGAAGAGATCGGCGCGCTGTTGGGCGACAATGCCCCCATCGAGTTCGGCGTTCAGCCGGAGGCGACGCAGGGTGCTGACGGCCCGACGCCGGTACAGTTCGCGGATCAGCCGCCTTCGCCGCCCGCCGAGGCGCCGTGGCCGGCCGCAGAGCCGCCGCCCGCACCGAAGAAGACGAAGGCCAACCGGGTCACCAAGAAGAAAAAGAAGACCAGTCGGCCCGCGAAAGAGGACGTCATGGAGGTCGGCGGCGACGGCGACTCCGATCCGACGCTTCTGGAGCGGTCGAGCCAGCTCGGCAAAGAGTCCCAGCTGGACTCGGTCGAGGCGGTCCCGGTCGAGGTCGAGGTGCCCGCACCCGAGCCGGAGCCGGAGCCCGAGCCGGAGCCCGTGGTCGAGGAGCCGGTGGTCGAGGCCGAGGCGCCTGCCGAGGAGCCCGCGCCTGAGCCGGAGCCCGAACCCGAGCCCGAGGCCGAGCCCGAAGCAGAGCCCGCTGCAGCCGCGGAGACGGTGGAGCCTGAGGGCGAGCCGGCTGTCTCCGAGGATCTGCTGCCGGCAGACGGAGAGGCCGACGACGAATCGGATAAGTTCGACACCTATGTGGCGGTTCTTGAGCTGCTGCAGTTGAAGGTGACGGAGACGATCTTCGCCGACATCGACCCAGAAGAGATGGACCTCAGTGACGCCCAGTGGGAGAAGCTGGAGGCCGATGTCGCCCAGATCGTGACCGGGGCGCGCGAGGAGGGGCTGGTCCCCGAGTACCTCGACACCGCGGATCTCACCCAGCAGCTGCTGTACGAGTTCACGGGCCTTGGGCCGATCGAGTACTTCCTGGCCGACGAGATGGTCACGGAGATCCTCGTCAACGACTTCAACCAGATCTTCGTGACGCATGACGGCACGACCGAGATGGTGTGGAAGTCGTTCTCCAGCGCGTCTGCTCTGGAGACGACGGTCGACAAGCTGGCGGCGTCGCTGGGCTTTGGCGTGGACGAGCGTCCGCCGCTGATGGCCGGTGAGCTGCCCGATGGGTCACGCTTCCAGATCCTGCTGCCGCCGCTGGCTCCGTCCGGCGCGGTGCTTACCTTCCAGAAGCCGCGCCCGCGTACGTTCACGGTGCACACGCTTCTGGAGCACGGCGTGCTCAACGAGCAGATGGCGTCGTACCTGGTGGATCGGGTCAAGGAGCGCGCCAACATCGTGGTGTCCGGACGTCGCGGGAGCGGCCGGTCGACGCTGATGAACGCGCTGGGCTACTTCATCCCGGAGACCGAGCGCATCGTCATCGTCGAGCGCCGGCCTGAGGTGAACCTGCCGCACCCGAATGTGATCAGGCTGCGCCGACCGGCCTTGCCGGAAGAGAGTCGCGAGCTGTTTGGTATCCTGCCTACGCTGCTGGCCACCCGGCTGGTAGTCGCCCAGGCCAGCGGAGATGACGCCATCTCGCTGATGCGCCTGGCACTGGCGGGGGCGGAGGGTGTCTTGTGCACCATCTTCGCCAACTCCTCTAAGGATCTCGTCGAGCGGCTGGCCACTCAGGCTCAGCTGGGCGGTGAGGGGATCACGCGCGATGCCGCGGACTCCCTGATCGCGATTACGGTCGACGTTATCGTGCACATCGAGGCGCACGAGGACGGCGTTCGGATCACCGAGATCGCAGAGACCAGTAAGGGCGCCGAGGGCGGCGTCGAGTTGAGCGAGATCTTCCGCTGGACGCCGAACAAGAAGGGAGGCGGCTCCTTCAAGCGAGGGAAGAAGTAAGGAGATGTCCTCGCCGGAAATAGCAACCCACTGGCGGGCCGGGTGCGCGGCTCGCCGCGTTGGGACGCTCCGCTCTCGCTCGAAGGGCCAAAAGCCCGTCTTCGCTCGCCCGCCTTGCGAGCCACGCACCCGCCCGCGCCACTGGGTCACTATTTCTGGCGAGGACATCTGGTCCCGATGTTCACGCTGATCATCGAAGACTCAGACGGCGCGATAGCGGACGAATATTCGTTCGAAGAAGGCGAGTTCATCGTCGGTCGCAGCCACTCAAGCGACATCATCCTTCCGTCCGACAACGTCTCCCGACGTCACGCGCGCCTCTACACCCAGAGCGGGCGCTGCTTCATCGAGGACTTGAACTCCAGCAACGGCGTCTTCGTCAACGGCAAGCGCATCCACCGTGTTTTTGAGATCGTGCGGTCCGCGCAGATCAAGGTCGGGGATTATTATCTGCACGTCGAGGGCACGGCATACGGTGAGTCGAGAGACCCCGAGCGCCAGGTCGACGTGCAGCAGGGCCGGGAGGCGGCTAGCGACATGGGCATCGCCCCTGCAGACGACGGCGAGATCTACGGGCGCCTGGTCGGCACGAACCTGTCTACGCAGGGACGACCATTCGACATTATGAAGCCGGTGAACCTGGTCGGACGCGGCAAGGACTGCGCCGTCACGATCATCGATCAGAGCGTCTCGCGCATTCACTCCAAGGTGATTCGTGCCGCTGACGGCAGCCTGTCCGTCGAGGATCTCCGCAGCTCCAACGGCACGTATGTCAACGACGAGCGCGTCACGCGCGCCGCCTTTGGGCACGGCGACAAAGTGCGCTTCGGCAACGTGGAGTTCATCTGCGAGATGCCGGGGCTGGGCGACGTCGAGGTGGTCGAGGTCTCCTCGGGCGGTCGCAAGGGCCTGATCTTCCTGCTGATCTTCTTGTTCCTGGTCATCATCGGTGGTGGCGTCACCGTCTACCTGCTGCGGGACTCGATCTGGCCGCCGGCAGGCGCCGAGGCCTCAGCCGGCGAGACGGAAGCCGAGCGCGAGGCCCGCTTGGAGCGCGAGGCCGAGGAGAAACAGGAGCTCTTCGAGGTCGAGCAAAAGCAGCTGGAGCGCACCGTCAAGCGCGCCGGCAAGCTTGCGGGTAAGGACAAATGGGCCGACGCTGAGCGCGAGCTGCAGCGAGGCGCCAAGCAGCTGGAGCGCATCGGGTCACTGGACGAGAAGGGCGAGCTGACCGCCTACTTTGAGACGGCCGAAGCCAAGCTTCGCTCGGACCGCCGCGATTACGAAGAGTTCATCGACTCGCTGGACGAAGAGGAGTACGCCCCGGCCGGCCGCGCCTACGCCCGCCTGGTGAAGCGCGACGGGGCCCACCGCAAGCTCGCTCGCTCCAAGCTGGCGCCGGTCAAGGACCAGCTGGTCGCGGGCGGCGAGCTCCTGTGCGCCAATAAGGTCTTTGATAAGTGCCTGAAGTTCTTCCAGAAAGCCAAGGCTCTGGACCCGACCGATCGCGAGATCGCTAAGCGCGTTGCGCAGATCCGGATGCAGCAGGCCGCGCCCAAGAAGCCCGACGGCGAAGACAAGCCCGAAGAGAAGTCTCCTTAGGTAGATGTCCTCGGCGGAAATGGCAACCCATTGCCGGGCCGCCTCGCCGCCTCGCTGCGTTGGGTCGCTTCGCTCTCGCTCGACGGGGCACCACCGATGCCTTCGCTCGCCCGCCTTGCGAGGCGACGATCCGTCCGCGCCAATGTGTCACCATTTCCGCCGAGGACATCTAGAAGTTTGTTCGTACGGCCACGATCGCCCGCATACGCGCGATCTGGTCGGCTGAGAAGCGTCGCCGGCACTCGTGGTAGTAGCTCATGAGGTTGGTGACATCCGGCGCAAAGCCGTCGCACACCGACTCACAGCTGGGCACCATATAGCTGCAGACGGCGCGTCCGGGGTCGTGTGGGGTGTCGCACATCCCGTCGCCGGTGTCGCTGCAGCCGTCGCACTCCGCGCTGCCCCCGGGCCACTCCAGGCGGGTGACCACGCGCTCGCCGCCATAGTGGGTGTGCCGCAGTCCCAGAAAGTGGCCGATCTCATGTGCGCCGGTCGTCCAGTGTCGCTCCTTGCTGACCACGACCACGCCCTTGTCCAGCGTGTCGCGCGTCGGCAGCGTGGCGGTGCCGTACTTCGGGACCAGGCCACTGTGGATCACGCGCGCGAAGACCATCGGCACGTACATGAACGGGCGCTCGGGGTGCAGGTCGGGCGAAAACGCCATCTCTTGAATGGCCGCGTTGTCCGGGTTCAGCCACTGCGGCCGATCGACCGCCAGCGTCTCGGCCAGCGTAAAGCGCAGCCCGGTGGGTCCGCCGACGGCGCCGAACAGCGCGTTGACCATGTTGATCTCATTGGTGACCGCGGCCTGATCCCAGCTCTCACCGATCACGAACGCGATGATCTTCACCTCGATGTCGGTCCCCACCGGCGCCGGCTCGTCACAGCCGCACGGACAGTCCGGCTCCTCGGGCGGCTCTTTCCGGGCTTCGATGCGCAGACATCGGGGCGCTGCACCCTCGGGGGCGTCGCATTGCGCGCCGGAGGACGTGCAGTCGACGTGCAGCAGGCCACCCTCCACGCAGACGATCAGCTCATCTCCATCGCACCGCGGCGGCTGGTCTTCGCAGGGCTCGGCCGGACGCTTGCGGCACACGGCGCCCTCCGCGTTGGTCATCACGCAGGTCTTCTCGTGCGCCGCGCAGTCGACCTCCACGAGACGCCCGCCGTGGCAGGTGACCACCTTGTCGGCGTCGCATTTTCCCAGCGCCAGATCGTCGCCGCACTCCGCCTCGGGGTGACGCTGACACTCCCCGTCTACACACGGTGCGCCGTCGCAGCCGCGCAGCTCGGTCGTCGGCGCTCCGCAGCTGTCGACCCACCAGACGTCCCCCTTGTGGCAGACCAGCGCTGCCTCCGGGGCACACGCTTCGGGCTCGGTCTCAGCCGAGGTCGCAGGATCACCTGTCTCGTCAGCCGGCGTTTCCACCGGGGCGACAGGTGGGGCCGGCGCATTACGAAACCGGGCGATTGTGGCCGGGCGATTCGGCGGCGGCGTGTGTTGGGCCGGTGGCTTCGGTGTCTCGACCGTCTTCGGCGGCGGCTCGGGCACCGGCTCAAGCTCCGGGACCGGCGGCTCCGTCATCAACCGCAGCGCGACGAAGAGTGCGGTCAGGGCGACCAGCGCCAGCGCCCATCTGAGGCGGCGTTTCATCTGGGGTTAATCACTGACAAGCCGCAGGAGTCTACCGCATGAAACTGGCACGCGAGGTGCTTTACCAGCCTGCACCAAGTCGGAGGGTAGCGTATGTGTTCGATTTTTGACCTCTTCCGGGGACAACCGGGTGGGGACAAACGTGATTTTGGCCAGGGTTGGATGGCCCCGGTTCTGGTGATTTTGCTTTTGCTGGCGCCGCCTGTAGCGAAGGCGGAGAACGCGTGCTCCATTTACGGAGTCAACGCGCATCTGCCGTCGGCGGACCAGCTTGAGGTCATCAAGGCAGGCGGCATCGACTGGGTGCGGTTCGACTTCAACTGGCGCGACATGGAGCCCAAGAAAGGTCAGTACAATTGGGGTCCGTGGGACAACGCGGTCAACAAGGCCCATGACCTGGGGCTGAACGTGTTTGCCACCATCGCCTACACCCCGCAGTGGGCGGTCGCCAACACCGGCTGTGATCCCACACCCGGGGCCAACAAGAACGGCTGCGGGGCCACCCCGTTCGTCAACGTGGCCGACTGGCAGAGCTTTGTGACGGCTGCGGTCTCGCGATACGGGGACAAGGTCACGCACTGGGGCATGTGGAACGAGCCCAACCTGGAGCACTTCTACTTGGGGACGCTGGACCAGTACGTCTACGACATCCTGATCCCCGGATCGGCCGCGGCCAAAGCGGCCAACCCAAACGCAGTGGTGCTGGGGCCGGAGCTGGCCGGGCTGACCAAAAGCAGCAACTGGAACGGGGACCAGGGCACGTGCGTCTTCGGCGGCTGCATCAAAAACGGCTGGGAGATCGACCTGGCTCAGGTCCTTCAAAAGGGCGGCGACTCCATCGACATCGTCACGCACCACTTCTACTCCGACGACGATGACGAGCTGATGCAGCTGATCCTGGAGGGCCAGTTCGACTTCGGCGTGCAGACCCATTCGTCGTTGAAGGAGATCATGCAGGCCAATGCTCCGGAGAAAGAGGTCTGGCTGACCGAGTGGGGCTGGAACACGAAGCCGTACGGCGGGTTCTCCGGCAAGGGCAAAACGAACGAGTCCGATCAGGCGGTGTGGGCCAAAGGCGTGTGGGAGAAGGTCCAGGCGGACTCCTGGTCGCAGCTGACCAAGTTCTTCCTGTACGACTTCCACGACGGAGAGTTCGCGGGGACGCTGTGGGCCTTTGGCATCATCCGCGAGGACGGCCAGCCCAAGCCCGCGTACAACACGCTCAAGGACTACTTCTTGAGTAACCCGCCCGACTGCGCAAACGTGGACCCCGACCCCGACCCGGACCCGGACCCGGACCCGATCGAGCCTGACCCCGCGCCCACGCCGACGTATGACGCACCCTGGCTCGCAGGGACGACCGACGGTCTGCTGGACGAGTGGGATCCGGCCGCCGCCGTCAAGCTGCTGTTCGACACCGACTGGGCCGCGATCAACAACGGCAAGCCGACGTCCAGCGGCGATCTCAGCGCCGAAGTGCAGGTCGGCTGGAGCGGGGGGCTGCTGCGGATCAGCGTGTATGTCTCCGATGACGAACATCATGCCAACACACAGTCCGGCCAGTACTGGAACGGTGACAACATCCAGGTCGCGATCGACGTCGATCACGATCAGCAGGCCGGCAGCTACGCCTCGGACGACTACGAAGTCGGCATCGCGGTCGAGGGCGCCCAGACGTTTAGTGAGTGCTACGTCGCCCCCGGCGACAACTGCGACGTCGTTGCGGCCGCCGTGCGCTGGGACGGCTACACGACGTACGAGCTAGCCGTTCCCATGCCCACCGAGACCGGCAAGAAGGTCGGCGTCAACGTGATCGTCAACGAGGACGACGGCGCCGGTCGAGAGGGCTGGCTGGAGTGGACGCCCGGCATCGGCTTTGACAAGAACCCCTCCGTTTTCGCTACGGTCACCCTGGTCGGCCAGCCTGGCGGCTCGGATGGGCCTGGCGATGACACCGGCGACACCGGCCCCGGCGATGACACGACCGGCGATGATACCGGACCGGGCGACACGACCGGCGGCGACACGGGACCGGGTGACACCACCGGCGTGGAGCCCGGCGACACCACCGGCGCCGGTGTGCCGACCGACGGCCCCGAGACGGATGGCCCCGGCGGCATCCCCAGCGACAACAACCCTGACGATCCGCCGGCAGGCGAGCCTGAAGGTGGTGCAGCGGTCGATTCGGATGGTTGCAGCGCCGGCAGCTCCCCTGCGACGGGAGGCCTGGCCCTGCTGCTGCTGAGCCTGATGGGGCTTATTCTGTGTCGGGACCCAGCTGGAAGATCGCTCCGCCCTCTCCGATCGCCCAGACGTGCTGGGTACCGGAGCCCCAGACGCCGGTGATCGACGCGCCCAGCGTCACGCTGGTGACGGTGTCGCCTTCCTTGTGCACCAGCCCCTCGGGGCCGCCCATCCACACGTTCTGAGTACCGCTGCCCCACACGCCGATGAGCGGTGAGGGCGGGTCGAAGCCGCGTGACCAGATCGCGCCGTCCCAGTGCAGCAGGATGCCGCCGCCCTCCGCGGTGCTGCCCACCGCCCAGAAGTCGTCCGCGGTGCGGCCCCACACGTCCTCCAACCTGTCGCCCGCGCTGACCACGGTGGACACGTCCGACGCGGCCCAGCCGTCCTGCGTCATGGTGAACATCCCGGGGCCGCTCTCATCGTTGTCGCCGACCGCGAAGCCCGCGCCGTCGTCCAGCATCCACACGTCGGTCATGCCGGCGTCCACGGCGCTGTCCACGACCCATTTGTCGCCGTCGAAGTGAACCATCTCACCGCCTGAGCCGACCGCCCAGACGTCCGTGTCGCTCTTGCCGCAGATGCCCGTCAGGTCGGCGTCGGTCCCCGCGTCCGCGGTGTCCCAGTTTTCGCCGTCAAAGATGAAGACCGCGCCCGCTTCGCCCGTCACAAAGACGCGCTGCGTGCCGCTGCCCCACACCGCGTAGAAGTCCAGGTCGGTCCCCGTCTGCTCCGCCATGAAGCCGGCAGAGTCCATGTTGCGCAGGATGGCGCCGTCCTTGCCGGCGATCCACACGTCGTTCATGTCCACGCCCCAAATGGACGTCAGATCCGCCGTCACAGGGCTCTCCATGGCGACCCAGCCGCCCATGTCATCGCCCGTGTCCGTCGTGTCGTCGCCGGTCGTGTCCGTCGTCTCGTCGCCGGTGGTGTCCGTCGTCTCGTCGCCGGTTGTGTCCGTCGTGTCGTCGCCGGTCGTGTCCGTCGTGTCGTCGCCGGTCGTATCCGTCGTGTCGTCGCCGGTCGGCAGACTGTCTCTAATATCGCTGCTCGGCGGGGTGCACCCGCCCAAAACAAGGCCTGCGGCGGTGATCACCGCTAAAACCGTTCGCATATCTCCTCCATCGCTGGTGCCACACCATAGGGGCACGCATGCGCCCATATCAAACTACGCGTCAGCCAATGGATTGGATCACGTCGATCGCGGCCGCTACCCGCGCCTGGCCGTCTTCTCGGTCCAGTCCGCGCCATTGCCCGGCTGCGAGATCGTATGCACCGACGGCCCGTTTGGTTTCACCAGCCGCGGCGGCCAGGTCGCCGGCACGCTCCAGGGCGGCGGCCACGTCCATGTCCACAAAGCCGGTCACGTCCAAGATGATCTGCGCGTTGGTCAGGTGATAGTCCCAGCGGCGCCAGTCACCGTCGGCAGCTTCACAGGGCAGCAGCAGCGCGTGCGTGACGCCGACAAAAGCCCGACGCCCCTGGCTGTCAAAGGTCTCCAGCCCGGCCTCCAGGGCTGCGCGCGCCTCCGCGGTGTTGCCACGCAGCGACAAGACCAACCCCAGATTGATCTCGTTGAACACCGCATCGCCCGAGCCCAATGACACGTTGCGCGCCAGCGCCTGCCGGTAACACGCCTCTGCCGCCGCCAGGTCGCCGTCGAACCGCGCCACCTCGCCCAGCTCGTTGAGACACTCGGCCTCGCCCCACCCGCAGTCGGCCGCTGTGAACCGCGCCAGCGCCACCCGGACGCGCACCCTGGCCTCGTCTAGTCGCCCGGCCTGCCGGACAGCCACGCCCAGGTTCATCTGGCAGGCCGCGGCCCAGACCTCGTCGTCCACGGCCTCGTACGCCGCCAGCGCCTGCTCGAAGTAACCGCTGGCCTTCTCCAGCAGCCCTCGCGTCATCAGCACCAGCCCCATCACGCGCTTGCAGTCGGCCAGCCGGCCCGGGTCCGACAGAGAGAGCTGCACCGCGTCGGCCAGCTTGTGCGCCGCCAGCTCCGGCCGCCCCTGCACCCACATCAACCGTCCCAGCTCCTGGGTCGCGATGGCGCGCCGATCGTCCCAGCCATGCTTCTTTGCGGCAGCCAGCACCGCCTCCGCCCCGGCCTCTGCCTGCTCGAAGTTGCCGCGCATTCTCAGCAGGCGCACGCGGGCCAGCGGGCCGTCAGCCTGGCGCGGGTCATCGTCGGAGAGCGCCGCGTCCTTCAGCGCGCCCTCGCGCTCGCCCATAAGCACTTCGGCGGTCCGGCTGTCGCCCGCGTCAAACCGCTCCGAGATGCCCTGAGCCAGCGGGTCCAGCGCCGCTGCCGGCTTGGATGCCGATACCAGATGCCGCCCCAGACGCTCCGCCACGCCCTGCCCGCTTTTGCCCGCCAGCATGTCCGCACACACACCGTGCAGCGGCTCCAGCCGATACGCCTCCGCCGCGCACCGGATCAGGCTCTCTCGCAGCATGTTGTGCCCAAATGACCACGACCCCTTCGGGCCTTCGGGCCCGGTTGTCGCCAGGTGCTCCGCCAGCAACGCCTCGACCAGCTCTGTCGGCGTCTCAATGCCCGATTGCCGGCACACCTGATCCCACTCCGCGGCGTCGACCTCCGCGCCCAGCACAGCCGCCAGCTCCACGGCCACGCGGTCCGGCTCCGGTCGCCCAGCCAGCACGCGCTCCACCCGCGATGACCACAGGGTATGCAGGTCGTCCGGCAGCTCCGCGCGTGCTCCGGGCCGTAGCCTGAAGCCATCTTCTCCCGGCTCCAGCAGCCCGCGCCGGACCCAGTCGCCGACCAGCTCCACCGCGAAGAGCGGGTTGCCGGCTGTGCGCCTCTCCACCCGCGTCGCCAGCTCACCCTCCAGTCCGAGCAATCCGCGGACAAGCTGTGGCTGCTCGGCTGTCGACAGGGGCCCCACTTGCAGCCCGCGCGCGCCCGGCAGCTCCAGCACCTTGGCCAGGAGCTCCGCCGCAGGTTGCTCTTCAGCCACCGCGTCATCGCGCGCCGTCATGACAAAGACCGCCGGCATCGGCCCACGTCGTCGGCGCGTTGCGCGCGAGTCAGAGTTGGCCGGACCCATCACGTGCGCCACAAACGTCAGCGCGTCCAGGCCCCACTGCACGTCGTCCAGCCACACGATGACGGGGCGCTCTGCGCACATGCGTTGCAGGTGGCGCTCGATCAGGACAAAGCGCTCCACGGGATTGCGAAAGCGCAGGCCGGACGGCGCCACAACGGCCGCCAGCGCGCGCCACTCTCGCGAGTCGCTGATCCCACGCGACGTCAGCAGCCGCTTCAAGCGGACGATGACGTTCTCGCGCGACAGATTCGTACATCGCAGAAAGCGGGCCAACATCGGCCCCAGGCCATCGCCAGGGCCGGCGATCGGAGAGTGCACGCCGTGCAGTACATGCGCCGCTCCTACCTCGTGCGCGCGCGTGGTCAGCCATTTGGCCAGCCGGCTCTTTCCGCAGCCCGCCGGTCCGTGCAGCGCCACAACACGAGGCTGGCCGGCGCTCTGCGCTTCTTTCAGGGTAGACCACAAGACGTCGCGCTCATCCGCGCGCCCTACTAACGGAATCGTGCGCAGCCCATACAGCCCCAATCCGGCGCCCTGCAGCAGCAGCGCCGGGTGATGACATGCCTCCTGGCCCCAGGTGGCCGGCACAGGCGGCGCCCGGTGCGCGACGGGCAGGGTCGGCTCCTCCAGGTTTGGCACGATCGTGTCCGGCAGCTGTGGTGTTTGCACGATGGTGGGGAGGTTCTCGTCGTCCAGGATGGCGTTCGGCGGCACCATCGCCCCGCCCGCCGAGACCGGACTCAGACAACGCAGCGCCAGGGCCGCGTCGGCGGCACGCTGAAAGCGGTCGCTCGGCTCTTTCGCCATGGCTCGCTGCAGCCAGCTCTCCAGGTCGTCCGGCACGGGAAAGCGCGGGGTGAACTGTGGCAGCGGCTCGTACATGTGGTGGCGCATCAGCATCATCACGTCACGCGACACAAACGGTCGCTGGCCACACGCGAAACGCCAGATGACGCAGCCCAGCGCGTACAGGTCAGTCCACGGGCCAAAAGCGCGCCAGGCGCCTTCGAATTGCTCCGGCGCCATATAACCCGGGGTCCCACACGACGCCTCGATGGGGCCGGTTACCGCCTCGTCCACCACGGCGTGCGCGATCCCGAAGTCGGTCAGCACGATGCCGGCCATGCCGCCGGTGACAGGGCACGGCTCTCCCGTCGGCGGCAGCTGCAGGATGTTGGCCGGCTTGATGTCGCGGTGGATCAGTCCGTGCGCGTGCGCGTGTGCCAGCGCGCCCAACAGCGTCAGTGTCAGCGCTTTCAGGTCCTCCCAGTCGCTTACCGGCACCTTGTCGACCAGGCAGCTCTCGGCCAACTCCATCACCAGGTACGGGCTGCCAACCACCAGCTTTTCCGGCGCCTGTTGCGCGGCTGCGGCGTCCAGCGTGCCGTACTCGTAGACCTTGATGATGCCGGGGTGATCAAGCGCGGCCACCGCACGCACTTCTCGCCGAAACGCCGCGATAAACTCTGCGTCCCGCGTGCGATCGGACATCAACACCTTGATCGCGACCGGCAGCCCGCTCTCGGTGTGCCGGCCGGACCAGACCTCGCCCATGCCGCCCTCGCGCAGCGGTGCGTCCATGGTGAATGGTCCGAGCGTGATGAGAGGGCGGCTCACCCGCCGATGATTTCAACCGTGGTGGATCGGGTCAACCAGTCAACAATTGGTATTGGTCAACTCGGTCGGACGAGCGCCAGGACGCGCGGTGGTTGTCCGGGGGCGCTTGGGACGCTCATGACCTCTACGTCCAGCGTGTGCAGGTTGTACTTGCTGCGCCAGATCTCGCGCGAGCTGGAGAAGACCAGCCGCAGCGGAGAGCGCAGCGCTTTCTGGGCGATCGAATACCGCGGAACAACGGCTCCGGGCTCGAACCACAGACCTGTCTCGTCGTCGAAGGCCTCGTTGACGAAGCCGTAATGAATGGTCAGCGCGTTGCCTGAGTTGGTGCCACACACAAACATGGCCAGCGGCTCTCTCGTGGCGTACTGCACGCGGATGGCGATGGCCTCGTAGGATGCCTGATAGCGGGCGCTCAAGCGCTGAACCGCCTCGAGACCGGCGCCGAACGTCTCCAGATCTTTGGAGAAGTCCTGGTACGGCATCAAAAACTCGGCCGCGGCGATATCGCACAGCGTCTCCAGCTCTTGAGCCGGGTCGCCGTGAATGCCGTGGCGGAAGTTGACCATCTGCGCACAGCCGGGGAACAGCGTGTGGCCGATTTCGTGGGCGACCGAGAAGTTCGTGCGCTTCTTCGGCAGCCGGTCGTTCCACACGATGGTCATCTTGCCTTCGCTGTCCGGAACGATCATCGCGTCCATGCCCGGGAGCAGGTTCGAGGGGCGCGTCTTGATGTCCATCAAGGACGCCAGTACATGCGGGTCAAACGGTGGGCCACAGAGACCACGCGTCCGGGCGAGCTCAAGGCGGTCGCGTGCAGCAGCGCGAATCGCACCCTCGGCTCCGCCGGCGTGGGGATGAGCCTCTACCAGCTCATCGATGAATGTGGCCGTAACGGTCACTTACGACTTCGCTGCGCTCAACTTGCGGATGACCTGCAGCAGCACGTCCCAGTCTTCCTTGGCCATCGGATGTTCACCGCGGCGCTGGATGCTGTGCAGGACACGCACGTCCTCCTGCGGGACCGCGCGGCCCGACTTGCGCCGGTCCGACAGGAACTCGCGAAGGCTCGGATGCAGGTCCTCGGGCAGGTCGTTGTCCCAGCTCGCTCGCACCCCCGGCTTACCCAGAAGCGCCGCGATCGTGGTGTCCAGCGCGTCAGCGATGCGCAGGAGCACCTCCATGGAGGGATTGGCGTTGCGCTCGTTCTCAAGCTGCCACAGATAGCCCTTGGAGATGCTGGCGCTATCCGCCAACTGGGCCAGAGACCATCCCATCGACTGGCGTGCCGTCCGGATGCGCTTGCCGAGACCGGCTGTCTTTCGATCCTCTAAGGTTGCTGCCATGTGTACTGCTTTGTTGAAGGTTTGGGGTATCGTACCGCTATTTGCGCACAGATTACAATGTAAAGTATATTATTTCAACGCAATGTCAAATGAAAGTGCGGGGGTCGCCGCTCCTCGACGATGGCGATGCGTCCATCGGCCTTGACCGCGTGCCTGAGCCACCGCTTCTCCTGCCGCGACATGTCCTTGCAGCGAATGTCGACGGCGCCGGCGACCAGGTGCTTCGAGATATACACGCCGGCCCCGATCTGCTCCGTGATGACGGCGCTCATGTCGCCCACGATCTCCGCCCTGGGCTTGCGGTCTCGGCGGCCTTCTCGAAACGTGCGCTGGATGTCGCGCGCCGCGCCGCGATTGCCGTAAACGCGCGAGAGATCGACGCCGTAGCTGAGCTTGCCGTACATGGCGTCGGCCTGGCGGTGCGGATCGCGCGTGCCGCTGGTCACCGTGATGCGCCGCCCCGCTCTTCTGAAGTATCGTCGCGCCACCGCCGCGATTCTCAGCGCCACCCCCGCCTGCAGCAGCACCCCGTCCTTGACGTCGAAATAGCGCGGAGAGGCGGCGGTGTCGATCGCATCCAACGCGCCCAGCGCCAGCGCTCGCAGCCGTGGCTTTCGGCTGGTGACCAGGCGGCCCAGCGCCAGAACCACCTCGTCGATCACCACTCGGCCGTGCGCTGGAAACGCGGCCGCCAACCGCAGGACAAAGCCCTCGGAGGATTGCACGGCTACCGTTCGTGACAGCTTTGGCGGCGTGGTCAGCCGCACCTTCATCTGCAGGCACTGTGCGTCCCCGCAGGTCGCCAGCTTCGGACCGGAGACAGACACCTGTGGCGGCGCTGCTTGCGCCAGCGTCGCTGTGAGAATGAGGGTGGGGAGGAGGCCTGCGCTCAAGCGCCCTCGCTCACCCACTCGGCGCCGTCAGGACCCGTCTCCTTTTTCCAAATCGGGACGATCTCTTTGATGCGATCGATGATGTATCCGCACGCGGCAAAGGCCTCTTTGCGGTGCTTTGACGACACGGCGACAGAGACCGCGGCCTCTCCGAGCGTCAGGCTGCCCATCCGGTGGACGACGGCGGCGTCCAGAATCGGCCAGCGCTCGCCCGCCTCGCGCAGGCACTGCTCCAGCTTTTCAACCGCCATCTGCTCGTACGCCTCGTAAAACAGATCGGTCACGGCGCGTCCCTGCTTGCTGGTCGGTCGCACCACGCCCAGAAAGCTGACGATCGCGCCGGCCTGATCGACGGCGATCATCGCCGCGGCAGTCTCACGGTCGATCGGCTTGTCGGTGAGCCGTGCGCGCTCGCCGCTGCCGCCGCTGATCGGTGGAATCAGCACGATCTCGTCGCCGTCGCTGAGCGCATGCTCCGCGTCCGTGAACTCACGATTTACCGCGAAGCGCACGGTGGTCAGGATGCGCCCCAGCTTGGGGTGCGCCTCCCTTAGCCACGCCGCGGCGTCTGCTACGCGGGCCCCTGATGCCAGCTCGACATCCTCGCTGACCTGACCGACAGCCTCGCGGCAGCCGGCGAAGTAGATGAAGCGGATTCGCATTTTTGTTACCGTCGCCCCCCTGAGCGCTTAGCCCTCTAACGATTACAATAACGTGCACTACCCAAGCAAAGAAAGGTTCAAGGAGTTGGCGTCGCCCGGGCGGGTGATCCCAGTCAGACGAGAGGTCGTCGCCGACCTTCTGACGCCGCTCACCGCGTTCCTGCGCCTCGATCGCGACCCGTCCAAGGCCGCCTATCTGCTGGAGTCGGTCGAGGGCGGCGAGAAGTGGGGCCGCTACTCTTTTATCGGCGTGGAGCCGCGCGCGACCATCAAGCAGAACCTCTCCGATTCAGACGATTTGCTCGCTGAGGTCTGCGGGTTTGCGAGCCGCTGGACGCCGGTCGGCGATGAGGGCCTGCCGCGTTTCTGGGGCGGGCTGGTCGGCTTTCTGGGTTACGACGTGGTCCAGTGCATCGAGACGCTGCCGCGCGATAACGAGCCGGATCTGCCGACGGCGGACGCCCACCTGATCGAAGCCGGCATCGTCGTGGCCCTGGACAGCCTTCGCCAGCGCGCCACGGTCGTGTGCCCGGTCCGAATCGACACCGGGATGGACGTCGGCGCGGCCTATACCCAGGCCTGCGCCGCCATCGACGCGGCGGTGAGGCGGCTGCGGACGCCGGAAGAGCCGCCTCGCCCGTCGATCGAGCTGACTCCGCTGCCCGAGGACCCGCCCAGCAACCTGGACGAGCCCCAGTTCTGCGCCATAGTCGAGCGGGCACGCGACTACATTCGCGCCGGGGACATCATCCAGGTCGTGCTGTCGCGCCGGTTCGAGGTGCAGTCCAGCAGCACGACGCCGTTTGAGATCTACCGCGCGCTGCGCCTGACCAACCCATCGCCCTACATGTTTTATATGCGCTTCGACGACTACGCCCTGGTCGGCGCCAGCCCGGAGATTCTGGTGCGCCGGGAGGGCGACAGCGTGGAGGTGCGACCCATCGCCGGCACGCGACGGCGCGGGGCGACGGTGGAGGAAGATCTGGCGATCGAGGCCGAGCTGCTCGCCGATCCCAAAGAGCTGGCGGAGCACGTGATGCTGCTGGACCTGGGACGCAACGATGTCGGTCGGGTGGCAAAGACAGGGACCGTCGAGGTGACCGAAAAGATGGTCGTCGAGCGGTACAGCACGGTCATGCATCTGGTCAGCTCCGTCGTGGGCACGATCGACCCGTCGCTGCCGTCTGAAGATGTCATTCGGGCCACTTTTCCCGCCGGAACGCTGTCGGGCGCGCCCAAGGTGCGGGCAATGGAGATCATCGAGGAGCTGGAGCCTTCGCGGCGTGGGGTGTACGGCGGGGCCGCCGGGTACATCGGTTACGGGGGCAACCTCGATCTGGCGATCGCGATTCGCAGTGTCCTGGTGACGGCCGACAAGCTCTACGTGCAGGCGGGCGCGGGCATCGTGTACGATTCGGTCCCTGCGCGCGAGTTTGAGGAGACGCGAGAGAAGGCCCGCGGGGTGTTGCGCGCCATTCGATTGGCGCGGGAGGCGTTTGGCCCGTGATCCTGATGATCGACAACTACGACTCCTTCACCTGGAACCTGGTGCAGTACCTGGGGATTCTGGGTGCGGACGTCCGCGTGGAGCGCAACGACGCCATCACAGCCGCGGACATCGAGCAGCTGGCTCCCAAGGCTATCGTGATCAGCCCGGGGCCGTGCACGCCCGACGAGGCCGGCATCTCGCTGGAGGTCGTGCGGACCTACAGCGGGCGCATTCCGATGCTGGGCGTGTGCCTGGGACACCAGAGCATCTGCCAGGCCTTTGGCGCCACCATCACCCGCGCCGGGCGCATCATGCATGGCAAGACATCGGCGGTGGACCACGACGGGCGGGGTGTGTTTGCCGGCTTGCCGAACCCGTTTGACGCCACGCGGTACCACTCGCTTGTCGCCGCGCAGGAGTCCGTGCCCGAGGCGTTGGAGGTGAGCGCGCGCGCGGCCGACGATGGTGAGATCATGGGTGTGCGGCACCGCGAGCACCCCACGTGGGGGATTCAGTTTCACCCCGAGTCCATCTTGACCACCTCGGGTATGGACCTCTTGAAGAACTTTCTGACACTGGCGGAGGCACCGTGCCCCTGAAGCCCTATTTGAAGAAGGTGGTGGCCGGCGAGGACCTCTCCGAGGCCGAGATGCGGCTGGCGATGAACACCATCATGGCCGGTGAGTCCACCGACGCGCAGATCGCGGCGCTGCTGGTCGGGCTGCGGATGAAGGGCGAGACGGTGGAGGAGATCTCCGGCGCTGCGGCGGGCATGCGGGCGTGCGTCTCGCGGGTGGAGCACAACGTCGAGCGGGTGCTGGACACGTGCGGGACGGGCGGTGACGGCGCTGGGACGTTCAACATCTCGACCGCGGTCTCGTTTGTGTGCGCCGGCGCTGGGGCGGTGGTCGCCAAGCACGGCAATCGCGCGATCAGCAGCCGGGCGGGCAGCGCGGATGTCCTGGAGGCGCTTGGTGTGCGCCTGGACGTGCCGGTGACTCGTGTGTCCGAAATCCTGCGCGAAGTGGGCTTCGCCTTCATGTTCGCGCCGTCGCATCACCCGGCCATGCGGCATGTGATGCCCGCGCGCCGCCAGCTGGGCGTGCGTACGATCATGAACCTGCTGGGGCCGCTGACCAACCCGGCCGGCGCGTCCCATCAGCTGGTTGGGGTGTACGACGGTGAACGGATCGCGGCCATCGCGGAGACGCTCGGACGCCTTGGCGCGCGCCGGGCGGTTGTGGTGCACGGGGACGACGGTCTGGACGAGGTCAGCCCCGTAACAGAGACCCAGGTCGCGGTCTGGTCGGACGGCGCGGTGCACGTGCGTACGACGTCGCCCGAGGCGCTCGGTCTGCCGCGCGTGAGCCACGCCGACATCGCGGGTGGGGATGCGCAGGAGAATGCGGGGATCATCCGAAGCGTGCTGGGCGGAGAGCCCGGTCCGGCGCGCACGACCGTGGTGCTGAACGCGGCGTGGGCGCTGTTTGCGGCCGAGGTGGCCGACGATCCCGCCGACGGAGTGGCGGTGGCGCAGGCGGCGATCGATGACGGTCGTGCGCTGGCGGCGCTGGATAAGCTGATCGCGGCGACAAACTCGTGAGCTATCTGGCCGAGATCGTCGACCGCAAGCGTCGAGAGCTACGCGCCAATGTGGACAACGTGGACCTGTGGGATCTGCAGGGAAAGCTGAGCAAGTGCACCACGGACGTCCTGAGCGCGCTGAAGCGCCCTGGCGGGCTGGCCGTTATCGCGGAGCACAAGCGCAAGTCACCGTCCAAGGGACCGATTCGAGCGGACTCCGACCCCGCCGAGATCGGCAGGATGTACGAGGCGGCGGGTGCGGCGGCCATGAGCGTGCTCACGGACAAAGAGGGCTTTGACGGCTGTGGCGCGGACCTGGAGGCGGCGCGCGCGGCGGTGTCGATCCCGATCCTGTGCAAGGACTTCATCGTGTCGCCGATACAGGTCTTTCAGGCGCGCGCCTGGGGAGCGGACCTGGTGCTCTTGATCGTGGCGGCGCTTGGTCGCGCGGAGCTGAAATCGCTGTTTGGAGAGGTGACCCGGCTGGGGATGACGCCGCTGATCGAGGTGCACGACGAGCACGAGCTGGATGTCGCCGGGGCGATGGGAGCGCCGCTGATCGGGGTCAACAACCGCGACCTGCACAGCTTTGAGGTGGATGTCGCGACCAGCGAGCGGCTGGCGTCACGCTTTCCCGCAGACTGCGTGAAGATCTCCGAGAGCGGCATCGACTCGCAAAACCACCTACGGCGATTGGCCGACGCAGGGTATGATGGGGTGCTTGTCGGCGAAAGGCTGATGCGGGCCCCACACCCCGGCGAGGCGCTGGCGGAGCTCCTCGGCGCGCGGTCATGATGGAGATGGCATGACCGCGATAAAGGTGTGCGGGTTGGCCACGGAGGCCTCCTGCGATGCGGTGGTCGACGCGATAGGGGTGGCATACGTGGGATTTAATCTGTGGCCAGGGTCCCGGCGCTGCGTGTCGGCGTCACGGGCCGATGAGTTGGTGAGTCGTTTGCCGGCGCGCATCAAGACGGTCGCGCTGTTTGTCGATCCGGACGCCGACACCGTGCGTCGGGCGGTCGAGACCTGCGATTTTGACCTGCTGCAATTTCACGGGGACGAGAGTCCCGCTTTTTGCCGCTCGTTCGGGCGGCCGTTCATGAAGGCGTTTCGGCTGCGAGACGCGTCGATCCTGGACCGCATTGACGACTACCTCGACAGCGAGGATCATCCGTATCTGGTCGACGCGTACGTGGCGGGCCAGGTGGGCGGGACGGGTCAGACGGCGCCGTGGGACCTGGCGGCTCGTGCGCGCGAGCGCGGGGCCAAGATGGTGCTGGCCGGTGGATTGAACGCGGCCAATGTGGCGCAGGCGATCGATGCGGTGCGGCCCTGGGCGGTCGACGTGGCGAGCGGCGTGGAGAGCGCCCCGGGCCAGAAAGATCCTGCGATGGTCGCCGCGTTTGTGGCGGCGGTGGAGGGGAGCCCATGACGCGTGTTGTGTCGGTTCTGATCGTGATCGGTCTCGCTGCCTTCGCGCACGGCAAGACGCCAAGGGCCGTCACGCGCGCGATCGAGGCGCTGGCCGAGTGTCGCACCGTTGACGAGGCGCATTGCCAGTCGATTCCGGTGCGCTTGGCGAACTACAAGCAGGCTTCGGTGAAGCCGCTGGGCAAGGCGTTCGCGGGCTTGAGTCCGGCGGGGCAGATCCTGGGCGTGATGGCGCTGCAGCGCATCAAACACGACGTCAGCACCCGCCTGCTCGTCAAGTTGGCGCGGAAGTCGAACTACATGGTGCGCACCCTGGTGCTGTCGGCGCTTGGCGACCGCTCGGGCCGGGCCGTCGACAAGGCGCTGATCGCCGCGCTGAGCCAGGACAACCCGGCGGTGCGCGCGGCGGCCGCGGATGCGCTGGGCAAGTCGGAGCGGCGCAGAAACCTGAAGCGAGTGGTGCCGGCGCTCATCAAGGCGGCCGGAGATCGCGAGGTGTCGGTAAAGGTCGCCGCAATCGGCAGCCTGGGCCTGCTGGGCCATCGCAGCGCGACGCCGGTCGTGGTGAAGGCGCTGGGCTCACGCCACGCCCCGCTCAAGCGAACGGCGTTGTTCTCGCTCAGGTTCCTGAACGACAAGCGGTCCGTTCCGGACGTGATCGAGGTGCTGCGCGTGGAGGACGGCGTCATCGTAAGGGACGCGGGCACCACGTTGGAGCGCATCACCGGCATGGCCTTCGGCGTCGACTACGAGCTCTGGAAGGGCTGGTGGGCGGCCCAAGAAGAAGACCGCTAGCGCCATCATCGAGCAAAAGTCGTGTAGACTGGTCCCTTCCAAAATCTGAAGGGAGAGAGACATGGCGGACATCAGCGTCGAGGTCAACGGGATGCACTTTGCCAACCCGTTCGTGATCGGGTCGGGCCCTCCCGGGACCAACTACAAGACGATCGCCAAGTCCTTCAAGTGCGGTTGGGGCGGCGTGGTCGCCAAGACCGTGGCGCTGGATACCACCGAAGTCATCAACGTGGCGCCCCGATACGGCAAGGCGCGGCTTGAGTCGTTTGACGGCGCGCGCGGCAACCAGAACGTCATCGGCTTTCAGAACATCGAGCTGATCTCCGACCGCAAGCTGTCGGACTGGATCCCGGACTTCAAGCGCGCCAAGGATGACTATCCCGAGGGGATCCTGATCGCGTCGCTGATGGAGAGCTACAACAAGGACCGCTGGCAGGAGCTTGCGGGCCTGTGTGACGAAGCCGGCGTCGACGCGTTCGAGCTGAACTTCTCCTGTCCCCACGGTCACCCCGAAGACCAGATGGGCGCTGCTATGGGTCAGAACCCGCCGATCGTGAAAGAGGTCACCAGCTGGGTGGTCGAGGCCACGGACAAGCCGGTCTGGGCCAAGATGACGCCCAACATCGGCGACATCACGCGTCCCGCGCGCGCGGCTGTGGAGGGTGGGGCGCACGGCGTCTCGGCCATCAACACCATTCTGGCCGTTATCGGAATCAATCTGGACACGCTTCGGCCCATGCCGACGGTCGAGGGCTACTCGACGCCGGGCGGCTACAGCTATCACGCGGTTCGCCCCATCGCGCTGCGGATGGTGTCGGAGATGATGCTGGACAACCCCGACCTGGTCGTCTCGGGCATCGGAGGTGTCGTGTCGGCGGATGACGCCATCGAGTTCATGCTGGTCGGCTCGCGCACCGTGCAGGTCTGCACGGGCGTCATGCTGCACGGGCATGCGATGGTCTCCAACCTGATCGACGGCCTTCACGCCTTCATGGACGAGAAGGGCTTCAACACGGTGGATGACTTCATCGGCAAGTCGCTGCCGTACTTCACGACCCACCACGACCTCGTGGAGCGCCAGATCGCGGCCAAGGCCGAGAAAGCCGGCCAGAAGAACCGCGACCTGGAGTGGGGCGACAACATCGCCGAGCAGACCGACAACCTCACCACCAAGTAGTCAAACATGGAACGAAACCAGATCGTCGCCACCACGCGGGAGCACGCGTTCTACAGCTGGAAGGCGCAGAACGCGGTCACGAACCCCATCGTGATGAGCCATGGCAAGGGCAGCTATTTCTGGGACGCCGACGGCAAGCGCTACATCGACTTCTCCAGCCAGCTGATGAACATGAACATCGGCCACGGTCACCCCAAGGTGATCAAGGCGGTTCAGGATCAGGTCGCGTCGCTGTCGTTTGCGTATCCGGGGCTGGCCACCGAGATCAAGGCCAAAGCCGCCAAGGCGCTGGCGCGAGTTACGCCGGGTGACTTGAACAAGTGCCTGTTTACGCTGGGCGGGGCGGAGGCGGTCGAGAACTCGATCAAGATCGCGCGTCAGTACACGGGACGGCACAAGATCGTGACCCGTTATCGCAGCTATCACGGGGCCACGTACGGCGCTGCGACGGCCGGTGGCGACCCGCGCCGGCTGCCCAACGAGCCCGGGATCAGCGGCATCGTTCGCGTGCACGATCCTTACGCGTATCGCTGCCCGTTCGGGTACGCGCCCGAGGGCAATCTGCAGGTCTACATCGATCACGTCATTCAGACGATCGAGTTCGAGGGCCCGCAAAACGTGGCCGCCATCATGATGGAGAGCGTCACCGGCTCCAGCGGGCTCATCATCCCGCCGGACGGCTACTGGCAGGCGCTACGCGAGTACGCCGACAAGCACGGCATTCTGCTGATCGCGGACGAGGTCATGAGCGGCTTCGGGCGCACGGGCAAGATGTTCGCCATCGAGCATTACGGCGTCACGCCCGACATCATCACCATGGCCAAGGGCCTGACCTGCGGATACGTGCCGCTGGGCGCGGTCGTCGTGCGCCAGCACATCGCAGACCACTTCGACAGCCATCCGCTGGTCTGCGGGCTGACCTACAGCGGTCACCCGGTCGGCTGTGCGGCTGCGGTCGCGTGCATCGACGTCTATGAGGAAGAGGGCCTGGTCCAGAACGCCGCCACCATGGGCGAGAAGATGGCGGGCCACCTGGCAGAAATGAAAGAGAAGCACCCCTGCGTGGGCGACGTGCGCAACATCGGGCTCTTCGGCGTTATCGAGTGCGTGAAAGACCGCGAGACGCGCGAGCCGCTGGCCGCGTGGAACAGCGCCCCGGGCGGCCCGATGGCTGAGGTAGCCAAGTCGCTGCGGGAGTCCGGTCTGCACACCTTTGTGCGCTGGAATTGGGTCTTCACGGTGCCCCCGCTGTGCATCACGGAGTCCGAGCTGAAAGAGGGCTTCGACATCATCGACAAGGCGCTCGAGTTCGGCGACCGTGGCCTCTAGCAGCGATCTGCTAGGCCAGGACGGCGACCAGCAGGCGGAACAGGTCCTCCCACAAGTGGATGTAGTCAAAGGCGCCAAGTCCCAGGACCTCTCTGCGCCGCTTTCCACTGACATCCTCCAGTGAAAACACGATGACCGGCACGCGATGGTCTTGCTGCCGGATGCCGGACAGCAGCTCGACGATGACCGGCGGCTGCGGGTAGCGCACGCCGTAGTGGCTGATCACCAGGTCCCAGTCGGCGGTCTTCAGCTGCTCGGCCGCCTCCGCCGGGGTCTTGACCTGTAGGACGGTGCAGGCCCCCTTCTGTCCCTTCACGGCGGACATCAGCACTTCGTATCCCAGGCTGTTGTTGGATGGGTGCGCGTCCACCCACAACAGGCGCTTGTCGGCCAGCGCATCGCCCAGCCGAGCCACCGTGGAGGTGCGGCCATGAATCTGCTCCAGCAGGTCGTCAAAGCCGCTGTAATCGTCCCCGTAGGAGGGGTAGGAGAGGACCTCCATTCCTTCATGCTTTCTGAAATATTTCCGCTGGGTTGCGCCCACGTCGTTCATGATCGCGTAGGCCATCGGGCGCCTCGCGTGATGCGGTTTGGGGTCCAGCATGGCCAGCACCTCGGACCGCAGCTCGTTCATGTAGGCGTCCGTGAAGGACACGCCCAGGTACAGCACGGTCCGCGACGCCAGGATCGCGCGCAGGAAGGTGGCGTAGTTCGCCGCGCCGTACACCCGTCGCCGGTAGTCTGCGCGCGCCAGCACCGGGCTGTTCTTCGCCAGATCATCGACATCGCCGTGCAGCTTGATGACGTACTCGGGGTTGGGCGCGCTCTTCCACGCCGACCGCGACCACCAGCGCCGCTGTGGCCGAAGCAGGTCTCGATAGACCTCGGGCTGAGGCGCCCGCCCCTCGATAAAGCGGTCCAGATTTGTGGTCAGGACGCCGGCAAACGGAATCTCGGCCAGCAGCTGTTGACGGCGCAGCATGCGTCGACGCTCTTTGGCCGTCGGCTTGCCTGTCAGGATATTGCTGACCGCACGGTCGAAGCCGTCGCCCAGCGCATCGCGCAGCAGCTGGCCGACCATCTCGAACTCCAGCGGCGTCTTGGCCCGCTCCACCAGCATCTGGATCTCGGTGCGCGACTTTTTGGCCGGGACCCCGTCCGCCAGCGTCTTGAGCAGGCCCTGCCATCCCGGCACGGCCACGGCTGAGAAGCCGGCGCCCACAAACGCGACGCAGTGCCCTTGCACGATATCCTCGATGAGGCGGTGCGGAATCTCCGGAAGCGCTGTCTTGCTCGTACGGCTCATACCGGCCACCACGGCGTATACCAGGGTCGGACATCCACGCCCGTCATACCCGCGGCCGCCGCCGCCTCCAGCCCTTTGTTCGAGTCCTCATAAACGACGCACTGCGCGGGCTCGACCGCCATCAGCCGCGCCGCCAGCAAGAAGATGTCGGGCGCCGGCTTGCCGTTCACGGTGTCCTCGGCGCCCAGCACCGGGTCGAACCAGTCGCGCATCTCCAGCTGCTCCAGCGTCGCGTGGACGGCAGCTCGCAAGCTGCCCGATGCCACCGCCATAGGCACTCTGCCGCGCTGCTTGATCGCGATGGCTGCCACGGGTCCTACCGGCCCGACGTCCGTGATGCGCTCCATGAACAAGGCCTCGCGCTCTTCGCACACCGCGTTGACGTCCAGCGAGACCCCGGCCTCCTCGGCCAGCTGTTCCACGATCCGTCGGGTCGGGACGCCGGCCATCGAGAAGAACCGCTCTTTTGGGAAATGCAGGCCATACCGCCGAGCGATGGCCGACCACGCCACAAAATGCGCGCCCATGGTGTCGGCCAGGGTCCCGTCGCAGTCGAAGATGATGGCGCCATGCATCCGCTGAGACTAACGCGTTTTGGACGGCCTCCGCAGTCCCCGGCTGACCGTGACCGGGCCCAGCACAAAGACGCCCGTCGCCAGGGCGTCGGCGACCGCTGCGCTGCGGGCCGGCACCGTCACGCTCTGGCAGCGCTCGGCCGGGTAGCGGGGAAGTGGGTCCCCGAGCGCAACTCTGACGAGTGAGCGCCGTCGCGCCCGCAGGAACTTTTCTGGGTCGACACGGCCGCAGACCTATAGACTCGGGCCCGTGACAGGTCTGCGACCCGCCCGAACTGTGCTCCTGCTTGCCTGCGCGCTGGTGATCAGCGCCGGGTGCAAGAAGAAGGAGCCGCCGCCCGCGCCGGAGCCGTTCAGCACCGACGCGCTCGTGCATCGGCGGCTGCCTGTCCAGTCGCAGCGCTTGCCGCGGCTCGGTCTGTCGCATTTTTACGGCGCCGCCAAAGCGCTCGTGGCGGACGCCGTGCCCATCCCGTCTTCGGCTCGGGCCAGCCAGGATGATCCGGAGCTGACCGACGACTACTACGGTGGTGAGGCCGAGCATGACGGCGGCGAGGTCGTCGCGCCGCCCCCGCGTCCCGCCGCCGGCAAGCTGCCCGGGGATCGCTCGTTCTCTATCGGTCCGCCCAACGGCGGCTGGCTCATCAACGGCAAGGCGCTGCCGCTGGACGGTCACTACCATCGGGTGCTGCCCGGCACCCAGAAGCGCGGCTGGTATTGGGGCAGCGACGACCTGGTCCGCCTGATTCAGCAGGCGGCCGCCGAGGTTGCGCGCGTCAAGCCCGGGGCCGTGCTGCGCGTGGGCAACCTCAGCCGAAAAGAGGGCGGCAAGATCACGCCAAGCGTCTCTCATCAGAGCGGTCGCGACGCCGACATCGGGCTCTACGCGACCGACCTGGACGGCAACGCGGTCGACCCGCCCGGCTTCCCGCGCTTTCGGGACAGCAAAGTGGACACGACCGGCCGATATTTGTTTGACGTGGCTCGCAACTGGGCTTTTGTGGCTGCGCTGCTCAGCGACGAGCGCGCCAGCATCCAGTGGGTCTTCCTGGACACCCCGCTCAAGTACCTGCTGCTGGACCACGCCGCGCGCATGCAGGTCGACCCCAAGCTGATGCGGCGCGCCGAGAAGGTCATCGTGCGCCCACGCGACTCCAGCCCGCACGCCAACCACTTTCACATCCGGATCTTCTGCTCGACCGGGGACACCGAGTTCGGCTGCCGAGACTACGGTCCGCAGTGGAAGTGGGTGCAGGACAGCCGAAAGCTCGAGGAGCAGGTCATCACCGACAAGGTCGACCGCATCATGCGCGGCGAGGAGCCGCTGAACCTCGATCGCGAGGCTGTCAGCGCCCCCGACCTCCCCACGGCGGCTCCGACGAGCCCTGACCAGCTGCGCGACCCTCCAACAGACGTTCAGATCCGCCTCTAAAAGCATGCGGGGGCTGTAGCGGCCGCGTTCGCTTTGAACTATGGTGCTCCGAATGGTCGCAGACATAACAGTTGTCGCCATCGGTGGGCACTCCCTGCTGGACCCGGCACTACCGCCGTCCGTCGATAACCAATTCGCGGTGACGGCGCGGGCGATGTCGCCGGTGGTGGACCTGATCGCGCGCGGCGAGCGCATCGTGTTGACGCACGGCAACGGCCCACAGGTTGGCTTTATGCAGCTGCGGTCAGAGCTGACCAAAGGTGTTGTGCACCGGGTGCCCCTCGACTCGCTGGTCGCGGACACACAAGGCGCGCTGGGCTACATGATTCAGCGGGCGCTGCGAGAGGAGCTGCGCACGCGCGGGCTGGAGGGCAAGGTCGCTACCATCGTGACCGAGGTCGAGGTCGACCCCGAAGACCATGAGTTCGAGGACCCGACCAAGCCCATCGGCCGCTTTTACACGCAGGCCGAGGCCGAGCAGCTGGGCAAAGAGCATGGGTGGAACATTCGCGAGGGCAAGCGCGGCTGGCGGCGCGTGGTTCCGTCGCCGAACCCCAAGCGGATCGTGCAGCTCGAGACCATCCAACACCTGGCGGACGACGGCTGGACCGTCGTGTGCTGTGGCGGCGGCGGGATCCCGATCGTGCGTGACGAGGACGGCCACATCACCGGGCTGGAGGCGGTCATCGATAAGGACCGCGTCAGCGCACGGCTGGCGCTTCGCCTGGATGCATCGCGCCTCGTGATCACCACCGGGGCGGACGCTGTGTACGAAGACTGGGGCACCGAACACGAGAAGCGGCATCCCAGGCTGACGGTGGAAGAGGTGCGAGCCCTGGCCCGCCGCGACCAGTTTCCGCCGGGCAGCATGCGGCCCAAGATGGAGGCGTCGATCTTCTATCTGAACCGGCGCCCGGGCGGCCAGGCCATCATCTGCTCGCCCCCGAACCTGGTCGAGGCCGTGGACGGGACGTCGGGCACAACCATCATCAAGGAGGAGTCATGACGATTGTCCAAGACCGCCTGGCGGCGCTGAACCCCCAGGCTGTCGCAGCCCTGCGCGGCGAGAGCGTGATGCTGACCCAGGACTGGACCACCCCGGCGCTGGACGCGCTGTGCGACGTGGCGCGGGCGCTCGCGGCCCTGGACAACGCCGGGATCAAGACGCCGCTGTGTCCGGCTGAGCTGGCGTACGCCGTCTTCTTCGACAACTCCACGCGCACCAAGTCGGCCTGGGCCGGCGCGGCGGCGCGGCTTGGGATGAGCCCAGTCATCGTGGACGGGTCCTCCACGCAGGTGGCTCACGGCGAGACGGCCGCGGAGACCGGCGCCATGCTCGGCATGAACTCCCACGCGATGGGCATCCGGCACGATCTGATCCTGGGCGAGGGCAACCTCTTCATCCGCGACATCAAGCGGGGCATCGACGAGTACCTGGCGGCGACCGGAAACGAGCGCACGGTGCCTATCGTCAACCTGCAATGCGACGTGGATCACCCGACCCAGGCGCTGGCGGATCTTCTGTGGCTGCGCGAAAACTACCCCGACGGGCTGGCGGGTAAGCGCATCGCGGTCAGCTGGGCCTACTCACCCAGCTACGCTAAGCCTCTGTCGGTGCCGCAGGGCCTGATCACGCTGCTGACGCGCTATGGCGCAAACGTGACGCTGGCGCACCCCGAGGGCTATCGGCTGATCGACGACTGTGTCAGCGCGGCGCACGCCAACTCGGCGGCATCCGGCGGGTCTTTTCGGGTCACGGGCGCGATGGACGACGCGTTCAGAGACGCCGATGTGGTCTACCCCAAGAGCTGGGGCCCGTACGATCTGATGCTGGAGAAGGTGGCGGCCAACCGGGCGGGCGACAAGTCCGAGCTGGCGCGCATCGAGGGCCGCTGCCTGGAGCGCAACGCCGCGTTCACGGACTGGATCTGCGACGAGCGGCGTATGGCGCTGACGGCGGGAGGGGACGCGCTGTACATGCACTGTCTGCCCGCTGACATCGGCGACGAGGTCAGCGAGGGCGTCATGGCCAAGCACACGGTCAACGTGGCGCGCGAGGCCAACTGGAAAGTTTACGTGATCATGGCGATGCTCGCTGCCAACAAGGTCGACGATCTTGTCGGCAAGCTGCGCGGGCTCGCTGGTTAGTCAGAAGAAAAGGGCAAGAGAGAAAGCACGATGTTGGACAAGAGAGTGGCCGAGCTGGCCCAGAAATACCTCCCCCTCGCGGTGGAGATCCTGCAGGAAGTCATTCGGATCCCCGCGGACTACGTGGACAAGCCGGTCGATCAGGGCGGCGACCCGCTGTGCGGCCTGAGCAACCACGAGGGCCCGCGCCTGGAGTACATGAAGCGCAAGATTATCGAGTGCAACGCGGTGCGGCACCCCGACGACGTGTGGTTCGACGAGTACGGCAACCTGGTGTGGACCGTCTCCGATCCGGACGACGGCATCCCGGTGGCCGACAAGCGCGTCATCTACTTCGACGGTCACACCGACACGGTGAAGGCGCTGCGGTCGCAGTGGATCGAGAAGATCGGCGGTGGCATCGACGCGTACGACGGCGTGGTGGATATGCAGAAGGCCGATCGCGCGTTCCTTCGCGACGAGCTGGGCCATGTGCCGCCCGATGACGAGTGGAACCACCTGGTGTTCGGCCGCGGCTCTGCGGACCAGCTCAGCGGTGTGGTGTCCGAGATCCTGGCGACCAAAATCGCGCTGGAGCTGGCGCCTGAGGGCGCGCTGAAAGGCGTGATCATCCGCGCCTACGCGACGACCGCAGAAGAGGACAACGACGGCGCGGGTCCGATGTACGTGATGGGCAAGCTGCTGCCGGGCGCCGGTCCCGAGCTCGTGCCCGACGTAGTGATCCTGACCGAGGGCACCGGCGACGCCAACAAAGGCGCGCTGGGCATCTACCGCGGTCAGCGCGGGCGCATGCAGATCCAGGTGACGGTCACGGGGCGCTCGTGTCATGGCTCCATGCCGTGGGAGGGGTTGAACCCCCTGGAGTTCGGCGCCGGGATCCTGGTCGAGGCGGCTAAGAAATACGATGCGCGCGACGGCTTTTTGGACGACAGTTTTCTGGGGCACGGCACGCGAACGGCGTCCTGGTGTCAGCTGGAGACGCCCAGCGACTGCGCGGTGCCGGACAAGTTCACGTTTCGCTTCGACCGGCGCCTGACCGTGGGCGAGACCCCCGACCAGGCCGTGGCCGACGTCGAGGGCCTGGATGCGGTGGCGGCGGCGCGTGCGGCGGGGCTGTCGGTGAGCGTCGAGGTGCCCGTCTACGAGGACCTGACCTGGACCGGCTATCAGCCGGGCAACCCGCAGATCTATATGGGCTGGGCGACGCCCGAGGCACACCCGGCGATTCAGACGGCGGTGCAGGTGTACGACGCGGTTGTCGGGCCCAACACAAAGACGGACTCCTCGGCCGGCAGCGGTGAGCTGCGTCCCAGCGCGCGGGTCGACCGCTGGATCTTCTCCACCGATGGCGTCGGCTTCCCAGTCCCCGAGAAGGACCACGGCATCGACGTGACGCCGCGCAAGGCGTGGGTCAACGCCGGCGGCTTCACGCATCCGCCTATGTTCGGCTTCGGCCCGGGCATCGAGCAGAACACGCATAAGATCGGCGAGTGCGTCGACTCGCGTGAGCTGCAGCTGGCCATCACGTTCTTGTCGCGGTTCCCCAGCCGCTACGCAGAGGAGAGCTAGCTAGAGATCGGCGGCTGGTACCTGGCCAAGCTGATCGAGGCGCGCGACGGCAAGTTCAAAGTGCACTATGTCGGCTGGGCCAGGTCGTGGGACGAGTGGGTCGCGCCGCGTCGTCTGCGCCAATTCCCGGGCTACCGCATCAACTGCTCGGCACGCTGTAGATGCTCAGAGGACCGCCACCGCGGTCGCGCCAGCCGTTGGTTCTCAGCCAGGAGCGGGGTGACGCGCAGCCGACTGTCTCGGGCGGATCCGGACCGTTGGTCGCATCGATAGAGCCGGTGCGGCAACTACTACTTCGCCCCGTGTCAGAGTTTTGGCGCGAACGTGGTTTACTGGTCCGTGAGGAAGGAGACTGGTTATGCGTGCGCTGGTGGTGGCAATGCTGGTCTGTGCGGTGGCCTGCGGATCCTCCGAGGACGATGCGTTCCCGCACGCGCAGTGTATTCTGCCCTGCCTGCAGCAGGCGGACTTCCGGGCCTTCTTGGCGGAGCATATTTTCGGCGACGTCACATTCGATGGGTGTCCGGACCTCAAGCAGCTGTGCGTCTGTGATCACCTCGAAGGGCTGACCTGTCAGTGCGGGTCTCCAACAACCTGCAGGGTGACTTTCCAGAAAGCTCAGTTTGAGAGCGTCCAGATCCTCGGCGCCGTTCCGGTCAAGAAGCAGACCACGGAACAGGGTGAGAGCTGGGTCCCGGCATGTAGTGGCGACGCGGAGGCCGTTCAGATCAACTTCAACATGAAATCGACCGCCCGCATCGACGGAGATAAGGACACGCAGATCCGGCCCGGCGAAGACATCGTTGGCGGGACCATGCTTCGGGTGGGCGACAACATCGGCACGGATGACGTGGTTGTGGATATCAGCTGTGCGGGATCGCACTCCGGCAGCGATAACGCAGGCGCGTGCAATGGCCGCGCCGGTGTTGCCGTGGAAGTCGACGACCTGGTGTTTGTCGATCACCTCGGCGGCGGCCGCGGTACGCCCATCGGCGTCGCTATTCTGATCGACCACACGGGCTCTACAATCGGCGCCGTCGAAGGCACACGATTGCCAGGTGCGTTCCGACCAACCTGTCTCGAAGCGAAGCCGGGATCCGTCAAACTGCCGGAACGCCTCGACGACTGCACACACAGCAAGGGGCTGCGCCTGACCACGGCTGAGGATTTGGTCGCAACGCTGAACGAGTCCGACTCAGCCACTGTCTTTGCGTTCAACGAGGAGGTCGGGGTCAAGCCGGTGTGCAAGCTCTCGGGTCGAGACAACTCCGGCGAAGCGGCTCAGCCCGGCAGTTGCCACACGACCGACGGCAGCTCCGCGCTGGCCCGCGACCTGCTGGCAACGGGCCGGGGGCGGTCGAACCTGTGGACGGCGGTAGACGAGGTCTTCGCGCTCACGGCCGATGAGCCGGAGCGGGCTCGGCACCTGATCGTCATCGCCGACGGGCCTGACACCTGCCATCCGGGAAACACGGACTTCCAGTTCTGCTTTGACACCAACGGCCCCACAGCGCAGGCGCCGTGCCCCGGCGCGGTTAGCTTCGAGTCGGCTCGCCAGTCGATTCTGGCGTATTTGCAGACACGTCGGGCCAACAAGCTGCCAAACGATGTGCACGTCACGTTTATCCACTATCAGACGTATGGCTATCCCGAGACCGACCCACGCATGCAGGAGATCGCCTGCCTGACGGGGGGGCAATACCTGTTCTTGAACACAAACACGCTCGCTGAGAATTCGGGGTTCGTGCGCCAGGCGTTTTCGGAGGCCGTGCGCAAGGTTCGACTCAGCCTCGGTGGACACTGGGCAGTTGTGGCCAATGTTCCGGCGTTGGTAGACGACTCGATGCCGATCGCCCCAGCGCGTGGCCAGGTACTCGCGCTGGAAGGCAGCCTGACGCTCGGGCCGATCAAAAACGTGGCCAGCATCGACAAGGTCGTGAACTTCGGCTTCGGCAACGGCGGAGCCGACAAGCGCCTCCCGATTGTCAAAGCGTGTCGCCACAACGCTGATTGTGGAGCCGACGCCGGCACGACGTGTGGGGTGCGGTGCGATTCCGACACACACACGTGCAATTCGCCCGCGTCCGGCTCTCCGTGCGGGGGTAGCGAGACCTCGGTATGTTGCCAGGGGGCGTGTACCGAAACCTCCGGCGCTCAGACGGGCCTTTGTACAGCGCCTCAGCCGGCGTGCCCGTGAGCATTACGGCAGATCCAACCGCCAGAACTCCAACCCGCCCTTGCGCAGTTGTCGCTTCACGTAGCTGACGGTGGAGCGCTGCAGCAGCATCGGCACCTCGCGGGTTCGCTGAAAACAAAACCGCTTGGGCAGCTTCGTGTACAGCGAGCGGGGCGCGTCGCCGGCGTCCTTGAGTCGCGCGCCGCTCTCCCACGTGTGGTACCAGACGCGGTCGATGCCCAGCTCACGGTCGGTGAACTCCAGCACCGCGCACAGCAGCGCCTCCTGCCACACCCGCTTGTGGTGCGCCAGGATCTGCGCCTCGTAGCGCGCGACTTTGGCCTTGGCCTCGTCTTCGTGCGGCATCTCCCAGCGGTACATGCGCACCCAATCGGACTGGAGCTCCTCGACCAGCACTTCGCCGGTCTCCAGGTCCACCTCCAGGCGGGCCCAGGCCAGCGTGTGCTCACCGCGCGGTCCTTTCGGGTGGCCCGCATAGACGTAGGTGGGCGCGGTGCGGCCGAACCAGCGCCGGTACGGCCGGTTGTGGCGCGACGAGAAGTTCAGGTGCAGCACCAGGTTCATGCGTCCCAGCGTGGTCTGCCAGTGACGCGATGGCTTGCGCGGCCCCCAGCTGCCCAGCGTCAGCCGATAGCAGTGCGGGTTGGTGGTCCAGCGCGACGCGAACATACCCTCGTCCAGGACTCCGCGTCCGGCGTCGGCCAGCACTTTGCGGCATCCCGGACGGCTGAGCAGTCGCCCGAACTGGGACTTGCGCACCTCCGCAACCGCGCGACCCTGCCCGACGAAGCGGCCCAGCAGCATCAGCGCGTAGCGGTCCTCAAAATAATAGAAAAGACGTCGCCTACGGCCCAGGCACGCGACGATCGAGTCGATGGATCGTCTGTCCACGACAACACCTCAATTTCGGCGCAGCTGTGCGCCGGAAGTCCTCGAAATCAGCCCGGTTTGTTAGAGCGCAGCGCTCCAGGGTTGGTCGCTTAGCTGAAGTGCGAGCGCACGGCAGCATGCGACCAGTGGGCTGGTCGTATGGAGTGCGTTGCCTGGTGACTCTTCAGCATGGACTGGGTCTCGTCGTCTCGCGGTTGGATGCGAGGACCGTCAAAGTAGGGGTTGCCCGTCAGGCCGGTCAAGGAGAATCGGTCTGGATGAGGGCCTGCGCGGCCTCCGCTTTGGGATCGGCGATGAACTTGTGCACGCGCATTACCGCAAATGGGTGGCCGTCGTCGCCCTTGTCCAGACCGGGCGGCGGCTCCAGCAGCGGGCCCCAGTAGCCCTCCAGCCACAGGGAGCAGACGTCCTTGTTGGGGCAGCGGCTGCGCATGGTGTCCAGCAGGGAGATGCCCAGGCCGCCGTCGTCCAGGTCTAACTTGATGGCGCCGGCGGGGGCGTCGGCGGTCAGCCCGATGTGTGCGTCGCCCATGCCCAGCTGGTAGGAGTCTTGAAAGTGCACGGTCACGGTCAGGCGGAAGAGGCGCCGCTTGCCGGCCTTTGTGCGCGCCTTGGTCTGCAGCCACTTCAGCAGCGTGGCGGGCTCGCTGACCGGCGGCCCGGCCTGAAACGCCCCGGGTGTGGGTGGCGTCAGCGTCTTCGGCACGGCGTTCTTGTCCCCGTTTTTGGTGCAGCCCGCCAGCAGCGCGATCACGCACAAGCCGCGGGCAAAAGAAGTCAGCACGAAAGCCTGCATTGCGCGAAATCATCTCCCGGCGTGTCGAACAGATCAAACCAACAGATCGGGAGAGAAGAATGAACACACGACACGCCACCGTTGCCTTTGTTTGTGCCGGCGTCCTCGCAGCACTTGCGGGTTGTGAAGCCGGACAGGGCAACCAATTAGCCCACCGTGCAGGCAACTCGCCGGACGCAATGTCACAGCCGGGGTCGCGGGACCAATCCCCCGCAATCGCCCGGACGCCTGAGGACCAGCCGGCCGAATCGGCCACCTCGGAGCGTGTCGAGCGGACCGAAGTGACGGGCGACGAGACCGTGCGGCCCGACCGTCAGGACTCCGAGCAGGCAGAGGGCCGCTCGCGGCGCGGAGACGACGAGCCCGCGGATCGGCCGGACGAGCCGGCGCAGACCGATGATCCGCCCGCAGATGATCCCGAGCCGACGGACACCGGTGACGACGCCGACCCAATGGACCAGGAGCCGATCTTGGACACGGACGAGGACGGCGTGCCCGACGTGGACGATCTGTGCCCCGAGGTGTTCGACCCCGCGCAGAACGACCTGGACGGCGACGGCCTGGGCGACGCGTGTGATTTGGACGTGGATGGCGACGGCAGCCCGTGCGATCCCGACGACGTGTGCGAGGACTGCGCGCCGCTGGACCCGGCGATTCACCCGGACGCGGAAGAGATCTGCGACGGCGTGGACAACGACTGCCAGGACGGAATCGACAACGGCTTTGACGATTTGGACGGGGACGGCATCAAGGACTGCATCGACGACGACATCGATGGTGACGGCGACCCCAACGCGCTGGACTGCGCTCCGACGAACGGGGCGATCTCCACGTCCGCGCTGGAGGTGTGTGACGCCGTCGACAACAACTGCGACTCGCAGGTGGACGAGGTCTTTGACGGCCAGGGCAAAAGCTGTGACGGCGACGACCCCGACAGCTGCTCCGACGGTGAGTTGGTGTGCGTGAACGGCGAGGTCCTTTGCAACGATCCGGGGTCCTTCAACCTGGAGATCTGCAACGGGCTGGACGACGACTGCGACGGCGAGACCGACGAAGGGCTGACCAGCGGCGTGATCCCGTGCGACGGCGACGATACCGATCTGTGCAAGGGCGGGACGCTGTCCTGCGTCGACGGCGTGACCGCGTGCAGCGATGACGCGGAGAGCGCCGTGGAGGTGTGCAACGGCGTGGACGACGACTGCGACGGCTCGATCGACGACGTGTTTCCCGAGCTTGGGAGCGCGTGCGACGGCGCGGATGCGGACGCCTGTGATGACGGCGTGACGGTGTGCACCGACGGGGCGTTGGCGTGCCTGGAGGATCCCATCGACGACGTCGAGGTGTGCAACGGGCTGGACGACGACTGCGACGGCGTCGTGGATGAAGGCGTGACCAACGTGTGTGGCGAGTGCGGTCCCGATCCCATCGAGGTGTGCGACGGCGCGGACAACGACTGCGACGGCGAGATCGACGAGGACGTGCTGAACGCGTGCGGGCTGTGTGGTCCGGAGCCGATCGAGGTGTGCAACGGCATCGACGACGACTGCGATGGCGAGATCGACGAGGGGCTGCTCAACGCGTGCGGTGAGTGCGGTCCGGAGCTGGTCGAGGTGTGCAACAGCATCGACGACGACTGCGACGGGCAGGTGGACGAGGGTGTGGCCAACTCCTGTGGTCTGTGTGCGCCTGAGCCGGTCGAGGTGTGCAACGGCGTGGACGACAACTGCGACGGCCAGGTCGACGAGGGCGTGAAAAACGCGTGCGGCAGCTGCGGCGACGAGCCGACGTCGGAGAGCGACTCCCCCGACAACGACTGCGACG